>NZ_JBQCWT010000004.1:0-214159 GCF_051957115.1 Neisseria sp. P0019.S003 | reverse complement strand
GTGGGAAACGGTCGATGTGTTTGGCAATCATGGCTTGGGCGGTTTGCTGAAAGAAGGTGCTCATGGAAAATCCCCTAAATGTCTTGATGGGAATTTAGGGGATTTTGGGGAATTTTGCAAAGGTCTCAAATGGTTTAAGGCATCAACATGCCGCCGTTGACATGAAGTGTCTGACCGGTAATGTATTTTGCCTGATCAGAAGCCAAGAACAAGACTGCATCGGCAATATCTTGCGCTTCACCGAATTTGCCCAAAGAAGTTTGCGCTTCAAAGGTTTTGCGGGTTTCTTCCGGCAGGGCTCGGGTCATATCGGTGTCGATAAAGCCGGGGGCGACGCAGTTGACGGTAATGCCGCGGCTGCCGACTTCACGTGCCATAGATTTGGAGAAGCCGATTAAGCCTGCTTTTGCCGCCGCATAGTTGGTTTGACCGGCATTGCCCATCACGCCGACAACGGATGTGATGTTGATAATGCGGCCGGTACGCTGTTTCATCATGCCGCGCAATACGGCTTTGGAGGCACGGAACACAGATTTGAGGTTGACCTGCATGATGTCGTCCCATTCTTCCTCTTTCATGCGCATCAGGAGGTTGTCACGGGTAATGCCGGCGTTGTTGACCAAAATATCCAGTTTGCCGAATTCTTTTTCGATGTCGGCAATCAGGTTTTCGATGGTTTCAGGTTCAGCAGAATTCAATGCACGGCCTTCGCCGCCCCACTGTGCCAAGCGTTCGCTGATTGCAGCCGCACCGCTCTCACTGGTGGCTGTACCGATAACTTTTGCACCGGCCGCAGCCAAAGTATCGGCAATCGCCGCACCAATACCGCGCGATGCGCCGGTTACTAAAGCGATTTTGCCGCTCAAATCTTGTGTACTCATGTTTTGTTTCCTTGTTTCGAAGAATGGAGTCTGTTTATTTCAGACGACCTTATAGCATAAATAGTGTGATGAATCTAATTTTTAAGGTCGTCTGAAATAAAATAAGAAGCCTCCGTATTGTCATTCCCGCGCAGGTGGGAATCCCGATCTTAATCTTTCAGAGATGTTTAGGGATTACCGTAATCTCAAATCTCTAGATTCCCGCCTGCGCGAGAATGACGATGCGGGCATTCCTATTTTAATCTTCTATATCGGCAAATTTCAGACGATCTCTCCGTTTATTCGGGCAGGGTGATTTTTTGATGGGGCGGGATGTCCAGAATATAGCGCAACCAGTTGCCGAAACTGTATTTTTGGTAGATTTCGGGCGGCAGTTCACAGTAGGGTTTGGCGACAAATTCTGCCAAATCGTCCAAACTCTTACCGTCCCAAACGAAGATATTGTTGGGGTGATAAAAATCGTATTTTTTGATTTCGGTGTTGGTGGTAATTAATTTTTTGCGGTAGCCGAGGGCTTCGAAGGGGCGGAGAGAGAGGCCGTTGTGAACGGGCGTTTTGAAATCTATCAGGATTTTTGCCTGTTTAGCGGCTTCGAGGTTGTCTGCGAAACTTCTGACACCGATGAAGATTTTTATGTTTTCCGTAGGATAAAAACGGCGGAGGGTATCGACGTCGGTATTTATACTGCCGATATTGAAGTCAAGTTTCCAGCCCAACGTTTCAGCTGCTTTGCCAAAAGCAGAAATAATCGGGGCGCGGTCAGGTATATGCCAACCGATAAAATAGAAATCGTTGGGTGGGTTTTCGGGCAGGTTGACGTCGTGGTCGAAATAGAAATTGGTGGCTGGCAGGAAAGGATGTTTCGGATTTCGCATATCGGCGGGATCAAAAACGTAAATGCGGTCGAACCGGTCGGCGCAATCCCAAATAGCAGGGAAACGGTCGATGCCGTCCCATTGGTAGTTGATCATATTACCATGACGAGTATGGCGTTTAATCATATCTAAAAATTCAAGTGAAAAAACATCACCTCGAATAAACAAAGCGTAATCTGCTTTACTATGCATTATCAGTTTGTTTTTGACATCTCGCATTAACTGAGTGGATATAAGCTTCTTTTTTGCGTTTTTATCTCTCAGCACTAGTTGCCTGAATTTGACTTTCAAACGATCAGAAAGGGAAGGATAGCGGAAATTCAGATTATCCATGATGACGCTGATGACGTTGAAGCCGTGATGATTCAGAGCAGCTTCAATAACACGGTAAATTTGGTTGTCAGCGGGCATGCCCAGGATAATTGTTTTTTGTTCTGTCGGCATAGTATCTGTTTATACTTCGTCTGATATGTCGAGGATTCGGCGGACCCAGTTGCCGAAGGCGTATTTGGCTTTTATTTCTTCGGGAAGCGGATGGTAAGGCCGTCTGAAAAAGTCTTTCAATCCGTCAAGGCTTTCCCCGTCCCAAATGAAGATATTGTTGGGATGGTAGAAGTCGCATTCCGCTACTGCCTTATTGGTGGTAATCAGTTTTTTGTCGAAACACAGGGCATCGAATACACGGAAAGACAAGCCGTAATTTTCAAATTGGACAAAATCGACGACTGCCAGGCAGTTTTTGACTTTTTGCAGGTTTTGCTCGAAGCTCAGGATACTTTGTCGATTCAAATAGGTAATGCCGTCGTTGCCAAAAATTTTGCTTGCACGGTCGTCTTTGCAGTAGATGTAGAAATCCAACGGCAGTTCCAGTTGGCGTGCTTCATCAAGAAAAATGGAGGTTTGGTGTTCTCTGCCCGCCTCGTAGCCGCCTAAAAAATAAAGGCCCTCCGTTTTTCCATTTCCCTCAATCGGAAAATCGAAATAGAAATTGGTAGTCGCTTTGAAACGGTGTTGGGGGTATTTTCCCACATCGTTTTTATTGAACACCCAGCAGCGGTCAAAATAGAGCAAATATTCGATGATGTCAGGGAAACGGTCGATACCGTCCCATTGGTAGTTGACGCATACTTTGCTGTGTTCGCGGATGGCAGAAATGATTTCTTTGGGATAAATATTGGCGCGGATGCAAAGGGCGTAGTCTGCTTTGCCACTTCCCAAGGAAGCCAGTTTTTCTGTTATCTGCTTGCGGTAGCGGGAATATTTCAGTTTTTTCTTATAATCGCCATCTTTTTTAATGTATTTATGATATAAACTGAGAATACGGCAGCCTATGTGCGGATAGTATGAGTCCCTGTCGTCGTAACAGAGATTGATAACATTGAAGCCGTGGTAGCACAGGTTTTTTTCTATGCACTTGTCCAACCCGTACATATAGGGGACAGCAAGGATGATGGTTTTATTCATAATCAGGATGTAATGCTGTGAATCGTTAGTCTGTTTCAGACGACTTCATTTTATAGGACAGGTCGTCTGAAAACCGGTTTCAGACGACCTTGACGCTTTATTTATGGTAAAAACTTGCTAAAGGTTTAGCCGCATTCAAATCTTCAAGCATACGGCGGCTTAATTTCAAGGCTTCTTTAATGGTAACGTCCATATCCATATAGCGGTAGGTACCCAGGCGACCGGCGAAGGTTACGCCGTTTTCCTTTTCAGCAAGGGCGAAGTAGCCTTCCAGCAGGCCGGAAGAGCTGCTCAGGTTTACTGGATAGTAGGGGATGTCGTTCTCTCCGCACTCACGACTGAACTCTTTGAAATAGATGGTTTTTTCGTGTTCTTCCCAGGGGGTGAAGTGTTTGTGTTCGGCGATGCGGGTGTAGGGAATGTCGGCATTGCCGTAATTCATGACCGCACAGCCCTGGAAGTCGCCTTCAGCAGAGTGTTTTTCAAAGTCCAGCGTACGGTATGCCAAACGACCTTTCGCATATTGGAAGTATTCGTCCAACTTGCCCGTCCAAATAATGTGTTTACCTTCTGCCGCTTCTACGGAAAATGCTGTATTGAGAGATACTGAAATATTCGGATGGTTCAGGATGGATTGTACGACGACGGTATAGCCATCCTTGGGGATGGCCTGGAAGCGGTGTGCGAAATAATTGTCGTTGTAGTTGAAACGTACAGGCAGTCGTTTAAGAATGCTGGCGGGCAGCTCAATCGGGCTGCGTCCCCATTGTTTTTGGGTATAACCTTTGAAGAAGGCTTCGTATAAGTCTTTACCGATGAATTTCAGGGCTTGTTCTTCAAAGTTTTTCGGCTCGACAATCGAGTTATCAGCTATTTCAGTAATATGCTGGTACGCTTCTGCGGGCGAAAAGGCTTTTTGGTAAAACTGATTGATGGTATGCAGGTTGACGGGCAGAGAATAGACCTGATTGTTGTAGGTGGTTTTGACGCGGTTGGTATAGGGCATGAATTTGCCGTGTTTATTGACGTAGTTCCACACTTCTTCGTCATCGGTGTGGAAAATATGGGGGCCGTAAACGTGTTCCATTACGCCTGTTTCCTGATCGCGCTCGGTATGGCAGTTGCCCGCGATATGGCCGCGCTGGTCGATGACGGTGATTTTATGGCTGGCCTCTGCGAGTTCACGTGCGATGACAGCTCCGGTAAAACCTGCACCTACGATTAAGAATTCTGTTTTTTGAGTCATTATGGTTTACTCCAAAAAAGTAATATCTAAATATTGAATGTCCAAATCAGTAGCATGATGTCGGACATAAACGTTCAAAAGGCGTTCCGCCATAAACCCGAAAATGCGTCGCTGATAATTGTCGTAACCGCTAGTATCCAGCCGGTTGTACAAGTCAAACAAAATCTCAAACAGCCATGTGCAATAAGCATCGACAAAGGATTTATAAGCGATAAACATATTACAACAGCTCATTTGCGTATCGTTTTTAACTTTTCCCAAGGTTTCGGCATACGCTGGAAAAAGCCTGTTGATGGTTTTTTCCAACTCCAGCCAATCTTTTTTAAAATGGCAATCTTTGTATTGCTGATACACAGTCCGCTGTTTTTTAAACAGCTTGAGAATTCGCCGTTTACCAAAGCCTTGCGGTTTAGGCAAGAAAACCCGATTTTCAGACGACATCAATTCAGAAAGTCGGCTTACATCCAAAATCGGCTTATCCTTATGGATAATATTCATTTCAGGATGATTTAAATCGGCAAAATAGCGGCGATAATGCACTAAGCCGACTATGTCGGTACGGCAGTTTTTCCAAATCCAATACAGTACAGTCAACTCACAAAATTGGTTGTTCAGCATGGAAATATTTTCCCCTACATCGTCGCCATGTATCGTTAAGGCGTCGCCATGCAAAGCCCTTCCCGCAAAAATCGGGATGTAGCCCGATTTTTGCGGGAAACAGTAATCCGTATGGGTGGCGATGTATATCTTGCTACTCATCTGGTTTAGTCTTCCTTATAAATCTCGCGCCAGAACTGCTCGCTCGTCATATCAGGGACGGCTTTGGCGTACTGCTGATGTAGGGTATCGAATTTATCAGACAAATCCTTCAGCATCTTCTTCATCAAACTATATTCTCTAAAGAATAATTCTTTATTCATTTCTGCAACATAGCCGGTATGGGTCGGCTCGTATTCGTAAATGACTTTGCGGTAGCCGAAAATCTCCCGTGCATTGCCTTGAAAAGATTTGTGCTGGAAGATAGTACGGTTTTTTCGGTTGATTAGGTTTAATGCAAACTCAGGCAACCTGAAACCGTTGAGGGTGATTTTCCGCAGCCAGCGGTGCCACCGCTCCTCTTTTTTTGTTTTAAAACGATATTTGATATTCAATGATGCACGATCAATTGCAGTCAGTTTTTCAGACGGCAACAGACTGCCGATTTGTTGACGGACTTCCGCCATATCCATATTTTTCAAAAAGAAATCAGGTCCCTGCATAACGTGTTCTACGGCAATGCGGCAGGCTTGTGCGGAAGCATAGTTATATGAGAATAATTGCGACAGGATATAGTTTCTGGCCTGTTTCAATGCCAATTTTTTATTGTTTACTTGCACCGCATACAATAAGTGGTTCCGTGTATCCAAATATATTGGCATAGGTCCGCTCTTTAGTGCGAAATCCTCTCCCCAACAAGCAATACCATTGATGGTAACGATTGAAAATTCATTTCCTAACCCAAAACGGATGTCATCGCCACGGACAAAAATGGGGAAGGCATATTCTTTAACTTCGTTGATTTTAAATGCGAAGAACCACCAAGCTCCGTAATTTGGTGCAATATCGTTCAATTCGGCAAACAGCAAATCATGGACATGACGCATATCCATACCAGATTTTAACGGGTGGCATGATCCATCGAATACAGCACCTTTTTCAAACAGGCGAAAAGGTTCGATTTCACGCAATAGCGCGCCAGAAACTGCCAACCGCTCAACTTTGCCGTAGCTCAGTATATTGTAAGCGCGTTTGATAGAATCAATTTCGCAAGATGCATCATCATCCATAAACAGGCAGTGTGTAAAATCCTGACAATCTTTCAAATGCAACAAGCCGCGGGTAAAGCCGCCAGAACCGCCAAGGTTTTTATTCGGAATAACGGTAATGCCGTCCGTTTTGCCCGTCAGTTCTTCTGCTGTAATATTTTGTGAATTATCGACAATAATCAGCTCTACTTTTCCCTTGAAGACGGGGTCGGTCAGTAACTCATCATGAATACGTGAAACGGCAGGCAATACCCATTGTTTGCGGTTGAAGTGGGTAACGACAATACCCAGCTTAATATCCTGTTGAGGACGGGTTTCGGTCGCCCAAAAACCTTTTTCCAACCTACCTTCACCCAATGCCTGTACAGTAAAGAACAACATACCAGAATCCAGTTTTTGCCAATCGCTGACTTCAATATGCTCCATCTGACCATTTTTTAATGCGATGACTTTTTCATCCAACCAGTAGGAGGCGTATCCAATACGGTGTATGCCGATACGTATCAGGAACTCACCTTCACCTTGCAGATATAGTTTCAAATCATCGATTTTACAGTTCTTTTGCCAAGGTTGTACGGACAGGCTATTGAAGTAAGTGTCAAAGCTGACCTTCCCGCCGTTTTGAAAGATTAACGTTTTACTGTTTAAAGAGGCATAAACTTTTTCATTGCTCAATCGGACATACATCTCTTCCGGGGCATGAAAAGTCATATGAGGGAAGATGATATTTTGTAGGACGTTCATAGTATTTCCTGTTTTTTAAGTTATAAGATGCGCTGTTTTTATTGCTTCGCCGCTCTTTGACGGCTGTTTGTGAAATTATTTGTCTAATTTCGGCATATTACGCAGCATGGCATAGTAACCGTTTTGCGCCATCAATTCATCGTGTGAACCTTGCTCAACTATATGCCCGTCGTCCATAACAATAATGCGGTCGGCTTGTTCGACAGTAGTCAGTCGGTGGGCGACGATGATGCTGGTGCGGTTTTCCATCAGGCGTTCGAGGGCTTGCTGTACAAGGCGTTCGGATTCGTTATCCAGCGCGCTGGTGGCTTCGTCCAAAAGTAAGATAGGGGCATCTTTCAGAATGGCGCGGGCAATGGCGACACGTTGACGCTGACCACCGGAGAGTTGGTTGCCGTTTGCACCTATCTGTTGGTTCAAACCATGCGGCGAGCTTTCAACCAAATCTTGCAAATTCGCGGCTTTGAGGGCTGCCAATACTTCTTCTTCAGTGGCATCGGGACGGCTGTAACGGACGTTTTCCAAAAGCATGCCTTCAAACAAAAAGACATCTTGGGAAACAAGGGCAAATTGGGAGCGCAGGTTGTCGAGTTTGATGTCTTCGATATTCACATCATCCAAATAAACCGCGCCCGAGCTTGGTTCGACAAAACGCGGAAGCAGGTTGACGACGGTGGATTTACCGCTGCCTGAGCGACCGACCAAAGCAACGCGTTCACCTTGGCGGATGTCGAGGTTGAAGCCGTCCAAGGCTTTTTTACCGTCTGCGTGGTAGCGGACATCGACGTTATCAAATTTCAGACGACCTTCGACATTGGTCAGGATTTTTGTACCGTTATCTTTTTCAGGCTTGGTATCGAGGAATTGGCAAACGGCATCAGAAGCAATAAACATGGTCTGCATAGGGATGCTGATGTTCGCCAAGTTTTTAATCGGGCTGAGCATTTGCAACATAGCAACGATAAATGCCATAAATTCGCCGATGGTGGTATGCCCCTGCTGACTCTGCCAAAGGGCAATAAAGATAACGACGGCCAAAGCAAACGAAGCAATCAGTTCGCTGAACGGGGAACGTGCCGCAGTCGCTTGAGTGATTTTTTTACCGAGACGGACGATGGTGTCGTTGACAGCGGTGAAGCGTTCGGCAGCCTGACGTTGGCCGCCGAAGAGTTTGACCACGCGGTGTCCTTGATGGACTTCGTTGACGACATTGTTCATGGTGCCGATACTGAGTTGCGCTCCCGCAATAATGTCTTTCAGACGATTACGGTAATAGCGGGACAACAAAGACAGCAACGGGAACATCAGGGCGACGACCAAGCTGAGCTGCCAGTTCAAATACAGCAGGACGCAGACCAAACCGATGACAATCATGGTATCGCGGGTCAGTACGATAAAAACATTGCTGGCGTTGCTGATGGATGATTCCGCCATTTGCACCATGTTCATCAAAACTGTGCCGGAAGGGGTTTCCTGATGGAATTTGGAAGAGAGTTGCAGCATTTTGGCAAACATATCGTGACGCAGATGGCTGATTGCCATGACGGAAACCCAAGTCAGCAAATATGTGCTGACATAGCGGCTGATGCCTCGAATGATGACCAAAAAGATAAAAAATACAGGCACAACCCAGACTTTGTTGGGAGTACCCCAAATCAGGTAGGTAAATTGGTCTTTACAGTTTTGCAGTGTGGCGACGATGCCGCCTGTGGTATTGAGTTCGGGTGGTGCAGAAGGCGGGGCGAAGCCTTGGTTGACCAGTGGGGCAATGAAGGCGGCAAGATAGCTTTCGGTAGCGGCAACGCCGAAGATAGCAATTAAAGCAAAAATAATGCGGGTCTTATAAGGGCGAATATAAGCCATCAAGCGCATGAAGCTGCGAGAATCTTCTTGGGTAAATAGGCCGAAGGTCAGTTTTTCTATCATTGGCTTGGTATTCCGGTGCTATGTAGATTAAATTTTGTTAATCTATCGGATTAGTAAGGCTTAGTGATTATATCGCAATGAAGATGCTGGTGTGACGAAATTACTGTTTTGGGATAAAAAAGATTTTTCTTTCTATAAAATTTTTTCAGACAACCTTAAATATTTAAAAAACTAATGCTAAGTTGAAATAGAAAAAGTGTCCTTCTGTTACCATTCACTCCCCTATTTCAACACAACTGAAAGGCATTAAAAACGACCTTTCATTAAGAAAGGTCGTTTGGAACATGAAAGGCTGCAAGCTTACTGGGCTTCGATAAATGCCGCCACTTGGTCGGCATTGGTCAATGCGCTGCACGCGGCTTCTTTATTGATGCGTTTGGCGAGGCCTGCGAGGACTTTGCCAGGGCCACATTCGGCTGATTCGGTGATGCCTTCGGAAACAAGCGCGTTAACGGTTTCTGTCCAGCGCACCGGGCTGTACAGTTGGCGTACCAGGGCATCTTTGATTTTGTCGGCATCATCGTAAGAGGCAACATCGGCGTTATGGATGACACGGATTTGCGGTTGTTTGATGGTGATGTCTTTCAGTGCTTCGGCAAGTTTTTCCGCTGCAGGCTTCATGAGGCTGCAATGTGAAGGAACAGAAACGGGCAGCGGCAGGGCGCGTTTGGCTCCGGCTTCTTTGGCGGCGGCCATGGCGCGTTCGACTGCGGCGGTATTGCCGGCAATCACGACTTGGCCGGGGGAGTTGAAGTTGACGGCTTCAACGACTTCGCCTTGTGCAGCTTCGGCACAAATGGCTTTTACTTGTTCATCTTCCAAACCCAAAATAGCGGCCATTGCGCCTACGCCTTGCGGTACGGCAGATTGCATAAGTTCGGCGCGCAGACGGACCAGTTTGACCGCGTCTGCGAAATTCAATGCGCCGGCAGCGACGAGGGCAGTGTATTCGCCGAGACTGTGACCTGCAACGACTGAAGGGATTTTACCACCGGCTTCCAAGTAGGCGCGGTAGGTGGCAATACCGGCAGCCAGCATGATGGGCTGGGTGTTGACGGTTTGTCCGATTAATTCGGCATCTTCGCCGTTAATCATTGCCCACAGGTCTTGACCCAATACGGCGGAAGCTTCGTCAAATGTGGCTTTAACGATGGCTTGCTCGGCAAAGCCGTTCATCATGCCTAGGCTTTGTGAGCCTTGTCCGGGGAAGAAGAATGCGAAAGACATGGTAATTCCTTATTGGTTTGAATGTTTGAGGGTGTCTGCCAGCAGAAGGAGGGTGGCGACAGTATTGGTTGCGGCGGTCAGTCGGAAGGTGCGGACAAAACTGAGTTTGCTGGTTTTGTGCCTGAATGCGAGGCTGCCGCAATAACCGCCCGGCCAGCCGCCAAGCAGATTGAGCAGATGCAATTTTGCTTCGGGTATGCGTCTGCCGTGGTTGCATGCGCGCTGTTTGTCTAGGTAGTAAAGCAGGAAAACGTATGCGCTCAGTGCAAGATAGGCGATTGCCAGTTTAGGCAATATTACAGCCGTTATGCTTAAAAACAGGCTACTGATACAGAGTGCAAACGTTAGAGATTCCATGGGTTTGAGCAGAATAGGCCGTCTGAAAAGGATGTTCAGACGGCCTAACCGTTAGTATTTCACCAAAACCGCACCCCAGGCAAAACCGCCGCCGATACCTTCGAGCAAGAGATTTTGTCCGCGTTTGATTTGGCCGTTTTTAATACCGACATCCAGTGCCAGTGGAATGGAGGCGGCGGAAGTGTTGCCGTGGTCTTGGACGGTCAAGATCACTTTGTCCATGCTCAAGCCCAAGTGTTTGGCGGTAGAGTCGATAATGCGCTTATTGGCTTGGTGCGGCACAATCCAATCGATTTGATCGGCGGTGTAACCGGCTTCTTCGATAACGTCATCGGCGATTTTGGACAGCATTTTGACGGCAAACTTGAATACGCCGGGGCCGTCCATGCTGATGTAGGGCGAACCGCAAATCTGGCCGTTGGCGATTTGTCCGGGGACGTTCAAAAGGTCGAGGTAGTTGCCGTCGGCTTTGAGTTTGCTGTGGATGATGCCCGGTTCGTCAGATGCGCTTAAGACAACCGCGCCAGCACCGTCACCAAAGAGGACGCAGGTGGTACGGTCGTTCCAATCGACGATGCGGCTGAAGGTTTCCGCGCCGATAACCAAAGCGTTTTTTGCCATGCCGCTTTTAATGTAGGCATTGGCAGTGGTCAGGGCATACATAAAACCGGCGCACACGGCTTGTACGTCAAAGGCAGGGCAGCCGTTGGCAATACCCAATTTTTGCTGCACGATGGTTGCCGTAGAAGGGAATTGCATATCGGGAGTGGCTGTGGCGACGATAATCAGATCGATATCGTCAGCCTGCAAATCGGCATCTGCCAAGGCGCGGCGCGCTGACTCGGCGGCCAAGTCGCTGGTTTTTTCGCTGTCGTCTGCAATATGGCGAAATTTGATACCTGTACGCGTGGTAATCCACTCGTCGGAAGTGTCCACTTTTTTGGCAAGGTCGTCATTGCTGACGCGGTTGGCAGGAAGGTAGCTGCCTGTACCGGAAATTTTGGCATATTGCATGAGAACGGCCTTTTTAGAGAGTTGATTCAGATAGTCGGGTATTGTAAGCGAAAATGGGAAAATTCCCAATATTAAGAATGAAGTCGGTGATTAAAGATAAAAACAGGCCGTCTGAACATTGTGAAGTTTCAGACGGCCTGTATATATCAGCCTTAAGCTTCCGTTGTTGGAGTAGCGGTTTCTTCCAGTTCGGCTGCTGCTTTGGCGGCTTCCAAAGCAGCCAACTGGGTGGCTACGCCTTGTTCGATTTGAGCGAGGCCGGCAGATTTGGCTTCGTGGTAGGCTTCTTCCAAAGCATAACGGAAGCCGATTTCGTCGGTTCCGCCGTGGCTCTTAATCACAATACCGCGTAAACCAAGCAGAATAGCGCCGTTAAATTTGCGCGGATCCAATTTGCCTTTCAGACCTTTGAGTGCGGGCAGGGCGGCAATAGCGGCAAGTTTGTTGAACAGGGTGCTTTGGAATTCGCGTCGGATGGCGCCGCTCATGAATTTAACCGCGCCTTCGATGGTTTTGAGCATAACGTTGCCGACAAACCCGTCAGCGACAATGACATCGGCTTCGCCATACAAAACGCTGTTGCTTTCGATATTGCCGATAAAGTTGAGTTTGCTGCTGCTCAACAGTTTAAAGGTTTGTTTGACGGCATCCGTACCTTTGATGTCTTCTGTGCCGACGTTCAAAAGGGCGACGCGCGGGCTGCCTTTTTCAGGGTGTAACGCGTGTACCAGCTCGCTGCCGATGATGGCAAATTGAACCAGTTGTTCGGGAGTGCAGTCAACGTTGGCACCCAAATCCAAAGCCAAAGTAACGTGTTCGCTGTCGGATGGCAGGAATTTGGCGATGGCAGGACGCTCAATGCCGGGAATGGTTTTGAGGACGAATCGGGCGGTCGCCATCAGTGCGCCGGTATTGCCTGCCGATACGGCGGCTTGCGCGTTGCCTTCTTTAACTTGGTTGATGGCGATGCGCATGGATGATTCTTTTTTATTTTTCAGCGCAGATTGCGGCGCTTCATCCATTTCGACGACTTGCGCTGCATGGCAGACGGTAATGCGGTCCATAGGTGCGCCTGCCGAGCTTAATGCTTGGCGGACTGCTGCTTCATCTCCGACCATAATCAGATGTACGTCGGATTGTTGTTTCAGGAAATCCACTGCACCGGGGACGGTAATCGCAAGGCCTGCATCTCCGCCCATGGCATCTACGGCCAGTGTAATCATGTTGTTCTCCGGTTTGTGTGTTTCAGACGGCCTCAGACAATAGGACAAGCACACTCATCTGATTTTCAGGAGATTGAATTGAAAATCAGATGAAAAGGCTTGTTGCGACGGTCGTGCCAGATTTATTGGTTTTGCGCGGCCAATTTGTTGTGTTCGTCGATGTCCAGCGCGTCCCAAGGATAGTTGATCCACCAGTCTTCCACGGTAATTCCGCTGAAATAAGGGATGCCTTCGGGAATCTTGCCGACTTTGGCTTTGATTTTTTCATGCAATACTGCCACGCCGACAGTACCGAAATCTTCTTTCAGCAATTCGTTCAGGCAGAATTCCATGGTAACGCGGCTGTCGTCCACTTCGTCAACGACCAGTACGTTTTTGCCTTTCAGTGTATCTGGAACGGGATCAAGCCATTGGACTTTTTTCACTTCCTCTGTAACTTGACCTTCGTTATCGCTGTCGTAGTAGGCTGTGGTGACGGCGTAAATCGGAATTTCCAAGAAGCAGCGCAACATGCGGGCAGGGATAAAACCGCCGCCGCCAATAGCAATCATGGCATCGTATTTGGTGCCGGAGTTTTGGATTTTTTCCGCCAATCCTTTGATTACGCGGTGGATGTCGTCGTAGGTGTACCAGATTTTACGTTTCATGGTGTGCTTCCGAAGAGGAAAATACAGGGTGCAATGCAAAAAAGCCAGTCATTGCATGGCAATATTCTGGCTTTTTCAGTCAGACGAACGGATTATTCGCCTTTAGCTTTTACCACTTTACGGCCACGGTACATACCGTTTGGAGAAATGTGGTGTGGACGATGTACTTCGCCGGTTGCGCTGTCAACAGACAGAGAAGGCGCAGTCAGAGCGTCGTGTGAACGGTGCATACCGCGTTTAGAAGGGGATTTTTTGTTTTGTTGAACGGCCATTTCAAGCTCCTAGATAAATAAACTGTGTCCTAATTAACTGCTTTTCAAACCTGCTAAAACAGCGAAGGGGTTTGGTTTGTCCCGATTGACTTCGTCCAGTGTTCCATTGTTGCCGCAGTCTTCATGTCGAGGGGAGAAAGGGAGCGACATCAGGATTTGGTCTTCAACCAGAGTCCGCACGTCAAGCTCTTTTTCGAGCAGCATGCCTTCCAATTCTTCATCGGCAAGCATGGCTTCGTCCAAACTCTCTTCATCGGCAAACAGGACGATACGGCTGGTTTCATCGAGTAGAAACGGCATGGGCGTAATGCAACGCTGGCAAATCAGGGGCATGTCAGCTTTGACGTTTAAATCGAGAAACAGACGTTGCAGCCGGTCGCGACCGCCTTGCAGCGTAAACGACACGCGTGTCTGTTTGTCGGCCGGGTAATCGTGCGAACTGACTCGTTCATCCAATTCTTCGAGCAGGAAGCTGCCTTGCAGATTCTGCCCTTCGGCGGCGAAAACTTCTGGGTCAATCAAATTAGGGTATGACATAAACGGAGTATGATATAATTTCGGCAGTCTAACGTCAATGTTTTTAAGTAAAAATATGGAAGTAAAACTGCCTTTGGTTTTAGGGTCGAGTTCGGTTTTCCGCTGCGGACAGCTTCGCCGTTTGGGTGTCGATTTTCAGACGGCATCGCCTGATTTTGACGAAACGCCTATTGCGGGCGAGCATGCAGGCGAGACGGCGCTGCGTTTGGCGGAAGGCAAAGCCCGTTCATTGGCGGCAACTTTCCCTGCCGCGCTGATTATCGGCGCAGACCAAGTCGCATGGTGCGAAGGACGGCAGTTGGGCAAGCCGATGAACGTCGCAAATGCACAACAGATGCTGGCGGACTTGAGCGGAAAACGGATTGAATTTTACAGCGCAATCGTGCTTTTGAATACTGCTACGGGCAAGGTTCAGCATCATGTTGATCGTACGGTGGTTGTCATGCGACAGTTGGCGCAGGCGCAAATCAGCCGATATTTGGAACGCGAGCCGGATGCGGTTTATTGTGCCGGTGCGGCGAAGAGCGAGGGTTTGGGCGCCGCTTTGTTGGAGCGGATTGAAAGTACGGATCCGAATGCTTTAATCGGCCTTCCGATTTTCCGTCTGATTGATTTTTTGAAAAACGAAGGTGTGGAAGTTTTATAGTTTGAGGCCGTCTGAATGTGTTCAGACGGCCTGATATTTTTTGGAGTTGCAAGAATGAAACCGATTTTGTATTTGATTCCTACCCCTTTGGGTGCGCCTGATACGCCATGCCTGTTGCCGCATGAACAACAGGCGATTGTCGGGTTGACGGATTTTGTTGTGGAAGCGGAAAAAACAGCGCGTGCGCATTTGAAACATTTGGGCGTGACTACGCCTATCCGTGAGCTGAATCTGCAAACGCTGAATGAACACACGGATTTGAAGACTTTGCCGGAACTGCTGAAACCTTTGCAAGAAGGGCGCAGTATGGGCATTGTCAGCGAGGCAGGTTGTCCGGCTGTTGCCGATCCGGGCGCGAATTTGGTGGCGTTGGTGCATAAACACGGTTTTGAAGTACGGCCTTTGGTCGGCCCGTCCAGCTTGTTGCTGGCGCTGATGGCTTCGGGTGCAAATGGGCAAAACTTTGCGTTTAAGGGTTATTTGCCGTCTGAAAAAAATGAGCGGATTCAGAGTTTGAAGGCTTTGGAGCAACGTTCGCGCCAGCAGAATGAAACGCAGCTGTTTATCGAAACGCCGTATCGCAACGATGCGTTGTTGGCTGATGCGGTGGAAAACCTGCATCCTGAAATGCGGTTGTGCGTGGCTACGGACTTAACCTTGCCGACACAGGAAATCATCAGCCAGACGATTGCGCAGTGGCGAAAAAGAAAAGAAATGCCGAATTTGAAAAAACGCCCGACGATTTTTGTGCTTCATGCTGCTTAAAACTGGATTGGGTTCAATCTCAAACTGTATTTGAGGAAATAAAAAAAGGCCGTCTGAACAACAGACGGCCTTTGTATTGCCTACACCTTTATCAAGAAACGACTTCGCCTTGGGCGCGTTGTTTTTCGATGCTGCGGTTGATGTGCCATTGTTGGGCGATGGTCAAGAGGTTGTTGACTACCCAGTACAGAACCAAACCGGCAGGGAAGAAGAAGAACATGATGGAGAAAACCAAAGGCATGATTTTCATCATTTTCGCCTGCATTGGGTCGGTTGACGGCGGATTCAGATAAGTTTGTGCAAACATGGTTACCGCCATAATCAAAGGCAGGATGTAGAAAGGATCCGGACGGCTCAAGTCGGTAATCCAACCCAACCAAGGCGCTTGGCGCAATTCTACGGAGGCGAACAATGCCCAGTACAGACCGATGAAGACGGGGATTTGCAACAGCATAGGCAGACAGCCGCCCAGCGGATTGATTTTCTCGTCTTTGTAAAGTTGCATCATGGCTTGTTGCTGCGCCATGCGGTCATCGCCGTATTTCTCTTTGATGGCTTGCAATTTAGGTGCGGCGGCACGCATTTTTGCCATAGAGCGGTAAGAGGCGTTGGTCAATGGATACAGTACGGCTTTGACGATGATGGTCAAAACGATGATTGCCCAGCCCCAGTTGCCGATGATGTTGTGCAGTTGGTTCAAGAGCCAGAAGAGCGGGGAGGCGAACCAGTGTACTTTGCCGTAGTCTTTGGCCAGTTGCAGTTTGTCGGCGATATTGGCGATAACGGAAGTGGTTTGCGGACCGGCATACAGGTTGATGGCGGTTTCAGCTTTCGCACCGGCTTGGATGGCGGCTAAAGGCACGCTGACGCTTGCGCTGTACAGGTTGTCGTTGCGACGTTTGATGTCGATACGGCAGTCGCCTGCGGTGCAAACGCTTTGGCCGTCTTTAGGCTGCAAAATCCAAGTGGACATGAAGTGGTGTTCAATCATGCCGAGCCAGCCAGTCGGGGTTTTGCGGATGTATTCGGCTTCGGATTTGCCGGATTTGGCATCGTCGTCCAAATCAGAGAAGCTGACTTTTTGGAAGCCGCCTTCAGGGGTGTAAACAACAGGGCCGACGTAAGAACGGGTGAAGTAACCTTGGCCTTCGGGTTCGCTGTGGTCGCGGACGATGCGGTAGTCTGCGCTCAGGTTGACAGGTTGGCCTTTACTGTTGGTGATGTCGAAACGGACGTTAACCAAGTAGCTGCCTTTGGTGAAAGTATAAACTTTGTCGATTTTCAGGCCGTTGGTTTCAGGTGCGCTCAGGCGGACTTCAACTTTGTCGCCTTCCAAACTGTATTGTTTTTGCGGAGCGGTAAAGCTGATGCCTTTTAGTACGTTGTTGCCTTGTGCGTCCAAAAGCTCGGATTGGGCAACGTAGGTGTATTCCTTGCCGTCGTTAAACAGGACGAAAGGTTTGTGTTCGTCACCGGTTGCTTTGTATTGCAAGAGGGTCAGCTGGCGCAGGTCGCCGCTTTTCTCATCAATGACGGCTTTAACCGTGTCTGTGGTAACGGTAATAGGAGAGGCCGGGGCTAGCGCGGCTTCGGCAGCGGCTTTTGCCGGAGTAGCAGCCGTTTGCTGTTGCGCGGCTTGTTGCGCCGGATTAGGTTTGGGGCTGGGGAAAAAATGTTCCCAGCCGGCAAAGATTGCCACTGAAATGGCAAAAAACGCCATTAGTCTTTTAAAATCCATAAGAGATTCCTGGAATTGACGGATAGGTAATCGAGATGAAAACTGCTTCAGACGGCATTATATAGAAACCGACGGGAAATTAAAGGAAATCGTGTTCTTTAAATGGTTGACAGCAGCATTATGGAACAGGGTCATGGCCGTGTCCGCCGAAAGGATGGCATCGTGCGATGCGTTTGATTGCCAGCCATCCGCCTTTGAATGCGCCGTATTTTTTGACGGCTTCGACTGCGTATTGTGAACAGGTCGGGGTATAGCGGCAGCGCGGCGGAATGAGGGGGCTGATGCAGTATTGGTAAAAGCGGATGAGTGCAAGGAGGAGCTTGGAAAGCAGGGTATTCATCGGCGTTTTTTCATCAGCTGGGCAAGTTGGCTTCGGGCTTCTGGGGCAGTTTCCCGATTAAACGCCTGACGCACGCGCACAACAAAATCATGCGGCGGCAGCTGGTGTTGATTCAGCCTGAACCAGTCGCGGATGACACGCTTCATATAATTGCGGTCATGGGCGCGTTTGGCGGTCTTTTTGCTGACAACCAAACCAAGGCGCGGATGGCCGAGCGCGTTGTCTGCGGACTGGGAGACTTGCAGCAAATCGCGGCTGCGTCGGTTTTTCAACGCAAAAACGGATGAAAAATCATCCGTTTTTAATAAGCGATACTGCTTCGAGAAGCCGTAATTCAAAATTATACAGCCAGGCGTTTGCGGCCTTTGGCGCGACGGGCAGCCAATACTGCGCGACCACCGCGGGTTTTGGAGCGAACCAAGAAGCCGTGGGTGCGTTTGCGTTTGGTAACGGAAGGTTGATAAGTGCGTTTCATGATGTTTCCTAAAAATTGGTAGATAATTAAACCGTGAATTACACTCCAATTTGCCGCTTTTGTCAATCAATATAAAAACTTTTCGTTGGCTAAAGTGTGACAACGGGTTTTATGCATTGATAGAATTTGTGGATAAAATTTTGCGGCGGTTGTGGATAAAAAAGAGCGGAATGGGTATAATCGCCCAACCTTGTCTTTCTCTGTGCGCAAGGCCGTATGAAAGCAGCGGGAGTATCGTAAAAATTTGATTTTTATCAGATTGCCTGTCTGCTCTGCCTTCTTGTATTTCCCAAGTCTTCCATTTTCCGAGCTTAATCTCATGACGTTAGCTGAATTTTGGCCGCTGTGCCTTTGCCGCCTTCACGAAATGTTGCCTGCCGGGCAGTTTGCGCAATGGATTGCGCCTTTGACCGTGGGTGAAGAAAACGGCGTATGGGTGGTGTATGGTAAAAACCAATTTGCCTGCAATATGCTCAAAAGCCAGTTTGCCGCCAAAATTGACGCCGTGCGTGCCGAATTGGTGCCTCAGCAGGCTGCGTTTGCGTTTAAGCCGGGCGTAGGTGCGCATTATGAAATGGCGGCTCAGGTTGTTGCGCCGGTGCAAGTGCAAGAAGTCATTGAAGTTGAAGAATTTGTAGAGCCTGTTCAAATGCCTTTGCAAACTGCTGCGGCAGTGGAAGAAGATAGGCCGTCTGAAACGGTTTCCAAGCCTGCCACTGCCATGACGGCTGCCGAGATTTTGGCACAACGCATGAAAAACCTGCCGCATGAGCCTCAAGTGCAAACTGCCGCTCCGGCTGAGTCTAAAGCAGTTGCCAAAGCCAAAACCGACGCGCAACAGGATGCGGAAGAAGCGCGCTACGAACAGACCAATCTGTCGCGCGACTATACATTTGAAACCTTGGTGGAAGGTAAGGGCAACCGCCTTGCCGCCGCAGCCGCCCAGGCTATTGCTGAAAATCCGGGGCAGGGCTACAACCCGTTTTTCTTATACGGCAGTACCGGTTTGGGTAAAACCCACTTGGTGCAAGCCATCGGCAACGAATTGTTGAAAAACCGTCCTGATGCCAAAGTGCGCTATATGCACTCGGACGACTATATCCGCAGCTTTATGAAGGCTGTGCGCAACAACACTTATGATGTATTCAAGCAACAATACAAACAATATGACCTGCTGATTATCGACGATATTCAGTTCATCAAAGGCAAAGACCGTACGATGGAAGAATTCTTCTATCTGTACAACCATTTTCACAACGAGAAAAAACAGCTGATTCTGACGTGCGACGTATTACCTGCCAAAATCGAGGGCATGGACGACCGTCTCAAATCTCGTTTCTCATGGGGTTTGACGTTGGAACTCGAGCCGCCCGAATTGGAAATGCGCGTGGCGATTTTGCAGAAAAAGGCAGAAGCAGCCGGTATCAGTATCGAAGACGAAGCCGCATTGTTTATCGCCAATCTGATCCGCTCCAATGTGCGTGAGCTGGAAGGCGCGTTCAACCGTGTCAGCGCCAGCAGCCGTTTTATGAACCGTCCTGTCATCGACATGGATTTGGCGCGTACGGCTTTGCAGGATATTATTGCCGAGAAACACAAAGTCATTACCGCCGACATTATCATCGATGCGACAGCTAAATACTACCGTATTAAAATCAGCGATATATTGGGCAAAAAACGCACGCGCAACATTGCCCGTCCGCGCCAAGTTGCCATGAGCCTGACTAAAGAGCTGACTACGCTCAGCCTGCCTTCTATCGGCGATGCCTTTGGCGGCCGTGACCACACGACCGTGATGCACGGTGTCAAAGCAGTGGCGAAATTGCGTGAAGAAGATCCCGAATTGGCACAAGACTACGAGAAACTGCTGATTTTGATTCAGAACTGACCTAATGCAATTTCAGACGGCCTGATGTCAATATGAGGCCGTCTGAAAACAAAAAATATTTTAAAATACCCAAATCAACCGATTTCAAATTCAAAGGAATGGAACATGCTGATTTTACAAGCCGATCGCGACAGTCTACTCAAGCCGTTGCAAGCCGTTACCGGTATTGTTGAACGTCGCCATACTCTGCCGATTTTGTCCAATGTGTTGCTGGAAAGCAAAGACGGACAAACCAAACTTTTGGCAACCGACTTGGAAATCCAAATCAATACCGCCGGCCCTGAAAGTCAGGCAGGCGATTTCCGTATTACGACCAACGCTAAAAAATTCCAAGACATTTTGCGCGCCCTGCCTGACAGTGCGCTGGTGTCCTTAGATTGGGCGGACAACCGTCTGACTTTGCGCGCGGGCAAATCCCGTTTTGCCCTGCAAACCCTGCCGGCTGAAGACTTTCCGTTGATGAACGTCGGCAGCGACGTCAGCGCGACTTTCTCACTGACTCAAGAAACCTTCAAAACCATGCTTTCGCAAGTGCAATACAGCATGGCGGTTCAAGATATCCGCTATTACCTCAACGGCTTGCTGATGCAGGTTGAAGGAAACCAACTGCGCCTTGTTGCAACCGACGGCCACCGCCTTGCTTATGCGGCCAGCCAAATTGAAGCAGAACTGCCGAAAACGGAAGTAATCCTGCCGCGCAAAACGGTATTGGAACTCTTTAAGCTGTTGAACAATCCGTCCGAGTCCATCACCGTTGAGCTTTTGGACAATCAAGTACGCTTCCAATGCAATGGCACGACCATTGTCAGCAAAGTCATCGACGGCAAGTTCCCTGACTTTAACCGCGTGATTCCTTTGGATAACGACAAGATTTTCCTCGTATCGCGTACCCAGCTTTTGGGTGCGCTTGAACGTGCCGCCATTCTTGCCAATGAAAAATTCCGCGGCGCACGACTGTTCCTGCAGCCTGGTTTACTGAGTGTCGTATGTAGCAACAACGAGCAGGAAGAAGCACGCGAAGAGCTGGAAATCGCTTACCAAGGCGGAGAACTCGAAGTCGGTTTCAACATCGGCTACCTGATGGATGTGTTGCGTAACATCCACTCCGACGATATGCAGCTTGCTTTCGGCGATGCCAACCGTTCAACGCTGTTTACCATGCCGAATAATCCGAACTTCAAATACATCGTAATGCCGATGCGTATTTAATTGGTGTGTGAACAAACAAAAAGAGCGTGTACGGTACACGCTCTTTTTTATAGGCTTGAATCAAAAGGCCGTCTGAAAATTGTTTTTCAGACGGCCTTTCTATCAAACCGGAATGATTCGGTTAAATAGGAAAACTGGGATTAATGTGGACGTGGTTCGCAGTTTTTCACCAGGAATGAGCCATTAGGGGCGTTTACGCCAACTACTTCAGAAGTAGTGTGGGTGTTTTTGTCGATGAAACCGGCAGACATTACATAGCCTTTACGGTTGGTGAAAGTAGTGCCAGTGCTGTCAGAACGTTTTTTGTCGACAACCAAAGAGGCTTTTTTGCCACCGGCGTTTACGTCGGCAGTAACTGCACGGCCGCTACGGTCAAAGCCGTACATCACGTTCAGTGATTTGCCACCGTCACAACGGTAAGAAACGAAGCCGGCAGGTGCAGCGGCAGCAGAGAAGGAAACAGTAGCCAATGCGGCTGCAGTGATAACAGAAAGTAATTTCATGATCTAAGCTCCATATGAGGGTTGTGTGTTATCTTGCAAAGTGAGAAAGGGTTTCCGTTTGCAGATGAAGCGTATTTTAGGCGTTTTGTCGGTAGTGGCAATTAGGTAAATTGCAAAACAGTGTTTACTTATGATTACCCGATTGTTTATTAATAGAAAGTTGTTTGTGATTTGGTGTTGCAAAGTAGTTATGTGGGTTGTTGCGGAATATATACATTAATGATTCTTTAAGAAATATAGCGAAAGAATACAAAAAAAGGCCGTCTGAATGTTCAGACGGCCTTTGATATGAAGCGGTTTACAAGAAGAAAATTGCAGCCACAGTCACGGCGATGATGCCGTAGATGGTCATTGGGATGACAGTTTTCTTGATGATCGCACCTTCGGCGTTGTTCACGTTCAACACGCTGCACACGGCGATGATGTTGTTGATGCAGACCATGTTGCCCATTGCACCGCCGACAGATTGTAGGGCGAGGATGAGGGTAACGGACAGGCCGGTATCAAGCGCGATTTGTTGTTGAATCGGACCAAAGGTCAGGTTGGATACAGTGTTGGAGCCGGAGAAGAATGCACCGATTGCGCCAAGGTATGGGGAGAAGTACACCCAGTGTTCGCCTGCCATCGCGGCAAATTCTTTACCGATGATTTTCACCATGGAGTCATCGCCGCCAACCATCATCAGTTGAACCATAATCAGCGCACCCATCAGGGCAAGCAGAGGTTTTTTGGTTTGGTTGAAGGTTGCAGCGTAGAAAGACCATGCATCTTTGAATTTAGTTTTGTACAGCAGGATGCAAATCCAAACGGTGAAGACAAACGGAATCCAAGCCGGAACGTAGAGGGTTTGATAGGAAGCGTTTACGCCTTGGCCGAAGATATTGCCGAAGGTGATGGTCAGGGAGTCGCTGACGGTGATTTTGGACAAATCAAACGGCAGTTGGAAGCTGAACCATTCTTCTTTGCTGGTCAGCAGACCTTTGATGCCCAACTGTTTGATACGGGTGACCACCAGCATGCCGATCAGCATACCCAAAGGAGCCAGTGCTTTGGCAACTTGTGCGAAAGGTACTTTTTCTGCATTCGGGTCTTTGGCGTAATCTTTGCTTAAGCCCCAGCCGCGGTTTGCTGCGAATACGGACACCATCAGGCCGATTGCGCCGGCAACCAGAGATGGGAATTCTTCATTGACCATCGCCAATGCAACATAAGGAAGGGTACAGGAGAATACGGCGATGCCGATGAAGCCCAAGTTTTTGCGGATTTCAGCCCAAGGTACAATGAAGCTCAAACCGATAACAGGGATGATAAAACCTGCAAAGAAGTGCATTACGCCGGTTTGCATACCGATTTCCATAATGCTCTTTTGATCCAAGCCCAAAGGTGCGAAGCCGAACCAAGTCGGGGTACCTACTGCACCGAAGGAAACGGGCACGGAGTTCATCACCAAAGCGAAGATGGCTACTTTTAATGGGTTGAAGCCCAAGCTCATCAGGATTGGCGCGGCAATGGCGGCAGGCGTACCGAAACCGGATGCACCTTCAATCATAAAGGCGAAAGACCAGCCGATGATCATCAACTGGGCAATCGGATTCGGGCTGATGGTAGCCAGCCATTTGCGGATGACGTCGATACAGCCGGTGGTTTCCATCATGCGGTTGAACATAATGGCACCGAAAATCACGGTAATCGGGGTCAGGGTAGAGACGAGGCCTGACGCTGCCGTTGCGTTGAGCAACATGGCGTTGTCGCCGAAATAAAACAGTTTGATGGCATAAATCAGCGCGGCGGTAATCGGCAGCGCGACGTAGGACGGCATACTGTTTTTCTTAACCATCAGCCAGATCAGCAGCACGATGGGAAAAATACTGAGAAAGAGAGCCATGGGATTATCCTCGGGGCAACGGGCACCATAACCGTCAATCAATGGCGGTTTGATGCGATGTGTTGAGTAATAGATGTTTTTCGAATAAGGATTGCCACCTTTTTAGATGCAATCAGTTATCAGGTAAATTGGTTTTACCAATTTATGAAAACTGTTGCACACTTTACGTAATCTTATGTAATCGGTCAAGAGGTTTGTAACAAAAAAGGCCGTCTGAAATAGGGTTTCAGACGGCCTGAGAGTATTGCCAGTAGTGCATTTGGTCGAATATGGAATGGTATTTACATTCAATATTTTGTAAAGGTTTTGTTTTTAATTGATTTCAAACGAATTATTCTATTCCTGCCCATTTATGCGTTTGTACGCTCAGTTGCCAATGGACGGGGGCATCGGATCGGCTGTTTAATACGCCGATTTGGCGGATGGTGTCGTAGATATTCATCACACCGTCTTGTTCGCAAGGCGAGAGGTAGTAATGTTGGGCGCGGATTTTACGTTCCATCTCTTGGCAAAACGTAATGACATCGCCGTCGGCAACAATACGCACTTCGTCTGCTTTCTCGATGCAGCTTTTTTCGTATTTGGCGGCGTAGCAGGCTTTAGGGCTGGTGGCAACGTAGTCGATTTGCGGCGGCGCGGGGTTGAGGCCGTTGGTTTCGATACACAGGAAATAGCCTTCGGCTTTGAGTGTGTTGAGCAGGGTATCCAAATGCGGTTGGATGGTGGGTTCGCCGCCGGTAATGATGATGTTGCGCGCCGTGTAGGTTTTCAGACGGCCTAAAATATCGGACAGGCTCATCATGCCGAATTTGAGGTAGTCAGTATCGCACCAGCTGCACGCGAGATTGCATTTGCCCAAACGGATGAAAACGGCGGGCATGCCTGTATTCCAGCCTTCGCCTTGAAGGCTTTCAAAGATTTCGACAATGCGGTATTGGGGATTGTTTGGTGTGATTTGAATGGTCATGAATGTCGGGTGTGCGGGTTCTAATTGTTGTGGTGAAGCGTTTTGAGAAATAGGTTGAGGCAGCCATTCTTTCTGTCGGTTCAATAGGAAAGAATGGCTGGTGTGTGCTTAAGAGGCAATGACGGCTGCGGCGGCCAAAAATGCCGGCAACCCTTGTTTGAACAAAATGCCTTTGTTGCCGGATGAAAACGCGCCCCATGCGGCGGCGATGAGGACGAAGCCGAGGAACAGGATGGTCGCGCCGTAAACCGCGTTGTCGGGTGCGGCAAAGCGCGCCCATACCAAGCCGATGGCGAGGAAGCCGTTGTACAGGCCTTGGTTGGAAAACAGGGTTTGTACGCGTTTTTGTTCCATAAACTCGTAAGGCATGTTGAACAGCTCTGACGCTTTTTCGCTTGGGATTTGCGTCATTTCGAGCCAGGCGATGTAGAAGTGTTCGACAGCGACGAAGAGGACGAGGAGGGTGGAGATGATTTTCATGAAGATTCCTTTTGATGTTTAGCGTATGAGGTATTTATGGGAACAGGCCGTCTGAAAAATACAAAATGCCGGTTTATTCCCCTTCATATTCCGCACATGAAGTCGGCGTTTCCCATAATTTCACGCTGCACACTTTGACACCGGCGTTTTTCAGACGGCCATACATTTCTACGCTCATATTTTCGGCTGTGGTGCGGCAGGGCAGGCACAGGGTTTTCATGTTCCAGCCTTCCAAAAGCGCGGCGATTTGGCTTTCGCGTTCGTTGTTGCCGTGATAGATGAAGGCATGGTCGAACGGGTCGGTAATGTGTTGTTTGACGATGGCTTTCAGGTCGGTAAAGTCCATCACCATGCCGTCTTTTGCGCCGCCTTGGATAACGGGCGCGGAGACGGTGATTTCGAGTTTATAGGTGTGGCCGTGCAGGTTTTGGCACTTGCCGTCATGCCCGTCGAGCATGTGCGAGGAATCAAAGGTAAAGATTTTGGTGATTTTCATGAGATGAAGGAAGCCGATGAGGCCGTCTGAACGGTGTAAAACCGGTTTCAGACGACCTTGGGATTATTGTGCGGAAGGGAGTTTGAGGAAATGCTCGCGATAATGGCGCATTTCTTCGATGCTTTCGAGGATGTCGTCCAATGCCTTGTGCGAACCGCGTTTGACCACGCTTTTGGCAACGGCAGGATTCCAGCGTTTGGCCAATTCTTTCAGCGTGGATACGTCTAAGTTACGGTAGTGGAAATAGGCTTCCAAACGCGGCATGTATTTGACCATGAAGCGGCGGTCTTGATGGATGGAGTTGCCGCACATGGGCGTGGATTTCTCGGGTATCCATGCGGACATGAAGTCCAACAGGTTTTGCTCGACTTCGGCTTCGGTCAGTTTGGATTCGCGCACGCGTTGGGTCAGGCCGGTGCGGCCGTGGGTGGCGGTGTTCCACTCGTCCATGCCGTCGAGCAACTCGTCGCTTTGATGGATGACGTAAACGTCCGATTGAGCCAGTACGTTTAAATCGGAATCGGTAATGATCATGGCGACTTCGATAATGCGGTCGTGTTCCGGATTGAGGCCGGTCATTTCCATATCGAGCCAGCAGAGATTGTTTGCGTTTTGGGTCATTTCAGACGGCCTTGTGTTTTCAGTTGGCAGTATTATAAAGGATAAAGGTTCGGGCCGTCTGAAAGCATTTGTAACAAGTTGTGCAATCTCTTGATATAATCGTCCGTTACACAAAAATCACCGCCAAAAATCATGAACCCAAGCCCTTTGCTCGATATTATCGATACGCCTCAGGATTTGCGCCGTCTGGAGAAAAAACAGCTGCCGCAAGTCGCCGCCGAATTGCGCGAATTTCTGTTGGATTCCGTCGGTAAGACGGGCGGCCATTTCGCCAGTAACTTGGGCGCGGTCGAGCTGACGGTGGCACTGCATTATGTGTACGACACGCCCGAAGACCATTTGGTCTGGGATGTCGGCCATCAAAGCTATCCGCACAAAATCCTGACCGGCCGCAAAAATCAAATGCACACCATGCGCCAATACGGCGGTTTGGCCGGTTTTCCGAAACGCAGCGAGTCGGAATACGATGCCTTCGGCGTGGGGCATTCTTCCACATCCATCGGCGCGGCATTGGGCATGGCCGTTGCGGACAAACAGTTGGGCAACAACCGCCGCAGCGTCGCCATCATCGGCGACGGAGCCATGACGGCGGGTCAGGCGTTTGAAGCCCTGAACTGCGCAGGCGATATGGATGTCGATTTGCTGGTTATCCTCAACGACAACGAAATGTCGATTTCCCCCAATGTCGGCGCGCTGCCGAAATATCTCGCCAGCAACGTTGTGCGCGATATGCACGGCCTGTTGAGTACCATCAAAGCCCAATCAAGCAAAGTATTAGATAAATTGCCCGGAGCGATGGAGCTTGCCCAAAAAGTCGAAAACAAAATCAAAACCTTGGCAGGCGAAGCGGAACACGCCAAACAGTCGCTGTCTTTGTTTGAAAATTTCGGTTTCCGTTATACCGGCCCGGTAGACGGCCACAACGTTGAAAATCTGGTAGACGTATTAAAAGACTTGCGCAGCCGCAAAGGCCCTCAGTTGTTGCACGTCATCACCAAAAAAGGCAATGGCTACAAATTCGCCGAAAACGACCCTGTCAAATATCATGCTGTCGCCAAGCTGCCGAGCGAAGTACCTGCTCCGGAAGTCAAACCTGCCGCGGCCAAGCCGACTTATACGCAAGTGTTCGGCCAATGGTTGTGCGACCAAGCAGCGGCGGATGAGCATTTGGTTGCCATCACGCCTGCCATGCGCGAGGGCAGTGGCTTGGTTGAGTTTGAACAGCAATTCCCCGACCGCTATTTCGACGTCGGTATCGCCGAGCAACACGCCGTTACCTTTGCAGGCGGTTTGGCATGCGAAGGCATCAAGCCTGTCGTGGCGATTTACTCCACTTTCCTGCAACGCGCTTACGACCAGTTGGTACACGACGTTGCCTTGCAAAACCTGCCTGTTTTGTTCGCCATCGACCGTGCCGGTATTGTCGGTGCAGACGGCCCGACCCATGCCGGTTTATACGACTTGAGCTTTTTGCGTTGCGTGCCGAACATGATTATTGCCGCTCCCAGCGACGAAAACGAATGCCGCCTGCTGCTCTCAACCTGCTATCAGGCAAACTCGCCGTCCGCCGTCCGTTATCCGCGCGGTACAGGCACGGGCGCAACCATTTCAGACGGCCTGGAAACCGTTGAAATCGGCAAAGGCATCATCCGTCGCGAAGGCGAGAAAATTGCCGTTATCGCCTTTGGCAGCATGGTTGCCCCATCATTGGTCGCTGCCGACAAGCTGAACGCGACCGTTGCCGATATGCGCTTTGTCAAACCGATAGATGAAGAGCTGATCGTCCGTCTCGCCAGAAGCCACGATTACATCGTTACCGCCGAAGAAAACGCCGAACAAGGCGGCGCAGGCAGCGCGGTGTTGGAAGTGTTGGCGAAACACGGCATCTGCAAACCGGTATTGCTGCTGGGTGTAGAAGACAAAGTTACCGAACACGGCGACCCGAAAAAACTGTTGGACGACTTGGGTTTGAGTGCCGAAGCGATTGAAAAACGCATTGCCGGCTGGATCAAGGCCGTCTGAAAAATGATTAAAACCTATCAATACATTGCATAATTTATGGGAAAAAAACTAATCAGCATCAGCATGGTGCGCAACGAAAACGACGTGATCGAATCGTTTGTCCGTCATAATCTCGAGCTGATGGATGAAATGCACATCATCGATCACGGCAGCAGCGATGGAACAAGGGAAATCCTGATTCAATTGAAAGAAGAAGGTTTGCCGATATTTATCTATCAATATCAAGCGCTCAAGTACAATCAAGAGCAATTGGTAAACCTGCTTATGAAGCAGCTTGTAGCAAAAGATGAAGCGATAGATTTCGTTTTTCCGCTGGATGCGGACGAATTTATTTCATGTCCTAGCCGTATCATGCTGGAACAACTTTTGGATGTCATCGGCGAAAACAGGATCGGCATGTACCTTTGGCGCGGCTATTTACCGACATCGTTGCAATACAACCCCGATTTCACCACACAATTTACCGAGCAACGCCTCGAAACGCTCTTTACCCCCAAAGTCATTATTCCCAGATGGGCTGCCGAATCTTGCAGCGTGATTATCGGCTGCCATTACATGTTGGATAAAGATGGCAACAAGGTTAAATCAACCCTGTTTCATTCGCCGAATTATCGAGGTTTACATTCCTGGTTTATCGAGCAGTTTTCCGCACAATTTGCAGAGACCAATTTGTTGTGGCTGGGGCATTTCCCAATCCGCTCCTTGAACCAGCACATCAAAAAAATCCTCGAAAAGTCCATCTTGATTGCCATTAAAGACGGAAGTACCGATATTGCCTGGGAAAACCAGTTGCGCGAATTGTTGGACAACGGCATGAAGATGGACTTGAACGATTTACGGCTGTTGGCATACAGATACCGCGCCGGTTCTACAAGTTTAGAGGCCTCACAGTGTGAAGTCAGCCATTACGAACCCTTGCGTAAAAAAACGCTGACGCTGAAATACACATCGCCGGAAGCAGGCGATCCTTTGATGACTGTCGGGCATCTGGTACTTGTATTGGCAAGCGGCGCACAAGATTCCTCTTTAGGCCTTAAGGCCGTCTGAAAAACACAGCCCGCACACACAATAATAGGAAAGTTATGATCAGCATCTTTGATATTTTCAAAATCGGCATCGGCCCGTCCAGCTCGCACACCGTCGGCCCGATGAAGGCCGCGGCCGCTTTTGCTGATTTGCTGAATGCCGAAAACTTGGATACACAAGTGGCGCGCATTGTCATTGAAGTGTACGGCTCGCTTGCTTTGACCGGTATCGGACACGGTACATTCGATGCATTATTGCTTGGTTTGGAAGGCAGCCTGCCACACGATATTCCGCTTGCGGACATCCCCCAACGCTTGGAACGCATCCGCACGCAGCACGTTTTAAAACTCAACGGCCGTGAAATGGCCTTCAATCCTGAAAAAGATTTGGATATCCGCGGCGACAAAGTGTTGCCCAAACATCCGAACGGTTTGAACTTTATCGCCTACAATTCAGACGGCCTGAAGCTGAAAGAACAGATCTATTATTCGGTTGGCGGCGGTTTTATCGTAACAGACGAAGGGTTTGCACAAGAAGCGCAGGAAAATTTGGACGTGCCATATCCTTACAAAAACTGTAACGAGTTGCTGGCACAATGCCGTCTGAACCAGTTGAATATTTCCGAAGTCGTGTTGGCCAATGAAGCAGCGTTGGCAGGTTGCGATGAGACGGAAGTGCGCCGCCGTGTGGCTGCTGTGGCCGATGTGATGGAAAACTGCATCAAGCGCGGCTTGGGTGCGGAAGGGCAATTGCCGGGCGGCTTGAACGTCCGCCGCCGCGCGCCGCAGTTGGCGGCCAAACTCAAAGTCCTGCGCGAGAGCGAAATCGTCAATACTCAGCTTTGGCCGATGGTGTACGCCATGGCGGTCAATGAAGAAAATGCCGCCGGCGGCCGTGTCGTAACCGCACCGACCAACGGCGCGGCAGGCATTATTCCCGCCGTCTTGCACTATTTCCGCAAATTTAATCCGCACGCCAACCAATCGCGTGTCGAAGATTTCCTGCTGACTGCCGGCGCCATCGGCATTTTGTACAAAACCAACGCATCGATTTCCGGCGCGGATGTCGGCTGCCAAGGCGAAGTCGGCGTGGCATGTTCTATGGCGGCGGGTGCATACGCCGAAGTTATCGGCGGTACACCGAAACAAGTGGAAAACGCCGCCGAAATGGCCATGGAACACCACTTGGGCCTGACCTGCGACCCTGTCGGAGGCTTGGTGCAAATCCCTTGTATCGAGCGCAACGGCATTGCCGCCGAAAAAGCCCTCAAGCTCGCCACCCTTGCGCTTTTGGAAGACGGCACAGATAAAAAAGTCTCACTTGATGAAGTGATTCAAACCATGCTACAAACCGGTCGCGATATGAAGGCAACCTACAAAGAAACCTCACTCGCCGGCCTGGCCGTTACCTTGCAGAAAAAAGCCATACCGGTATCTGTGCGCGTGGTGGAATGTTAGCAATTGGGCAGAGGATCTGCCCAATAAGAAAAGGCCGTCTGAAAAACTTTCAGACGGCCTTTTTTGTATGGATCGAATAACTAACTGTTTTTTTGATAAGGGTTTTCCAGTCCGGCCATTAAGTCGCGGAAGTATTCGCGCAACTGTTTTTCGGAGCAACCCATCAGCAGCGCGTCTTCAAATGCGTCCTGCGCTATTTGGTACAGTTCGTTCAAGTTTTCGGTCATGACTTTGACTTTTTCGGTGCAGGAAACAATCTGACCGTCGTCGTCATACCATTTAGGTATTTGCGGCATCGCCATCGTGCACCTCAATTCAAGAAACGGGATGGATCGTTTTTCTTCACGCGACGGGCAAAGGCGTATTTTCCGTTCCAATATTTGTGGCCAAGGCTGGTAATTTCGATACGTTTGCCCGTTCTCGGCGCGTGAATGAAATTGTTGTTGCCGATGTAAAGGCCGACGTGGGAAATACGGCCGCGACCCATGGTGCGGAAAAAGACCATGTCGCCCGGCTGCAACTCGGAACGGTTCACGGCAACGCCCATTTGCGCTTGTTCGGCAGAGGTGCGCGGCAGGTTTACGCCCATGGCGCGTTTAAAGATGTGTTGCATGAAGCCGCTGCAGTCAAAGCCGGTAGAAGCTGATGTGCCGCCGTAGCGGTAGGCCACGCCGAGCAAGCCCATGGCGCTGCCGATTAACTCATCTGCATTGCCCGAAGGTGCGCGCGTATTGTTGCTTGAGGCAGGATAGGTATTGGTGGGATGGACAGGGGTTGCCTGACGCGTATTGCCGTAAACGTTGGCGTTGTCGTTGAATTGGTTTAAAACACGCTGACGGGTGGTAATCAGGTTTTCCAAATCATCGGCGTAAGAAAAATTGACGCTCGCGAGCATGGCGACCGAAGTCCAAACTGCTGCGAGCCGGAGTAAAAAATTCATTATAAAAACTTCCGTTTCAGAAGGCATTCCCTGCCGATTGCAGGCACATTGCCGGTTTCTGAGATGTTATCCCGTATCATTCTCTTGTTATCTGCTTGATTGTATTCAAAAACCGTCTTTTTGGCAAAAAAACTGCTGTTATTTTGCGTTAAACCCTTGTTTCCAAACAAACTAGAAAAACATTAAATGCGGTTTCGCTTGATTTATCCTCTGCTGCAACCATATAAGCGGCATTCATTGATTTATTTTCAGAGACTGACATGACACAAAATCACAGCGATATCCGTACACGCTTTATCTTCGACGATATGCCCATCCGCGGCATGCACATCCGCCTCGAAAAGGTTTGGCACCACATCGTCAACCAAAAACATTATCCTGTCGCCATCCGTCGCGCATTGGGCGAATTGTTGGCCGCCGGTTCATTATTGTCTGCCAACCTTAAAAACGAAGGCACGCTGATTGTTCAAGTTCAAGGTCAGGGCCGTCTGAAAATGTTGGTGGTGGAAGCGACTTCTGAAAATACTGTCCGTGCTACCGCCCGATGGGACGAAAACGCTGAAATCCGTGATGACGAAAGCCTGACTGCGCTGTTAGGCGAAAACAGCGTGTTCGTTTTGACCCATCAGCCTAAAGATGCCGACCCTTGGCAAGGTGTTGTGCCGCTGGAAGGCGACAGCATTGCGCAAATGCTGGTCAACTATATGAAACGTTCCGAGCAGCTCGATACCTATATTACGCTTGCCGCCGACGACCAAGCCGCAGGTGCATTATTGCTGCAACGCCTGCCGGAAGAAGAATTGGATGATGCCGCATGGGAACATGTGACCACGCTTGCACAAACGCTTACTCCGCAAGAGTTGACTGGTTTGGATGCGCATCACGCCCTTTACCGCCTTTACCATGAAACCCCGCCCCGCGTTTTTGAACCGGAAGCCATTGAATTTGCCTGCACCTGCTCCCGTGGCAAAGTCAGCGATATGCTGTTGATGCTTGGTGGTCAGGAAGTCGGCGGCGTGGTGGCAGAACAAGGCAGCATTCAAATCGATTGCGATTTCTGCCATAGCAAGTATGTGTTTGATGAAACCGATGTCAACGCTTTGTTTGGCGCGGATGTGGTGAATGCCGTACGCCAAGAAAATGAGCGTTTGCAGTAAGTACGGGATAAAAGTTTCTTAAAGAAATTGGCTTAATAGAAGGGCAGGTGTAATACCTGCCTTTTCTTTTTTGGAAAACTGAATATCATCAATAGAAAATGCCGTCTGAAAAAAGCGTGGGCTGATTTCAGACGGCATGATTGTTTTAAACGATGCGTTTAATGTTTCAAGATTATTTCCAAACCAACAAAGCATGGTTGCGTTTGCCACGGCGGACGATGGTGTATTTGCCGAAACGTTTGTGTTCGTCGGTCAGCATGTAGGCATCGTCAGGTTTTTCAGCAGCATGGTTCGGATTGTTGGCTTCGGCAGGTTTGCCGTTGAGCAAAACCGCTTTGCTGTTTACAAAACCGCGCGCTTCTTTGTTGGAAGACGCCAAACCGGTTTGCACCAAAGTCTCAACCACGTTGAGGTTCTCGGAAACTTCAAAAGTCGGCAGACCGTCGAGTGCCAGCTGCTCGAAGTCGCTTTCGGTGAGATGGCTTTGGTCTTCGGCAAACAGGCTTTCGGAAATGCGTTGTGCAGCGGCAAGGGCTTCTTCGCCGTGAATCAGACGGGTCATTTCCTCGGCAAGAATGCGTTGCGCTTCTGGCTTCGTGCCACTGGCTTTGTCTTTCGCTTCGATGGCATCGATTTCTTCGATGGACAGGAAGGTAAAGTATTTCAGGAATTTATACACATCGGCATCGGCCACTTTCAGCCAGAATTGGTAGAACTGATACGGAGAAGTTTTCTTCGCGTTCAACCATACTGCGCCGCCTTCGGTTTTGCCGAATTTGGTGCCGTCTGATTTGGTTACCAAAGGCAGGGTCAGGCCGAATACTTGTTTTTGGTGCAGACGGCGGGTCAAGTCGATACCGGCAGTGATGTTGCCCCATTGGTCGGAGCCGCCGATTTCCAAAACTGCGCCATGGCGTTTGTTTAATTCGGCAAAGTCGTAGCCTTGCAGCAGGGAATAGGCGAATTCGGTGAAGGAAATGCCCACGTCGTCGCGCTCGATACGTTGTTTGACGGATTCTTTGTTCAGCATGGCGTTGACGGAGAAATGCTTGCCGATGTCGCGCAGGAAGTCGAGGCAGTTCATGCTGCCGAACCAGTCGGCGTTGTTGGCCATAATGGCGGCGTTGTCGCCTTCAAAGCTTAAGAAAGGGGTCAATTGGTTGCGGATGCTTTCTACCCAGCTGGCAACGGTTTCGGCAGAATTCAAGCTGCGTTCGGCGGCTTTAAAACTTGGGTCGCCGATCATGCCGGTCGCACCGCCCACCAAAGCAATCGGCGTATGGCCGGCTTGTTGGAAACGGCGCAATGCCAATACTGGCAACAAGTGGCCGATGTGCAGGCTGTCGGCTGTCGGGTCAAAACCGCAATAGAGGGAAATTTTTTGTTCGTTTAGCAAAGCGTCTAAGGCTTCGATGTCGGTAGTTTGGGCGATTAAGCCACGCGATTGTAGGTCTTTGATGACGCTCATTGATATCTTCCAAAAAAATTAGCAGTTTTACAAACTGCCAATTGTAACAAATTTCATCGGATGAATGGCTATGGCTTATTGAAGAAGCGTGTGTTTTTCAGAAAAACGCTTGGCCAGTTCTCTGCCGCCGTAAGGGTTGATGTGGTCTCTATCGGAATAAACAGGCAATCCGTTGATTTTGAAGTTCTCCGGAATATAGGCAGTGGCATCGATAATGTACACATTGGCATATTTTTCTGCTAATTCTTTGATGCGTTCATTTCCTTTTGAAGTGACTGTTTCATCAATGGCAAGATTTTGACTAAATCCCGGTATGCGGTAAGACAGAATATAGGCGCGCAAGCCGTTGTATGACAGATTAGGGTTGTCTATCATCAGGTAAACCGCTTGTTTTTCCGAAGAAAGTTTTTGCAACATGAGGTCGAATTTTTTGAAAAAATCGGTATCGTAAGCAAGGGAGTGGCTGTTTTCAGGCATTTGGCTGCCCCAGCGCATGGCCAAAAGCACTTTTGAGTATTGGGGCAGATGCTCTTTGGCATACTGATAAACGGCACGGCAGGAGGCGTTTTTTTTGAATACGGGTGCGGCATAATCTTCTACATAGGCGCAACTGTCCGCAGAAACCATCGTTGCCGACCATTTTTCTTTTTTGCCGACGGTATCAAAAAACGTTTTATATTGGTCGGCATGCGAATCGCCTAGAATCAGTAATTCCGGCTGTTTGTCGGTATCGCCCCAAATACACTGTTTGTCGGTATTGTTGTGACAAGAAGTGTAGGAGCGTGCCAATCCCATACGGTCGTATTGCTCCATAAAAGGGAGCTTCATGGCAAGAAAAGGTGTAATGGCCAAAACAGGCATGGGGACGGCATAAATCCATGCCACAGATTGGGCAAAAGAGCCTTTCCAGTTTTTAAACGGCTTCTCGACAAAATAATAAGAAAGCAGAGAGAGTGCGAACATTAAGACAATCGCAGCCGCAGTCGAATACGAAGGCAGATTGCTTGAACCGATGTATCTCATAAAAGCCAATACAGGCCAATGCCACAGATACAGCGAATAGGAAATCAAGCCTATGCCGACAGTAATCTTCCATTGGAAAAATTTTTTCAGCCGGTGTTCAAATTGATTGAAATAAATGAATGCGGCGGCGGCCAAACAAGGAATGATGGCGGCAGGCCCCGGGAAATAGGCAGTTTTTTCCGTATAGGTAAACAGGCAGGCAAACAGTACGCATACGGAAAGTAATGCGCCTGTCGCCGCATATGGTTTGCCGGTATCCAGCCCTTGCTGTTGCCGGTATTGCATCCACACTGCCGTCAGCGAGCCGATCAACATTTCGCAGGCGCGCAGATGGGGCAGGTAATATTTATCCAGCGAAGTCGGTATAAAAGAGGCCAAAATGCTGAATACGCATAGCGTGATGAGGAAGGCAAACTGAGTGCGCCAGCTTTTGCGGACTACCAGTAACAGCAATATCGGGAAGACGAAATAATATTGTTCTTCGACCGATAAAGACCAAATGTGAAGCAAAGGTTTTTCTTCTTGTATGGGGTCGAAATAGCCCTGACCCTTTGCAAAAAAGATATTGGAGATGAACCCCAAGGTGGACAGGGCTGTTCTCCATAAAAGGGAAAAATCATCTTTGGTGAATAAAAGAAAGCCGCATATCAGCGTTACCGTCAATACGGTAAAAAATGCGGGCAGTATCCGCTTGATACGGCGGATGTAAAACTTTTTGAACGAAAAAATCCCACTGCTCATTTCACGATGGATAATCATCGTGATCAGAAAGCCGGAAATGACAAAAAAGATATCAACACCAAGAAAGCCGCCAGGCAGCCAGTTTTTTTCAATATGGAAAACGACAACGGATAGAACAGCAACGGCACGCAATGTATCAATATCTGGGCGGTAAGATAAAACTTTGCTCATAATATTTTGATTTTAATTAGTTTATTTTAATGGCGTCGTCTGAAAAGTGATTCCTGCCGAGAATGGCAGTATTTCGGAGATCAGCCATCGTTTGTCAGTACTGGGCAGTTTGTTTGCCTTCTTAGAATGATTGCTGATGATATGCGTTTGAATAGTAATAGATTAGAGTAGGGATACAGTTGATAGTTTCAACATAATGTTTAATATGTTGTTTTTATAATGAATCAATACGATGCGGTATTGTTTAATTATTTATTGTCATATCAGTGGTATTGTTATTGATGATGTAACCTTGCGCTATTTTTAGGTAAGGCGTAGGTAAGAAACGAGAGATTTTAAGAGAGAAAAATTACGGGTCATACCCGCATTTATTATGGAGATGATGTCTTGTTTTGTTGATATTTCAAGACATGAGGCCGTCTGAAAATAAATTCAGACGGCCTTAGTCTTAGAAAAGGCCGTCTGAAAAAAGCGGTACGCTGGGTTTATACGTTAAAGAGGAAGTGCATCACATCGCCGTCTTGTACGACGTATTCTTTGCCTTCCACACGCATTTTGCCGGCTTCTTTGGCTTTGGCTTCGCCGCCTAAAGCGATGAAGTCTTCGTAGGAGATAACTTGGGCGCGGATGAAGCCGCGTTCAAAGTCGGTGTGGATGACGCCGGCTGCTTGTGGCGCAGTGTCGCCTTTGTGGATGGTCCAAGCACGGACTTCTTTTACGCCGGCGGTGAAGTAGGTTTGCAGGCCCAAGAGGTCGTAGCCGGCACGAATGAGGCGGTTCAGGCCCGGTTCTTCCAAGCCCATTTCAGCGAGGAATTCGGCTTTTTCGTCGTCTTCCAATTCGGCGATTTCGCTTTCCATCGCGGCGCAAACGGCCACAACCGGCGCGTTTTCTTTTGCAGCCAATTCTTTCAGGCGATCGAGGTGCGGGTTGTTTTCAAAACCGTCTTCGGAAACGTTGCCGACGTACATGGCAGGTTTGGCAGTCAGCAGGAACAGCGGTTTGAGCATGGCAAGTTCTTCTGCGTCTAAGCCGAAGGAGCGTACAGGCTTGCCTTCGTCCAAATGAGGCAGCAGTTTTTTGCACAGATCGACCAGTTTTTGCGCATCTTTATCGCCTGAGCGTGCGCGTTTTTCTTCGCGGACGATGGCTTTTTCGACGCTGGCCAAGTCAGCCAGTGCCAATTCGGTGCCGATGGTTTCGATGTCGGCAATCGGATCGACTTTGCCTGCAACGTGAACGATGTTGTCGTCGTCAAAGCAACGCACGACGTTAACAATCGCGTCCGTCTCGCGGATGTTGGCGAGGAACTGGTTGCCCAAACCTTCACCTTTGCTCGCACCTGCAACCAAACCGGCGATATCGACAAATTCGACGATGGCAGGCTGCATTTTTTGCGGATTGACGATTTTTGCCAATTCAGCCATACGCGGATCGGGGACTTCAACGATGCCGACGTTGGGTTCGATGGTACAGAAAGGATAGTTTGCCGCTTCGATACCCGATTGGGTCAGCGCGTTAAAGAGGGTGGATTTGCCGACGTTGGGCAAACCGACGATGCCGCATTTCAAGCTCATGGTTTTTCCTGAAAAGATAAAAGTTTAACGGCGGATTATAGCATATTGTGAAGGTACTCAAAACAGCCGCAATGCTGGTGTGTTCTTATAATGAAAGGCCGTCTGAAAAAAGAGGGGCAGACATTCAGCTTATTGTGCTTCCGAAGAATGAGAAAATGAATAAAGCCGTTAAATAAAACAATTTTTCGGACAGGAGGCTTAAGATCAAACCCAAAAGAATGCCCAGTACCCAATAAATCATCTGACGGTATTTCGGGTCGGATGCGGTACGCAACATTTTAAAATACAAAACCAGACAGCCGAACATGCAGATTGTTTGAAACAGAATGAGGGGGAGGCTGTTAATGGCTTCGGAAATCGAATCATGAACGATGATTGTCCCTATGCGTATGCATAAATAAATTAAAGCCGAGCCTGCCGCCGAATGCCCAAAAGGGACGGGCGTGTTGGATAAATCGGGTGTTTTGTGGGGTTGAAGCCTGCCGAATAACAAGATAAATACAATGTCAAACATAATGATAGTTGCCTTGGCGTGAGATGTTTTTGTTTTTCAGACGGCCTCAGGGTGTCTGAAAGCTTATTGTGCGGCGTATGGGGTGGTGCCGTGGTAAGGTATGTCAGTAGGTCGATCATCCATCATGCTGAAGCGGTTGCCATAATTAAGTTAATAATTTGATTTTTCAGTGTATTATCTGCTGTTGCCAGTAATGGTTTGAAATACAGGGCAAGTGAAATGAATAGGGTAAGAGTGGCAAGCAGGTTAAGAAACATTATGAGGCTTGTGGGTAAAGCCTTTGCCGCGGTTCGCAGTTAGTTTAAAGGCCGTCTGAAAACTGTTTCAGACGGCCTTTTTTCCGTACTGCCTTAACCGGTATTACGCAAACCTTGCGCCACGCCGTTGATGGTCAGGTGAACCATCAGCAGGGCGTGAGGATTGTCGGGCTCTTTGCGCAGGCGTTTGAGCATGGCGACTTGCAGGCCGTTGAGAGCGTTCAGGTATGGAATCCTCAAGGCAAGCGAACGGGCGAGGCTGCGGTTGTCGCGCAGGAGCTCTTCGGTTTGCAGCAGGTCGAGCAGTGCTTTGCGGCTGCGTTGGTATTCTTCTTTGATCATGCCGAAGATGACTTTTGCTTTATCGGGCGATTCGCTCAAGCCGGCATAGTTTTCCGCCAAGGTGATGTCGGTTTTCGCCATCACTTGCTCCATATTGGAGAGCATGGCTTGGAAGAACGGGTTGCTTTGGGCATGTTCGCGCAGGGCGGCCAGTGTGTCGGGTTTGCCTTCGCACAAGGTTTCCACTGCGCTGCCGAAACCGTACCAAGCCGGCAGCATGAGGCGGTTTTGCATCCATGAGAATACCCACGGAATCGCGCGCAAGTCCTGAATCCGTGCCAAGGTTTTGCGGCTGGCAGGACGGCTGCCGAGGTTGAGGGTGGCGATTTCCTGAATCGGGCTGGTTTGCAGGAAGTAGTCGATGAAGTCGGGGTGGGTAATCAGTTCGCGGTAGTATTTGAACGATACGTCCGACAAATCCTGCATCAGTTTGGCATCAGGGTCTTTTTTATCCGGCAGGATGCTGGCTTCCAAAGTCGCGGCAACCAAGGTTTCCAAGTTGCGTTGGGCATTGCCCGGGTCGGCGTATTTGGCGGTAATGACTTCGCCTTGTTCGGTAATGCGGATTTGTCCGGCAACGCTGCCCGCTGGTTGTGCCAAAATAGCTTGGTAAGATGGGCCGCCGCCGCGACCTACGCTGCCGCCGCGGCCGTGGAACAGGCGCATGCGGACATCGTATTTTTTGAAGAGTTCGACCAAGCCCAACTCTGCCTGATACAGACACCATGAGCTGGTAACGTAGCCGCCGTCTTTGTTGGAGTCGGAGTAGCCCAGCATGATTTCTTGGATATTGCCGCGGCTTTCGAGCAGGGCGTCATACCAGTCGAGGCGGAACATGGTTTCCATGACCGGACAGGCATTTTCGAGCGCTTCGATGGTTTCAAACAGAGGCACGATATTGATGCGGCTGTGCGGTTTGCCGTTTTCCACCACCAACAGGCCGCTTTCTTTCAGCAGCAATGCCAAGGCGAGCAGGTCGCTGGGTTGTTCGCAGTTGGAAATAATGCTTTGTGTAACAGCATCTTCGCCAAATTCGTCTTTAATTTTGCGCGCTTCGTTGAAAATTGCCAGTTCGTGGCGGGTATGGTCACTGTATGTGATGAACGGGCTGTACAGCGGACGTTGATGGCTTAATTCGCGCAACAGGGCGGTTTGTTTTTGCTCTTCGTTCAGGCTGTTGTAGTCTTCCAAGCCTGCGTGTTGGAAAAGCTCGGCAACCACATCGGCGTGTTTGCCTGCGTGTTGGCGCAGGTCGAGCGGCATCATGTGGAAGCCGAACACGGACACGCTGCGGATAATGTCGGACAGACGGCCTTCTGCCAGCAGTTGGCTGCCGTTTTCGTGGAGCGAGCGTTGCAGTTTTTTCAGGTCGTTGAGGAACTCTTCGACCGTGGCATAAGGCTCGAGGAAGCCGAATTTGCAGCCCATACCCAAACCGAGTGAGCGTGCCTTGCCCATGGCGCGTGCCATGATGTAGGCGATGGCGCGGCGGTAGGGTTCTTCGGTACGGGCGATTTCTTCATCGGGAGACTGGGCGGCCAGTGCCATTACGTCGTCGTTGACTTTGACTCGGCGGATGGAGAGCGGCAATTCGCGGTAGAGTTTGTCAAGCTCGCCGCGATAGAAGCGGAACACTGCGTCGGCATGCTGTCTGAACGCAAAACGCAAGGTTTCGGCAGAGACGAACGGGTTGCCGTCGCGGTCGCCGCCGATCCAGCCGCCGATTTTGAGGATATTCGGAACGCGGACGCCGGGATAGGCCGTCTGAAAATCGCGTTCCATTGTACGGTAGAGTTTAGGCAGGGCTTCAAAGAAGCTCATTGGGAAAATGGATACGCCGTTGTTGATCTCGTCGTTGACGCTAAGTTTGTGGCGGCGCGTTTCGCTGGTCTGCCACAGGCCCAAAAGGACTGTGTCGATTTCGCGGCGCAACTGAGCCAGCGCGTCAGGGTTGGTGCAGCGTTCGCGTTGCGGTAGCAGCGCGCGGATGCGGCGGTTGAAGCTCAAGACGGTTTGGCGTTGCACTTCGGTCGGGTGCGCGGTTAAAACGGCGGTAACGACTGTGTTGTCCAGTTGTTGTTGCAACGCTTTGCCGTTGACTTTTCCGGCTTTGAGCTTGCGCACGGTTTCCGTCAGGCTGCCTTCGGCACTGTTGTGTCCGGCCTCTTCGTGGATTTGGCGGCGGCGTTCGTGGTGCACGTCTTCGGCGATGTTCAAAATCTGTGCGAACAGGCCGCAGGCCAAGGTTAAATCGTGAGTTTGTTGTTCATCTAATTGCGGCAACACCTTTTCAATCAAGGCAGCGCTGTCGTCTGAAGTCGATAATAACTTAACGGTTTCGACCACCAAAGGCGACGCTTCCTCATGCAGCAGATTGAAAAGAGACTGTTTTAAAAATTCCGCATCCGCTGCCAGAGCGGCATCTTTTGGATTGTTTAAGATATGCAGTTGCATGATTTTTCTCTTATTTAAATGTTAATTTGGGTTTGTCCTGAATCCATTGTATAGCAAATTTTTGTAAACTGCCAATGGTAACATCCGATACATTTCAAACCGGAAAACAGCCGTCCGTATCCGCTGCGTGGTCGCTGTCTGTAAAATGCCGTAAAATATTGCCCATCAAAACAGAGGCGAGAAACCCATGATTGAATTTCCCAACCAGCCCGATTTTCCTGAACAACACACCGCCGTCGCCGTCGGCACCGTCAACATGAGCCAGCAGGCGATACGGGTGTTGATAGAGAATGCCACCGAAAAGGCAAGTATCCTGACCATCGCCCGCGTTGCCGCCATTCAGAGCATCAAACAGACCGCCAACCTGATTCCGCTGCACCTGCCCGGACGCATCATCGGCGTGCAGGTTGATTTCGATATTAACGTTGAGCTGGCCTGCCTGAAGGCCACGCTGACCGTCCAAGCGCACAGCAACGGTAGCATTGCCACCGAAGCCCTGACCGGCCTCAATTTGGCACTCTTGAGCGTTTACGACATGATGAAAGACGTTGACCGCAATATGATGCTCAGCGGCATCCGCCTCGAATCCGAAACCAGCAGCGAAGGCCGTCCTTTCCTGTTTGACAACGCCTACGAAAATATCAATTTCTAAACCACTCAGGCCGTCTGAACATTGGGTTTCGGACGGCCTTATTGTTATGATGAACGATCAACAACTTTTGCGGTTCAGCCGCCATATCCTGCTGGATGAAATCGGTATCGAAGGCCAAGAAAAACTTTTGTCCGCCCATGCGCTCGTTGTCGGTTGCGGCGGGCTCGGTGCGGCGGCCTTACCGTATCTTGCCGCCGCCGGTATCGGCCGCCTGACGATTGCCGATGCCGATACCATCGACGAGACCAACCTTCAACGCCAAATCACGTTTACCGAAGCCGACATCGGCAAAAACAAAGCTTTGGTCATGCAAGGCCGTCTGAAACAGATCAACAGCCAAACACACATTACAGCCATTGCCGAATTTCTCGATGAGGCCAGACTTGTCGAATTGGCAAACGCCGCCGACATCATCCTTGATTGTTCCGACAATTATCCCACGCGCCAAGCGGTCAACCGCGCCGCCGTTGCCACGCGCACGCCTTTGGTTTCCGCCGCTGCCGTCGGCTTTGACGGACAAGTTGCCGTGTACCGTCCCGATCTTCCCGAAACGCCTTGCTATGCCTGCCTGTTTGACGGCGAACAAGCCAGCGACGGTGCTTGTGCATTGTTCGGCGTTTTTTCGCCATTGGTCGGCGTTATCGGAACGACCCAAGCCGCCGAAGCGCTTAAAGTGCTGATCGGTATCGGTACACCGGCGCACGGCAAACTTTCTACCTATAACGCGTTGAGCGGAAAATGGCAGCAATACGGGGTGAGACGTAATCCCGAATGCCCGGTTTGCGACGGCCGTTAAAGACAAAAAGCAGGGTAAGGGTTTCAATATTGCCTAAGCAATCCGCTAGAGTAATCATACTTATCTTTCATTAAACTTGAAGGAAGGCGTTTCTTCCCTTTTCAGACGGCCTGTGGCACGATATGATTCAATGATTAATAAATTTTTTGAGGCCGTCTGAAAAAGGATAAGGAGAAACCGGCTTAATGAATATTATTCGTGCCTTATTGGTGGTATTGGGTTGCCTGGCTTTGGGCGAGGCGGCCGTTTGGATTTTGGGGTTGAAGCTGCCGGGCAGTATTGTCGGCATGGCTTTGCTGTTTGCCGCGCTTCAGGCCGGCTGGGTCAAATTGTCTTGGGTGGGAGAACTGGCAGACATTTTGATGGCAAACCTGACTTTGTTTTTGGTGCCGCCTTGCGTGGCTGTCATCAGCTATTTGGATGTGATTGCAAACGACTGGTTTTCGATTTTGACGGCCACAATCGGCAGTACGATCTGCGTATTGTTGGTAACCGGCAAAGTGCATGAGTGGGTCAGGAGGCTGATGTGATGAATATAGATGGGCTGTTGCGCATGCCCTCGGTCATGCTGTTCCTGACTTTGGCTGTTTATGCTTTGGCGGTGCAGATTCGGACGCGCACGGGGAATGTGCTGTGTAATCCGGTATTGATCAGTACGCTGGTGTTGATGGGGTATTTGAAGGTATTTGCCATCGATTACGAGCTGTATCACGACGCGGCGCAGTTTATCGATTTTTGGTTGAAACCGGCGGTCGTATTGCTGGCCGTGCCGCTTTATCGAAATTGGGACCGTATCCGCAGCCAGTGGTTGCCGGTGGTGTTGTCGCAGTTGGCGGGCAGCGTGACAGGTATTGTTACGGGCGTGTATTTTGCCAAATGGCTGGGTGCTTCGCGCGAAGTGATTCTGTCGCTGGCTTCCAAATCCGTGACCAACCCGATTGCGATTGAAATCACGGCGTCTATCGGCGGTATTCCGGCGATTACGGCGGCAACGGTGATTATTGCCGGACTTTTTGGACAGATGGCCGGATATAAAGTGTTGAAAGGGACGTTGTATATGCCTTCTTCAGTGGGAATGTCTTTGGGTACGGCCTCACATGCGATGGGTATTGCAGCGTCTTTGGAATACGGCCGCCGTATGGCCGCATATGCCGGCTTGGGCTTGACGCTCAACGGCGTGTTGACGGCGATATTGGTGCCTATCTTGATTCCCTTATTGGGCGTATAGCGTTTAGGCCGTCTGAAAATAGTGTAAACAGGAGAAAATGATATGGCTGTAAATTTGACTGAAAAACGTGCAGACGAATTGTTGGAAATCGACGGCATCCGTCTGTTTACAGGTCGTGCCGGCATCAAGCAACAAGACCGCGATGATTTGACGCTGATGGTGTTGGGCGGCGGACATACGGTGGGCGCGGTGTTTACGCAAAACCGTTTCTGCGCCGCACCGGTGCATATCGCCAAGTCGCATCTGTTTGACCAAGACGGCGTGTGTGCCTTAGTCATCAACACGGGCAATGCTAATGCGGGTACCGGCGCACAAGGCCGTCTGGACGCGATTAAAGTGTGCGCGGCGGCGGCGGAGCAGGTCGGCTGCCAATCCAATCAGATTATGCCGTTTTCGACCGGCGTGATTTTGGAGCCGTTGCCTGTGGATAAAATCGTGGCCGCTTTGCCGCAAGTGCGCCCTGCATTCTGGTCGGACACGGCGCGTGCCATCATGACGACGGATACTGTACCGAAAGCCGCTTCACGCACAGGCTTGGTCGGCGAGAAACACACAGTCCGCGCTACCGGCATCGCCAAAGGTTCGGGCATGATTCATCCGAATATGGCGACCATGTTGTCGTTTATCGCTACCGATGCCAATGTGTCCCAACCGATTTTGCAGCTGATGACGCAAGAAATCGCAGACGAAAGTTTCAATACGATTACCGTGGACGGCGATACCAGCACCAACGACAGCTTCGTGATTATGGCGACGGGCCGTTGCGGTCAGAGCGAAATCGACAATACCGCCGATCCGCGCTATGCGCAGCTCAAGGCATTGCTCGGTTCGCTGGCTTTGGAATTGGCGCAGGCGATTGTCCGTGATGGCGAGGGTGCGACCAAGTTCATCACGATTGAAGTGCAAAACGCGAAAACCCGCGAAGAGGCGCGCAAAGTGGCTTATGCCGTTGCCCATTCACCTTTGGTAAAAACCGCTTTCTTTGCCTCCGACCCGAACTTGGGCCGTCTGTTGGCAGCCGTCGGCTATGCCGGTATTGAAGACTTGGACGTCGATGCTTTGAAAATGTGGCTGGATGACGTGTTGGTGGCCGAAAACGGCGGCCGCGCGGAAAGCTATACCGAAGAAGCAGGACAAGCGGTGATGAACCGTCCGGAAATCACCGTCCGTATCGATTTGCAACGCGGTGATACGACGGCGGCTGTCTATACCTGCGATTTGTCGCACGAATATGTGTCGATTAACGCGGATTACCGTTCTTAAAAACCTTTATCCTTGTGTTCAGACGGCCTTTGAGAAAAGCATCAAGGCCGTCTGAACACATTGACTGCGTGTTTATGATGAAATTTCCACAGACTTGGGCGGCGCGCCTCGCCCACAAAATCCGCCAAACCAAACGCCTGTCCAAAAAAAGCATGGCTTTTCTGTTTTTGCTGGCAGGATCGGCACTGGTTGCCCTGACGGCTTTGATGTTTGCGTACTTGGCGGATTTGGCTTTGGAATGGAACGCTTTGCTGGCAGGCAAATATCCGTGGTTTGCGTGGGTGGCTTTGCCGCTGGGTTTGCCGCTTTTGGCATGGTTTACGCGCAAATTTGCGCCGTACACTTCTGGCAGCGGTATTCCTCAGGTTATCGCTTCTTTGTCTTTGCCTTATGGTGCGCAGAAAACCCGTTTGATTCGTCTGGGCGAAACCTTTTTCAAAATTCCACTGACGTTTTGCGCCATGCTGTTGGGCGCGTCTGTCGGCAGGGAAGGGCCGTCTGTGCAAGTGGGTGCGGCGGTCATGAACGCTTGGGGCGCGTGGTGTAAAAAGCACGGGCTGGCATTTAGGGGCATGCAGGAAAACGATTTGATTGCCGCAGGCGCGGCCGGCGGTTTGGCGGCGGCGTTTAACGCGCCTTTGGCCGGTGTGGTCTTTGCCATCGAAGAATTGGGGCGCGGCGTGATTTTGCGTTGGGAACGCCAAATCCTGATGGGCGTGTTGGCGGCCGGTTTCATTCAAGTGGCGATACAGGGCAACAACCCGTATTTCTCAGGTTTTCAAGGACATGAGCTGCCAAACATGCTGATGTGGGCCGCGGTGTCGGGCATCGTCTGCGGCGTGGCTGGCGGATTGTTCGGCAGCTTTTTGTATCGCGGTGCGGCGGCATTCGCACCGGTGCGCTGGCGTAGTTTCATCCGCCGTCATTTGTTGGTGGTCGCCTTTGTAATGGGTATCTTGTTGGCGTTGCTCGGTACGTTTTATCAAGGTAAAACCTATGGTACGGGCTATCACGAAGCCGCAGCCGCACTCAAAGGCGCGTATGAAGCGCCGTTCGGCTTGGCAGTCGCAAAATGGGCGGCGACCGTGTTCAGCTATTGGGCAGGCATTCCCGGCGGTATCTTCACGCCGTCGTTAACCATCGGCGCGATGATAGGCGAACACATGGCTTCTTTCGCGCAACTGGGCGACGCGTCCAATGTCGCGGTTTTGCTTTGCATGGCCGCATTCCTTGCCGCCGCGACCCAATCGCCGTTGACCGCCGCCGTGGTGGTAATGGAAATGACGGGCGGGCAGAATTTACTGTTTTGGATGCTGCTAACTTGCATCTTCGCTTCGCAAGTCTCGCGCCAATTCTCGCCGCATCCGTTTTATCACGCCGCAGGTTTGCGCTTCAGACGGCATATTGAAGCCGAAAGCGGACATGTTCAGCACGAGAAAAAAGAATAGGTTGGTATATAAAAGGCCGTCTGAAAATCAGATTTCAGACGGCCTTTATTATGTCGTTTAAAGCTGTATTACAGTTTATTTAAACAGTAAAATTAGCAGCAAAACAACCGCAATCATACCCAGCCACAGGCTTTGGCGTTGCTGTACTTTAACCAAATGTACATAGGCATCGCGCATTTCCTGCTGGCGGTTTTCATCAACCAGCGCATTGATTTTGCGCGGCAGGGAAGGGATGATTTGCGCCCAGTCGGGGGCTTCGTTTTTGAGGTTGCGCCAAAGGGCTTTGGGGCCGACCTGTTCGTTCATCCAACGCACCAAAAACGGTTTGGCGGTTTTCCACAAGTCCAAATCGGGATCAAGCTGGCGGCCCAAGCCTTCGATGTTGAGCAGCGTTTTTTGCAGCAACACAAGCTGCGGCTGGATTTCGACATTGAAGCGGCGGCTGACTTCAAACAGGCGCATTAGTACCAAGCCGAAGGAAATCTGCGAAATCGGTTTGTTGAACACAGGCTCGCACACGGCGCGGACAGCGGCTTCCAATTCTTCCGCGCGTGTGTCGGCAGGCACCCAGCCCGATTCGATGTGGGCGGTGGCGACGCGGTGGTAATCGCGGTTGAAAAAGGCGAGGAAGTTGATGGCGAGATAGCGTTTGTCGTAATCGGTCAGCGTGCCGACGATGCCGAAATCGAGGGCGATGTAGCGGTTGTCGGCAGCGACCAAGATATTGCCGGGGTGCATATCCGCATGGAAAAAGCCGTCGCGGAATACTTGCGTGAAGAAGATTTCCACGCCGTAATCGGCAAGTTTGTGCAAATCAATGCCGTCGGCTTTGAGTTTGGCAATATCGGATACCGGTGTGCCGTCCATCCATTCGATGGTTAGCACGTCGCTGGTGCAGTAGTCGTAAAACACCTTCGGCACAATCAGCATATTGCTGTTTTGGAAATTGCGACCAAGCTGGCTGGCATTGGCGGCTTCGCGCATTAAATCCAATTCGTCGTGCAGGTATTTGTCAAATTCGGCTACCACTTCGCGCGGCTTCAAACGCTTGCCGTCTGAAAACAAACGCTCTACCCAGCCTGCACCAAAGCGCATCAGCGACAAATCCTGTTCGATCACGGGCAAAAGGTTGGGGCGCAAGACTTTCACGGCAACCTGTTCGCCCGAATGCAGGCGGGCTTTGTGTACTTGGGCGATGGACGCGCTGGCGACAGGCTCTGTTTCAAATTCCGCGTATAAAGTGTCGATGGATTGTCCCAGTGATTTTTCGATTTGCGAGCGTGAAAGTTGCGCGTCAAACGGCGGCACTTTGTCTTGCAGCCTTGCCAGTTCGACCGCGTAATCGTGCGGAATCAAATCGGGACGCGTGGACAATACCTGCCCGAATTTGATGAAAATCGGCCCCAGGCTTTCCAATGCCAAACGCAGGCGCACGGCAGGCATCTCGTGTTTGAACTTGGACGACTGCGGCAGCATATTGAGGAAAGTCCGCGCCCAACCCGGACGGACCAGCGAGGCAATCAGCTCGGCAAGGCGGTAGCGGTAGAGCGTGCAGAGGATGGTTTTAATGCGTTTGAGGCGGTTCATGATGGGCGCGGATAAATCGAAAAAACAGAATTATATAGGAAAAACGGGTAAGGGCTTCAGACGGCCTGAGACTTTTGCAAAAACATTTGCCGCATAGCTAACAATTTTATAAAGGCTCAAGTTTTGCCGCCCCAATAAAAAGACGGATATTCACATCATAAATATTCGTCGGCTACTTGCCCAAACTGCCGATTCAAGACATAATCGGGAAATGTGCAGGAGAGTGTTACACCCAACTACAATGTAACCACCGAAGGCGCAGACACCCTTAAATCGCTCAGGTATCAGGGACTGCACATTGAAACAAACAATCTGGAGAGCGGCGTTGGAATAACGTCCACCGAAGGGGAGAAGGCCGTCTGAACCACCATTCAGACAACCGCGCAAAGCAGTGAGCAGACTGGTTTGCCATCATGCGGATACGGCCGAAAATCTCAGGTTCAAGGACAGATAGGGTCATCCGCGCATAGGTGCGCGGGCGGCATCTGAACAAAAAATCCGGAGAAACTTGAGAATGACTGCTCTGAAAACCACCCCATTTCATCAAGCCCATCAAGATGCAGGCGCGAAGCTGGTAGATTTTGCCGGCTGGGAGCTGCCCATCCATTATGGTTCACAAATCGCCGAACACGAAGCCGTGCGCACCGACGCCGGTATGTTTGACGTATCCCATATGCTCGTTACCGACGTAGCAGGCGCAAATGCCAAAGCCTTTTTCCGCAAATTGATTGCCAACGATGTCGCCAAACTCGCTTTTGTCGGCAAAGCCCTTTATTCCGCTTTGCTCAACGACAACGGCGGTGTGATTGACGACTTAATCGTTTACCGCACCAATGAAGCCGAAACCCAATACCGCATCGTGTCCAACGGCGCGACCCGCGAAAAAGACACGGCACAATTCCACAAAGTCGGACAAGAGTTCGGCGTTGCCTTCAATCCGCGCTACGACCTTGGCATGCTCGCTGTACAAGGCCCGAAAGCCATCGAAAAACTCCTGACCGTCAAACCTGAATGGGCAGACGTAATTCACGGCCTCAAACCGTTCCAAGGTGCAGACTTGGGCAACGACTGGTTTGTCGCCCGCACCGGTTACACCGGCGAAGACGGCGTCGAAGTCATCCTGCCCGGCACCGAAGCCGTCGAATTCTTCAAAGCCCTGCAACAAGCCGGCGTACAGCCCTGCGGCCTCGGCGCACGCGACACCCTGCGCATGGAAGCCGGCATGAACCTCTACGGCAACGATATGGATGACGACACCAGCCCGCTCGAAGCAGGCATGGGTTGGACGGTTGATTTGAAAGACGAAAACCGCGATTTCGTCGGCAAAGCCGCCTTGCTGGCATTGAAAGAAAAAGGCGTTGCCGTGAAACAGGTCGGCCTGTTGCTCGAAAAAGGCGGCATCCTGCGCGCGCATATGGAAGTGTTGACCGACAAAGGCAAAGGCGAAACTACCAGCGGCGTATTCTCGCCAAGCCTGAAACAATCCATCGCCATCGCGCGCGTACCGAAAGACTTTGACGGCGATACCGCCAAAGTGCTGATGCGCGGCAAAGAAGTGGACGTGCGCGTACTGAAGCTGCCGTTCGTCCGCAACGGTCAAAAACAGTTTGATTAATATCGGTTCAGACGGCCTTTTTATTTGTTAAGGGCCGTCTGAAAGCAGGTTTTAATTGTCGTCCGGTACGGACGTTTGTAGAAAGCATTGAACAAGGCATCTGTGGATATTGATTCATGAAGATGCCGTCTGAAAATAACCCCCTATCAATGGAGTATCAAACCATGAGCAACAATATCCCAGCCGAACTGAAATACGTTGCCAGCCACGAATGGCTGCGCCTTGAAGAAGACGGCACCATCACCGTCGGCATTACCCATCACGCGCAAGAGCTGTTGGGCGACATCGTGTTTGTCGAGCTGCCAGAAGTCGGCGCAAACCTGGCTGCCGAAGAGCAAGCCGGTGTGGTTGAGTCTGTAAAAGCCGCATCTGACGTATACGCGCCGATTGCAGGCGAAATCGTTGCTGTCAACGAAGATTTGCCAAGCGCTCCGGAAACTGCCAACAGCGATCCTTACGGCGCAGGCTGGTTCTTCAAAATCAAACCTGCCAACCCTGCCGATTACGACGGTCTGTTGACTGCCGAACAATACGCAGGCGAAGTAGCTTGATTTTTGCAAACATCCAAACAGGTTTTGCGCCTGTTTGATATTGCAGGTCTTAGGTCGTCTGAAAATACTTTCAGACGGCCTTTGTTTCAATTTTTCCTCAGCAAACATGAATTACTGCGAATTTGTCGCCACGCTTCCTGACGATACGGACAATCCCAACAAACATTATCACGACACGCAATACGGTTTTCCGATTGAGGACGACAATGAATTGTTTGGGCGGCTGGTGTTGGAAATTAATCAGGCAGGATTGAGCTGGACGCTGATGTTGAAGAAGCAGCAGGCATTTCAGACGGCATTTAAAGGTTTCGACATCGATACGGTCGCCGCATTTGACGAAGCCGATATTGAGCGGCTGCTTGCCGATGCAGGCATCGTCCGAAACCGCCTGAAAATCAACGCAGCCATTTATAACGCGCGACAAATCAAACAAATACAGCAAGAGTACGGCTCATTCAAAAACTGGCTCGATGTGAACCATCCGCTAGACAAGGCTGAATGGGTGAAGCTGTTTAAAAAACATTTCAAATTTGTCGGTGGCGAAATCGTTGGCGAATTTCTGATGAGTACCGGCTACCTGCCCGGCGCGCATATTGAAAGCTGTCCGGTTTATCAAGAAGTTTTAGAATGCCGCCCGAAATGGGCAGAGGTCGTCTGAAAACGGGTTTTGGCAAAATCTGTTTTCAGGCGGTCTTTAAAGAAGAAATGTGATACAAATCTTGTATGGCGGGTAATAAGTGTTTAAAGTAAATGTCATTTGCACAGTTTACGAAGAAAGATTATGGAACATTCACCAGAAGAAGATTTCAATCCTTATCGGGCTTATAGGCGCGCCAATTTGATATGGGGATTGCCGATGTTTATCATTGATTTGTTGCTGATTTTGTTTCTTTGCCCTGTTCTAGGAGTAGATATTTCTGTCTTGCTGGGGGGTGTATTTTACTTTTTGAAATTTGCTTTTCCATTTTCTCTATTGATTGTGGGGCTAATCTTGCTGGCCTATTGTATTCCCGGTTATTTTGTCGGTTATACTGCTGAGAAGATGAATTTGAAATGCAATAGGAAAGATAAGATGAAGGCGACGGGTTTAACGGCATTTTATTATTGGATTTTTTCTTTCTTTCTTCTTCAGATGATAGGCTTGAATTGGAAAAACGTTCCCCTTTCAGCATTCGGGCTGTTCAGCCTGTGTGTTGCTGTAGCCGGGGCATTATCTTCCACCGGTCCGTCCATCATGCTGCCTAAAATGGAAAAAAACGAGGTTGAAAAACGCTGATGAAATGGTTGAATGTTTTAGGTATTTGGTTGATGGCCATTCCTGAATTTGTCGTGATTCTTTATGCTATTGGTCATATTAATGCCTTCCTGAGCCGCAACAGCGGAAGTTGCGGAGTCGGTTGCCTCGGGGATTTGGTTGTTTTTTTTGAGATTGCATTTTTTGGCAGTATTTTAATCAGTTTAATTTGGACGGTAATCTTCCTGAAAAAGGATGATGAACGCCGTAAAAACACCTGCCCTTCGCGGCAGCTTCCTACAACACCGAAGGAGTAGAAATGAAACTATCTGAATTGTTCAACCCGAACGAATTTGCCGCGCGCCATTTGAGCTTTGGCGACGAGGCTGCGCTTTTGGAAGCGCTCGGCGAGAAGAGCATGGACGAATTTGTCGGTAATACCGTGCCGCAAAGCATCCGTATGCCGTCCGAACTCGACCTGCCCGAAGCCCTGACCGAGGCGGACGCGTTGGCGAAATTGAAAGGTATTGCGTCGAAAAATGTGATCAACAAGTCTTATATCGGTTTGGGCTATTACCCGACCCGCGTGCCGAACGTGATTTTGCGCAACGTATTGGAAAATCCGGGTTGGTACACTGCCTACACTCCGTATCAGGCGGAGATTGCCCAGGGTCGTTTGGAAGCTTTGTTGAACTTTCAACAAGTGTGTATCGATTTGACCGGTTTCCCTGTGGCAGGTGCGTCTTTGTTGGATGAGGCAACTGCCGCCGCTGAAGCGATGGCAATGGCGCACCGCGTGGGCAAAGTGAAATCTGAGCGTTTCTTTGTGGATGCGCGCGTGTATCCGCAAACTTTGGATGTGATGAAAACCCGCGCCAAATATTTCGGCTTTGAATTGGTGGTCGGAGATTTTGCCCAAGCGGAGGAAGGCGAATACTTCGGCGCGCTGTTCCAATACGTCGGCAAAGACGGCGACGTGCAAGACTTGCAGGACGTTATCGGCCGTCTGAAAGCCAAAGGCACAATCGTGGCCGTTGCCGCCGACATCATGAGCTTGGTTTTGCTGAAGTCTCCGGCTGAATTGGGCGCAGATATTGCTTTGGGCAACACCCAGCGCTTCGGCGTACCGATGGGCTTCGGTGGTCCGCACGCCGCTTATTTCGCATTTAAAGACGAGTTCAAACGTTCTGCTCCGGGCCGTATCATCGGTGTATCCAAAGACGCATCGGGCAAACCTGCCTTGCGCATGGCTTTGTCCACCCGCGAGCAACACATCCGCCGCGAAAAAGCGACATCCAATATTTGTACCGCACAGGCATTGCTGGCGAACTTGGCCGGTATGTATGCCGTTTACCACGGCCCGGAAGGCGTGAAACGCATTGCCAACCGCATTCATGCGCTGGCTTCTGCCTTTGCTGATGCGCTGGTTTCAGATGGCCTGAATGTGGTTCACAAAGTCTTCTTCGATACCGTTACCGTTGATTTCGGCAGCAAAGAGAAAGCAGACCAAGTGTTTGCCGCTGCTTTAGAATCGGGTTACAACCTGCGCCGCGTCAACGACACTCAAGTTGCGGCTGCATTCCATGAAACATCGGCATACGAAGATTTGGTTGATTTGTACCGCGCGTTTACCGGCAAAGATACGGTTACATTTGCCGATGACGTCAAAGGCCGTTTGAATGCCGAATTACTGCGTCAGGACGACATTCTGCAACATCCTGTGTTCAATAGTTACCACACCGAACACGAAATGCTGCGCTATCTGAAGAAACTCGAAGACCGCGACTTGGCGATGAACCGCAGCATGATTTCGCTCGGTAGCTGCACCATGAAGCTCAATGCGACTGCGGAAATGTTGCCGATTACTTGGGCAGAGTTCACCGACATCCACCCCTACGCCCCCAAAGACCAAGCCGCCGGCTACCGCGCGCTTTTGACTGACATGGAAAACAGCCTGAAAGCCATCACCGGCTTTGACGCGATTTCCTTCCAGCCCAACTCCGGCGCGCAGGGCGAATACAGCGGCATGCTCTCCATCCGCCGCTATCAAGAAGCCAACGGCGAGGGACACCGCAACATCTGCCTGATTCCTAAATCCGCCCACGGCACCAACCCTGCGACTGCCGCTATGCTGGGTTTGAAAGTCGTCGTTGTTGATACCGACGAACACGGCAACGTCAATATTGACGATTTGAAAGCCAAAGCCGAGCAACACCGCGACGCTTTGTCTGCCATCATGATTACCTATCCGTCCACCCACGGCGTGTACGAAGAAGGCATCCGCGACATCTGCCGCATTATTCATGAAAACGGCGGACAGGTTTACATGGACGGCGCCAACCTCAATGCCCAAATCGGCATCATGCAGCCTGCCGAAGTCGGCGCGGACGTGTTGCACATGAACCTGCACAAAACTTTCTGTATCCCTCACGGCGGCGGCGGTCCGGGCGTCGGCCCTATCGGTTTGAAAGCCCACCTTGCCCCGTTTGCACCGGGACACGCTTTGACCGACACCCACAGCGCCAGTGCCGATCAAACCGCCGTTGCTGCTGCGGCCTTCGGTTCTGCGTCCATCCTGCCGATTACTTGGATGTACCTGACCATGATGGGCAAACAAGGCATGGAGCAGGCAACATGCTGGGCATTGCTCAACGCCAACTACGTTGCCAAACGTCTGAGCGAAGACTATCCGATTCTGTATACAGGCAAAAACGGCCGTGTCGCGCACGAATGTATCGTTGATTTGCGTCCGCTTAAAGCCGAAAGCGGCATCACTGAAACTGACATCGCCAAACGCCTGATGGATTACGGCTTCCACGCGCCGACGGTTTCCTTCCCTGTTGCCGGCACGCTGATGATCGAACCGACCGAGAGCGAAAGCAAAGCCGAACTCGACCGCTTCATCGCCGCCCTGAAACAAATTAAACAGGAAGTGCTGAAAGTCGAGCGTGGCGAATGGTCGAAAGAGGACAATCCGCTGGTGAATGCTCCGCATACCGCAGCAGATGTAACCGGTGAATGGGCGCATCCGTACTCCCGCGAAGAAGCTGTCTTCCCATTGCCGTTCGTCCGCGAACACAAATTCTGGCCGAGCGTCAAACGGGTAGATGAAGTGTATGGTGACCGCAATCTGGTTTGCTCCTGCTTGCCGATTGACGCATACGAAGATTAAGCCTGAAGAGGTTTAAAATTGAACAGGCCATCTGAAAATGAAAATAGTTTTCAGATGGCCTTTTGTTTGTTAAGATATTTCGCCCGAGAACATACATTTGTTTTTGGTAAAACAACAGATAAGGCATTCGGAAAAATAGACGGCGAATGCCTTTGTTTGCGGATAAAACCAAACTGCTCTCAACAACGATAAACACAAGGCCGTCTGAAAAACAGGAGGACACGATGGACGAACTTTTTATTCAAACGCTGACGATTGCCGGCTCAGATTCCGGCGGTGGCGCGGGTATACAGGCGGATTTGAAGACATTTCAGATGCGCGGCGTGTTCGGTACCAGTGTACTGACCGCGGTTACCGCACAAAATACTTTGGGCGTATCGGCAGTACATCCGATACCGACCGACATGATTGCCGCGCAAATTGCTGCGATTCAGGAGGATTTCCAAATCCGCGCCTATAAAATCGGTATGCTGGGTACGGCGGAAATCATCGAATGCGTGGCGGAACAAACTGCCGAATGCGATTTCGGCAAACGCGTGTTGGATCCGGTCATGATTGCCAAAGGCGGCGCGCCGTTGTTGGAAAATTCAGCCGTCGAAGCCATGAAGCGCCTGCTGCTGCCGCATACGGACGTATTGACCCCCAATCTGCCCGAAGCGCAGGCATTGACGGGTATCAATATTGAAAACCGCCAAGATGCGGAACGCGCCGCCAAAATTCTTCAGGATTTGGGCGTAAAAAATGTGGTAATTAAAGGCGGCCATCTTGCCGACAGCCAAAGCGAATATTGCACCGACTGGTTGTTTACGCCATACGAGACCATCGAGCTGAACAGCAAACGTTTCCCAACGCCGCATACGCATGGCACAGGCTGCACGTTTTCTGCCTGCATTACTGCCGAGTTGGCAAAAGGGTTTGGCGTGCCCGAGGCGGTTCAGACGGCAAAAAACTATATTGCCGCCGCCATTTCCCATCCTTTGGGCATCGGGGCAGGGCACGGGCCGGTCAATCATTGGGCGTATCGGGACGAATAATGCGTTTAGGCCAATTGTAATTGATTGTATTTTTCAGACGGCCTGACTAGGTTTATCACTTGAAATTGTTTACAATATCGGATTAATGCTTTTACGGATAAAAAAGACACCATGCAAGTTACCTCAAAATGGATAGACGGAATGTGCTTCGTCGGTACAACGGCAAACGGACACAGCGTTGTGATGGAAGGCGCGGCGGCTGAAGGCGAAGTCAAACGCGGCCCCAGCCCGATGGAAATGCTGTTGTTGGGTGTAGCAGGCTGTTCCAGTATCGATGTCGTGATGATTGCCGAGAAACAACGCCAAAAAATTACTGACTGCCGTGCCGAAGTGACTGCCAAGCGCGCCGACACCGCGCCGCGCGTGTTTACCGAAATCCATATCCACTTCAAAGTGTATGGTCGGGATTTGCAAGAAAGCGCGATTGAACGCGCCGTACAGATGTCTGCCGAAAAATATTGCTCCGCATCGATTATGCTGGGCAAAGCGGCAAAAATGAGCCACAGCTTCGAGATTGTCGAAACAGAATAGGGCGGTTTCAGGGTGGGAGTATTGGAGCGTGAACCGGCTACCCACAAAAAAAGCAGATATATTCACGCATTAACATGAATATATCTGCTTGCTTTTTATTCCTTTTTCTCTCTCTCTATCAGCCTTTATAACTTGGCTTGTTGATCTCATTGTGCAAGTTTCGTTTAACATTGTCAACAATTTTTAATTATATTTTAAACAACCCCGAAAGCTGCAGGTTTGTAAACGCTTGCGCCTTAATACGGATATTGGGGAAACATTATGGATTACGAAAATAATACCAACGTTGCGCCTGCAACTTCATCGCTTATTTTGGAAGAACGTCACGATTCGGAACTCTTCCGCGTGTACGCATTGATTTTGGACGGCATTACCGACCATCTGTTGTTGCCGGGCAAAAAACTGACCGAGTCCGAGCTTTGCCGACAAATGGTTTGCTCCCGCAATACCGTGCGTGGCGCATTATCGCTTTTGGCGCACGATAAAATCGTCGATTTGCAGCCCAATCGCGGCGCATTTGTCCATGTGCCGGACTTGAAAGAAATGAAAGACGTATTCAACACGCGTATCGAAATGGAAAGCATGATTCTGAGCGTCCTCATCGATATGCCTGATTTGGAAACGCGTCTGCAACCGCTTTACGCCATGATTGAGCAAGAGGGTGCAGCTTCCGAAAGCGGCGACCGCGTGGGTTGGAACCGCCTGTCCAATGCCTTCCATGTCGAATTGGCGCGGCTGCTGGACAACGATGTCCTGTTTGAAATCATGAATACCTTATGCGCGCGCTCTTCATTGATTGTGGCCGTTTCCGATCCGCTTCGCAAAGAAAAGCGCAACATCGATTCCAATTCACACCATGAACACCGAGAAATCCTCGATTTGTTGCTGGCAGGCAAGCGCAACCGTGTGACCAAAGTCATGCGCCGCCACTTGGGCGCGTGCATGGAACGCTTGGAACAAAAACTCGAGATGTAATCGGGTTGACAATAACAAGGCCGTCTGAAATATTCAGACGGCCATTGGTTTATCCCTACAAAGCGAAACGCCATGAAACCCAAAATCCAAAGACACGAACATATCCTCACCCTTGTCCGCGAACATAACTTTATGACGGTGGAAGAATTGGCGGCGAATTTGGATGTTACGCCGCAAACCATACGCCGCGATGTACAGGAGTTGAGCGAAACCGGACAGCTCAAACGCTATCACGGCGGCGCATCTTTGGGCGACGTTTCGGTTGTAACGGCAGGGCAGGAGCGGCGCAACCATCAGCAGCAGGAAAAAAACGCCATTGCCCGGCTGATTGCTTCCACTATTCCCGACAATGCCTCGTTGTTTATCAGTATCGGCACCACCATGGAAGCCGTCGCCGCCGAGTTGGTCAGACAGCGTAAAAACCTGCGGATTATCACCAACAACATCTACGCCGCTTCCATCACTGCGGCGCGTACCGATTACACAGTCATCATCGCTTCCGGTGTGGTTCGCCCCTTGGACGGCGGTATTACCGGCGTGGCGACTGTCGATTTCATCAACCAATTCAAAGTCGACTATGCCATCATGAGTACCCACGGCATAGAAAACGACGGCTCGCTTTTGGATGACGATTACAAGGAAGTCAGCGTCATGCAGGCGATGGTGAACAATGCCCGCGTGCGCTATCTCGGCGTCGACCACAGCAAATTCAACAGCAATGCCTTGGTCAGACTGGGCGATATCGGCGCATTCGATAAGCTGTTTACCGACCGCACACCATCCGCTGCCATGCAGAAAACCCTAAACGAACGCGGCGTAGCGTGGCAGGTTGCCGACCCTGTATCAAAGTAGCCAAGTCGGGTACAATTGAGCCATCATTCCATTCCTTTCAGACGGTCTGATTGAATGCCCAGGCCGTCTGAAAATAGAAAATCATTTTCCCATCAAAGAAATATTATGTTGAATAAAGACCAATTCGCGGACAACCATTTTATCCGCACCATTATCGAAGAAGACCTCAAAAGCGGTAAACATACAGCCATCCAAACCCGTTTCCCGCCCGAGCCGAACGGCTATTTGCACATCGGCCACGCCAAATCTATCTGCTTGAACTTCGGTTTGGCTTATATTTATGACGGCTTGTGCAACCTGCGTTTCGACGATACCAACCCTGAAAAAGAAAATGACGAATACGTCAACGCCATCAAAGAAGACGTCGAATGGTTGGGCTTCCATTGGGCGAGCGAGCCGCGTTTCGCTTCCAACTATTTCGACCAGCTTTACGACTACGCCGTCGGTTTGATCAAAGACGGCAAAGCGTATGTCGATGATTTGACCCCCGAAGAAATGCGCGAATACCGCGGTACGCTGACCGAAGCAGGCAAAAACAGCCCTTACCGCGACCGCAGTATCGAAGAAAACCTCGACTTGTTCACACGCATGAAAAACGGCGAGTTCCCCGACGGCAGCAAAACCCTACGCCTGAAAATCGACATGGCATCGGGCAACATCAATATGCGCGATCCTGTCATCTACCGCATCCGCCGCGCCCATCACCACAACACCGGCGACAAATGGTGCATCTATCCGATGTACGACTACACGCATTGCATTTCCGATGCCATCGAAGGCATCACGCATTCCTTGTGTACGCTCGAATTTGAAGCACACCGCCCGCTGTACGACTGGGTATTGGACAACATTCCTGCGCCTCACGCCACGCGTCCGCGCCAATACGAGTTTTCCCGTTTGGAGCTTTTGTATTCCATCACCTCCAAACGCAAGCTGAACCAACTGGTTTCAGACGGCCACGTTGCAGGCTGGGATGATCCGCGTATGCCAACGATTTCCGGTATGCGCCGCCGTGGTTACACGCCCGAAGGTCTGCGCCTGTTTGCTAAACGCGCCGGTATTTCCAAATCTGAAAACATCGTCGACATGAGCGTGTTGGAAGGCGCGATTCGTGAAGAGCTGGAAAACTCCGCGCCGCGCCTGATGGCGGTGTTGAATCCGCTCAAAGTGACCCTGACCAACTTTGACACCGGTAAAACCCAAAGCCGCCGTGCCGCGTTCCATCCGAACCACGAAGAAATGGGCGATCGCGAAGTACCTATTTCCCAAACCATCTACATCGAAGCCGACGACTTTGCCGAAAATCCGCCCAAAGGCTTCAAACGCCTGATTCCCGACGGCGAAGTGCGTTTGCGCCACGGTTATGTCATCAAGTGCGACGAAGTAGTAAAAGACGAAGCAGGCAATGTGGTTGAACTCAAATGCAGCATCGACCACGATACCTTGGGCAAAAATCCAGAAGGCCGCAAAGTTAAAGGCGTGATTCACTGGGTGTCTGCCGAACACGCAGCCGAAATTAAAGTCCGCCTGTACGACCGCCTCTTTACTGTCGAACGTCCCGATGCTGTGCGCGGCGAAGACGGCAACTACCTACCGTTTACCGATTTCCTCAATCCAGAATCCATCAAGGAAATCACCGCCTACGCCGAGCCTGTCGCAAAAGATTTGCCGGCGGAGAGCCGTTGGCAGTTTGAACGCATCGGCTACTTCGTCACCGACCGCAAAGACCACAGCAAAGACACGCCGGTATTCAACCGCACGGTGACGTTGAAAGATTCTTGGCAGCCTAAGTAATCTGTTTGCAGTCGCTAAATTGAAGGCCGTCTGAAAACGTGAAATCCGGTTTTCAGACGGCCTTTGTCGATAAAAGGGATGAGATGGAACGTTATTCTGTACATTTGAAACTGCTGGGAATGGCAGTGTTGTGGGGCGCGTCCTGGCCGATGGGGCGGATGCTGGGGCAGTCGCTGCCGCCGTTGACGGGTGGGGCGGTTCGGTTTGTACTGGCTTCGGTTTTGTTGTTGGGCTGGTTGTTTGCACGCAGCAGGTTTGCAACTTTGGCGGCTTTGTCGGCGCGGAAATGGCTGGGCTTGGCGGCAGCTGCTTCTGTCGGCGTGTGCGGCTATGCGGTGTTTTTTATGCTGGGTTTGCAGACTATGCCGGCAGGCAAGGCGGCGGTGGTCGTGGCGGTAAATCCCGTGCTGACGCTGCTGTTGGCGACTTGGTTTTTCGGCGAGCGTTTAAATGCGAAGATTTTGGCGGGTATGCTGCTGGCGGTCGGCGGTGCCATTATGGTGGTAACGCAAGGGCAGCCGTTGACAGTGTTATCGGGCGGCATCAAGGCAGGAGAGTGGCTGATTTTCGGTTGCGTGGTCTGTTGGGCGGCTTATACCTTAATCGGTCGTGCGGTCTTGCGCGGAATAGATGCGCTGACGGTAACGGCGGCAACTTCGCTTATCGGCGCGTTGATGTTGGCGGTGGTGGCGTTGTGGGTCGATGGATTGCCTTTTGAGGCAATGGCGGCGATGGATGCACGCGGTTGGACAGCCTTGGCGTGGCTGGTCATCGGTGCGACGGTATTGGCCTATGCGTGGTATTTTGAAGGCGTGAAGACTTTGGGTGCAGGCAGCGCGGCGGCGTATATTACGCTCGTGCCGATTTTTGGCGTGCTGTCTTCGGCGTGGTTTTTGGACGAACCGCTGCATATTTCACTGGTCGCAGGTTGTGCGGCGGCGGTCGGCGGCATGACGCTGATGCGGTATGGGCAAAAGGCCGTCTGAAGTTGGGCAAATACTCGGATTTTTGATGATAAGATTGCGGTTGTCACGTTACTTCCAGCCGTAAGCTTATTGAAGGATAAGACCAAGTCACGGCCTCAGTGTTCGATTTAAAAATTTGACACCCCGCCTCCAACTGCCTAAAATTCAACTTTCTCAAAAATCTACCGTATCCTGCGGCACGATTTCATCCTTTCAGACGGCCTTTGTGCCATCTCTCTGATACCATTCAAAATATATCAATACTATGCACGTTTCAGAACTCCAAACCCTCCACATTTCCAAACTCTTGGAAATGGCAGAAGAACATGGCATTGAAAACGCCAACCGTTTCCGCAAACAAGACCTCGTTTTTGCCATCGTCCGCCAGATGATGAAGCAGAATGTCAGCTTTACCTGTTCCGGTACGCTCGAAATCCTGCCCGACGGCTTCGGTTTCCTGCGCAGCGCAGATACTTCTTATCTTGCCGGTCCTGACGATATTTATGTTTCGCCCACACAAATCCGCCGCTTCAATCTGCACACCGGCGACACCATCGAAGGCAGCGTGCGCGTACCTAAAGACAACGAGCGTTATTTTGCGCTTGTCCGTCTCGATACCATCAACGGCGATCAGCCCGAAGTCTGCAAACACAAAATCCTCTTTGAAAACCTCACGCCTTTATTCCCAACCGAACAATTCAAACTCGAGCGCGACATCAAAGCCGAAGAGAATCTGACCGGCCGCGCCATCGACTTGGTTTCCCCAATCGGTAAAGGCCAACGTGCATTGTTGGTGGCGCCGCCTAAAACCGGTAAAACCGTGATGTTGCAAAACATTGCCCACGCCATTACCGCCAATTATCCCGATGTCGAGCTGATTGTCCTGTTGATTGACGAGCGTCCGGAAGAAGTGACCGAAATGAGCCGTTCTGTACGCGGCGAAGTGGTTTCCTCTACGTTTGACGAGCCTGCGCAACGCCATGTACAAGTGGCCGAGATGGTGATTGAAAAAGCCAAACGCATGGTTGAACACAAAAAAGACGTGGTCATCCTGCTGGATTCGATTACCCGTTTGGCGCGCGCCTACAATACCGTCGTGCCGACTTCGGGCAAAATTCTGACCGGTGGTGTTGATGCCAACGCTTTGCACCGTCCGAAACGCTTCTTCGGTGCAGCGCGTAATGTGGAAGAGGGCGGTTCGCTTACCATTATTGCGACAGCGCTTGTTGAAACCGGCAGCCGCATGGACGACGTGATTTACGAAGAGTTCAAAGGTACGGGCAATATGGAATTGCACCTTGACCGCCGCATGGCAGAAAAACGCCTGTTCCCGGCCATCAGCATCAATAAATCCGGTACGCGCCGCGAAGAATTGCTGGTGCCGAACGATCAGTTGCAACGCATGTGGCTCTTGCGCAAATTCCTGCATCCTATGGACGAAATCGAAGCGACCGAGTTTTTGGTAGGCAAACTCAAAGACTCCAAAAACAATGACGATTTCTTTGAATTGATGCGCGGTAAATAAGCATAAGGCCGTCTGGACATGTTTCAGACGGCCTTTACTTTGCTTGAGGAATCTTTATGACCATCCGAATGAATTGGCAAAACTTATTGTCCACCCAACGCTTCCGTACCAAAAACGGCGAAATTGTGCCGACCGTTACCCCTTCGACTCAGGAAGGCGCCGATGCCTTGCGTACGGATTTTCACATCGACTACGACCGGGTTGTTTTTTCCGGAGCCTTCCGCCGCCTTGGTCGAAAAACGCAGGTGCATCCGTTGGCGCAACATGACTTGACACACAACCGCTTGACGCACAGCGTTGAAGTTGCCAGCGTGGGCAGGAGCTTGGGCAACCGCGTGGGCGTGATGTTGCACAACGGCGGTTTTCTGCCGCAGGGTAATACGCCCAGCGATATTGGTGCCGTGGTGCAGGTTGCCTGTTTGGCGCATGATTTGGGCAATCCGCCGTTTGGCCATACTGGCGAAGATGCTTTGCGCGATTGGTTCAGACGGCCTGAACATCAAATTTATCTGAACACATTAAACGAAGCGGAACGCAACGATATTCAAACCTATGAAGGCAATGCGCATAGCCTGCGTATCGTCGCCAGCCTTGAAATGTATCCCGAGGCGGGCGGAATGCGCCTGACTGCAGCAGCCATCGGCGCATTGCTGAAGTATCCATGGACAACGCAACATCCAAACGGCAGAAAGAAATTCAATATTTATCAAACCGAGTTGCCGTTTATCCGTCAAGTTGCCGACGAATTGGGGCTGGTTTCCGCAGGAGCAGACAGCTGGGCGCGCCATCCTTTGTCTTATCTGATGGAGGCCGCCGACGATATTTGCTATGCCTTGCTGGACTTGGAAGATGCCGTTGAATTGGATTTGCTCACGGATACGGAAGTGGAGAGTATTTTGTCCGAGCTGACCTTTGCCGAAAGCGCATGGCATGCCAGCTCCAGTCGTCAGCGTTGCGCCATGTTGCGCGGCATTGCGATCGGCAAGGCGATTGATGATGTTGCGCAAACCTTTATGCTGCATCAGTCCGACTTGTTGGACGGAACATTCAAAGGCAAAGACTTGCTTGCTCTGTGTAGCCCGCAAGTGCAAAACACTTTGGCAAAAGCGAAAGAATTGGCGCAAACGCGGATTTTCCGCCATCACACCAAACTCTTGACCGAAATCGCCACGTTCCCATGCTTAGGCTCTATCTTGGATTTACTCGTCCCTGCCGCTTATGCCCTGATTGCTGAAAAACAGCTGGCAACACGTCAGTCTTTGGCGTTGGAATTATTGAAAAAGCACAATCCGATTCTTCCTGAAGACAGTCTGTATCAGGCCTATATGAAGATTTTGGATTTTGTCGGCGGCATGACCGATAACTCCGCCGCCAAAATGGCGCAGGATTTGTCAGGAGTAGGGATTTTACGTTAATTTTATATTGTTTAATTTCAATCATTTAATTAAAAATATAAAAAATATCTGCGAAAAGAGTAGACAGGTTTCAGTAAAGCCTATATTATTCGGTCTTCTTGATTCACAACGCACTAGCGAAGTGATGAGGATGCACCCGTAGCTCAGTTGGATAGAGTATCTGGCTACGAACCAGAGGGTCGGGCGTTCGAATCGCTCCGGGTGCGCCATAAGATTTATCCGCGCCCATCGTCTAGCGGTTAGGACATCGCCCTTTCACGGCGGTAACCGGGGTTCGATTCCCCGTGGGCGTGCCAGTTTTCAAAAAAACGCAATCTGTTTCAGATTGCGTTTTTTTATTGTACTTACTGTGTGTATTTTATGGTCGTCTGAAACGCTCAGTAAATCCAGAGGCAGAAGTGTGTAAAATAAATTGCTCAGACTTTTGTCATCTATATGCGCTTTTCAATCTCATTTTACCATTGTCAAAACCCAAATTATTGACAACAGTATTCATCTTAAGAGTTCCTAAACCTGAATTTACATGATTTCATATTTATAATTTCTTGATTTTAGAAAATAAAAATATTTATTTGAACTTTTCTTAAAAAATGCCGTCTGAAATAAAGACAAGACGGAATATCTCTGTTAATGTGTAAATGTCAGCCGGCGTTTGCCGGTTTTTTATTGAAACCATTTGGGAGTCAATTATGAATATGAATGTTAAATTAATCGTTCCTGCTGTTTTGGCGGCTGTTGCCCTGACTGCATGTAGCAGCGGTTCTAAAGCCAAACCTGAAGCTAAAGCTGCGCCTACTGCGCAACAACAAACTCAAGCTCAGGCTCAACAAGCTCAAGCTCCAGTGCCTAATACTTTGAAAGTAGACTCTATCGACGGCACTAAAGAAGTTCACTACAAATGCGGTAAAGACGGCAAAGAGCCTCTGAGCGTAATGTACGGCTTCAAAGGCAACGAAGTTGTTGCTGCACAAGTAAAATACAAAGGTCAACTAACTGAAAACCTGTTCCGTATCACTGACAGCAGCAAAGATGTAAACGCATTCTGGGGCGGTAATGTTGCTTGGGTTGCTGAAGCTGCCACTGCAGCCAACGTAGACAAAGTTGACGGCAACATGCTGACTATCCGCGGCACTACCGAAGTAAACGGCAAACAAGAAGTGGTTGATCAAATCATTACCCGCTTCTGCGCATTGGACAAAGGCGCGAAAGCTGCCGCTAAACCTGCTGCTAAAAAAGCGAAAAAATAATCTTTTGCCGACAGCTTTAAACGCTGGGTAAAATAAAACAGGCCGTCTGAAAAGTTTTCAGACGGCCTGTTTTATTTTGGGGTGGTTTAACCCAGGAACCAGAATTTCAGTGCCCACAACACGGCGACAATCCATACCATAGGCGGTACGTCTTGGGTGCGGTTGCACAAGAGTTTGATGAGTGCGTAGCTGATAAAGCCAAACGCAATACCGTCGGCAATCGAATAGGTAAACGGCATGAAGACGATGGTCAGGAATGCCGGTGCGGCTTCGGTCATGTCGTCCCAATCGATTTCGCGTGCGCTGCGCAACATTTGCGCGCCAACATAGAGCAGGGCGGGTGCGGTAGCGAATGCAGGAATGCTTTGAACCAGCGGCGAGAAAATCAGACAGGCCAGCATCAGTACGCCGACAGTAACGGCAGTCAGGCCGGTACGGCCGCCGGCAGAAACGCCTGCCGCGCTTTCAACGTAAGGGGTAGTGGAAGAAGTACCCAAGGCGGCGCCTGCGATAATGGCGGTAGAGTCGGCAAGCAGGGCGCGTTTCAAACGCGGCAGTTTGCCGTCTTGCAACAGGCCTGCGCGGTGGGAAACGCCGACCAATGTGCCGGTAGAGTCAAACAGGTCAACCAGGAAGAATACAAAAATCACGCTGACCATGCTGACGGTGAACAAGCCTTTAAAGTCCATCTGCACGAAGGTTGGCGCAATGCTCGGAACTTCGCCGACCACGCCTTTGAACTCGCTCAAGCCCAAGATGGTGGAGATGGCGGTCAGCGTCAGAATGGTAATGATGATGGAGCCTTTGACGCGGAAGTGGCCAAGTGCAACCACCATCACAAAGCCAGCCATGGCCAGCAGGGCGGTAGGCTGGTGGATGTCGCCCAAACCAACCAATGTGGCAGGATTAGCCACAATCACGCCTGCGCCTTTGAGTGCAATCAATGCCAAGAAGAGGCCGATACCTGCGGCAATCGACATTTTCAAGCCCATAGGCAGAGCGTTGACCAGCATTTCACGCACTTTAAAGAAGCTGAACAGGATGAAAATAATGCCGGAGATGAAAACGGCACCCAAAGCCACACGCCAGTCCACGCCCATGCCTTTGACGACGGCAAAGGTAAAGTAGGCGTTCAAGCCCATGCCCGGCGCAAGGGCGATCGGGTAGTTGCCGACAAAGCCCATCACGAAACAGCCGATGGCGGAAGCGATACAGGTGGCCACAAATACTGCGCCCATATCCATACCGGTTTCGCCCAAAATCAGGGGATTGACGATGATGATGTAGCACATGGCGAGGAAGGTGGTCAAACCTGCCATGATTTCAGTGCGGACGTTGGTCTGATTGGCGTTGAGGTTGAATAATCTTTCCAAAACGCTTTGATTTGAAGAACTCATTTAAAAATATTCCTTTTGGGAAAGCCGCCTGCGGGACGGCATCGTCGGATTGGTCTGAAAAAAGTTTGGTTTTTGGCCTTAACTTCTCAACAGATAAGGGAATTTTCGGGCGGTATTATACTGAAAAGCCTTTTGTTCGGGTAATAAAAATACATGAATCAGATAATGCTGGGCCGAGCCAAGATAAAGGCCGTCTGAACAGTTTCAGACGGCCTTTGTTTGTGTGTGCTTATACCGGTTTGCCTTTCAGGGAGAAGGTGTAGGCTTCGGTGATTTCCAGATCGATCATTTGGTTGATCATGTCGGGTGTGCCGGTAAAGTTGACCACGCGGTTGTTGGCGGTACGGGCTTGCAGTTGGTCAGGGTCTTTTTTGGAGATGCCTTCAACCAAGCAGCGTTGAACCGTGCCGATCATGGTTTGGTTGATGCGCGCGGTTTCGGTTTCGATGACTTCGTTCAAAGCTTCGAGGCGGCGCACTTTTTCTTCATGCGGCGTGTCGTCGTGCAGGTTGGCGGCAGGTGTGCCAGGGCGCGGACTGTAAATAAAGACGAAGCTCAAGTCGAAGGCGATGTCTTTGACCAGTTTCAAGGTTTGCTCGAACTCGCGCTCGGTCTCGCCCGGGAAACCGACGATAAAGTCGGAGCTGAGGCACAGGTCAGGACGGATGGCGCGCAGTTTGCGGATGATGGATTTGTATTCCAAGGCGGTATAACCGCGTTTCATCGCGCTCAATACGCGGTCGGAACCGCTTTGAATCGGCAGGTGCAGGTGGGAAACCAGCTTCGGCAGGTCGCGGTAGCACTCGATAATCGCGTCGGTAAATTCGCGCGGATGGCTGGTGGTAAAGCGCAGGCGTTCGATGCCGGGGATTTCGTGGACGATGCGCAACAAGGTGGCAAAGTCGCAGATTTCGCCGTTTTCCATTTCACCGCGATAGGCATTGACGTTTTGGCCTAAGAGGTTGATTTCTTTAACGCCTTGTTGCGCCAAACCGGCAATTTCAGTCAATACGTCGTTAAGTGGGCGGGAGAATTCTTCGCCGCGGGTGTAAGGGACGACGCAGTAAGAGCAGTATTTGGAGCAGCCTTCCATAATGGAAATGAATGCCGAACCGCCTTCTACGCGTGCAGGCGGCAGGTGGTCGAATTTCTCGATTTCGGGGAAGGAAATGTCGATTTGAGACAGGCCGGTGGTTTCTTTGTCGACGATGAGTTTGGGCAGGCGGTGCAGCGTTTGCGGGCCGAAAACCACGTCCACATACGGAGCGCGTTTGACGATGTTTTCGCCTTCTTGAGAGGCAACGCAGCCGGCAACGCCGATGATGAGGTCGGGATTTTTTTCTTTGAGCGGACGTACGCGGCCCAAGTCCGAGAAGACTTTCTCTTGCGCTTTTTCACGCACGGAGCAGGTGTTGAACAAGATGATGTCGGCGTCGTCAGGTTGGGTAACCTGTTCGATGCCGCCGTGTTCTTCGGCGAGGACGGACAGCATTTTTTCGCTGTCGTACTCGTTCATTTGGCACCCGAAGGTGCGGATAAATACTTTTTTCATGGTTTGTTTTGATTGACTTGCTTGTTGTAAAAGGGTTCAGACGGCCTGTGAAATACTCGGGCCGTCTGAAAGTTATTCTTCCGCCTGTTTTTGCGCTTTGGCGTGTGCGGCAAACCTGTCGGCCTCGGCGTCGGTCAGAATCCAGATTTCGCGGACGAGGCGGCTCTCTTCGTTGTATTTGAACGCGACGGCTTTGCCGGTTTTGGTCAGTAGGCGGCCCATAGGGATGAAACGGTCGTTTTCATCGTGGATTTTGGTGAAGCGGGTGATTTGCAGTTTGGCCGCATTGCCGTCCACAATGCCCAAGGTCAGCAGGCGAGTCCAAGAAAAACCGCCTTTGCTGACTTTCAGATAAGGCAAATCGACAGTCTTTAAAACGGCCACGTCCATATCGTCAGGCAGGCTGCGTTGTGCATGGACGAGGGAGGACGCCAAAAGGGCGAGGCTGAGTATGAATCCGCGTAACATGATGCTTTTCTTTTATTGTTTCAATAGGTCGCGGATTATAGCACAAGCAGGAAAAATGTGGATAGAGTGTTTGTTTTTAAAGAATAATTTTGATTTTGCGCCCGATTCTTATTTTGAAGCTTGGGCCGTCTGAAAAGGATTTGGTGTTAAAATGGCACCGATTTGATTTTCAGACGACCTCTTACGAAAGAATTGACCATGAACCGTAATGAAAGCTTGTTCAACCGCGCCAAAGCCATTATTCCCGGCGGCGTGAACTCTCCTGTGCGCGCATTCGGCAGCGTCGGCGGCGTACCGCGCTTTATTAAAAAGGCGGAAGGCGCGTATGTTTGGGACGAAAACGGCACGCGTTATACCGACTATGTCGGCTCTTGGGGCCCTGCGATTGTCGGCCATGCCCATCCTGAAGTCATTGAAGCCGTGCGCGAAGCAGCATTGGGCGGTTTGTCGTTTGGTGCGCCAACTGAAGGCGAAATTGTCATTGCCGAAGAAATCGCCAAAATCATGCCGTCCGTCGAGCAGCTGCGCCTTGTCAGCTCCGGTACGGAAGCAACGATGACCGCCATCCGTTTGGCACGCGGTTTTACCGGCCGCGACAAAATCATCAAGTTTGAAGGCTGCTACCACGGCCATTCCGACAGTTTGTTGGTGAAAGCAGGCAGCGGTCTGTTGACGTTTGGCAATCCTTCTTCCGCCGGCGTGCCTGCCGACTTTACCAAACACACTTTGGTACTCGAATACAATAATATCGCCCAACTGGAAGAAGCCTTTGCACAAAGCGGCAATGACATTGCCTGTGTGATTTTGGAGCCTTTTGTCGGCAATATGAATCTGGTTAGGCCGTCTGAAGCCTTTGTCAAAGCCTTGCGCGAATTGACTGAAAAACACGGTGCCGTGTTGATTTACGACGAAGTGATGACCGGTTTCCGCGTGGCGCTGGGCGGCGCGCAATCTTTGCACGGCATCAAGCCTGATTTGACCACCATGGGCAAAGTGATCGGCGGCGGTATGCCTTTGGCAGCGTTCGGCGGCCGTAAAGACATCATGGAATGTATTTCCCCGTTGGGCGGCGTGTATCAGGCAGGTACATTGTCCGGCAACCCGATTGCGGTTGCCGCCGGTTTGAAAACGCTGGAAATCATTCAGCGCGAAGGCTTCTATGAAAACCTGACTGCCCTGACCCAACGCCTCGCCAACGGTATTGCCGAAGCAGCTAAAGCACATGGCGTTGAATTTACGGCGGACAGCGTGGGCGGCATGTTTGGTTTGTATTTTGCCAGCCATACGCCGCAAAACTATGCCGATATGGCGCATTCCAATATCGACGGTTTCAAACATTTCTTCCACGGTATGCTCGACCGCAATGTCGCATTCGGCCCGTCTGCTTACGAAGCCGGTTTTGTTTCCGCCGCGCATACGCCTGAGCTGATTGACGAAACCATTGCTGTGGCACACGAAGTGTTCAAAGAAATGGCAAAATAAAAGCTGAAGCTGTAATGTGAAATGAAAAAAGGCCGTCTGAAAAATATTCAGACGGCCTTTCGCTATTTTAAATCAATGCTTGATTATGCTTCTTCAGCTTTGCTGCGGATAATCAGCAGAGGCAGGTGGCTTTGACGCATTACGGTCTCGGCGAAGCTGCCCATCAGCAGGTGCATCAGGCCGGTGCGGCCGTGTGTGCCGAGTACCAGCAGGTCTGCGCCGTTGTTGTCGGCGTAGTCAACCAAGTCTTGAGCCATTTCGCGCGCGCCTTTGTTGGCAACCAACAGGTGTTTCACGATGTTTTCAACGCCGCTTTCACGCGCTGTTTTTTCTGCGAAATCCAAAACTTCGTTACCTTGAGCCACTGCGGCGGCTTCATAGCTTTCGTGTTGCAGGAATTCAGGAGCCAAAGCCATGTATTCGGCAGGGTTGGCAACGTGAACCAAAGTCAGTTGGGCTTTGTTGAGGCTTGCCAGTTCGGCGGCGTGTTTCAATGCATTGAGGGAAGTCTCGCTACCGTCAACGGCTACAACCAGATGTTTGTACATATTTATTCTCCTTTTGCGCCGAGTAGCGGCACTTTCGTTTAATATGAAATCAGAACTTGTCTGAATGTGAAACGATTATAAACTCTTTCGGGCAGGTACAACAGCCCATCTGCTTTCAAGTATAATGTCTGTCCGAATCGCCTGTCGCGTTTTTCATTAATTTATTGATATATCACAAGGTTACTTATGCAGGACGCCGCTTTTCTTTCTTCGCGCCGCTTTGGCGGCATTGCCAGACTTTACGGAGACGAAGCACTGGCGCGCTTTTCGCGTGCGCATGTGTGCGTGGTCGGTGTCGGCGGCGTCGGCTCGTGGGCGGTGGAGGCTTTGGCGAGGAGCGGTATCGGTCGTTTAACGCTGATTGATTTGGACAACGTCGCCGAGTCCAATGTCAACCGCCAGTTGCACGCTTTGACCGATGATTTCGGTAAGGCAAAAGTTACCGCTTTGCGCGAACGCATTGCCCAAATCAATCCGCAATGCGAAGTGACGGAAATTGAAGATTTTGTTACCGAAGACAATCTGGACGAGCTTTTCAGACGGCCTTTTGACTTTGTCATCGACGCCATCGACCAAATCCGTGTCAAAGCGGCGATGGCGGCGTATTTCGTGCAACATAAACAACCGTTTATTATCAGCGGCGGCGCGGGCGGACAGAAAAATCCGGCGTTGATTCAAACCGCTGATTTGAGCCGTGTTACCCACGACCCGTTGCTTTCCAATTTGCGCTATACCTTGCGCAAACGCTACGGCTTCAGCCGCAATATCAAAGAAAAAATGCGCGTGCCTTGCGTTTATTCAACCGAGAATATTACGCCGCCGCAATCCGGCGAAGCGTGTTCGACCGATGCTGCGCCGCAAGGTTTGTCCTGCGCGGGCTACGGCGCGAGTATGCTGGTAACGGCTTCGTTTGGATTGTATTGTGCACAGGCTGCGCTGGAGCATATTGCGGGGCGGAAGTGAGGGGTAGGGGAAGATGGTTAAAAGCCGATTTTTTAAAGCCTACTTTATCGCCAGCCTGATTTATGCGGTGTGGTTCGGCGTATTGATGTATGCTGTCGATCCGATGTTTCTCGATGTGATGGAATGCAATACGCTGCCGGGCGATTATTTGTGTGTGCAAAGCGGTTATAACCGCCCATTCACCACTTTTCTTTATCCGTTTCTGTCTGTCGTGATATTCAGCCTTTTACACGCCGGTATCATGAAATGGCGCAAACGCCGTTCGGTCAAAATGATTTGGTTTTTGGTCGGTTGCGAAAGTTTGCTGTTGTTGGCTTTGATGGTGGCGATGCTTGCGAGGGATGGTTTTGTGTTGTCCCGAGATATCGGTTCGGTACTGACGGGTTCAGTTTTTGCCAGCCTGCCACTGTTGGGGATGGCCTTGGCCCAGACCTTTGCCGTCGCTATTGTTTCTTTGCAAATCAATCGTAAAAAACGTTGATTTTTATATTAAAAACGGGTCGTCCTTGTTTCAGACGGCCTGTTGTTGATGAAACTTCTTACTAAACTTAAAAAGAAAAAGACCCTTTAACCATGTCTTCAGAACACCTTATTTCTTCTACTGCCGCAACGCCGTCTGAACATACCGTTGCGTGGGTGTTCGGTCAGCCTGTTACCGATGTGCCTCAGGATTTGTTTATTCCGCCTGATGCGTTGAAGGTGGTATTGAGCAGCTTCCAAGGGCCGTTGGATTTGCTGCTGTACCTTATCCGCAAGCAAAATATCGATGTCCTCGATATTCCGATGGTGAAAATTACCGAGCAGTATCTGCACTATATTGCCCAAATGGAAGCGTATCAGTTTGATTTGGCGGCAGAATACCTGCTGATGGCGGCGATGTTGATTGAAATTAAATCGCGCCTGCTGTTGCCGCGTCCTGAAGAGGTCGAGGATGAAGAGGCGGATCCACGTGCCGAGCTGGTGCGCCGTCTGTTGGCTTACGAACAAATGAAACTGGCGGCTCAGGGCTTGGACGCATTACCGCGTGCCGGACGTGATTTTGCTTGGGCGTATTTGCCGCTGGAAATTGCGGTCGAAGCGAAGTTGCCGGAAGTATATGTTGCCGATTTGACGCAGGCTTGGTTGGGTATTTTGTCGCGAGCCAAGCATACGCGCAGTCATGAAGTGGTGCGGGAAACCATTTCCGTGCGCGCACAGATGACGGCGATTTTGCGCCGTTTGAACGAAAGCGGTATCAGCAAATTCAGCGATTTGTTTAAGCCGGAGCAGGGTGCGACATATGTGGTGGTCAATTTTATTGCATTGCTGGAATTGGCCAAAGAAGGCTTGGTGCGTATCGTACAGCCTGAAAATTATGGCGAAATCGAAATCAGCCTGAAAGACGGTTTGGAAACAAATGAAGCCGAAATGTTTTCAGACGGCCTTGAAGCCGATGAAACCGATAACGAAAATTTGAATAAAGAGAACTAAAATGAATTCGACGACGAGTCATACCAAAGCTTCTTTATGGGCGGTGGGCTTAATGCTGTTTGCCCTGTTTTTTGGGGCAGGGAACTTGATTTTTCCAGCTTTTTTGGGACAGCAGGCCGGTGAAAGCTGGCTTTCGGCGATGTCCGGCTTTCTGTTGACAGGGGCGGGTTTGCCATTGTTGGGCGTGATTGCCGTCGGCTATTCCGGCTCGCGCGATGTGGAAGCATTGGCTTCCCGTGTTGCGCCTTGGTACGGCGTGACTTTTGCCACTGCACTCTATCTGGCAATCGGCCCTCTGTTTGCCATGCCGCGTACGGCGACAGTGTCTTTTGAAACCGCGATTTCCCCTTTCATTGATGAATCTTGGAAAAACATCGCATTGGCCGTATTCAGCCTGGTGTTTTTCGGCATTACTTATTGGCTGTCGATTTCTCCGGGGAAACTGGTTGACCGTATCGGTAAAATCCTCACGCCTGTTTTGTTGTTGTCAATTGCGATATTGGTCGGCTATGCCGCCATTAACCCGATGGGTGTGCCGCAGGCGGCGCAAGGCGATTTTGCTACTCATCCGTTGGTTAAAGGCATTTTGGAAGGCTACGGCACCATGGACGCGCTGGCTTCGCTGGTGTTTGCCATCATCGTCATCGATGCCGTTCGCGCCATGGGCATGGACAATCGCGCGGACTTGCTGAAGACAACGACGATTTCGGGCGTGTTGGCGGCTTCTTGTTTGGCAGTGGTTTACCTGTTTATCGGCTATATGGGCGCGACAGGTGTGGCCGGTATCGGCTTGCAGGAAAACGGCGCGTCGGTTTTGTCTAAAACCGCACAGCACTATTTCGGTACGGCCGGTATTGTGTTGCTTGGCGTCATGGTGTTGCTTGCCTGTCTGAGTACGGCGGTTGGCTTGATTACTTCATGCGCCGAATATTTCAACCGTCTTTGCCCGGGTATTTCTTATAAAATCTTTGTGATACTGAATACGGTGGTGTCTATCCTGTTGGCCAACAAAGGCCTGTCAGCGATTTTGCAGTTTTCCATCCCTATGTTGATGCTGTTGTATCCGCTGACCATCGTCATCATTCTGTTGGCCTTGACAGATAAACTGTTTGGCGGCGGCCGTATTGTCTATTTCTGCACCATGATGGCGGCCCTTATGGTCGGCTTGCTCGATGCCTATAAGGCCGCGTTTGGATTTGATGCCGAAACCGCGGCTGCCATCGAGCGCGCATTGCCGTTTTACAATATCGGTTTAGGGTGGGTTGTTCCCTCTTTAGCCTGCTTTATACTCGGCTGCATTTTGAATGCAGCGTTGAAGAAAAAAGCATGACGATAAACAGGCCGTCTGAAATGTTCAGACGGCCTGTTTATTTCGCCGACCACGCAAACGACAGATGATTTTTTTAAAGAAATCCGTTATAATTGAAAAGTTAAGGCTTTGCGAGATAGCGTTTCGCAGATGCAACATATTGAGAAGGTTTATTTCCACAAATCCCGTTTTTTCAGCAAACGACTTGAACTGAAGGCGGATTTCGTGGTATAAATCGCGTTTTACTATTTTAGAAGTTTGGAGACTAACCATGGCACGAGTTTGCAAAGTGACCGGTAAGCGCCCGATGTCTGGCAATAACGTATCACACGCCAACAACAAAACCAAACGTCGTTTTTTGCCTAACTTGCAATCACGTCGTTTCTGGGTAGAAAGTGAAAACCGCTGGGTTCGCCTGCGCGTTTCTAACGCTGCATTGCGCACCATCGATAAAGTAGGCATTGATGTCGTATTGGCTGATTTGCGTGCTCGCGGCGAAGCTTAATTTAAACACCATTAATTAAGGATTACTGCAATGCGCGATAAAATCAAACTGGAGTCCAGTGCTGGTACTGGTCACTTCTACACAACTACTAAAAACAAACGTACTATGCCTGGCAAACTGGAAATCAAAAAATTTGACCCAGTAGCCCGTAAACACGTTATTTACAAAGAAACTAAATTGAAATAATCCGGTTTCTTCCAAGAAAAAGCTCCTGTTTTGCAGGAGCTTTTCTTTTTATTTTCTGATTGGTTTTTGGGGGGCTTGTTTCAAATGTGTATGCAAGATATTTTGGATTGCTTTGTAAGAGGCAAAATAAAAGAGCGTGTATCCATTGGGATTACGCTCTTTTATTTTTCAGACGGCCTGATAGGAGATAAGCAGTCTTAAATCACTAATAAACATTCAACAACGACTTAATGATCGACTTTGATGCCTTGGTTGTCGGAATGTTGTTTTTTATCCAGCTCCTTTTGCAAGGTATCGCATGGCGTGTCGCAATCGCACATTTTCTTCATGCCGAGAGAGGAAATGCCGCCGCAGCTGCCTTTGATGGTGCGTTTGGAGAAAATATAGCCGACTGCCATGACGAGGATGACAATGATAAAAATGCCGAAAGTAAGGAGGAGGGTTTTCATGTGTGTATTCCTGAAGGTTAGTTTAATAATTTCTTGAATGCGCTGGACATTTTAGTATGGTAGCTGCCTTGCGGAGTTCGGATGATAAGGAAAATGGCAAGATTTTCTTGCTCGGCAAGTTTAAGTGCTTCGGTTTCTCCGAGGACGAATAAGCCGGTTGAAAGGCCGTCTGCAAGTGTGGCGTTTTCAGCGACTACGCTGATGGAAGCAAGGTTGTGGCTGATGGGTTGTTTGGTTTTAGGGTTGATGATATGGGAAAGGCGGCGGCCTGACTTATCGACATGGAAAATACGGTAGTCGCCGGATGTGGCCAGTGATTTATTGTCCAATGGAATGGTAATTTGAGTGGCGCCGCCTTGAACGATATTGGGCTGCTCGATGCCGATACGCCAAGGATTGCCTTGTGCATTGTGGCCTTTGCCATGCAACTCGCCTCCGATTTCTACCAAATAATTGCCGATATTGAGTTTTTCAAGTTCGGCGGCGGTTTTATCCACGCCAAAACCTTTGGCGATGGAGGATAGGTCTAAATAGACTTCGGGATGGGTTTTGGCAAGCGTAGGCTGCTGTCCGTCTTTGGAAAGTTTGAGTTTTTCCGTACCGACCATTTCTGAAGCATGTTGGATTTCTTGTGCAGTCGGTTCGTGTGTGATTTCTTTTTGCGGACCGAATCCCCAAAGGTTGACCAAGGGGCCGACGGTTACGTCCAGTGCACCGTGTGTCAGTTTGTTTAAACGCAAGGCTTCGCCGGTTACATAGGCAAAGTCTTGGGAAATGGGCATGGCCTGATTGACGGTACGTAGTTGGTTGAATTGGCTGATTTCAGAATCGGGCTGGTAGGTAGACATTTGTCGATTGACTTCTTTAAGCGCGTCATCAATGCGTTTTTGTATTTCGGCAGGGGTGGGGAGTTTGTCTTGGCCGTCTGAAAGGTATTTGACGGTATAGGTCGTGCCCATGGTCTCGCCTTGCAGGGTAATGGTTTGTTGTTTTTCAGGTTGGCAGGCAGAGAGTGTGAGTGCGGAAAAGATGGCAATGGAGCAACCGATTATCGGACGGTAAAACGAATTGGAAAGAAACGGCATAAGGGGTTTGCAGATTATTTTTTGAAGCCTTTATTGTATCGTAAAAGAAAGGTTCAGGCCGTCTGAAAGTATGGTTTTCAGACGGCCTGGCAATAAAAAAGGAAGAAACCGAAGTTTCTTCCTTTTTGTCTGTTAGCCGCCGAAATCGTCCAAAAGGATGTTTTCGTCTTCCACGCCCAAGTCTTTGAGCATTTTGATCACGGACTGGTTCATGATCGGAGGGCCACACATATAGAATTCGCAGTCTTCAGGTGCTTCATGGTTTTTCAGGTGATTTTCGTAAACCACGTTGTGAATGAAGCCTGTGTAACCGTCCCAGTTGTCTTCTGGCAATGGGTCGGACAGGGCGACGTGCCATGTGAAGTTCGGGAATTCTGCTGCGAGTTGGTCGAAGTCTTCGACATAGAACATCTCGCGTTTAGAACGTGCACCATACCAGAAGGTAATCTTACGTTTGGAGTTCAAACGTTTCAGCTGGTCGAAAATGTGGGAACGCATCGGCGCCATACCTGCACCACCGCCGATGAATACCATTTCGGCATCGGTATCTTTGGCAAAGAACTCACCGAACGGACCGGAAATCGTTACTTTATCGCCGGGTTTGAGCGACCAGATGTAGGACGACATTTGTCCTGGAGGCGCATCGGGTACGCGCGGAGGCGGCGTGGCGATACGCACGTTCAGCATGATGATGCCTTTTTCTTCTGGATATGAAGCCATGGAGTATGCGCGCAAAATCGGCTCATCCACTTTCGAAACATATTGCCACAGATTGTATTTGTCCCAGTCTTCGTGGTATTCCTTAGGAATGTCGAAGTCTTTGTAGGCGACAGTATGAGGAGGGGCTTCAATTTGGATGTAGCCGCCTGCGCGGAAAGGAACTTCTTCGCCTTCGGGAATGGCAAGCTTGAGTTCTTTAATGAACGTTGCTTTGTTGTCATTGGAGATGACGGTACATTCCCATTTTTTCACGCCGAACACTTCTTCCGGTACTTCGATATCCATGTCGGTTTTAACGTTGACCTGACAAGACAGACGGCAGCCTTCGCGCGCTTCGCGTTTGCTGATGTGGGACAACTCAGTCGGCAGAATGTCGCCGCCGCCGCTTTTCACGACAACGCGGCACTGACCGCATGAGCCGCCGCCACCACAGGCGGAAGGAACGAAGATGCCTTGGCTGGCAAGCGCACCCAGCAGTTTGCCGCCGGCAGGCATCGTCAGCTCTTTTTCGTTATTGACTTTGATGGTGATGTCGCCTTCGCTCACCAACTTGGATTTGGCAAACAGAATCATCAGTGCCAACACCAAGACGATGAGGGTAAACATCACGATACCTAAAATAATCTCCATGCCGATTCCTTTCTTATAACTGGATGCCGGAGAACGACATAAACGCCATTGCCATCAGGCCAGCGGCGATAAAGGTAATGCCCAAGCCTTTGAGGCCTTTAGGGACATCCGAATATTTCATTTTTTCGGTAATGCCCGCCAAAGCGACAATAGCCAAAAGCCAGCCCAGACCTGCACCGAAACCGTATACAACGGACTCGCCGAAGTTGTATTCGCGTTGCGCCATAAACGATACGGCACCGAAAATCGCGCAGTTTACGGTAATCAGAGGCAAGTAGATACCCAATGCGTTGTAGAGGGCAGGGACGAATTTGTCCAAGAACATTTCCAAAATCTGCACCAAAGCGGCAATCACGCCGATGAAGGTGATGAATTTCAGGAAGGTCAGGTCCACGCCTTCAACCAGCGCGCCATCTTTCAACAGCGAGTAAACAAGTTGGTTGGCTGGGACGGACAGGCCGAGTACGAAAGTTACGGCAACGCCCAAACCGAATGCAGTGGATACTTTTTTAGATACCGCCAAAAATGTACACATCCCCAAGAAGAAGGAAAGTGCCATGTTTTCCAGAAAGACGGATTTTACAAAGAGGCTTAAGTAATGTTCCATGTGTTATTTCTCCGCCTGTTCAGGTTTCCAAGTGCGCAGACCCCATACCAAGAAGCCGATGATGAAGAACGCGCTAGGGGCGAGCAGGAACAAGCCGTTGGTTTGATACCAGCCGCCATCTTGTACAGTTTGGAAAATGGTGTAGCCAAAGAGCTTGCCTGAGCCGATCAGTTCGCGGATGGTTGCGATGATGATCAACATCATGCCGTAACCTGCGCCGTTGCCGATACCGTCAACCAAGCTCTCCAAAGGAGGCTCTTTCATGGCGAATGCTTCGGCGCGGCCCATTACGATACAGTTGGTAATAATCAGGCCGACGAATACGGAGAGCTGTTTGGACAGTTCATAGGCAAAGGCTTGGAGCAGTTGGTCAACCAGCGTTACCAAGGAAGCAACAATCGCCATTTGCACAATAATACGGATGCTGTTGGGGATGTAGTTGCGTACCAAAGAAATGAAGAAGCTGGAAAAACCGGTTACCAAAGCTACGGAAATACCCATTACGATGGCCGTCTGAAGCTTGGTGGTAACCGCCAAAGCCGAACAAATACCCAAAACCTGCAAGGCAATCGGGTTGTTGTCGATAAAGGGTGAAAACATCAAATATTTCAAGCGTTTCATGTCAGCCATTATTGTGCTCCTGCTGATTTCAATTTGTTCAGGTAGGGGATATAGCCGTTTTCGCCGAACCAGTAGGCGAACGAACCTTGCACGCCTTTAGATGTCAGCGATGCGCCGGAGAGGGCATCTACGCCGTGTTCTTTGTCCGAACTTGCGCCTTTGCCAACATGCAGGGCGAGTTTGCCTTGTTCGTCAAACAGTTTTTTGCCGACGAATTTTTGTTGCCACAACGGATTGCCGATTTCGCCGCCCAAGCCCGGGGTTTCGCCTTGGTCGTAGTAGGTGATGCCGTTGATGGTGTTGCCGTCGGGTTGGATGGCGACAAAACCGTACATAACAGACCACAAACCGTTACCGTGCATAGGCAGGATGATTTGGCTGACTTTGCCGTCATCGCCTTTTACCAGATAAACCTCGGTGTATTTGGCACGGCTTTTGATGCCGGCCAAATCGTCTTCGGGTTTGATTTGGATGCTTTGGGCAGGGTCTTTGCTGGCAACGCGTGCGCTGAAGTCTTTAGGCGCATCAGCGACGTATTCGCCGGTTGCCAAATCGACAACGCGTTGCTCGATACGCTCGGCAAAGGTTTTGCTGATGTCGGTGTTTTTATCCATCAAACCGGCTACGCTCAAGATATAGCCTTGTTTGTCTTGGAGTTTTTGTTTCTCTTGGATGGGTTTCAAGCCGACGACCGCACCGGCAACGATGATGGAACAAATCAGGCTGACAACCAATACCACAATCAGCGTGCCGCTGAAGCTGTCTTTATCGAATTTCTTAGCCATTGCTGCGCGCCTTTCTGCGTTTGATGTTCGCTTGTGCGACGAAATAGTCGAAAATCGGGGCAAACAGGTTGGCAAACAGAATCGCCAACATCATGCCTTCGGGGTAAGCAGGGTTGACCACGCGGATCAACACGCACATCACACCGATAAGCGCGCCGTACCACCATTTGCCAACATTGGTAAAGGAAGCAGAAACAGGGTCGGTCGCCATAAACAGCATACCGATGGCGAAGCCGCCTACCACCAAGTGCCAGTACCAAGGCATGGAGAACATGGCGTTGGTGTCCGAACCGATGAAGTTAAACAGAGAAGACATGGCAATCATACCGATCATCACGCCGGCAATAATGCGCCAAGAGGCAATGCGGGTGAACACGATAAATGCGCCGCCGATTAAGAGCGCCAAAGTGGATACTTCACCGATTGAGCCGGGCACATTACCGATAAATGCGTCCATCCAAGAAATGTTTTGACCGGTTACAGCGTTTTTCAGGCCGTCTGCACCGTGTGCCGCCCATTGCGCCAAAGCAGTAGCACCGGAATAGCCGTCAACCGCAGTCCAAATGGTATCGCCGGTAATATTGGCAGGGTAGGCGAAGAACAGGAACGCACGGCCTGCAAGAGCAGGGTTCATGAAGTTTTTACCCGTACCGCCGAATACTTCTTTCGCAACCACAACGCCGAAAGAAATACCCAAAGCCGCTTGCCACAAAGGCAGGGTAGGGGGAACGATCAAAGCAAACAGAATCGAAGTCACGAAGAAACCTTCGTTGATTTCATGTTTGCGTACAGTGGCGAACAAAACTTCCCAGAAGCCGCCCACGACAAATACAGTCGCGTAAATCGGCAGGAAGAAAATCGCGCCGAAGAGCATTTTGCCCAACACGCCCGCTTCAGACGACATATTGATGCCCAAAGCGTTGGCAAGGGCGTAATGCCAGTCGTTGGCGATATTTTGTTGCAGCAAATCAGGCGTTAACGCACCGAATGCCTGCGCGCCGACGTTGTACATGCCGTAGAACATGGCAGGGAACAAAGCCAGCCACACCAAAATCATCATGCGCTTGGAGTCGAGCGCATCGCGGACGTGGGCCGCTTTGCGCGTTACCGCGCCGGATGTATAGAAAATCGTCGCCGCAGCTTCGTAGAGGGCATACCATTTTTCATGTTTGCCGCCCGGCAGGAAGTGCGGTTCGATTTTTTCAAGAAAATGTTTCAAGCCCATAATCAGCCTTCCTTCTCAATGGTTTCCAGCACCTTGCGCAACAGCGGGCCGTATTCGTATTTGCCCGGGCAGACGAAGCTGCACAAAGCGAGGTCTTCTTCGTCCAATTCCAAGCAACCCAGTGCCTGAGCGCTGTCGGTATCGCCGACGATTAAATCGCGCAAGAGCAGGGTAGGCAGGATGTCCAAGGGCATCACGCGTTCGTAAGTGCCGATCGGTACCATGGCGCGGTCGCCGCCGTTGACGGCTGTGTTGAACTTGAAGAGTTTGTTTTTCAGGAAATGGCCGAGGGTTGTGCGCGTGATGGAGTATTTGTCCGGCTGCGGCGCAACCCAGCCGAACAGCTCTTTGCTGCGGCCTTCTTCGATAACCGAAATCTGATTGTGGTAGCGGCCGAGGTAATCGTGCGCGCCTTGTGCAATCGCGCCGTTCAATACTGAGCCGGAAATCACGCGGTTGTCTGCGTCAACCAATTCGCCCGCAGTAATTTGCGATACTTTCGCACCCAAAACGGTACGCAAGAGGCGCGGTTTGTTGACTTGAGAGCCACCCAAGGCAATCACGCGCTCGGTGTTCAGACGGCCTGTTGTAAACAAACGGCCAATGGCAATCACATCTTGATAATTGACGGTCCAAACGGTTTTGTTCGCACCGACTGGCTCGATGAAATGAATGTGCGTTCCACTCAAACCGGCAGGATGCGGACCGCCAAATTCATGTGTTTCGATGTTGGCAGCGTTTTCAGACGGCACGTCTGCGCCGGCTGCTTTACACACATGGATTTTACGTTCGGTCAGGCGGCTCAATACCAACAGGCCGCGTTTGAAGTCTTCGGCGGCTTCTTTGATGATGACCGTAGGATCGGCAGCCAGCGGATTGGTGTCCATCGCATTGACGAAGATGGCGAACGGTTCGGCATCAACGGCAGGAATTTTGCTGAACGGACGGGTGCGCAGCGCAGTCCACAAACCGGATTGAATCAGGTTGCGGCGCACTTCTTCGCTGCTCAATTTTGCCAGCGCTTCAGGTGCGTAGCGTTCGAACTCGATTTCGTCGTTGCCTTCAACGGCAATTACGACTGACTGAAGTACGCGCTTTTCGCCGCGGTGAATCGCGGCGATTTTGCCTGAAGCCGGAGCAGTAAATACTACGCCCGGATTCTTTTTGTCTTCAAACAGCACTTGGCCTTTTTTGACGGCTTCGCCTTCCTTGATTTTCATCGAGGGGCGCATGCCGACATATTCTTCGCCAAGCAACGCGACTTCGGTAATGGCCGGGCCGTCATAAATGACTTGCTCCGGTCTGCCCGCGATAGGCAGGTCTAAGCCTTTTTTTATCTTAATCATAAGGATGCGTTACTTTTTGGTGGGTTGAGATTCGGATGTCGGATTGTTTTTTCAGACGGCATGTAATGCTTTGAAACAAAGGATGGGCCGTCTGAAAAAAGCAGAGGTTTGCTATAAAAACAACGAATAAACGCAAACAACAAAGCTTTAGATTTTATCAGGTATAGGCTGTTTTATGTCAGTTTTACGCTTATTTTTACGGGAAAAGTGGGAAAAAAGTAGGAATATGTAATCGAGTGTTAAGAGAAATAATTTTTAACTGATTGATATTTAAACGCTATGTTTGATGATATAGCTGAAAATAAAAGGCCGTCTGAATTTCAGACGGCCTCTAAGTTTAAAAGAGCTGCCAAACGAAGAAAATCATCGTATGCAGGGCAAACAGCGGTACCAATACAATCACCGACCATGCCATATAGCCGAAGAAGGAAGGCATCGGTACGCCGCGTTGTTCGGCAATGGCTTTGACCATGAAGTTCGGCGCATTACCGATATAAGTGAGCGCGCCCATAAATACGGAACCCATGGATACTGCCAGCAGTGAATGGAACAGGTGGCCTGTCATCAAGGCTTGGGCATCGCCACCGGCCATATTGAAGAACACCAAATAAGTCGGCGCGTTATCCAAGAATGCCGACAAAATGCCGCTCATCCAGAAATACATCACATTAATCGGATTGCCTGCCGCGTCGTGAACCAAAGAAACAACGGAAGCCAATGCGCCTGTTTCACCGGCTTTCAAAATTGCCAAAACAGGTGAAATGGTAATGAAAATACCCAAAAACAGTTTGCCCACTTCGGCAATCGGCTCGAAGTTGAACTCATTGCCTGCGCGTACCTGTTTGGGCGTAATAATCCAAGATATGGCTGTCAAAGCCAGCAAAATGCCATCGCGCATCAGGTTTTGCAAAGCGTAATGGCTGCCCAAGATTTCAAAGCCCGGATGATTTGGTTTCCACAAACCGGACAGCAAAACCGCACCGACTACGCCGGCCAGTAACAGGAAATTCCATTTGCCGTAAATTTTGATTTTTTCTTCTTTATCGGAAGGAGCGGGAGCAAGGTGCTCGCTTTGTTCACGGTTGAAGTGTCGGCTGTCGATGATGTAGAAAACGGCCAGCAAAATCACAGAACTGATCAATACAGGCATCAGCATGTGTTTGACCGTCCACATGAAATCTACGCCTTTCAGGAATCCTAAGAACAGAGGAGGATCGCCTAAAGGAGTCAGACCGCCGCCGATATTTGCCACCAAGAAAATGAAGAAAATCACGATGTGAACGCGGTAGTGGCGTTTATGGTTGGCTTTCAAAAGCGGACGAATCATCAACATCGCCGCGCCTGTCGTCCCCATGATGGACGACAAAGCCGTGCCGACTGCCAACAGGGTTGTATTCAATTTAGGCGAGCCGTGCAAATCGCCGCTGACAAAAATACCGCCTGAAATGGTATAGAGCGCTAAAAGCAGCAGGATAAAGGGGATATATTCTTCAACCAACGCATGGGCAACGGTATGTACGCCGGCACCGAAACCAAAGGTGATGATAAACGGCGTTAAAAACAGCAGCGTCCAAAACGCTGTAATTTTGCCGAAGTGGTGGTGCCAAATATGGGAGAAAAACAGAGGTCCGAGTGCAATAGACAAGAGAATCAGTGCAAACGGCAGACCCCAAAGCAGGCTTGCGGATGAGCCGTCAAAATCGGATGCCGCAGCAGGAAAGGCGGCAAGAAGCAGTAAAAATGAGAGAGAGCGCATAGTATTTCCTTTTTATTCTGTTGCGCCGTTAGGAACTTCATTGAGAAAGCACGGCGGTGAAATATTCAGGCCGTCTGAAAATATCCAGACGAACTGCGCGGTTGTGTCAGGGGAAAGTATAACGCAAAGCAAGTGTTAAGGGACGGTTTAGGGTGTTGGAATCAAAAGAAATGTTGATACAAATAAAGAAATAAAAGGGAGGGAAGTAGTCGAAAGTAGTAAAAAAATGGTTTTGAAACAGGAGTTTGAAATATTGAAAATAATGCTATCGAAAAAATACTTTGAATTAATTTTAGCTAAAATTTACATTTGATTGAATAAATGGAGGCCGTCTGAAAAATGAGGATGAAATAGGGTGTTTTAGTTCTTACTGATTGTTTTAATGGATAAATTGGGTGTGAAAATAAAAAACAGGTAAGCGAAAATGCCCACCTGTTTTATTTTATGCCTCCGGCCGTAACCACATCCACACTGCCACGCAACTACAGAAGACTGATGATACGGCACCAATCCACCAGCGTTCCGGAAATTGCCAAAACATAAACAGGCAAGAAAGGGCCATCATGCCGATAGCGAAGAACTTTGCCTTGCGCGGCACGGCGCCGTTGTTTTCCCAGTTTTGTATGATCGGGCCGAAATAGCGGTGATGATAGAGCCAATTGTGAAAGTGCGGCGAAGCCTTTGCCCAGCAGGCGGCGGTCAATAAAATGAAAGGCGTAGTCGGCAGTAATGGCAGGAAAATGCCGATAATGCCCAAGACGAGCGACAATGCGCCGCAAAAAATCAACAAATAGCGAACCATCTTCCCATCACCAATTATTTGTTTTCAGACGGCTTGTGATGTGGAAATGGACAACGCGGAATGTCCAACTTATCCCAGCCATCGTGCCCCATTTTTTCCAGCAGCGAGATATTGCGGTCGAAAATTGCCGAGGCATCGGGAAATGCTTCAGCCGCTTTGGCAATACTGTCTTCACGAATCAAGTGCAAAGTCGGATAGGGAGAGCGATTGGTGTAGTTACTGATGTCGTCGGCTTCAGTGCCTTCAAATTGAAAATCGGGATGGAACGGCGCAATTTGGATAATCCCTTCCAATTTGTTTTCTACAACGGCATCGTCGGCAATTTCCAGCATTTGGTTGAAGGTTTCAAAATCAGGGAACAGCGTCGGATGAACCAGTAAAGTGGTTTCCAATTCCGAAGCGGGTGTATTGCCCAGAAGCTGCAATTCACGATCCAAGTCTTCAAGAAAACCGTCCAAATGACGGGCTTCGCTGACAACGATGCGAACCAGGTTTTTAACGTGCGGCGCTTTGGCAAACGGGCAAAGATTCAGCCCGATAACGGCTTTTTCCAGCCATTGTTTGGTATGTTCTGAAACAGTATTGGTATCGAGATGGGTGGTGTCTGTCATAGTAAAAGCTTATGTGAATTATTCTTAAAAAGTATACAAGTGTATGGGCGTGAAAGCAAACCATTGGAATTTAAAAGGCCGTCTGAACAACAGACGGCCTTTATCAGTTTCAAATCATTAATCCTGAACCAAATGAACCAAAGGCAGAGCGGTCGTGTTTTTAATTTCTTTCAACACAAAACTCGATTGCGCATCTTGCACGCCGTGGTGTGAAAGCAGCGTGTCCAAAACAAAATGGGAAAACGCGTTCATATCGGTAAAAAAGGCATGGAGCAGGTAGTCGGTTTCACCCGTTAACGCAAAGCAGCTCAATACTTCAGGCCAAGCGCGGACAGATTCGGAAAAATCCTCACGCGCATCTTTTGCTTTGCTAATCGATACACGGATAAAAGCCTGCAAGCCCAAGCCCAAAGATACGGGAGAAAGCTGGGCCGCGTATTTTTGAATAATGCCCGCATCTTCAAGCTGTTTGAGACGGCGCAGGCAGGGAGAAGGGGAGAGCGCCACTTTTTCAGAAAGCTCAACATTGCTCAACCGCCCGTTTTCCTGCAAAACCTGCAGAATCTTTAAATCCGTTTTATCCAAGTTTAGATGAGGCATGATGGTTCTCCCAATGTAGACAATGTATGTTTTAAAAATGAAAAATGCTTAAAAATAAAGACTTGTATGGTTAAATTATATATTGAGTTCAGATAGGCGACAAATTGTCTTATAAGGAGTGTTGCGAATTTGTTTTATGTAGTGGTGAAAAGATGAAGACCATCTGAAACTAATCAAGATTAAAGTTTTATGTCATATTAGGATTGGATATAAAGAGGCCGTCTGAAAATGATTTCAGACGGCATTTATTTTCGTAATGTGATGATTCAGGCTCTTAATGACCTTGTTTTGGAGAGTTTTGTTCTTTTGCTTTGATTCGTTTTCCGCGTTTGTATTTGGCTTTGTTTGGGGTGTTTTCTTCGCAATGTATTTTTATATTTTGGGAAATAAGCTTACAGGCTCTGTTTGCAGGATACTGGAAGGAAGTGTGTATCCATGGTGCCACCGCAAGACCAAATTGTTATACCTTTAGTACTACCTGTTTGTGCAAAACTTGGTGTCAGGTGGATTTCGGTATTCTTCACAGGTACAGCGGCTTGATTACCGATGGCGGCAACAATGGTGCCGTTATCCTCAATACGGACAATCTTTACATAGTTACCGACTTTATTGTCGTCTGATGCGAGTTGTTTGATATTGAGGTCAAGCGGCAAGCTGCCTTTATCCGCATAGGCTTCTTCAACGTAGCTTTTCATACTGCCAGCAAGCATAATGCCTTCTGCTACTTGTGCTCTGGCAACATAGTTTTGGTATGCAGGAAGAGCTGCTACTGCCAAGATGCCGATAATACCGATAACAATCATCAACTCAATCAGGCTAAAGCCGGTTTGGGTTTTGCGTAGTTTTTTCATTTTTGAGTATGTCGTTTTCTTATTTTTATTTTATAAAGTAAATCCCATAATCATATTATGGGATTTACTCTTTAAGCTTTTAAATTTGTTGGTAACAAATTATTAACGGCAAGAAGAAGGCAAGAATTTGCTATCAACAGTACCTTTCTTACAGGTCCAAGTGAAAGAACCTTTAGAAGAGGCAGCATTACCAGTTACATCAGGCGATAACATAACTGTTTTACCTTTAATGTCATTATTAACGTCTTTATTTTTCATTGTTGCAGTCAGAACACCATTTGCGCCTACAGAAACTTGAGCAACGTATTTACCTTTAATATCGGTAGGTGCTGCGATACCAGCCTCTGTATTATTTTTAGGCCATGTACCTTTATCTGCATAGTATTCAACAACAGCGGACTTTTGACCTTCCATCAAAGAGATAGCTTCAGAAACTTGGGCACGTGCAGTGTAGTCTTGGTATGCAGGCAGGGCGATAACTGCCAAGATGCCGATAATCGCGATGACGATCATCAATTCGATCAAGGTAAAACCTTTTTGGATTGCTTTCATTGTTTAAAACTCCAGTTTGAAAGTGTGAATAATTGTGTTTAAGTAAAAAGTCCGTAATGTGCTTGGCACTATGTATTATGAGTAAACCATAAAGTAAGAAGGAATATACAGCTTCCGTCGGGCTTGCTGCTTTGAGGCTTGGGCCTTATCGGACGTGTTGTTTCAAGCAGTCGGTGTGCCAAGTACGCAAAACTGATTAAAAAATTTATTTTTTATTTTTTGTTTGTTGTTTTTATTGAGATTATTTTTTAATTTTTAAAATTTGTGAGGTTTTGTTTGAAAGTTTCAGGATTTTAGGGAAATTAGGGGGTTGACGTTTTTTGTCAGTTTTGTGTTTTTTGTGACAGGGGATGTGTGCGAGTTTGGTTATGTGACGTTTTTTGTCAGAAATTAAGCTTTGTTTAATAATATGTTAATTTATTTAGATGGGCGGTATTTTTATGGATTAATCGGTGAGTTTAATATTTTGTGATTTTATTTTTTTGTTTTTTATAGGTTTTATTTTGTATGCGTATTTTGTTTGAATACGGATAAGGAGAAAATTTGGAAGGAAGGATTTTTAAAGAGGGTTTGGTGTAATAGGTGAATGAAAATTTGTTATTAGAATTGTATTCATTTGGGTTATGATTTTAGAATGTAGTTTTATGTCAGAAGGAAGTTTTGGTTTCGAATTTTAAGGCTTTGGATTTCTTGAGTGTTTTAGAAGGATATATTCAGGATGTTTATAATTTGGATGTGATTAGGGTGAGCAAAAAATGCTCACCCTATGTTTTTAAGATATTCAGACGGCCTTTATGGGGTCAAGACTTCGATCAATGCTTGTTTTAGGGTGTTTTGGGTTTGTGGGTCTTGCAGGGATGGGCTGTAGGTGATGAAGCTGTCCTCAATGCGCTGATCCAAGGTGGTGATTTTGGCGTAGCGCAGGCTGATGTTGTGTGCGAAGAAGGTCTCGGCGATGTCGGCGAGGAGGTGGGGGCGGTTGACGGCGGTGATGTCTATGGTGTGCCAGCCGGGATAATCTTCTTCGGGGGTGATGATTACGGTAGGAGGGATGGGGATATGGCGGATGCGGCGGCTGATGTGTGGGCGGCCGCTTTGTTTTTGGACGGTGGTATTGCCGTGGATGAAGCTGTTGAGCTCGGCTTCGAGTGCGCTTTGGCGGTCGGGATATTCTTCGGGCGGGAGATTGTCGGGAAGTTGCAAGATAAAGGTGTCGAGGATGTAGTCGTGCTCGGTAATGAAGGCGCGGGCGGCTTGGATGTCGAAACGGTGGCTGCTGAAGATGCGGCAGAGGCGTGCGAAGAGGCGGTCGCCATTGGGCATGAACACCATGACTTGAAGGCTGTTGCTTTGGGGAAGGATGCGGCTGCGGACGGCCGGACTTTGGGTATCGTAGGCGAGATTTGCGGTGTGCCAGAGGATTTCCCGTGTCTGATGGCGGACGTAGTATGCGCTGCCGAGAATGCGGCGGAGCTTTTGTTGGTTTTTGAGGGGAACGGCCGCGCGCGTGAGTTGATCGGTCGAGGCTTGTTCGCGTCGGTTGGGGAGGCGTTCGGGATCGTGGTGTTTGCTGTTTAAAACGGCGGCGGTGCTGTGGTAGAGGGTTTGGAGCAGACTGGCGCGCCATGTGTTCCAAAGTTTGGGGTTGGTGCCGCGGATGTCGGCAATGGTAAGCAGGTAGAGTGCGTCTAGGTATTCGCGTGTGGGAATACGGCGGCAAAAGGCTTGGAGGACATGGGGATCTTGGATGTCTTCTTTTTGGGCAACGGTGGACATGAGCAGGTGGTTTTCAACCAGCCATGCGAGGAGGTGGCTTTCTTCTTCGGTGTAGTAGTGGTTGGCGGCGAATTGTTGTGCGTCTTTGATGCCTTCTTTGGCGTGATCGCCGCCACGGCCTTTGGCGATGTCGTGCAGCAGGGCGGCGGTGTAGAGGACATGTGGTCGTGGGTAGGCCTGCATGATGGCGCTGGCCTCGGGCATTTCGTGGCTGTGGGTTTCGATGGCGAGACGGCGCATATTGCGGACGACGGTCAGGATGTGGTCGTCTACGGGGTAAATATGGAAGAGGTCGTGTTGGAGCAGGCCGGTGATTTTTTCCCATGCGGAAAGATAGCGGCCAAGTACGCCGTAGAGGTTGAGAAAACGGAGGGTTTGGGTAAGGCCGGTACCGTGTTTGAAGAATTGGATAAAGCGGCGGCGGTTTTCTGGATTTTGGGTGAAACGGGTGTTGATTTTTCGTGTGGCCGCCCACCATGCACGCAGGGTTTGCGGCTCGATGGTGGTGATGTTTTGCTCCTGCATGGTTTGGATGATGGTGAAGATGTGTTCGGGATTTTGCTCGAACAGGGCAAGGTCGTTGGCGGCGATTTGGTGTCCGATGCGTTTGTAGTGGCTGTCGATGGGGTGGATATGTTGGGGACGGCTGGAGGTTTGATGGTTTTTGAGAACCGGTATGAGGATGCCGTTGAGTTGTTTGATGGCTTTGGTGGCTCGGTAGAAGGTGTGCATCAGGGCTTCGCTTCGGCCGCGGATGTCGGGTTGGGGATAGCCTAAGCTTTCGGCGACTTGGGACTGGTAGTCGAAAAGCAGCCTGTCTTCGGGGCGGTCGGCGGTAAGGTGGAGATGAATCCGGATGTTAGCGAGGCGGCGGTAGCCATGAGCCAGCATGCCGGCTTCGGTACGTGTGAGGACGCCGGCGGTAACGAGGGCGGTGGGGTTGCTGTTTATGCCTTGTGCTTTGGCTGTCCAAATCAGGGTGTGGATGTCGCGCAGGCCGCCGGGGCAGGTTTTGATGTTGGGTTCGAGTTGTGCGCCCGTACCTTGGGATTTGGTATGGCGTTGCTCCATTTCGAGGAGTTTGGCTTCGATAAAGGCGGCTGTGTCGCGGCGTGTGTTGAGTTTGTTTAGAAGTTGGGCGGTAAGGTTGGCATTACCTTGTAGGTGGCGTGCTTCAAGAAAGGCGGTTTCGCCGGTAATGTCGTTTTGGGTGCTTTGGAGGATTTCTTCTATGCTGCCGCTTTTGATGGCCGGATTGAGGCGTGCGTCCCAAAGGGTTTGGATAAATTGGGCGGTTTGTTGTTGCAGGCCGTCTGAAAATGGGGCCGAGGAAATAATCGCTAAGTCCCAGTCGGAATGGGGATAGAGTTCGCAACGTCCGAAGCCGCCGATAGCAATGAGACTGATGTCGTTGCTGTCGGGAAAATGGATTTGCCAGAGGGTTTGCAGCAGGGTTTCGGCCGCGGCGATATGGTCGCGGAAGTAAGCGGTAGGGCGGTTGTTTTGGCGGTAGGCAGTTTCTGCTACGGCTTTTTGCTGCTGGTAGGTTTGGATGGCTTGTTGGGCGGCGGTCATGATGGTATCTGGTTTTGAATTAGGCTTGGGTGTCGGCAGGCTCGGTCATTTGGCGGAGCATTTCTTGTGGTGGAAGGAGAAGTTTGTAAGGGGCGATTTTGAGTGCAGATGCGATTTTTTCGATGTTGGAAAGGGCGATGTTCCAGCGTTTGCGCTCGATGGCGGAAACGTAGGTGCGGTCGAGTCCGCATTGGCGTGCGAGTTCTTCTTGCGACCAGCCGTGGTTAACGCGGTAGAGGCGCATGTTGTAGGCGATAACTGCGCGAAGGTCTTGCGGATCGGGCAGGCTTGGAGGGGGAGTGAGTTTGTTGACCATGGTATTTTGAGTTTGTGGTTTGAACGATAAGGGGATTTTATACTATTTTTGTGAGGGGAAAGGAAAGGCCGTCTGAAAGTTTTCAGACGGCCTTAAAGAGGGTAGGTATAAAAAAAAGGGGGTGGCTTTCGGCCACACCCAAACACACACACATCAAGAGGAAAGAAAAATCATTTAATAAGAGAGCTGGCTCTTATAGAGGAAAACTGGAGGATTCGGGCTTGGCCCTGAAGCATTGAAAGGCATTATAAATGAAAATAGGGTTGGGGTATTGATACAGGTCAATTCGAGTTTGATTTAGAAAATATATTTTTAGGATAGTGGAAATAAATTAAAAATAAGGTTTGATCGTCAATAAAAGATATTAGGCCGTCTGAAAGAATTGGTTTCAGACGGCCTGATTGGTTTAAAGGCTGCTACTTATATAAATTAAGTATTAAGCCAGACCTTTATCTTTGGCTTCTTGCAGGCGGGCTTCAAAGTTGCTGAGATTCACGCCTGCCTGTTCGGCTGCGGCAACTACTTCGGCTACAGATGCGCCGTGTTGCACTTGATGATAACCCCAAAGCAGGGAGCAACGTGTGCCGGTACGACAGAAGGCAAGGATAGGAGTTGGAGATTGTTGCAACAGATTTTGGAAGGCTGCGACATCGGCTGCATTGATTTGAGGCGCAACGACGGGCTGGTGTGAGAATTGGTTGATGCCGGCCTCTTTAAACCAGTTTTGTACTTCGGCAAAAGCCGGTTGGTTTTCTTCTTCGCCGTCCGGGCGGTTGCAGATGACGGTTTGGATGCCGAGGCGTACGGCTTCTTGGACATCGGCTTCGGTCAATTGGGGGGCAATATAGAGGGTGTCGGTCAGTTTACGGATGGGCATAGTTTTTCCTTTTCTAAAGTTTGATGATGGATGTTATTGCTTTTGAGGTTTCAATAAGGCTTGTTCCAATAGTTTTTTATTGTCTTTGGATTGGTTTTGTATATATTTGCGGACGATATTGTCGATCGTCGAGTCTTGCTCCATATTGGAGCGGGTTGACCAAATGGCAGAAGCAAGCATGAGGTCTACATGATTTGGATGCTGTTCGGCTGCTGTTTGGGCTTTGATAATGTAGTCGAGAATGCGTTCAACAGCTTTGGGATTACCGGTTGCATAGTAGGTTACCCATAGAAAATCTAGTGATGCAGGAGAAACCATCGGTTCTTGAAGTGGATGGAAGGTTTCGATTTGTTCGATTCCATTTTTTAGTGCGGCATCTAATGTTAGGCTGTTAATACATGTTTGGGCTTGAGGTGTACCTGTCATGGCGAGAGTATAGGTAGCAAAAGTTTGTGCATTATCGTGGTAAGTACGAATTTTGTTGCACCAAGCGGTACTGACTTGGGGATATTTTTGTAGGACTTGGCTGGCCCAGACAATGGTGGTATGGCGCATGAGATCGGCTTTGACTAGGCCGTCCAGCAAGTTAACGGCGCGTGTGTCAGAAGGATTTTTGTAGAAGACAGCAACTTCTTTGCTCAGTTTCTCGATTGGGAGTTTTTCTGTCGAGACAGTGTTAGATTCAGCAGTGGCATGTAAACTGAGAAATAGGGCAAGTGTCCCGATAAGAAGTTTTTTCATGACTGTTCTTTCAATGAGATATTTTCAGAATGCCTTGTATATGAGGCGGCTGTTTAAAAATAAAGTTTAGTCATTATAAAGCCAGTTTTCGAGTTTTTGGCGATTAGTAATATGCAGCAGGGCGGTATTGGCTTCTGCTGCTTGGACTGTGATGCTGGTTTCGCGCAACAGGCCTTGGCGGAAGAAATGGATGGTGGTGCGCGTGCCTATAGGCAGTTTGCTCCACTGCGCTGCAAGGTCGTTGCAGGCATAGCCGCCTAGGGCGATGATTTTGTCTTGCGGGCAGAGTCCGGCATTTTCTGCACTGCCGCCATTAAATACATGAGTCAGGATTGCATGGTCGCTGCTTTGTTTGAAACGTGCACCGAAATCGTTGGCGGGGGCAACCGATTGGGGTTCGCTTGCAAATGCTCCTCCGTGTTGGCGAGGAAGGGGGATAAAGTCAAGTTTGATACCTACGCTTTGCAGACATTCTGCGAGTGAAAGGTCTTCGGTGCTGTATAAGGCTGTCTGAAAGAAGGTTTCTAAATCTAAACCGGTTATTTCTTGGCAACGGGTTTGCCAGTGTTTTTCGGGTATGCCTTGATGGGTGTCGCACCAGTCACGATAGTGTTGCTGCATCACGCTGTCGAGGGTGTATTTGCCTTGGCTTTTTTCACGGATGATAAGATCGAGGCAAAGTGCGGCCAGTGCGCCTTTTTGATAATAGCTGACGATGGCGTTGGGGCTGTTTTCGTTTTGTTTGTAGAACTTGTCCCATGCGCTGAAACTGGATTGGGCAAGTGTTTGTTTCAGACGGCCTTGTGTCTGCTGTACGCGTGTGATGCTTTGTGCAAGCAGGGTAAGGTAGGCTTCGGGACTGATGGTTTTGCTTCGGGCTAGAAAGAGGTCGTCGTAGTAGGAAGTAATGCCTTCAAATGCCCAAAGTTGTTCGGTGTAGTTTTCTTGGTCGAGATTGTAAGGTGCGAAGACGGCCGGTTTGATGGATTTGACGTTCCATGCGTGGAAGTATTCATGGGAGAAGAGGCCGAGCAGTTCGGTATAGGCTTTGTCGGCTTCGCCCATATCGGAAGATGGTAGACTGTGGCGGTCGGCGAGCAGGGCGGTGCTGCTGATGTGTTCCAGCCCACCGTAGAGGTTGTCGCCCAGATGTAGTAAGAAAAGGTATTCGGTAAACGGGGCAGGGGAGGGGAACATCGCTAACTCGGTTTCGCAGATTTTTTGAATATCGGCGAGGAAGCGGGCGCGGTCAAAATCGGGGTAGATACCGCTTAATGCAATACGGTGGGGGATGCCTTGTGCTTCAAATTCGAGAAATTCGATGATGCCTGTTTCAACCGGGTGGTCGATAAGCTCGGCGTATGAGGCCGTCTGAAAAGTGATCGCCGAGGTTTGGGGCAGGGTTGTGGCTATCTGCCATGTGTGTGGCAGGGTAGGAAATTCGACTTGGTGTGGTTGTTGTTCTTGTCCGTGTACTTTTAAGAAGAGGCATGCGCCGTCGAAAAAGCCGCGCTCGGTACTGAGGAACGAGCCGCGAACTGATAAGTCGAATGCGTAAACAGTGTAGTAAATTTCCCACGCTCCACTGAGGGCCGGGGTTTGCCAATGGTTTTTGCTGGTTTGTGTCAGCGGCTGAGCTTTGCCGTTGCAGCGCGCGCTGATGTGTGTGATGTGGCGGGCAAAGTCACGGATGAGGTAGCTGCCGGGAACCCAATTGGGTAAGCTGATTTCTGTTTCAGAATCATTGGTTTGAGTGAATGATAAGGTGATGTGCCATTCATGAGACAGAAAGTTGGGGGTAATTTTGTAATTAATCATGACTATTGGTTAATTTGCTAAAGTTTATTAAGAGGAAGGGGTTTTAAAGGGTAGGCTTAATCTATATCAATAAAACTGTACGAAAAAGGGGGCTTGAAAAAATGCTGTGTCCGATTTATTGAATATGTTTAAATAATTTATTGATTATAAAAGAAATGATATTGTGTCTCACTAAAGTTTTTATGCAATATGGAATGTAATTTTGCTTGGCATGTTGTGGTGTCTATGTTAAATTTAGAAAAATTTGAGCCTTAGCCGTATTGCGCTTTTCATAAACGTAATGGTTGAGGTGAGATAAAAATTTTTTATACCCATAATTTATGGAGACTTCCATGGACACACAAACTTATAACTACAAAGTGGTGCGCCAGTTCGCCATCATGACTGTAGTTTGGGGTATTGTGGGCATGTTGGTCGGCGTTATCGTCGCTGCCCAGCTTTTTGCTCCGGCCCTCGATTTATCCAATATCGGACCTTGGTTCCACTTCGGCCGCCTGCGTCCTCTGCACACCAATGCGGTTATTTTTGCATTCGGTGGTTGCGGTCTGATCGGTACATCATACTACGTTGTTCAACGTACATGTAATACCCGTCTGTTTGGCGGTTGGTTGCCTGCATTTACCTTCTGGGGTTGGCAGGCCGTTATCGTAGCTGCGGCCATCAGCTTGCCTATGGGTTACACCCAAGGTAAAGAATACGCCGAGTTGGAATGGCCTATCGACATTTTGATTACGCTGGTGTGGGTTGCCTACGCCATCGTATTCTTCGGTACGATTGCTAAACGTAAAATCAAACATATTTACGTTGCCAACTGGTTCTACGGCGGCTTTATCTTGGCCGTTGCGCTGTTGCACATCGTCAATAATATCAGCATCCCTGCCGGTTTGATGAAATCTTATCCGGTTTACGCAGGTGCGATTGATGCGATGGTTCAATGGTGGTACGGCCACAATGCGGTGGGCTTTTTCCTGACAGCCGGCTTCTTGGGTATGATGTACTACTTCGTACCAAAACAAGCAGGCCGTCCTATTTACTCTTATCGCTTGTCCGTTGTTCACTTCTGGGCTTTGATTTTCACTTATATGTGGGCAGGTTCTCACCACTTGCACTACACCGCATTGCCTGACTGGACTCAATCTTTGGGTATGGTATTGTCTTTGATCCTGTTTGCGCCTTCTTGGGGTGGTATGATCAACGGTATCATGACTCTGTCCGGCGCATGGGACAAACTGCGTACCGACCCGATTTTGAAATTCTTGATCGTTTCTCTGTCTTTCTACGGTATGTCTACCTTCGAAGGCCCGATGATGTCTATCAAAACCGTTAACGCTCTGAGCCACTACACCGACTGGACTGTTGCACACGTTCACGCCGGCGCATTGGGCTGGGTGGGCTTTGTAACCATCGGTTCCGTTTACTATATGATTCCCCGCTTGTTCGGCAAAAATGAAATGTACAGCACCAAATTGGTTGAGGCGCATTTCTGGATCGCGACCATCGGCGTGGTTCTGTATATCGCTGCAATGTGGATTGCCGGCGTAATGCAAGGTCTGATGTGGGGTTCTTTGAATGACGACGGCACGCTGACTTATTCCTTCGTTGAATCCGTAAAACGTACCATGCCTTACTACATGATTCGTTTCACCGGCGGTCTTCTGTACCTGAGCGGTATGTGCATCATGGCATATAACGTTTACCGTACTGCTATCAGTGGTAAAGCAGTTGATGCTGAGATTCCTGCGGTTTCTCAAACTCAACACCACTAATGACAAGAAAGATAGGCTACCAAAATGAAATTACAACAATTAGCTGAAGAAAAAGTCGGTGTACTGATTGTATTCACCCTGCTTGTAGTCAGCGTCGGCCTTCTGATCGAGGCTGTTCCGCTGTTCTTCACCAAGGCAGTTACCGAACCTGCACCCGGCGTGAAACCATATAACGCCCTGCAAGTGGCCGGTCGCGATATTTATGTGCGCGAAGGCTGCTACAACTGCCACTCTCAAATGATTCGTCCATTCCGTGCAGAAACTGAACGTTACGGTCATTATTCCGTTGCCGGTGAGTCTGTTTATGACCATCCGTTCCAATGGGGTTCTAAACGTACCGGTCCGGATTTGGCTCGTGTTGGCGGCCGTTATTCCGATGAATGGCACCGCATCCACCTGCTGAACCCGCGCGACGTTGTGCCGGAGTCCAATATGCCTGCATTCCCATGGCTCGCACGCAATAAAGTCGATGCCGAGGCAACTGTGGCGCATATGAAAGCCCTGCGTAAAGTGGGTACACCTTACAGCGATGAAGAAATTGCCAAAGCACCTGAAATGCTGGCTAACAAATCAGAGCTGGACGCTGTTATCGCCTATCTGCAAGGCTTGGGCTTGGCATTGAAAAACGTAAGGTAACATCATGGACGCTAACTGGGCTCGCTCGCTCTTTACTGTTTGGGTATTTATCAGCTTTATTTTAGTCCTCTATATTGTGTTCAATAGACGCAATAAGAAAAACTATGACGATGCTGCCAGCAGTATTTTCGATAATGACGAACAAAGGCCGTCTGAAAAGGACGATCAAGCTCAGTCAGTCCGTGATCACGGAGCAAAATAATGAACACAACATCCCAATTCACCAGTAGTTTCTGGAGTATATATATTGCCGTTATCGTCGTGCTCAGCTTCATCGGCCTGGCTTGGCTTCTGCTTTCGCAAAACGTTGTGAAACGCCCTAAAAAAGGCGAAGAAGTAAAAACCACAGGTCATGAGTGGGACGGCATTTCGGAGTACAACAATCCTCTGCCACGTTGGTGGTTTTGGCTTTATGTCTGCACATGGCTGTTTGGCGTCGGCTACCTGATTATGTATCCAGGTATCGGCGATTACAAAGGCCTGTGGGGCTGGAGCAGCCATGGTCAATATGAAGAAGAAGTTGCCAAAGCCAATCAGCAATACGGTAAAGTGTATGCTAAATTTTCCAATATGCCGATTGAGAAAGTGGCTAAAGACCCTGAAGCCCGTGCTATTGCACAAAACCTTTTCAATACCTACTGTATCCAATGTCACGGCTCAGATGCCAAAGGTTCCAAAGGCTTCCCGAATTTGACCGACGACGATTGGTTGTGGGGTGGCGAACCTGAAAAAATTCAGGAAACCATTGAAAAAGGCCGTACTGCCGCCATGCCGGCATGGGGTCCTGCTTTGGGTGAAGAAGGCGTGAAAAACGTAACACAGTATGTTATGTCTCTTTCTAAACCTAAGGGTCAATATGACGAAGAACGTGCAGAGCGCGGTAAAGCCCTGTTTAGCGGCCCACCTGCCAACTGTTTTACTTGTCACGGCGACAAAGGTCAAGGTATCCAAGGCCTCGGCCCGAATCTGACCGACGATGTATGGTTGTGGGGCGGTACTCAAAAAGCGATTACCGAAACCATTACCAACGGCCGCAGCAGCCAAATGCCTGCTTGGGGTCACTTTCTCGACAAAGACAAGCTGCACATCATGACCGCTTATGTTTGGGGTTTGTCCAACAAAGACGGTAAAAAAACTCCTGCTAAAAAAGCCGAGCCTGCTCCGGCAGCTCAACCTGCCGATGCTTCTGCTCCGGCGGCTGCTTCAGCTCCTGCTGCCGATAAAGCTGCTCCGGCTGCTGAAGCCAAACCTGCTGAAAAAGCAGAAGCGGCTCCGGTTAAGGTAGACGGCAAAGCTGTTTTTGAAGCCAACTGTAAAACATGTCATGGCGGTATGATTCCGGGTGCACCTGCTGTCGGTAAAAAAGACGACTGGGCTCCTCGAATTAAGCAAGGTAAAGATACTTTGCACAAACACGCGCTTGAGGGTTTTAATTCAATGCCTGCCAAAGGCGGCAACAGCAGCTTGAGTGACGATGAGGTTAAAGCGGCTGTAGACTTTATGGCAAATGAGTCCGGTGCAAAATTCTAATTTTGAGTCGGATTGAAAAAAAGCGTACCTAACAAGGTACGCTTTTTTATATTTGATAAAACCAATAAGAGAAGACATATCAAAGAGGTGAAATATATAAGGCCGTCTGAAACATTCAGACGGCCTTTGTTCTTGGTTCAACCAAAATTAATCAATCCAAAGTGGACGTACTGCGTTTCAGGAACCATTCGCTGAAAGGCCACTCGACGCTGTCGAGTAAGTTTTTGGTAATTAACCCCAGTTCCGTATCACCTTCGATTTGCAATTTACGGTTGAAAAATAAGGTATCGGGATCTTCCTCGCGCATCATCATGCGCATGAAGTCTATACCGTTGGCCGCCAGTCTCAGATCGGGGGCGCCGCTGAAGTTGTCGTCCAGGAATTTTTCCGTATCGGCACTAAACCGCACTTTGATACCGGCATCCAAAACTTCGATTTCGAATTTTCTTCCGGCAAAAAGTTCCATATCGGCAGGCAGTAAACCTTTTTTCAGCATGGTATTCAATACGGAGACCAAAACAAAGCGTGGAGGTTTGCCGGGAAGTTTGGTACCGATTTTTGCCATCCATTTGGGTAATATGATTTCAGGCAGCGCCATAATATGCCTCCCTCACGGTTTCAATACCGGGCTGACCGCGCCAATAGCCGTCAACCAGTGTTCCGGTAGTCAGTCGTTCCAACTCGGGGCGGACATCTTCCCATGTGGCTTTTCCGTCCAATACATCGCGGTGAATTTGGATAATTTCAGACATGCCGTGCATTTGTGGCGACAGTCTGAGCATATTCACGCCAATTTTATTCAAGTCTTCATGGTGGGGCAGTAGGTTTTGGCAGCCGTAAGACATGGTTTGGATGCCGTTGATGGTGAGAAACGGCTGGCCTTCTCGCGTATTCATGGCCATACCGTGCTCGTGGTCGAGGCAGCGGAACTCGCAACTGTCTTTATTCAGATTGTAATGGCGGGCGGTAAAGCAACGTGATGAATAGGCGAGCGGCATTTTACCCCAAGCGAAGAGTTCGGTTTCAATGCCGTCTGAAGCCTTGATGATTTCGGCAACCTTATCACGGCTCAGCTCGGACGGTGCAATCCAGCGGAATGCCCCTAATTTTCGGAATACGTCCAAAGTGGTTTCGTTGTAGATATTCAGGCTTGCACCGGCAACAAAAGGAATGCCATGTTCGCGTGCCAATTTGACCGCACCCATGTCGTTGGCTTCAACTTTAAACTTTCCCTGCTCCGTGATTTTGCGCAGGCGTTTCAGATCGGATTCGCTTTCGAGCAGGACTTGTGAAGAAAGAATAATCTCCTTACCGCTTTCCGCCAAGTCTTCAGCCAGTCCGAACCAGTCGGCAAAGCGCATTTTCTGACGGCGTGAGCAGACTACTTCGCCCAAATAGACCGTGTCCAACGGCGTATCCAGCATGGAAACGTAAAATTCCAGCAGGGCTTCTTTTTGCCAGAAAAATAAAATAGGACCCAGCGACAATTTCAATGAATTCATTTTCTTCCCCTTATTTCCATGGGCGGTTGTATGCGCCCAAAGTTGTCTGATGACCTTCCGAAACTTTGCTCAAGGCATTGTTCCAGGACGGATTGACTTTGAAATGCGATGGGTCGGCTGCGGCTGCATCCAGTGCTTGGCGCAGGGATTTGGTTACTTGCGCCGTATACATCGGACTGCGTTGGCGTCCCTCGATTTTGATGGCGGACACACCGATTTTGATGAGTTCGGGCAACATTTCCAAAACATTCAGGCTAGTCGGTTCTTCCAAAGCATAGTAGGTTTCATCATTGACTTCAAAGCGGCCTTTGCACAAGGTTGGATAACCTGCCGGTTCATTGGGTTTGTATTGGTCTATCAATACCTGGTTTAGACGTACGTTCATGCGGTCGGGCAGTTGTTCCCAGCGGACGGATTTTGCCGGAGAGCAGACACCTTGCATATTGGGCGATTCGCCTGTTGCATAGCTCGACAAGATGCAACGGCCTTCCACCATCACACACAAACTGCCGAAGCCAAAGACTTCAATTTCCACATCAGTATTGTCAATTACATGTTTGACCTGATCGATGGTCAGCACGCGCGGCAAAACGGCACGACGGATGCCGAACAGCTCTTTCATCATATTGATGGCTTCGTAATTGGTGGCCGAACCTTGTACTGACATATGCAGGCGTAAATTCGGATGTTTGTCTGCCGCATACGCCATGATGGCGGGGTCGGCAACAATAATCGCATCGGCACCCAAATCCGCCGCCGTATCCACAGCAGCGTGCCAACGCTCCACTTGGCCGGCTTGTGCGAATGTATTGATGGCCATCAGTACATTGCGTCCGCGCGCATGGGCGTAAGCTACGCCTTCCCGCGCAGATTTCATATCGAAATTCAGTCCCGGAAAGTTTCGTGCATTGGTCGCATCTTTCAAACCCATGTAAACCGTGTCCGCACCGTTGTCCACAGCGGTTTTCAGTGCAGGCAGGTTGCCGGAGGGGCAGACCAATTCTGGAATTTTCTGCATTTTGTGTTCCTCGTCTTGATGATAACCTCTATCGGGTTAATCAATATTTTGTAGAATTCCGAATATTTTATGGATTAATGACACAAGATATGCTGACTTAAATCAAATCGAAAAATTCATGTTGACGTGGACATATTGTTTACAAAATCTTAACAGACGTTGTTTTTTATATATTTCATGTGCTTAAAAATTTTGATGACGGATTTTGTTTCAAAATCGGCTTATGTTTTTAACTATCGTATTTATTAATTTTTACAATAATAGTGATAGAAAAATGAAAAAAGGCCGTCTGAAAATCTGGTTTCAGACGGCCTTTCGCTTTAAAGGGGTAGATTTAAGAGAAACCCAAGCGGTTATCGGGTCGGGTAAACACAAAAATAAACAGAGAAGTTAACGCGCCCAAAGTATCGGCAAGCATGTCTTTTTGCGCGTCCCAAATATCGCCTTGAGAACCCAAGAATTCCAGTCCGGCCTCTCCGCCGTCGATGACGGCATATTGCCATTCGATGATTTCATAGGCGGCAGCCACGCTCATAATGAAGAACAAGGAGAAAAATAAGGCCAGGGGCAGATTACACAGCTTGCGGCGCAGCAGCCACTCAGCCATTGGATAGGCGTAGAAGCCGATGATGTAATGGGCAATACGGTCGTAATGATTGCGGTTTTCGCCCAAAATCGGTTCAAAAAAGCGGTTGATGGATTCAAATGGCACATCGGCAAAAGTATAGTATGCACCGATGGAATGCATAATCAGCCAAAAGCTCATGAATAAGTAGGCCAAGTTGCTGAAGCGGAAAATGCGGTAGGTGGCAACCAGAAGGAAGAATACGGATGCTACGGGGATGATTTCGGCGTACCAGACTGCACGGTCATGGGGATTGATGCCAGACCAAACAATGAGGGCGAAGATAATCGTAGCAAGAAAAATGGGAAAGATTGGAGAGGGTTTATTCATTTTTTGTGTGTAATAACAATGGTTGCGTATTGTATAACGAATTGGCAGGGCTGGCAGTTTCATACATTCAAGGCTGTCTGAAAAACAGCTTTCAGACGGCCTGAAGTTTAGCCGTTCCAGAAATAACGGGTGATGTGGAAAAACACGGGTGCGGCAAAACAGATCGAATCCACGCGGTCAAGCATGCCGCCGTGGCCGCGTATCATATTGCCCCAGTCTTTGACACCGTAATCTCGTTTGATGGCAGACATAACCAGGCCGCCAAAGAAGCCCATCAGGCAGACGATAAAGCCGATAACGGCTGCTTGGCCGTGGGAGAACGGCGTAATCGGCGCCATCAGCGCGGCAATGGCAGTGGCCGACAAAATACCGCCGACAGTGCCGGAAATGGTTTTTGACGGCGAAAGTGAAGGCATGATTTTTGCACCGCCAATCAGTTTGCCCCAAACGTATTGCAACACATCCGATACTTGCACCACGCCAATCAGGAAGATCAGCAACAGGATATTGTTGCCGTTATCGAAGCCGTCCAAGTCTAGAAACATCAGCGCCGGAACATGGGACAGACAGAAGATGCAAATCATCGCCATCCATTGCGTTTTGGCGGCGCGTTCCAAAAAGTGCGCGGTTTGGCCGCTGAGGCTGGCAATAATCGGCAGTATCAAAAAGCCGTAAACCGGAATAAAAATGCTGAACATGCCGTACCAGCTGTCATAGACGAAATAGTATTGCACCGGCAGCAGCAGGTAAAAGCAGACCACCATGCTGTAATAGTCGCTGCGGCGACGATAGACGAGGGTCATAAACTCGCGCAGTGCGGCAAATGAAATCAGGAAAAACAGTACAACCGTCCCGATTTTGCCGAACCAAAACGCCCCCAGCAACACCAGCGTCATCAGCCACCATGCGTAAATACGGGCATTGAGGTTGGCGATGGTGGCATTATCGGTGCCGTTTTTACGCTTAAGCCATTGTCCGATGATGCTGGCAAAACACAATACGGCAAACACGCCGACAAAAATATAGCTGGCTTGCGGAGTCAGATGAGCGGCGGCTTGTTCGACGATGATTTGTTGGGAAGTCGTAGAAAGGCTCATGCTTGTCCTCCTTTGTTTTGCTGAACTTCAGATTCATTTTGGCGAAGCTCGCTGCGGTCGTTTTCAGATGGCCTGAGTGCCAGCAATGCCTCACAGCTGCGTGTCAAAAAGCTGTCTTTGTCTTCGTTTTCCTGCAAAGTAAGCGGCTGTCCGATATGGACTTCACACAAAAGCGGTATAGGCAGGATTTTGCCTTTTGGTAGTACGCGGCTGATGTTGTCTATCCAAATCGGCACAAATTCGGTATCGGGTTTGCTTTTTGCCAGATGATAAATGCCGGACTTGAATGGCAGCAGGATGGTGTTGTCGTCAGTGTTACGCGTACCTTCAGGGAAAATAATCAAGGAGTCGCCTGCGTTCAGCGCGTCTTTCATCTGTTCAGTAATCGCTTGCGGATTATCACTATGGCGCGGAATCAGCAAGGCATTGAAAACGTTTTGAATGATGAAGCGTTTGAGTTTGCTTGTCAGCCAGTAATCCGAACCGGCGACTGGGCGCGTGGACAAGCGCCAGCGGCGGGGCAGGGAAATCCACACCAATACAAAATCACCATGGCTGCCGTGATTGGCGTAATAGACTTTTTGGTGCTGATTGAATGTCAGCTCACGCGAGCTTTTGGGGCGTACGCCCGTAAGAAAAGAGACCGACAGACATAAGGCTTGGTCGGTTAGCCAGGCAAGTTGTTTTTTGAGGAAGTTTTTCATTGTTTCTGCCTTTGGGAGTGAGATACCGCTCTAGATCTGGTTTGGGTAAATTAGCAAAAATAATCAAATGCTTTGGATAAGCAAAATTAAAAATTGTGCGGCGGTCAGGTATAAGCATTTGCGCCATAGGGAAAGTGCGCCGTTTATCCGTTGGGTCAAAGTACGGCTGCCTGAAATTTGACGCAAACCGTTTTGTTGTAAGGATTGGTCAAAGTCTTCAGGGGAGTAGCGGTTGTCGGCAAAGTCTTGGAACACACGGCGATCGAAGTGAACGCGGATATGGCAGTACAACAAAACCGCTGCCAAGAAAAGTTGCACCTCAAACCATGCGCCGCCATACTTTGCCGACAAGGCGAGCAGCAGAGCGTTGCAGGCGGCAACATAATGTGCGGTAGAGAGCAGGTGGGCGGTAATACGGCTGTCGGTTGCGTTGTCCATCATTATCCTTGTTTTAAACGGTTGGCCGCAGCTTCAACTGCTTGGGCAGTGGCCGGCGATAATACCATTTGCGGCCGAGCCTGTTTGAGTTCAGCCTTCGCTTGCGTCAAGTCTTTGCAGCCACCATAGACCAGCAGCCACGTCAGTACCACTGCGGCACTTCTTCCATAACCTAAAGCGCAACATACCAGCACTTTGCCGTGTTTTTGGCGCAAGGTTTCCAATATCAAGGCCGTCTGAACTAAATCGTTTTCAGACGGCGTTACCATATCCAGTAAAGGCAGAGCGCGATATTCTCCTTGATAGCTACGGCAGGGATATTCGGCACATACATCCAATACGGCAGGCAGATGGTTTGAAATCCCTAAAACGCTGCCAATCCATACATCATGGCGGACTTGTGCCGTTTTCGCCTTACCGCGTAACCAATACGCCATGTTTAGCCGTACGCCCACCAGATAAGGCAACAGCAAAACCGTCGCTGCTGCCGATAATTTACCGTTAGCCTGTTTTTGGAAGAAGGCTACATTTCCAGTCAAATAGGCAAAAGCCACCATCAGCAAAGACACGCTAATCCATATCAACCACAGCCACGCGCCACCCAGCAACGCGGGTAACGCCGTCAAACACGCGCCAAGCAAATACAGCAACGCAATCTTTCTTGAGCGTACATCACTCAAGCCCAGTTTTAACGGCGAAGTCATCTGACGTGGAAAAGCCCACAACACCAGCCAGCCGAGCAATGCTCCGGTTGGCACGTCAATAAAATGATGTTGATAAGTCGTCAGTACTGACAAGGCAATCAGGCTTTGCCATAAGAAAAGCGGCAGGCGGATTTTAGGAAAGCGCGTCCAATAAAATGCACCCACGATAATCGCCAACGCGATATGCAAAGATGGTGCTTGGTTGTACGGCAAATCAAATGCAGCCAATGAATCAAACAGCCAGCCTGACAGCCCATCGGCAGGCGGTTTGGGCCATCCGAAACGCAGCGGAAACAGCACAAAGCAAGCAGTCGCAATCAGTTGGGCAGCTACAAGGTGCGCTATATATCGGTTTTGTTCATGTGTATCACGGCAAAGAAAAAATGCCGCGGCATACATCAGGTTTAGCGACCAATAAGGCACAATTGTCCATGCCCAAAACGGAATATTGCGCTCCCATGCAAAAGCGATTTCAGGCACATAGTCCAGCGATGCCGCATAATGATTGGATAGGCCGTAGCTGGTGTAAAACAAGATACCGACTGAAATCAGCTTGAGCAGGGAGGTTTTGAGGGAGGGTTTCATGGGGGATTAGTTAATAATTAAATATTTTGATTCCGTGAGCCTATTTAAGATAAGTGATATTCGTACCATCAATGCTAAGAACTTTTCTATTCAGTAGATGCTGTAATAGTTTTTCAGTTTCATGATTGTTGGATTTTGCATGTGCTTTTATAGTGTTTCGTAATGTGCTGACTTTACCTGGGCGTTTTGATGGTTCAACTGACAGTGCGGCAATTACTTTTTTCCACATGGTTTCATCAGGCAAATGGAGTATTTTCTTTTGAGATATGGGATTGGGATTAGTATGGGGAAATGGAGCATATTCAATTTTTCCATTGTTTTGGCGAATGTGGTTTTGTTCGCGCAAATGGCGTGCAAAGGCTTGAATATCAGCTTGACTTATAGTAAGTGAGAGAGCATCTGCACGTTTCTGTACGGCATCTTGAAAATCAGTATAAGTTTTGGGTTTGATATTCAAAATATAACGTTGGATTTTCTGTAATAGATCATTGTCACTGATGTGGTAAATCACTATACCTTGCTCATCAACACTAATTAAGTTTTGTGTTTTAAGTTTATTAATAATATGAGCAGTTGTTGTTTCGCATTCTTCATCTGTTTTGCCTTGAAACTGTTCGCGTAAAATATATTTACACAGATTTTGTTGCAAATTATGTAAGCGAGATGGAAGAAAAGCATTGGGCTGACGCAAAGCAGTTAAGGCTGCTTGAAAATAAGGTGCTAATGGCTGAGGTGGTTTGAGGGAGTTTTCAGATTGAGGGTGGGGTTCTAGTAGTTTTGTTGGAGGAGTAGTATTAATTTTTGTGTGCTGCACTTCATCTATATTTGCTAGGCGTACAACACCTTTTGCCTCCTGCTTTTCTAAGATATGTTCTACTAATATATCGTAACCACCATCACGAGAAAGTATACCAATTTGAGCATCTGTATCTGTAGCTATAATTTTTCCAAGATAATAAGAAAGATAAAAATCTAATGCGTTTTTGCCTGATTTCTGTAAGTGAATAAGATGGACACGTTCGCCAAATGGAAGCAATGATGCCACTAAACTAATGGGTAATGATTTATGTTGTGTGCCTAAAAATAACCAAATATGAGTATCTTCAGTTGGTAATTTGTCCAGATTTTGCGGTTGGATATTTTCAAAGTCGATTAGTAAGTGTTTCATAGTATTATTTAATTGGGCTGACGTTTATACCCAAAATCCCTTTTAATATTATTTTTGTTGAGTTATTAATGCTCAACTTATATACCAGGCCGTCTGAAAGTTAAAAAATTGTTCAGACGGCCTTTATTTTTATTTCTTCACTGCCAAGCTGACGGTGAAAATACCGTCTTCGTCTATCCATTGATGGATTTTTTCAAAACCGGCTTTTTCAACCAACTGATCCATTTCCTGCTGACTGCGGCGGCGCATTACCCAGTTTGGGCTGCCTGCTTTGTGGCTTGTCAGGGCGCGGGCAATCATTTCCAGTTGCGGATGCCACGGTTGGCCGGTGTAGATCAGGTAGCCGCCAGTTTCAATGGCTTCGCCGAAACCGTAGAGTGAGTTCAAAATCAAATCGTTGTCGGCAAACAATTCATGTAGGCCGGAGACGATACCCAGCGTTGGACGTGGCTGTAAATCGTGATAGTTGGCGCGGTCGTAGGCATTGACTTCATTGAAGGTTACCGTGTTTTGCAAGCCGCGCTCGGCAATCAGCTTGCGTCCGGCTTCGACATTAATCGGGCTGTAATCGCGCAAGCGTACGGAATCAGGCAATGTGTCGGCAGTCAGTGCGTCCAATACATAGCGGCCATGACCGGACGCAATATCCAAAACGTGTACAGGTTTCCCTGCTTCACGCAGTTTGGCTGAGGCCGTCTGAATGGCTTTGCCGATATTGACTTTGCGTTGGCGGATACCGCGCCAGCCGATGGCGTTGAGATAGTATTTGTCCACCCATACACCGAAAGCGTTGCTGCCTTGCGGTTGATTGCGGTAGACGTAATCCAGTGTGCTGCCCGAATCAAAACCTGTTTCTTGACCGATTCTCAAACCTTCACTCCAGCGCGAACCCAGTTTGAGCGAGGCACGATATATTGCCCAAAATGCGCCGCGAGGCGTACAAACAGGCAAAGGCGTAGCCAGTTCGTCAGCTTCGCGACGGCTGTCTCCAAACAAGTGCGCTTGAGTCAGATCGACTTGTTGCAAAGGCTGATTGAAACGCTCGCGGATAAAACGGCGCATTTCGATAAACGCGATTTCACGGTTTTGTTCGCCTAAAGTATCGTGGTAGAAACCGGGCAGGATATGGCGCTCTTTAATATGGCTGCCCAAACGGTTGTAGAAATCGTGTTGCGGTTTGTGATGAACAACCCAATCGCTGCCTGAGATCAACAGTTGTACAGGCGTAGTAATCGCTTGTGCATCGGCAACCACACGTTCGGCCGCTTCATATAAACCCAGCAGGATGCGCACAGAAATAGCGCGGGCAATCAGCGGATCATTGTCGTAGCTTTTTTGACGTTCGACGTTGTGGGTCAGATAGTGGGCTTTGACGTAGCTGTTGACAAAGAAATTGCCGCGCCATTTTTGCATGATTTTCAAACCGGTACGGGCAAACGGAACATAGAGTTTGACTTTGAACGCAGGCGAAGCCAATACGGCGCAACGGATTTTCGGCGCGTAATCGTGCAACCAAGTAGAAACCAATACCGCACCGACACTTTGCGCAATCACGCAAATGTTTTCAGGTTTGATGCCGTATTCGCTTTGGATGTGTCGGATAAAATCATCTACGTCTGAAACCGAAGTGCCAATACTCGGACTATCGCCGCGTTCACCGGGGCTGTAACCATGACCACGCGCGTCCCAAGCAAAATAGGCAAAATCGTTGAAACCCAGTTCATCCGCCACAAACATCATTCGGCCGGAGTGCTCATGTCCGCGATGGAACAGCACAATGGCTTTGTCGGAAGAACCATCGGCAGCAGGGCGATAGCGGTAGAAAAGCGAAGTACCGTCTTGGGTAGAAAAGTATTTTTGCTGTTCGGACATGAGAAACTCCTAATAGTCATATTTTTTGAACAGTATCATGACATATCGGATAAATGCAATGATTATCCGATAGACGGACGAATGCAATGATGGAGAGAAATGGTAAAAGATGATTCCAAATTTTACTTAAAACTGATGGCAGTGATTATTAAAAGGTTAGATAGAGGGTGTTTGGATAACCTTACAAATTACCGACATATCATCATAAACTCTTTGTTTTGCAATTAATTTAGGGAACACAGTTAGACGGGACTTATCGTTATCATATTGTTGCCAAATTTTTTCTTTTATTTTCTTCTGAAAGGGAATCGCTTAGGCCGTCTGAACACTTTTCAGACGGCCTTTACTACGTTTAACCAAGCACTAATTAACTGCTAATTTTGTCATGTTTTAATACATCCATCGAAACCCGAATACACATTTGAAAAGGAAATCAAACATGAAAAAATTCTTATTGACCGCCATCGTTGCTTTGTCTGCCGCCACTGCCGGTGCCAGTGATTATATCGAACACAAAATCTACAGCGACAAAAACTTCGAGCAAAATCGTGCTAAAGCCGTAAAAATGTTGGAACAACGCGGCTATCAAGTTCACGATGTTGAAGCCGATAGCCGTCGCGGCCAGCCTGTATTGGATATCGAGGCTTTTAAAGATGGTCGTGAGTACGACATTGTTTTGTCTTACCCTGATTTGAAAATTATTAAAGAACGCATCGATTATTAATATTTCGATATAAAGTGGATTGTCGCAGGGCTTTTAGTTCTGCGACAGTTTGCTATTTAGGCATTTAAAGAATGTAAATTATCTAAAATAAATGAACTAAATATGCTTTTTATTTTCCATTTAATTCAAAGTGTTTGATGTTGGGAGTCATGGTATGAGTTTGAATGATTGGAAGGAAGATGGTCGGCTGAAGCAGATGGGCGACCAAGAAAAACCTTTAAACGATAGTGCAGCTGCCGAATCCCAACAGGATGTTGATTTTTGGGATCACAATCAAAACGGTGTTGTTGAAAACGAAGTTGAGGTTGTGGCTGAAGCGGTAGAAATTCAGGAAGTGGTTGAACATCCTGAGATGCCGTCTGAAAAAAACGAGAAGAAAGCCAAACGTAAAAAAGACAAGGCGAAGAAGAAAAAAAATAAAGCCGAGGATTTGAATGCGTCTGATCTGTTGGGTACGAATAAGGGCGTGGAAACCATGTTCCGCAACGCCGTACGCTCGGAGATGGAATTGTTGGCGCTGGCGGCAACCAAAGCGAACATTATGATTTCGCTGAATGGTTTTATTGTTTCTGCACTGATGATCTCGGGCGCATTTATTTTTTCATCGTCGCCTGAGTTTTTGATTCCGGCGAGTACCTTTATGATTACCGCCGCCGCGTCCATCGTGTTCGCGCTTCTGTCCGCTTCGCCCGAGCGTATCGGCAAAATGCAGGCGGCGCGGACATGGTTTAAGGATTTTATCCGTGGCCGTTCTAAGCTGCGGGATTTGAAAACCCGTCTCAGCAGTACTGAAACGCGATTTTTTGGCGGCAGCCAACCCAATATTTTGATTTATGAAGACCGTGTGAAACTGCAAAAAGATCAATATTGGGAAATGATGCAGGAGATTATGGGCGATCGTAAACAAATCTATGAAAAGATGAGCGATCATCTTTATTGGCTCGGCTTGTTGGCGGATAAACAGTTTAAATACATTAACTTATCTTACGCGGTATTCCGCTTGGGCTTGTTGGCTTCGCTGGCGGCATTTATCGGTGTGAAAACATTGCCGTCATTGCTGACGCCTCCGGCCAACAACGCGGCAGAGTTGCGTTCGCTGGGTATCAATATGTTTAACGGCGTATTTGAGCCTTCTGCCGTACAACAGCTTCCGGACGGTAAGTTGCTGATTGCGGAAGACGAACCAAACCATGCGTTCAGTATCATCAGTATTGATAAAACCGGCAGGTTTGTGGAAGACGAGGCATTGGATACGCGCGTGATTACCGGTTTCAAGCGCCGTCTCAGCGACTTGGAGGCTTTGGCTCGTGACGATGAAGGCTTTATCTACGCGCTGACTTCACACTCGCGCACCCGTAAAGGCAATCGCTCGCCTGACCGCGAACACCTGATGCGCTTTAAAATCCAAGACGGCAATGTGTTGGGGCTGACCAGCTACGACAATCTGACGCAGGTTTTGGAAACCGATCACAAGCTGCATGATTTGATTCGCGAGCGAACTAAGGCTGAGGTTTCTTTTGAAGAAATCAATATTGAGGGTATGGCGTTTGATCCGGTGAAAAAACGTCTCGTTTTGGGCTTCCGTGATCCTGAGTTCAACAACATGGCTTTGGTCGCGTTTATCAGCAATCCGAAAGATGTATTTGAGCGCAATGCCAAACCTGAGTTTGATGAAGTGGCCGTGATTGATATTGATGGCGGCGGTATCCGTTCCTTCAACTATGATCCTGTGTTGAAAACCTACGTGATCGCCAATGAAGTGAAGGATGAGAATGGACAGAAATTCTCACAACTGTGGACTTGGAGCGGCAATCCGACCGATGAACCGCAAAAAATCTCTCTGCCTAATCTGCAACACATCACCAACGTTGAAGCCGTCGATTCGATTACCGTTAACGGCAAGCCACAGATGATTCTGATGGGTGACGAAGGTAATGCTTCACAGAAAATTACTGCCAAGTATATGTTGGTAGATTACAGTCAACTGGGTAAACAGTAAGTTATCTTGGCTGCTGAATAAAAGGCCGTCTGAAACCGATAGTTTATGGTTTCAGACGGCCTTTTTTGTTTTCAGTAAAACGGGGTGATGGGTTTAAATATTCTAATCAATGATGATTAACCCGAGAACGTGGATAAGTTTCAGACGGCCTTCAAGCCATTGATGACACGTTTGTAGCAGGTGTAAACCAGTGCCGCGCAGGCCAGCCACATAAGGATATAGAAAAGAGAATGGAAGCTGCCGGCGATTGCATACCATACTGCCAATGCGCCGATAAAGAATGCACGGTCGCTTTTGCCGAATGGCCCGTCATAACGACGGCCGTTGCCATGAACTTGTCCCAAAACGCCGCAAAATTCAGTCATTGCCGCCAGCCAAATAAACAGGGCAATTTGCACGCCGCCGAAGGGCGCGATAAAGGCAAAAGGCAGATACAAAGCAGCATCGGCGACAATATCGGTGATTTCATTCAAATAACCGCCTAATGCCGATTGCTGGCCGAACTCCCGTGCCAGCATACCGTCCATCGCATTCAGCGCCATACGGATGAACAACCAGATCGGCAAAAGCCAGAATAATGTGGATATACCTGCAAACAATGCTAAAAGCAAACCGATCAAAATGGAAACGGCGCAGGCAAACAGGGTAACCTGATTGGCAGTAATGCCTTTTTGATACAGTCGCTTAACAATGGGGCGCAACAGGTTTTGGAATTTTGGTTTCAGGGCGTAGATGCTCATAATTATGCTATATAAAAGAAAATGAAGTGCCGTGATTATAGACGAAATCCGTTATAATCCGTCAATCTTCGAATCACGCGGTTCGCAAACCTCCCGCGTTAACAAAACTAGGAATTTACTATGGAAAAACAGCAGGCCCTCGTTATTTTTTCGGGCGGGCAGGATTCAACAACCTGCCTGATTCAGGCAATTCAAACATATGGCCGTGAAAATGTGCAGGCCATCACTTTTCAATATGGACAACGCCACGCCATTGAATTGGAGCGCGCGCGTTGGATTGCCCAAGATTTGGGCGTGAAGCAGACGGTACTCGATTTGAGCCTGATGCAACAGATTACGCATAACGCCTTGATGGATGATACGGTATCCATTGAAACAGCTTCAGACGGCCTGCCCAATACATTTGTAGATGGACGCAATGCTTTGTTTTTGCTGTATGCCGCCATTTACGCCAAAGGGCAGGGAATACGCCATATCATTGCCGGCGTGTGCGAAACCGATTTTTCGGGTTATCCCGACTGTCGCGATGTGTTCGTCAAGTCGATGAATGTCACATTGAATCTGGCCATGGATTACGCTTTTCAAATCCACACGCCCTTGATGTATTTAACCAAAGCGCAAACTTGGGCATTGGCGGATGAAATGGGTGTGTTGGATTATATTCGCGAGCAGACGCATACCTGTTATAACGGCATGGTCGGTGGTTGTCATGAATGTCCGAGCTGTATTTTGCGCGAGCGCGGCTTGTCAGAATATTTGGAAAATAAAAAGGCCGTCTGAATTAAGAGGGGCATATATTTCCAATATCCAGTTGTACGAAAAGGCCGTCTGAAAAATTCATTTCAGACGGCCTTTGGCTATGTATTTTGTTCTGCTTAGAACAGCAAATCTGCCGGTTCGCTGCTTGCCGGAGCATCTTTCACAGGAGCAGAGGCCGGGGCAGTAGCCGGTTCGGAAGCGGCTTTAGGCGCGGAAGCAGGAGCATCGGCCGGAGTGGTTGCCGGTTTGGCAGCAGGTTTTGCCGGTTTCACCGGAGTCGGATGAACGCTTTGTTTCGGTTCGGATGCTGCCTTATTTGTATCGTCGGTAGCATCGACTTCGATTTCAGTTCCTTGAGGCAATACTACATCTTTAGCAGGAGCCGGTTTCGGCATGACTTTAGGTTTGCTGTAAGCATCCGTGCCGCTGGTCCATGCCAAAGATTTCAAAGGCGATTTGAGTTTCACGCCTTTGGCGCAGGTCAGACAGTTTGCTGCGCCGGTGCGTCCTTTCAGGATTGCATCTACACGTGCAGCAGGGATGGTTTTACCGTGCGCTTTTGCCCAGGCAGCAATGCTTTTTTTCAGGGCAGCCGTATCAAGGTTTTTCTTGTCGTATGGGTCGCGATAGGCAGCCAACCACAAGTTTTGGTTGGCATCTTCGTTCAGGCTCGCCATTTGGTAGATAACGGAGGCAGGAGAACCTGTTGCGATGGTTTTGGCGAATTCTAATGCATCAGGCGATTTCATGCGCACGCAACCATGGCTGCGGACGCCGGGTACGCTGGCAGGGGCATTGGTGCCGTGAATGCCAAGGCTTAATTTAGGGTCGCCAAGACGGACAAATACCGGGCCCAGCGGGTTATTTGGGCCGGCCGGTACGCTTTTAACGCCGTCATTGCGTTCTTTTTGGATAGATTTAGGGATATGCCAAACCGGGTTGTAGGCTTTTGCGCCGATTTTATGTTCGCCCAGATTGGTTTGAGTCATGGCTTTGCCGACGGCAACAGGATAAATTTTGCTCAGTTTGCCGTTGTCGTAGAGGAACAAACGCTGTTGCGTAATATTGATAACGACGTGTTGTCCGGAAGAGGCGGGGGAGACGTCTGGAATAAGTGTGTTTGCAGCAGCGGCTGAAGTTAAAAGGGCGGCTGTCAGGCCGAATAGTATTTTTTTCATGTCGTCTTTTTTTGTAGGGTTTGAAACGAAAGTTTTTGGCGCATGATACCTGAAACTCTGTGTTTTTGTGAGAAAATATGCGCTTTCGGTATTGGAAGACAGTCAAACGGTCGGGTAGCGGCTGAGTGGCGGAAACGGTATGGGTGTGAAAGAACAGTATCAAGAGACGGAAGTTTTTTCTTTGGATTATGAGGGTAGGGGTGTTGCCAGAGTTGATGGGAAGACTGTATTTATCGGCGGTGCGCTGCCTGGAGAGCGTGTAACGTTTACCATTCATAAAGAGAAAAAGCAGTTTGCCGAGGCTCAAGTTGAAAAGGTTTTGAAGGCTTCTTCCGAACGTGTCGAGCCGGCGTGTTGCTATTTTGATACATGTGGCGGATGTTCGCTTCAACATGTTTCTTTTGGAGCGCAAGTTGCGTTAAAGCAACGGATTTTGGAAGAGCAGTTGGAACGGATAGGTAAGGTCAAGCCTGAGATAATTTTACCCCCTTTATATGGTTACTCCTGGTATTATCGCGATAGAGCACGTTTAAGTGTTTCGGTGGATAAACAAGGCCGTCTGAACCTCGGTTTTCAGGCCAAAAAAAGCCATGATGTCGTCAATATCCGCCATTGCCATATTTTGCCTAAGCATGTGTCCGATAGATTGTCTGATGTCCGTAATTTGCTGCAAAAGCTGCATGATGATGGTGTAAAAGTGAAATTTGTTGAGTTTTATTGCGGGAAAAATGTGACGGTGCTCAACATTCGTTTCGTAAATCAACCGTTTGGACAAATATTAAGCGAATTGCGTAATTGGTTTGATAAGATATTGTCGGGTGCTGAAAAGGCATGGCAAATATGGTTGCAGGATCATGCCGAGTCCTTGCCGTTTTACCCTGAGAACGCGCCTGACCTGAACTATACTTTTACTCAGTTTGATGTGGAAATGCCTTACAAACCCGGTGATTTTACGCAGATTAATGCGCAGCTGAACGAAGTGATGGTGGCAAGGGCGGTCAGACTTTTAAACCCTCAAAAAGGGGAGCGGATTGCCGATCTGTTTTGCGGTTTGGGCAATTTTAGTTTGCCGCTGGCGAAAAGTGGCGCATCGGTTGTCGGTATTGAAGGTGCTGGTTATTTGGTGGATAGGGCAAGGGAAAATGCTCGCCTGAATCGTTGTGCCGAGAATATGACGTTTTCTGTTGTAGACTTATTCGATACCGATGAAAAGACTGTTGAGTCATGGGGACAATTTGACAAGATGTTACTCGATCCGCCGAGAAGCGGTGCTTATGCTGTTGTCAAATCGCTACACAAACCGTTTTTGCCTCAGAAGATAGTGTATGTTTCGTGTAATCCATCAACATTTGCACGAGATGCCGGTGTCTTGGTTGATAAGGGCTATAAGTTTAAGGCGGCGGGAATCATGAATATGTTTGCACAAACCTCGCATGTTGAATCCATCGGTGTGTTCGAGTTGTAAATTGGTATCAAGTCCTTTATGTGAGTAGGGTTTTTAATGTAAAAATGAGTGCATTCATGTTATCATCATTCGTTTGGGGAATGAATAACGTTGAAGTTGCGTGTAAAGCAACAGATGTTAATAAATGCAGTTTGCAGCACAAGACCGGGAGGTGTTCTTGAACTATCAACTTTTAACTATTTTTTTGCTGGTGCTTTTTTTGCTGGTGTTGTTTTTTGTTCGTCATAAACAAAGTAACAATTCAGACAAACAAAGCGCACATGCATCAAAAAGCGGCCGTACATCTGCTGCTCATACAGCCTCCTCTGAGGATGGAAACGACTGGATTGAGAAGGTCAACCAGACAGTTTCCAATGCGGATAATCAAGACTGGGAATGGGGTGGAAGTGGCTCAAACGATGCAACAGCTTCTGTCTCCGCACAAGAAGTCGATCCGTTGACCGAATATCAGGTTTATAAACAGTTCGGCTATGAGAGTAAGGCTGCAGAGTCTTTGGCCGGTTATCTCAATACTTTGGAAGACGGTGCTCCGGAAAAGCTGGTTCATGAATTAATTGGTTTGAATCTGCGAGTTGGCAATATCGATATGCTGGCGGATACGCTTGAGCGCCATAGTGCTTCCCTTTCTGAAGACAGCGTAGCCGAATACCTGAAAGCCGGTCTGGCTTTGGATTCTACCAACCTACGCCTGCGTGTTTTCGCTGAGCATCATCTCGGTTGGAATATGCAGGAAGTGGACCGTCAAATTGGCGAACGAAGCGGTTTGGAAGTTGCTTCCGACGAGCATATTGCCTTTGAGAGCGATTCGGTTGAACGCATTGTCGTCCCCGGTATGGGCAAACGTGCGCCTATCGTATTAGGCAAGAAAGATTTTGGCGAAATCAGCCCTGAAGAAATGGGTGCGGTTATTGGTTTTGCCAAACCGGAGCGCAGTGCAAAAATCCTGAAAGACAAGATCAGCTACGAGACTGCTTTGCATCAATACAACAAAGCAATCCAAACTTCTGCGAAGCCTGCTGGTCTCATTATCGATGCCTTGCGTCTGGATTATCAGAATGAAGAAGTAGGGCAGTTTGCCAAGCATCTGTGGAAGCTTTACCACTCTTTGGGTCAATATGGCCGTCAAGTAAAAGAACGTATGCTTGGTTGGGGTTATAGCCTTGGTTATCACGAAATTTTTGATGATTTGGAAAAAGGCCCGTCTGAGCAGCAAATTAAAGAGATTGGCTTAAAGCGCGGTTATATTCAGCCAAGTTCTTTGCAGATGAAAGCCAAATATCGTGAGTTGGTTCAAAAAGACTCTTCAATCATCAGCGCCAGCTCTTCACCTGCAGATGAAGCCCTGAAAGAAGTGGAATCTTTGTTGGCCTACGGTCAGTTGGATTTGGCCATCGGTACTTTGGAACAGGCTGTTTTGCAGTATCCTCAAGAATCGCAGTTGTACATTATCTTGTTTGATTTGTACGAACGCGTTGAAGATTGGGGACGTTTGGAACAATTTCTGCGCTTGTTGCGTGAGCGCGTTGTCAGCCTGCCTGAAGAGGTTGTTTTGGCAATGAGCCGTCTCTTGCAACGAATGAACCAATATTCAAAAAAATAAGATAATCGTAGAAAGTACGAGTGATGAATAATCATTTACCAAAAATTAAAACCATACGGGTTATGTTACAGGAGATGGGTGAGCAACAGCAGGCGGTATTCCGTATGGCATTTAAAATGCACAATACGACGAATTACGTCATCGTTTCCCTTGATTCTGATGAAAAACCGGATTTGGTATTGGTTGATACCGATACTCCGGCAGGTGTAGAAGCTTGGAAAGAGTCGAAGAAAACTTATCCGGAAGTACCTGTGGCGATGTTTTCTTCCGAGTTGCCGACAGTAACGACTCCTTATTTGGCTAAGCCGGTCAAATTCGATACCTTATTTCCTGTTTTGCGCAGCTTGGCTCAAGGCGGCAATGTTTTTGAGCCGTCTGAGCAACAAGCGGCTGAAGAAAATAAAAGACAATCAAATTCCGATGGCACAAAAAAAGCAACTATTCGCCGATTTAATCCAAATAAAGGCTTGTTGGGCGCGCTGAAATTTGCCAGTCAAGGCCATCAAGATGTTGCCGTCTTGCATGAAGGCAAGCCGATATTAATCGTGTTTCCTAGCATCCAGCGAGTGCTGCTGACAGTCAGTGCCAATGAGTTGGAGAAATTGTGTAAAAACGATAACTTGGCAGTCGTATGTAAGGCTGTTCCTGATAATCCGCAATGGAAAGAAAAAGCCAAAGTTACCATTATGTCATGCTTGTGGCAGATGGCCATTTGGACTGCATCAGGCCGTCTGATTTATCCGATGACGCCGCAAACGGTCTTTACACTCAAGCGGTGGCCAAACTTAACCCGTTTGGCACATGTTCCGGAATCTATGCGTTTGTCGGCATTTCTGACAAAAACGTCTGTTAATTTGAACATCCTCTATAAAGTCATGCCTTTAGAAATGCCTGATATTTTGAACTATTTATCGGCAACATATATGACGGGCTTTTTGGCGACAGATACAGAGTTTGCAACTGATGCGAACAATACGCCTTCGTTGAACGAACAGATTGATGTGAATAGCAAAGACGTACCTGAAACAGCAATGAGCAAAGAGGCTCAAAAAATTGCCGGTCCGTCGAAAGAACAACCTCGCGGTCTGTTGCAACGCCTGATGCGTAAGTTGCTGGGTAAATCGTAAAGGACACGTCATGAAAGAAAATAAAATTATCTTTACCGGTCCTGTTGGCGTAGGTAAAACCACTGCAATTTCAGCTTTATCTGATGAACCACCGGTTCAAACCGATGCATCCGCATCCGATATGACACTTGTCCGCAAGGGGTACACGACTGTGGCGATGGACTACGGTGTCATTCATTTGGATGAGGAAACCAAGGTTCACCTATATGGTACGCCTGGTCAGGAGCGTTTTAATTTCATGTGGGAAATTCTGAGCCAAGGCAGTATGGGCTTGGTACTTCTTTTAGATAATACAAGAAGCAATCCATTGAAAGACTTGCAATTCTTCTTGGATGCATTCCGGGAATTGCTGAAAAAAGCGCCTTTGGTTGTAGGGGTAACGAAGATGGATATTCGATCCTTACCAAGCGTGGATGTTTATCAAAAATATTTAGCACAGAATAATTTTAATGTACCGGTTTTTGAGATTGATGCGCGTCGAGAAGACGATGTAAAACAATTGGTTACTGCCATGTTGTTCTCAATTGACCCCGGATTAGAGGTATAAGATGGAAGCGACACTCTCTTTACAAGCAAATTTATATCCTAAGATTACACCGGCGGGTGCGTATTATGCTGTTTCAAGTGATACGCCCAGTGCCAGCAGAACTTTATTGTATGGTCTGTTGCGTGCAGAGCCGTCTGAAACCATCAGCAGCGAAAAAATCTTGGCGTGGGCGGATACCAGTGACATCAATACCGCGTTGAACCTGCTGTACCGCCTCCAACGCTTGGAATTTTTGTATGGTGATGAGGAAATCAGCACAGATGATATCCATTTGACTGACGAGCAATTGCCGACATTGTTAGAACAGTTGTCTAATTCTGGCAAAGCTTTATTGGCTGATAAAAACGGTTTGTATTTCGCCAATGCTAATTTTCATCACGAGGCTGCGGAAGAGTTGGGCCTTTTGGCGAGTGAAGTGGCTAAAATGGAAGACAATCACCGTCTTTTGATTCGCAATAACCTGCATATCAATAATAGTGCATGGGGTATTTGTGATCCTTCAGGCCAAAGTGAATTGACCTTTTTCCCTCTGTATATTGGCATGACCAAGCTGATTTTGGTAATTGGCGGAATGCCTGACTTAAATAAAGAGGCTTTTGTTACTTTGGTTAAAGTGCTGTACCACCGATACGGCAGCCGTTGATTTTTGCCTGACCGATATTTATTTTAGAATGGAGCGACTATGCAACAACTATTAATCTCTGTATTAAGCGATTTGAACAATACCTCTGCGGATATCACTGCTTCTGCAGTTATTTCTACAGACGGCCTGCCGATCGCAACCATGCTGCCTTCCCACCTGAATGCAGACCGTGTAGGCGCGATGTCGGCAACGCTTCTGGCATTGGGCAATCGTTCCGTACATGAGTTGGCTTGCGGTGAGTTGGATCAGGTAATGGTTAAAGGTAAAAATGGCTATATTCTGTTGAGTCAAGCAGGTGAAAATGCAGTGTTAGCATTGATGGCAAAAGAAAGCGGTAAATTGGGCTTGATTTTGTTGGATGCGAAACGTGCGGCCAAACAAATTGCTGAAATCTTATAAAAGTTTTATAAATTAAAAAGATATAAAAATATTTTTGTTTTTATATAGATTGTTGCTTGACAGATTTCTGATATTTTCTATATAATTCGATCTTTAATTCCCCGATAGCTCAGTCGGTAGAGCGACGGACTGTTAATCCGCAGGTCCCTGGTTCGAGCCCAGGTCGGGGAGCCAAATTTTAAAACCACCATCTTACATGGTGGTTTTTATTTTATCTATTTATTGGTATTTTTAACATATTGATAATGCGTGGTGAGATGGTTGTACTCAATGCGTCAATTTTCAGACGGCCTACCAGCATATTTAAATATCTCATTTATTTTTTAAGCTATACATAATATGTATAGAAAAATAATATCTTATTGTTATCTATGGAAAACGCACATACATTACATTCTTCATCACGCTTTCGGTTCGCATTAAAAAATGCGGCATGGCATTTGTTAATTAGTCTAATTTTGGCTGGATTGACCGCTTTGTTGGTATTCGGAGTTTGGTATCCTTATCCGTATGCCGAGCTAACAGGCGGATTGGCTTTATATAAACTGGTTATTTCAGTAGATATTGTTTGTGGCCCGTTGCTGACTTTGATTCTTGCCAGTCCGAGCAAGAAACTTAAAGAGAGGATTATTGATTTTTCCTTAATCGGCATGATTCAGCTGGCTGCTTTAATTTATGGTTTGTACAGCGTATCTTTGGCGCGTCCAGTGGTTTCCGCATTCGAAACCGATAGGATAAATGTGGTAACTGCTGCAGAAATTAATATAAATGATTTGCGCCATGCCCCGAAGGATTTGCAGGATTTATCTTGGTTTGGCGTGCGCCGTGTTGGGTTGCGTGAAGCAACGAATCCGGATGAGGTTAACCAAAGTCTTGATTTGTCTTTGAAAAGTATTGAACCGAGTATGAGGCCCTCTTGGTGGTTACCAGATTCTCAGCAGGAACGTGAGAAAATTCGTAAGGTAATGAAACCGTTGTCTGTCTTGGCAAAAGCCCGTGGCATAAGTGAGGAATCAATTTTTAAACAGGCTTCATTGGAAAACAATGGGAAAGAGTTGTATTTCTTGCCGTTTACCAGTGCGCGAAGTAAAGAATGGGTTGTGATATTGAATGATCAGGCAGATTTCTTGGGTTATGCGCCGATTGATGGTTTTATCAAGTAAGAAAAGGCCGTCTGAAAGCTGGTAAGTGCTGGTATAGGCTGTTTTTAAAAGAAAATATGCTGTAAGATTTTGCCTTTCTTTCGTCAAACTGATAAACTGTTTGCCATTATTTTTGACCGAGGCATAAATTTTTCATGAAAGACGCAGAGCAGAGTAGTTGTTATACCGCTTCTTTCCCTTTATTTATGTCCGAACTTTGGCAGTCTGTCCGTTTTAAGCGGAACGGCTGCCTTTTTGTATTTTAAAGGAACGCAATCATTATGGATTTCAGTTGGTTGGCCGAGCCGCATACATGGATAGGCTTTGCCACGCTTCTGGTTTTGGAAGTTGTTTTAGGTATTGATAACCTTGTTTTCGTAGCGATTTTGGCAAACAAGGTCAAACCGTCGCAACGGGATAGGTCGCGGATAACGGGCTTGGGTTTGGCTGTCGTTATTCGGATTTTTATGCTGGGCTTTATGGCGCACATCATGACGCTGACGCGTCCTTTGTTTGAGTTGGGCGGTTTGGAGATTTCCGGTAAAGACATGATTATGTTTGCCGGCGGTATTTTTCTGCTTTATAAAGCGACTACCGAGCTGCACGAACGCCTTGAAGGCCACAATCAATTTGCTGTTGCTGAAGGGCAGAAGAAGCATTCTGCTTTTTGGGGCGTTGTGGCGCAAATCTTGATTTTGGATGCGGTTTTCTCTATCGATTCTGTTATTACGGCAGTGGCGATGGTGGATCATATTGTGGTGGCAATGGGTGCGGTTGTTGTGGCGATGACGGTGATGATTTCTGCCAGCAAACCGTTGACTGCATTTGTCGACAAGCATCCGACCGTTGTGATGTTGTGTTTGGGTTTCTTGTTAATGATTGGTTTCAGCCTGATTGCGGAAGCCTTCCATTTCCATATTCCGAAAGGCTATTTGTATGCGGCGATCGGCTTCTCAATTTTGATCGAACTGTTTAATCAGGTTTCGCAAAAGAATGCCCGCAAAAATGACTACATCAGCACTTCTTGGCGTAAGCGTACCGCTGAAAATGTGTTGGGTATGATGGGTATCCGCGAAAGCATTTTGGCAAAAGCAGGCGATAATGGTGGCGATGACGAGCATTTTGAAGAAAACGAAAAATCCATGATTCGCAGCGTGCTGACTTTGGCGGAACGCCCGATTATGGGCGTGATGATTCCGCGTCGGGAAATCGAGAAATTGGATATTTCCCAAAGTCGGGAAGAACAAAATGCGCAGTTGAAAAATACGCCGTATAGCCGTTTGTTGGTTGTCGGCAAGGCAGGTGTAGATGAGCCTTTGGGCTATATCAGTAAAAAAGATTTACTGAACCAGCTGCTTGAATCGGGAGAAATCAATATTCAGACGGCCTTGCGCCAGCCATTGATTTTACCGGACAGTACGACGGCGTTGAATGCGATTGAATTGTTCCGTCAAAGCAGCGCAGATTATGCGTTGGTGGTGGATGAGTTTGGCGCGGTGTTGGGTATGGTGACCATGAAAGATTTGTTGGAAACCATTGCCGGTGAGTTCCCTGAAGAGTTTGAGCGTGAGGAAGAAGAAGCTGCTCCAGCCAGTCAGGATGAAACGCTGTCTGTGGATGGTGCATTGGAGTATGTGGAATTGGCTTCTCAGTTAAATCTGCCTGCTCAAGAGGAAGACGCGGACTTTCATACCGTTGCCGGCTTGATTATGGAAGAATTGCAAAGTATTCCTGATGTGGGCGATTTCATCGATTACCATGGTTGGCGTTTTGAAGTGGTTGAGAAGGACGGACAACGTATTGCCCGTGTGAAAATCAACCGTTTGCCGGAAGAAGAATAAGTAAAGGCTAATATAGTAAAGGCCGTCTGAAAATGTTCAGACGGCCTTTTTATTGATTCAACTTTAGTTACCGTAATGTCCTGAGCCTAAGATTCGGTGTGAATGTGCGCCGGTTGCATGGTGGGGATTGCTCGGAACTTGATTGCACCAACAGGCGGCAAGCCAGGCAAAAGCGGCGGCTTCGACCCATTGCGGATCAAGATGGAGCTTAGCTGTGCTGTGCAATTTGGTGTCGGGAGAAAACAGGGTTTCCAAGTCTTGCATTAACACCGGATTGCGGATGCCGCCGCCGCAGATATAAAGATGATGAATTGCCGGAGCAGCTTGTTTGGTCGCATCAAAAATGGTTTGTGCGGTATAAAAGACCAATGTGCGTATCACATCTTCCGGCTTTTCATTACCTTTCAGATGGCCTTGAAGCCAGCTTAGGGAAAACAACTCTCGGCCTGTACTTTTGGGATAAGGGCGGCTGAAGTAAGGATGGTCAAGCAGGTTAGCGAGCAGGTCGGGGAGGATTTTGCCTTGTGCGGCTTTTTCCCCGTTTTTGTCGTAAGGCTGCTGCCAAATATGTTGCATCCATGCATCCATCAACATATTTCCAGGGCCGGTATCGAAGCCGAAAGAAGGGCTGTCGGGCGGGAGGATGCTGATATTGGAAATGCCGCCAATGTTGAGTACGGCGCGGGTTTCATTCGCATCTTGAAACAGCGCTTCGTGAAAAGCGGGGACGAGGGGCGCACCTTGACCGTTACAGGCAAGGTCGCGGCTGCGGAAGTCTCCGACCGTGAAAATGCCGGTCAGTTCGGCTAAAAGCGAGAGGTTAACCAGTTGAATGCTGTAACCGTGTTCAGGCGCATGGCGGATGGTTTGTCCGTGGCAGCCGATTGCGGTAATGTCTTTAGCCGACAGGTTTTGCTCTGTTAACAGTTGTTGGACGGTTTGGGCGTATAGGCGGCTGAGTGTTTGCGCCAGGATATTGCTTCTGTGCAATTCATTTTCGCCTATGTCTTGCAGTGCCAACAATTCTTGGCGCAGGCCGTCTGAATAGGGTAGAAAGCTGTGGGCAACAGCGCGTTGCCATTGCTTGCCCTGCATTTGAATCAGTACGGCATCGGCACCGTCCATGCTGGTTCCGGACATGATGCCGATATAGTATTGGGGTTGCATTTCGGTTACAGAAAGAGAAGGTAAAATGACATTTTAACGCCTTTTGACGTTTTTACGGGAATTTCGGCATTTAATGTAAATAGTTGGTGCAAGAAAGATTACAAAGAGGTTAAAATAACGCGACTCAACATGTTTTCCAAAAGGAAACTTTCCATGGCTCAAACTCAGTCGAGTGCGAACTTGAAGCTGATTAATACGGTTTTTGCCGCTATGCTTGTGAGCATGGTCGGCTATTTTATTTATTGGGGCCTGGGTTATACCCACTACAACCACTCCGGCCTGTTTATCCTTGCTACCTTTTTCGGCGTCTTCATGGCGTTTAATGTGGGTGGTAACGATATTGCCAACTCTTTTGGTACAAGTGTCGGCTCCGGCACATTGACCATTCCGCAAGCCTTGCTGATTGCGGCAGTATTTGAAGTCAGCGGCGCAGTGATTGCCGGCGGTGAGGTAACAGACACCATCCGTAAGGGTATTGTCGATTTGAATGGCATGCATCTGGATCCGATGCAGTTTGTCTTTATTATGATGTCTGCGCTTTTGGCTGCGGCATTGTGGCTGCTTTTCGCATCGCGCAAAGGCCTGCCGGTTTCTACGACACACGCCATTATCGGCGGTATTGTCGGTAGCGCCCTGTGTATGGCGGCATTGAACGGTGTGGATTCCGTTGCGCTGATTCAATGGGACAAGTTGGGCGAAATTGCCTTGTCTTGGATTTTGTCTCCGGTATTGGGCGGCATCGTTTCTTATCTGTTGTTTTCACGAATTAAGAAAAACGTTTTGGACTACAACTCTTGGGCCGATAATACGCTCAAAGGCATCAAGTTTGAGAAGAAAGCCTATAAAGAAGAGCATCGCCTGTTTTTTGAAGCCTTGAGTGAATCTGAAAAAGTCGAATACGCCACCAAAATGGCGCACGATGCCCAAATTTATGATGAGCCGGACTTTGATCCTGAAGAATTGCAGTCTGAGTATTATCGCGGTCTGCACCACTTTGACAGTCGTAAGGGCGAAGTAGATTCTTACAAAGCTCTGCATTCTTGGGTGCCGTTTATTGCTTCTGTCGGCGGCATGATGATTGCTGCCATGTTGATTTTCAAAGGTCTGAAAAATCTGCATTTGGGCATGAGCAACGTCAACAGCTTCCTGACCATTTTCATGATCGGCGCGGCTATTTGGATGGGTACGTTTGTATTCGCCAAAAGTTTGAAACGCAAAGATTTGGATAAATCGACCTTCCAAATGTTCTCATGGATGCAGGTATTTACCGCTTGCGGTTTCGCATTCAGCCATGGTGCGAACGATATTGCCAATGCGATTGGTCCGTTTGCCGCAATTATGGATGTGTTGCGTACCAACAGCATTACCGCTCAAAACGCTGTGCCGCCGATTGCCATGTTGACTTTCGGTATCGCTTTGATCGTCGGCTTGTGGTTTGTCGGTAAAGAAGTGATTAAAACCGTGGGTACCAGCTTGGCAGAAATGCACCCCGCGTCAGGTTTTTCTGCAGAGCTTTCTGCCGCCGCCGTCGTGATGGCCGCATCATTTATGGGCTTGCCTGTTTCCAGTACCCATATCTTGGTGGGTGCAGTTTTGGGTATCGGCTTGGTTAACCGCAATGCCAACTGGAAATTGATGAAACCGATCGGCCTTGCTTGGGTTATTACCTTGCCTGCAGCTGCCGTTTTGTCTGTTGTCAGCTATTTGGTTTTGCAAGCCGTGTTTTAATTGATTATTTGATTTAAAAAGGCCGTCTGAAAGATATTTCAGACGGCTTTTGCTTATTTTTGTAAGGGGTAGATTTTAGTTTATTTTAACGATGCATAAATTGTTTGTCCTGATACAAGAATAATCAAGGTAATAGAGAAATACCTTATTGAGAATAGCTTAGAAAAGATTTTGATTTCAAAACTTAGCTTAGTGAGGGTAAAAAAGCTATTTTTAATCAGTCCACTATAAGGCTAAGGCAATAAAAAGCCCTAATTCATCGACGTGAAAGATGTCGTATTGAATTAGGGGCTCTATTTATTTAGTGCAAGCCTTATCAGGCCGTCTGAACATTATTCAGCAGCTTCGTTGGTCTCAGCTTGTACAGGAGCTGTTTCCGCTTCAGCGGTAGCTTTAGCGGCTTGGCGTTCGGCTTGTGCAGCTAATGCCTGTTGAACGGCTGGGTGCTGTTGGGCGATGGTTTGTTCTTCTGCGCTGACTTCGCCTTTGAAGCGGTTGTTCAAGTCAAAACGTTTGCCGCCGCGCGCCAGGGCTTTCAGATAGCGCGGACGGCGGCAGTGGTTGGCCAGTACGCGTGCAATCAGTGCAGGGTCGTATTGGGGCAGGGCGGCAACCAAGTCTTGGTCGATACCGACGGCCAACGGTTTGAATCGTTTGAATACATCATATTTGCCGTAAATGTGGTCGGCAATCATGTCTGTCTGTTTTTTCTTGCTCATGGTTTGGACGGCAGATTTCAGCGCAGCGCCCAAAGCGGTTTCTTGTGCCATTGCGGTTGTATTCCTCTAATATAAATCCGTATTTTCGTCATACGGCAATAAGGTGCTATTGTAGTATAAAGACTGTGATTTGGCTAAATTTTTCTGAGAATATTCAGAAATAAACGGTTATTTTTCCAATTTGGCAATGTCCGGTGTATTAACCTGAACATCGGCATTTTGCGCACGATGGCGTAAGGCGTGGTCGATCAAGACCAATGCCAGCATGGCTTCTGCAATCGGAGCGGCGCGTAATCCGACGCAGGGGTCATGGCGGCCGTGTGTGGCGAGTTCGATGTGGTTGCCTTCTATATCGATGCTGCGGCGCGGTGTGGCGATGGAGCTGGTCGGTTTGATGGCAATATTTACATGAATGTCTTGTCCGGTGCTGATGCCGCCCAAGATGCCGCCTGAGTGGTTGGATAGAAAGCCTTGAGGCGTGAGCTCGTCGCCATGCTCGCTGCCGCGTTGCGTTACGCTATTAAAACCTGCACCGATTTCAACGCCTTTGACGGCATTAATGCCCATCATGGCATAGGCAATTTCTGCATCGAGGCGGTCAAAAACCGGTTCGCCCAGGCCAACAGGGACGTTGGCTGCTTCGATATGAAGTTTTGCGCCGACAGAATCCAATGATTTGCGCACGCTGTCCATATAGTTTTCCAAGTCCTCAATTTGGCTTTGGTTGGCGGCAAAAAAAGGGTTTTGGGAAATATATTCGTAACCTTCAAACTGGATTTCTTTTTCGCCTACTTGGGTAACGTAGGCGGTAATTTCCGTGCCGAATTTTTCTTTCAGCCATTTTTTCGCAACTGCTCCGGCTGCAACGCGGGCAGCGGTTTCGCGGGCGGAACTTCTACCGCCGCCGCGATAGTCGCGTGTACCGTATTTGTGCCAGTAGCTGTAATCGGCATGTCCGGGGCGGAAACTGGTGGCGATATTGCCATAGTCTTTACTGCGTTGGTCGGTATTGCGGATTAGGAGGGCGATGGGTGTGCCGGTGGTTTTGCCTTCGAATACGCCGGAGAGGATTTCGACTTGGTCGGCTTCGCGGCGTTGGGTAACGTGGCGGCTGGTGCCGGGTTTGCGACGGTCAAGGTCATATTGGATATCCGCTTCGCTCAATTCTAATCCGGGCGAGCAGCCGTCGATAATGCAGCCCAAGCCTGCGCCGTGGCTTTCGCCGAAAGTGGTAACGGTAAAGATTTGTCCGAAGGTATTGCCTGCCATAGGGATACTCTTTTGAAATTGGGTTTGGAAATTTTTTACTTGTTTGGATAATTCTCAGGCCGTCTGAACAGATGTGAGAACGAAATCAAAGATTCTCGTTTCACCGTTCAGACGGCCTTTTGAGATGACTGCTTAGTTCAATTTACCGTGGCACTGTTTGTATTTCAGGCCGCTGCCGCAAGGGCAGGGATCGTTGCGGTGAACAATCAGGCCGTTTTGTGCAAGCGCTTCAGGGCTGAAGTCTGTGCCGTCAGGGTCGAACGCTTCGGTAACCAAATCGGTTTGCGATTGACCGAGCAATTCTTCCATATCAGGCGCATCGGAGTGGACGGTTTGAACATCGCTGACGCTTTGTGCGGCAGTGTGGTCGTATTCACTGTTGCGCTCGATTTGAACGGCAGTCAGTAAAGCGGCAATGTTTTGTTTGATACCGCGCCACAGGTTTTCAAACATGGCGAAAGCTTCGCGTTTGTATTCCTGTTTCGGATTTTTCTGAGCATAGCTGCGCAGATGGATACCTTGGCGCAAGTAGTCCATAGCGGCGAGGTGTTCGCGCCATTGGTTGTCGATAACTTGCAGCATAACATTGCGTTCGAAGTCTGACATAGCCTGTTTGCCGACCAATTCGACTTTTTCGGCATACTCGTCTTCGATGCGCTTGATGAGGCGTTCTTTAATGTCTTGGTTGTCCAAAGTGCTGTCTTCTTTCAGCCAGCCTTTAATATCGACATGCAGGCGGAAATCGGCTGCAAGTTGGTGCTCCAGTGCCGGAATGTCCCATTGCTCTTCCATGCTGTCAGGTGGGATGTGGTAATCAACCAAGTCGCTGATAACGTCGGCGCGGATTTCGCGGGTCAAATCGCTGACGTCTTTGCTGGTCAGGATTTCGTTACGTTGATGGTAAATCACTTTACGTTGGTCATTGGCAACGTCATCGTATTCCAAAACCTGTTTACGCATATCGAAGTTGCGGCCTTCGACTTTACGTTGTGCGCCTTCGATTTGACGGGTCAGCAGGCCGTGTTCGATGGCGACGCCGCGCTCAGGTGCCAGGCGGTTGAGGATGGCGGCGGCACGGTCGAGTGCAAACAGGCGCAATAATGGGTCTTCAAACGACAGATAGAAACGGCTGGAGCCGGGGTCGCCCTGACGGCCCGCACGACCGCGCAACTGGTTGTCGATACGGCGGCTTTCATGGCGTTCTGTACCGATAATGTGCAAACCGCCTGCGGCCACAACTTGGTCGTGTTCGGCTTGCCAACCGCTTTCAAGGGCTGAAATTTGCGCTTGTTTTTGCTGTTCGCTCAGGGTTTCATCGGCGTGGATGGCTTCGATTTGATGTTTGAGGTTGCCACCCAAGACAATATCGGTACCGCGGCCTGCCATGTTGGTGGCAACGGTAATTGCGCCGACTTTACCGGCTTGAGCCACAATCAATGCCTCGCGCTCGTGTTCTTTGGCGTTCAGAACGTTATGCGGCAGACCGGCTTTGTGTAACAAGTCAGAAACCAGTTCGGAGTTTTCGATGCTGGTGGTACCGACCAAAACCGGTTGGCCGTTTTTGTGGCATTCGGCAATGTCTTTGACAACGGCTTCAAATTTTTCTTCGGCTGAGCGGAAGATTTGGTCGTTGAAGTCTTTGCGTTGTATCGGACGGTTGGTCGGGATGATGACGGTTTCGAGGTTGTAAATGCTTTGGAACTCGAAGGCTTCGGTGTCGGCCGTACCGGTCATGCCGGACAGTTTGCTGTACAGGCGGAAGTAGTTTTGGAAGGTAATAGAGGCAAGCGTTTGGTTTTCGCGTTTGATTTCTACGCCTTCTTTGGCTTCAACGGCTTGGTGCAAGCCTTCGGACCAACGGCGGCCGGCCATCAGACGGCCTGTGAATTCGTCCACAATCACGATTTCACCGTCTTGAATAACGTAGTGTTGGTCTTTGTGGAACAGGGTGTGCGCACGTAATGCCGCCATGAGGTGGTGCATCAGGGAAATATTGGCGGCAGAGTAGAGCGAGTCGTTTTCCTGTAATAAGCCCATTTGGGTCAGGATTTGCTCGGCGTGTTCGTGACCGGCTTCGCTTAGTATAACTTGGTGTGCTTTTTCGTCCACCCAGTAATCGCCTTCGCCTTCTTCGGTTTCTTGGCGGATAAGGTGGGCCGGAACGGCATCCATCACGCGGTAGAGCTGGATGTTGTCATCTGCCTGGCCGGAAATAATCAGCGGCGTACGCGCTTCGTCGATCAGAATGGAGTCCACTTCGTCGACAACGGCAAAGTTCAATTCGCGCTGAACTTTGTCGTATTGGTCGGTCACCATATTGTCGCGCAGGTAGTCGAAGCCGAATTCGTTGTTGGTGCCGTAAGTAATGTCGGCACCGTAAGCGGTTTGGCGTTCGAAAGGTTGCAAATCGGCTACGATCACGCCGACGCTCAAGCCTAAGAAATTGTACAACGGCTCCATAATGCCTGCGTCACGGGAGGCGAGGTAGTCGTTGACGGTAACGACGTGTACACCTTTTCCTGACAATGCATTCAGGTAAACGGCAAGGGTGGCCACCAATGTCTTACCTTCACCGGTACGCATTTCGGCGATTTTGCCGTTGTGCAGGACCATACCGCCGATCAGCTGTACATCGAAGTGGCGCATGCCCAATACGCGGCGGGATGCCTCGCGGCAGACGGCAAAGGCTTCAACCAAAATATCATCTAGCGTTTGTCCGTCAGCGAGGCGTTGTTTGAATTCGGCGGTTTTGGCCTGTAAATCTGCGTCGCTCAACGCTTTCATCTGTTCTTCGAGTGCATTGATTTTAGCAACGGATTTACGATATTGTTTCAGCAGGCGGTCGTTGCGGCTGCCGAAGATTTTCTTAGCAATGTTTGTCAGCATGAATAATTCCTGCGCCTTGATATAATAGTGGGCGAAATTGGGATTTTAACACAAGCGCTTGTATAACGCGGTAATGCTGTTTGAAATAAAGGTGGTTTTGCTGTATTTCAATTGTAATTGTTTGGTTAATTTACTGAAAGGCCGTCTGAAATATATGGATTTAGCACAATTGGGCAAGCGCGACCGTTTATTGGCGGTCTTGTTGCAACAATCGCAACAATGGCGGAAATTGGATGCAAAAATCAAAACGGTTTTGCCGATCAACCTGCATCCGCATTTTCAGACGGCCTGTATTGAAGACGGAAGACTGGTTTTGCTGGCCGCCAACAATATGGCTGCTTCGCGTTTGAAAATGATCCTGCCTGCCATGTTGCCCAAGTTGCAAGCATTGCATGACGGAATACGGGAAGTGGTGGTCAGGGTGGTCCCCAAACCTCCTCCTCAGCCGAAAACCAACAGCTTGCGATTGAGCGAGGCTGCTTTGGACAGCTTCGATGCGGCTGCGGCCAAATTGGAAGGCAAGCATCCCGAATTGGCAGCGGCATTGGCAGAATTGGTACGCAAGCACAGCCGCTAAAATCATGCCGAATGAGATTATGGTTAATAAATGTTAAAACTTATTTCATTTGACTGATAGCATCTAATACTAAAGAAATACGACCTAAACAGTAACTGTTTTCTTTTAGGTAAACTGATGTAAACTTGGCCTGAAATTTTGATTTCGTGTGAAGTTTGTAGCAAAATAACGTCTGAATTTCTTATCACTCTGCGTGAATAAGTTTAAGTTTGACATTTGCCTTTGTTAATATATTCGCGCGGGTTCTATTAATAGAACTTAACAAGACTCTCATCATTAGGAGATACATCAATGAAAGCTTATCTGGCTCTGATTTCCGCTGCCGTTATCGGCTTGGCTGCATGCTCTCAAGAAGCTGCAAAACCTGCTGAAGCACCTGCTGCTTCCGCTGCTTCTGAAGCTGCTCCTGCAGAAACTACTGCACCTGCCGATGCCGCTCCTGCCTCTGAAGCTGCTCCAGCCGATGCTGCCGCCGCTCCTGCTGCCGGCAACTGCGCAACTACTGTTGAAGCCAACGACGCTATGCAGTTCAACACTAAAGAAATCCAAGTAAGCAAAGCTTGTAAAGAATTCACCATCACTTTGAAACACACTGGTACCCAACCTAAAGAAAGCATGGGTCACAACATCGTCATCGGTAAAGCCGAAGACATGGACGGTATTTTCAAAGACGGTGCCGGTGCTGCTGCAACTGACTACGTTAAACCTGACGACGCACGCGTTGTTGCCCACACCAAACTGGTTGGCGGCGGCGAAGAAGCTTCCCTGACTCTGGATCCTGCTAAATTGGCCGGCGGCGAATACAAATTCGCTTGTACCTTCCCAGGTCACGGCGCTTTGATGAACGGTAAAGTTACTTTGGTTGACTAATCCGCCTCAAGCTCGAAAACAGACAGCCTGCCTTGCGCAGGCTGTTTTGTTATAATCTGGAAACATTAATTTAAGAATAAAACCTCAAAACCATGAATCCGTTTGAAACCAAAAGCGTTACTTTTGCCGAACCCATTGAAATGTTGTACGCCTGTCATGGCAAAGTACGCCGTTTCTGCAGCCAGGTTGCCATGTTGTCGGACTATATTGCCGAAAACGGCTGCAATCAAATCGTTTTGCAAACCATCCGCCAAATTGCCCAGTATTTCAACGTTGCCGCGCCGTTACACCATGAAGATGAAGAAGAAAACTTCTTTCCGCTTTTGTTGCAATATGCGCCGCAAGCCCAAGAAAGCGTTGACGAGCTGTTGCGCCAACATATCAGCCTGCATAGCAACTGGGACGGCGTAGCGGCTGAATTTGCCAAGCTTGAAGCGGACAACGCCTATATCCCTGATGCCGAAGCATTCAAACGTTTTGTCGCAGGATATGATATTCATCTGGCGATTGAAGAGCCGCTGTTTGATATGGGCAAAACCTTTATCCCCAAAGAAAAACTGACCGAAATCGGCGAAATTATGGCCGCACGCCGCCGCAAATAAGGTCGTCTGAAACAATCGTCTCAAGGAATACACTATGCTGACCCCAAAAAGTTGCGATTTGTTCAATATCCCTTTTTTCCAGTTTTCCCAGCTTAAAAAATACCAGCCTGAAAGCATTCCGCAAATCAAGGCAGACTATAAAGAAAACTGGCAGGTATGGCAGCAGCTGATCCAGCAGGTTGCCGCCGAATTGGGTGCACCGTTTGCGCCGCCGCATATCGAACGCTGGTGTAACGGCTGGCAAGTTCGCGCTCATTTCTTTGCCTATTTCAAATACGAACAATATAAAAATTCCGCAGCGATTTTATCGATTTTGCTGAATCGCCGCCGTTTGAGTGTCAGCTTGGATTGGCACTGCTATAAAGCCGATGTTTCACCTATTGCGCTGCCTGATTACAACCGCTGGCTGGATAATTTTGATACTGAAAAATACGCTTCATTCGATATGTGGCACGGTGCGGAAAGCGAATATGACGATTATCGTACCGTCGCCCAGCAAAGCGACGGCGATAGAAAGCTTCGAGACGACAAAGATTTCTTCTGTATCGGGAAGCACATCGAACGTGATGATTTAGGCAAGCAGGATGTCGCGAAATGGATAGTGGAAACAGTGGAAGACTTACTGCCACTTTATGAAGCTTGCCATGGAAAATAACTCAGAATACCGAAAGGCAGACTGCCCATTCAGTATCTTCAAATGAACTCAAGGCCGTCTGAAAATCATATTCAGAACGTTTCAGATGGCCTGTTTCTCAAAGTGAACAAATATGACCGAAACTAAATCCCTAGAACTTGCCAAAGAGCTGATTTCCCGCCCGTCCGTTACGCCGGATGATCAGAACTGCCAACAACTGCTGGCCGAACGCCTGCAAAAAATCGGTTTTGCCGTAGAAGAGCTTCATTTTGGAGACACCAAAAATGTTTGGTTACGACGCGGTACACAGGCTCCGGTGTTCTGCTTTGCAGGACATACCGACGTCGTGCCGACAGGTCCTGTTGAAAAATGGGATTCGCCCCCGTTTGAACCGACCGAGCGTGAGGGCCGTCTGTATGGTCGCGGCGCGGCGGATATGAAAACCAGCATTGCCTGTTTCATTACCGCCTGCGAGCGTTTCGTTGCCGAACATCCCGATCATCAAGGCAGCATTGCGCTTCTGATTACTTCCGACGAAGAGGGCGACGCGCTGGACGGCACGACCAAAGTCGTCGATGTATTGAAAGCGCGTGGAGAGTTGATTGATTACTGTATCGTCGGCGAACCGACTGCCGTGGATAAATTGGGCGATATGTTGAAAAACGGCCGCCGCGGCTCGTTGTCGGGCAACCTGACCGTCAAAGGCAAGCAAGGCCATATTGCCTATCCGCATTTGGCCATCAATCCCGTGTATACTTTTGCCCCGGCCTTGCTGGAGCTGACACAAGAAGTCTGGGATGAGGGCAACGAATACTTCCCCCCGACCAGTTTCCAAATTTCCAATATCAACGGCGGCACAGGCGCGACCAACGTCATTCCAGGCGAGCTGAACGTCAAATTCAATTTCCGTTTCTCTACCGAGTCCACTGAAGAAGGGCTGAAACAACGTGTCCACGCCATTTTAGACAAACACGGCGTGCAATACCATTTGCAGTGGTCTTGCTCAGGCCAACCGTTCCTGACTCAGGCAGGAAAACTGACCGACGTGGCACGCGAAGCCATTGCCGAGATTTGTGGTGTTGAGGCCGAATTGTCCACCACCGGCGGCACTTCGGACGGACGCTTCATCAAAGCCATTGCCAAAGAACTCATCGAGTTAGGCCCGTCTAACGCGACCATCCACCAAATCAACGAAAACGTACGTTTGGAAGATATTCCGAAACTGTCGGCAGTGTATGAAGGTATGTTGAAACGTTTGTTGAAGTGAAAAGGTTGTACCGTAGGCTTTGAAAAATGATAGGGCGAAACGATTCTTTTGCTCTTTCGGTTATCTCTTAAGTTATCGATAATTGAATAAGGCAAAATATGATTACTCTGCCTTCTTTAAACGAGCTTCCATCAAAGTGGAATGAAATCTGCGAGCGGCTGGAAACCGATTTTTCCACAGACCTCGAAGCCTTGCTGCACGAGCGGTTTACGGAACATGAAGCCAAGCAGTTCGAGCAGGGTTTTATCGACAGTATCGGTTGCGCCCCTGAGGAATATGTCCGTATCCGACGAACCATCCGACTGTTGGAAACGCGTTATCCTGATAGTCCGAACGAACTGACTGCCGCCGTGCTTGCCACGCCTTTGGGTGAGATGTTGGCGGTGTTCGGCAGCAAGGGCTTGTGTCTGCTGGAATTTGTCGGGCAGAAACATATGGAGCAGGAAATCATGGCTGTCCAAAAAGCTTTGCGTGGGCAGTTTATTTTCCAAGAAAATGAGCAAACGCAACTTTTACGCCAAGAATTGGATTTATACTTTCAAGGCCGTCTGAAAGTTTTTGTGACGCCTTTGGAAACGATAGGCACGGCTTTTCAGCAGCAGGTGTGGAATGCACTGCTGACCATTCCTTACGGTGAAACGCGCAGTTACAAGGAGCAGGCGCAACAGTTGGGTAATCCTAAAGCCATTCGCGCTGTTGCCGCTGCGAACGGGCAGAACAAGGTGTCTATCTTGATTCCCTGCCACCGTGTTATCGGCAGTGACGGCAAGCTGACCGGCTACGCAGGCGGTTTGAACCGCAAACAATCGTTGCTTGCCTTGGAGCGAGGCGAGGTTCAGACGGCCTTGTTTTGAGTTTTGATAGAGAATAAGGGGCCGCGCTTAGGGCAGGCTTCGCACGTTGAAAAATTGAGCAGCAGAAGGTCGGGGAAGCCCGGAAAAATCTGCATGGAGAAAAATGTTGGGCAATGCCCACGCTAGAAAAAGAGAAATAAGACATGAGCCTGAAAAACCGCCATTTTTTAAAACTTTTGGATTTTACGCCGGAAGAAATTACCACCTATCTCGACCTTGCCGCCGAATTAAAGGCCGCTAAAAAAGCAGGGCGTGAGGTACAGCGGATGAAGGGGAAAAACATTGCCCTGATTTTCGAGAAAACATCGACCCGCACCCGTTGCGCGTTTGAAGTGGCCGCACGCGACCAAGGCGCAGGGGTAACTTATCTGGAGCCGTCTGCCAGCCAAATCGGGCATAAGGAAAGCATTAAGGATACGGCGCGTGTTTTAGGGCGGATGTTTGACGGTATCGAATATCGCGGTTTTGGACAGGATGTGGTGGAAGAGCTGGCCAAGTATGCAGGCGTGCCTGTGTTCAATGGTTTGACCAACGAGTTCCACCCGACTCAAATGCTTGCTGATGCGCTGACGATGCGCGAGCATAGCGACAAGCCTTTGAACCAGATTGAGTTTGCCTATGTCGGCGATGCGCGGTACAACATGGCCAATTCGTTGCTGGTGTTGGCTGCGAAACTGGGCATGGACGTGCGTATCGGTGCACCGAAAAGTTTGTGGCCGTCTGAAAGCATTATCGAGACAGTGCAGGCTGTTGCCAAAGAGACCGGTGGACGGATTCTGTTGACGGAGAATGTGAAAGAAGCCGTGAAAGGCGTGGATTTTATCCATACCGATGTGTGGGTCAGCATGGGTGAGCCTAAAGAGGCGTGGCAGGAACGTATCGATTTGCTGAAAGATTACCGAGTTACGCCCGAATTAATGGCCGCGGCTGAAAATCCGCAAGTCAAGTTTATGCATTGCCTGCCTGCTTTCCATAATCGTGAAACCAAAGTCGGCGAATGGATTTATGAGACATTCGGCCTGAATGGTGTGGAAGTAACGGAAGAAGTTTTCGAAAGCGAAGCCAGCATTGTGTTTGATCAGGCAGAAAACCGGATGCACACGATTAAAGCAGTAATGGTAGCGGCATTGGGCGATTGAGTTTTGCGCTCAATGCCGCTTACTGCTTCATTTAATAGAGATTAAATAAAGGCCGTCTGAAAGAAAGACTTTCAGACGGCCTTGTTGTTTGATTGGGTTTATTGCCAAATCAGGACTTTGGGTTCGGGCGTTACTTGATAGCCTTCTTGACGCAATAGTTCGATTAGGCCTTTTTCGCTGGGTAAATGGGCAATGCCGACAGCAAAGAGGGTGCTTTGTTTGGCCGATTGCTTGCGGATTTCAGGTAGCCATGCCAAGTTGCGGCGAATCAGGAGGTCGTTTTTCAGCCAATCGGACATGGCTTTGGCGTACTTGGTATCAACAAGTTTGAGGGTGCGTTGTTCGGTTTCTTCCAAAAGTGGGATGAGTTCTTCAAAGCGGCCGTCTGAATAGGCTTGATGGAGTTTTTTGACATCTTCGGTTTCTTCTTTATTGGTTTTAATACTGGCTTTCAGAAAGTTGATCATGGTTTCTTCAGGCTGTGCTTTGAAGATTGCGGAAACTTCGTCCAAGCTTTCTAATGAACCACGCGGTTTATTGATGTCGGCGGCCGCGTTAGTCAGCAACATATCTGCACCGGTTTCTGAGCTATACCCTTGGGGAAATGTACTGCCGGCAAAAATGAATGCCGCCCACGGATGGAGTTTGTCGGCAATTTGGGCGATGGGTCGGTTTTCTTCATTTTTTGAATAGATTTCTTGTAAAAGACGGAAATCTGTTTTACCAAGCTTGCGGCTAAGCGGTTCGGTACTCATGACTTCTTTGAAGTATTTTTGATACATTCTTTTTGTTTCCGGACTGCTGTCCGGCAATGCGTCAACTTCTGTGGTCAGTTGGTCGGTGGATTGCAACAGTTTGAGGGCATCGGAAGACAAAGTTTGATTGGTTTGTCCCATGTGGATGGTGCCGAGCAGATAGGAGTCCGGTTGGCCTTCTTTGCTGATTTTCCAAACATTGCTGGTCAGTTTAGGCTGATGCAAGTTAAGTTCGGCAGGTTTGCTTTCGGGTGAGGTCGAGGCGGGTTTGCAGGCACCCAAGGCGAGGGCGGTCAATGGCACAAGCAGGCAGGCAAGCAGTTTTTTCATGTTTTTCCTTATTGAGGTGTGCGGTAGGCAAGGGCAATTTAGAAATCGAGTAGGTTTTGAACCGGATGTTCTCCCGTTTCGGGTTTTTCCATTTTGCGGTTGCGGATTTTGGCTTTCCTGAGGGATAGAAGGTGCATGACTTGATGCTTTTGGCTGTCGGTCATCTGGAGCCAGTACAAGCGCTCTTCCCGGCTGCGCAGGCAGCCTTTGCAATAACCTTTGGCATTGGCTTCGCAGACACCTATACAGGGACTGGGGATGGGGAAAAAATCGGGTTGTTCCATATTTTAAAAGCGTTTGAGATAAGAGACCGGACAAACCAAAATTGCAGACTGCATTCGTATTTGTCTAAACACGATCGGTGTATCCAGCAGGGTTCCTAATATCCAATTGAGTTGATCATTTCAATAAGTTTATATTTGCCACCCTAGGCATAAAAAACCTAAGAGAAACCATAAATATATCGCAGAAGAAGTCAGTATCTTCCCTATTGTCAGATTTCTCCAATAAAACCCAAGTAAGAACATTATAAAAATTAAAGGAATTCCAATATAAATATAATATTTAAGCGAACCTAATTCACTGAACACGTTTATAACAGAATAGAGACCGATAAATCCACCTGACCAAAAAACAATTATTGCCGGCCCTAAAAAAATAGCCGTTATTAAATGAGGGAGCAGTATGATTTTTATTCATTCTTTATATTTGTTGTTCATTTTAATCTCAATTACTGCAATGGTATCGTATCCATTCAAATGGGGGAGCAAAGTATACAGTAACGTCACCAAGAATAATTACGGTATGTTTGGCAGAATCATGTTTTAATACATATTTGGAGTTCCGCTATATTTTGATTTTCAGACGACCTATGTTCAGTCCCAACTATCTGTATTTTATGACTTAATCAGTTTGCGCAAAGACTGATTGTTGTATTTGATATCGGCAATCAGCCGGTCATATTGGTGCATTCTACGGAGCGAGCGGGTAATCAGATAGACCGAGAAAATAATCAAGCTGATGTTCATCAGACTGACCAGTACGAGCAAAGGCCAAACATCAACGGCCTCGTACCATTTCGATGTCGCAATCAGCGCACTGAAAATAGACAAAGGGAGTGCGAAAACGGCAATACCTGTACGCATGATAGCAAGTGCCGTGCGTTTTTCAGCAAGGAGAAGCTGTACTTGATTGATGCTGAGGATATCGTTTTGCTGTTCGGTAACCATAGGATACGCGCCTATACAAATTAACTTTGAATTCTGATAAAGCGGAAAATATGGTTTTATGTTACCCGAAAGTATTGAAAATAAAAACAAAGGTCGTCTGAAAATTTTCAGACGACCTTTTCCATTTCTGTTTATACGGTTTGCGAGTATTTGGCTTTGGTTTCTTTATGGCGCAAATGGTAGTCGAACACCATAGCGATGTTGCGGATCAAGAAACGGCCCTTCGGCGTAACGGTCAGGCCGTGCGGTTTGAGACGAACCAGACCGAGGGTTTCCAGTTGCTTCATATCTTCCAGTTCCGCTACAAAATAGCGGCTAAACGGAATGCCGAACACGCTTTCGTAAATTTGATAATCAAGTGAGAAGCGGCACATTAAATCCTGAATGATGTTGCGGCGCAAAATATCGTCTTGATTGAGCTGGTAGCCGCGCATGATGGGCAGGTGTCCGGCGTCGAGTGCGGCGTAATAGGCATCAATGTCGCGCTCGTTTTGGGAGTAGGTGCTGCCGATTTTGCCGATAGAGGATACGCCGATCGCCACCAAATCGCAGTCGGCATAGGTCGAGTAGCCTTGGAAGTTGCGTTGCAGGAAGCCTTCTTTGAGGGCGATGGAGAGTTCGTCGTCAGGTTTGGCAAAGTGGTCCATACCGATGAAAACGTAGCCTCGCTCAGTCAGGGTTTGGACGCAATATTGCAGCATATCGAGTTTTTCTTCGCTGCCAGGTACGACATTGGTGTCGATACGGCGTTGCGGTTTGAAGATATGCGGCAGGTGGGCGTAGTGGTAGAGGGCGAGGCGGTCGGGATCGAGGGATAAGACCGTATCGATGGTGGTTTTGATGCTTTCAGTGTTTTGGTGCGGCAGGCCGTAAATCAAATCGACGCTGACTGATTTAAACCCGGCTTCACGCGCGGCATCAATCACTTCTTTGGTTTCTTCATAACTTTGAATGCGATTGACTGCTTCCTGCACTTTAGGGTCAAAGTCTTGAATACCGACACTCATGCGGTTGAAACCGAGTTTGCCCAATTTGAGGACGGTCTCGCGGCTGACTTTGCGCGGGTCGATTTCGATGGAGTACTCGCCGTTGGGAGTCAGCTGGAAGTATTTACGAATCATGTCGAAGACGCGTTCGAGTTGGTCATCGCTCAGGAATGTGGGCGTACCGCCGCCGAAGTGGAGTTGCGCGAGCTGGTGTCTTCCGCCTAAATGAGGTGCCAGTAATTCCATTTCTTTTTCCAGATACTGGATATAGGCATCGGCACGGCTTTTGTCTTTGGTAATAATTTTGTTGCAGCCGCAGTAGTAGCAGATGGTATTGCAGAAGGGAATGTGGATGTAGAGTGAAAGGGGTTTGTTGAGCGCGCCCATGTTGCGCAGGTTTAAAGCTTGGATATATTCGGCTTCTTTAAAGCCTTCATGGAAGCGGTCGGCAGTCGGATAGGAGGTATAGCGAGGACCGCTTGATGGCAAACTGGCAATCAATTCACGGTCAAATTCCGGTAATTCATTGTTTGTGTTGGTGTTATTTGAGATGGGGATGATTTTCATGGTAGGGGCTTGAGTATAAAGTAGGGAAATTAGGGAAAATTTTAGTCAAAATTTCGATAGTTTGGTAGAATGCCTGATAATGATATGCCAACTTTGACTTGGGTCAATAGTTATTCGGCTTCATCAGGGATTTATAGAACTATGCAGATTAAGGGTGCGTTATGGCCACACACAATGCAACACATCAAATGAAAACCTTGTGTTCCACATGTTCTTTACGCGAGCTGTGTTTGCCTGTCGGACTGATGCCTAACGAATTTTCACAATTAGACGCGGTTATTCGTCAAAGCCGCCGTCTGAAAAAAGGTGAATACCTGTTCCGTGCCGGCGAGCCGTTTACCTCTTTGTTTGCCATCCGTGCAGGCTTCTTTAAGACAACAGTCGCCAGCCAAGATGGACGAGATCAGGTAACCGGCTTTTTTATGTCGGGCGAGCTGATCGGTATGGATGGGATTTGTTCCCATATTCACAGCTGTGATGCTGTGGCTTTGGAAGACAGCGAAGTATGCGAGCTTCCGTTTACACATATTGAAGAACTTGGACAGGATATTCCCAGTCTTCGTTCTCACTTTTTCCGCTTGATGAGCCGCGAAATTGTCCGAGATCAGGGCGTTATGCTGCTTTTGGGCAATATGCGCGCTGAAGAGCGATTGGCGGCATTCTTGCTCAACCTATCCCAGCGTCTCTATTCACGAGGCTTTGCCGCTAATGATTTTATCTTGCGGATGTCGCGTGAGGAAATCGGCAGCTATTTGGGGCTGAAACTGGAAACAGTCAGCCGCACCTTGTCTAAATTCCATCATGAAGGCTTGATTTCTGTTGAACACAAGCACATCAAAATCTTAGATGCGACAACCTTGAAGAAAATGGTTTCTGGTTGTTCGCACGCTATCTGAATCTTAGGCCGTCTGAAATATTTCAGACGGCCTTTTTAACAAGAATTAAAGAATAATTGTTAAGTTACGCAAGTTATAGTCAGATATTAAATTGAAAAATCTTCAACAACCGGCGTGTACAGAATGCGGTCGACTACTTCTCTGGTCAGTTTCGGTGCAAACATCTGGATAAAGTCATACGCGTAACCGCGCAGGTAGGTATCGGTGCGTAAGGCTATCCAAGTGGGTGATGGTTCAAATAAGTGTGCCGCATCAATCAGCTGTAAATCTTGATCGACCGCAGGATCGTACGCCATTTTCGCCATTAAACCAACGCCCAAGCCTAAGCGGACATACGTCTTCAATACATCTGTATCGGCAGCCGATAAGGCAACATCAGGTTGCTCAATATGCGCTTTATTAAATGTACGCGCAATGCTGCTGCCGGAATTAAAAGCAAATTCGTAAGTAACCAGCGGAAAAGAAGCTAAATCTTCAAGGCTTAAAGGATTGCGGCAGTCCAAAAGAGGGTGATCGTGCGGAACAATCACGGCATGGTTCCATTCGTAGCAGGGCAATTTGCCCAACTCAGGATGATCGTCAATGCGTTCAGTAATAATTGCCAAATCTGCTTCGCCGCTGCTGACCATTTGCGCAATCGCAGAAGGGCTGCCTTGTTTGATGGTCAAATTGACTTTAGGGTAGTTTTTGACAAATTCCGCAACGATTTTGGGCAAAGCATAACGCGCCTGGGTATGCGTTGTCGCGATGGTCAGCGAGCCGCTGTCATGATCGGTAAATTCGCTGCCGATATTTTTAATGTTCTGTACATCACGCAAAATCCGTTCCGAAATCTCTAACACGGCTTTGCCCGGTTGTGAAACGGAAACCACACGCTTGCCGCTGCGGATAAAAATTTGGATACCCAATTCTTCTTCAAGCAGGCGGATTTGTTTGGAAATGCCGGGCTGGGATGTGAAAAGCGCATCGGCGGCTTCAGAGACATTCAGATTGTGCCGGTAAACTTCAAGGGCGTAACGTAATTGTTGCAGTTTCATGGTAGCAGTACCGAATACGTTGTTATTGTGGATTTTGTGCGACAAACGGCATGTAATTTAACATATTTTGCCCAGTTTTGCCCCGAGTTTTGAAAATGGTTGTTTTTAATGAAAATATCTTTTAATGATATGAAAACAGGAAATTCAGGAAAGAAGAGGGAAAGGGGTTTTGTTGTTTTTGTACAACTTTAGGTAGGTGAATTGTCTGATTTTGCCCTAAATTAATGACACAAGATTGATTTTTCGGCATGATTAACTACTAGGAAGCAGGCACTTCATGATTGTTTGAAGGCATCGAGTATTGACAGTTTGCCTTGCGCTTCTTTATAGTGCAACCTGATATATCCGATTTGCCGCTGTTTTGATACTGCGGCCTGTATATTGGTACTTTGCAGCGGTTGCTTTCCTAGTCCGCCGCATAACAATTTGATGAGGGAATAAAATGACCAAACAGCTGAAATTAAGCGCATTGTTCGTTGCCTTGGTTGCCTCTGGCACCGCTATGGCCAGCGAAGCGCACACCAAACACGGTTACACCGTAAGCAGCCAATCTCAAGAAATCGTCCGTAACAACTACGGCGAATGCTGGAAAAACAGCTACTTCGACAAAGCTACTGAAGGCCGCGTTGAATGTGGTGATCGTGAAGCAGTTGCTCCTGTACAACAAGCTCCTGAGTATGTTGATGAAACTGTTTCCCTGTCTACTAAAACTCTGTTCGGCTTCGACAAAGACAACCTGCGTCCTGAAGCTCAAGAAAACCTGAACGCTTTGGCTCAACGCCTGAGCAACGACAGCGTACAAACTGTACGTGTTGAAGGTCACACTGACTTCATGGGTTCTGAAGAATACAACCAAGCTCTGTCTGAGCGTCGTGCTAACGTAGTTGCTAACTACTTGGTAGGCCGTGGCGTTGCTTCTAGCAAAATCTCTGCAGTAGGTCTGGGCGAGTCTCAAGCTCAAATGACTGCTACTTGTGAAGCTGAAGTTGCTAAACTGGGTAAAAAAGTTTCTAAAGCTAAGAAACGTGCTGCCCTTATCGCTTGTATCGAACCTGACCGTCGCGTTGATGTTAAAATCCGCAGCGTTGTTACTCGTCAAGTTGCTCCAGGCCAAACTATCGAAGGTCAAGGCGAATTGCCTGCTACTGATGAAGGTTGGATCCCAGCTCCTTACAATGGCGTTCACGGTTACGCTAAACCTTAATCGGTTTGTGAAAAATGCCCTGCAATATGCAGGGCATTTTTTTATGGTTTATATTTGAAGAGTCGGGGGAGTTCATGATTCAAAATAAAAGGCCGTCTGAAAGACTTCTTTTCAGACGGCCTTTTATTGAGACAGATTAGTTTGGTTTGGGCCATTTCCATACGCAGATGGCTGCCAGTATGGTACAAATCAAAAAGAGGATACTGGATAAGCCGTGCCAAACGCCGAATGTTCCGCCTACTAGGGACAGTAGCCAGTTATCCAGACCGTACTTGTGTGCCTCGATAACCGGCGTAACTAAAAGATGGTTGCAGGCTAAGAGTAGCCAAAGTACCAAAATCCACCAAGAAAGTGAGGCCAGTTGCCGTCTGAAAAAGGCATAGGCTGCGCCAAAAATTACTAAGCCACATAGTGCTGTAATGGCAAACAAAATACCGGCAATTTCTCCTGCCTGCATTTTAGGTAGGAGGCGGAACAGGATAGGGGCGGTAACATAGCCTGCTGTCAGCTGCATACCGAGCCATATAGCGGCAGCGGTTTGGGTAATTTTGTACAGTAGATTCATTATGTTTCTCCTGGGAATATTTCACTTTTTCTATTATGGTATTTTTAGATACAACAAAAGGCCGTCTGAAAATGTTTTCAGACGGCCTTTTGTTTATTTAAATATATTGCACGGCAATGATGTCATATTCACGTACGCCGCCGGGTGCTTGAACTTCTGCAACGTCGCCTTCTTCTTTGCCGATTAAGGCGCGGGCAATTGGAGAGCCAACGTAGATTTTGCGTTCTTTGATGTCTGCTTCATCTTCACCGACGATTTGGTAGGTAACTTGTTCTTCAGTTTCCAAATCTTCCAGTGTCACAGTTGTGCCGAATACGATTTTGCCTTCGGCGTGGATTTCGGCAGGGTTGATGATGTGCGCCATAGAGAGTTTGTGTTCCAACTCGGCGATGCGGCCTTCGATAAAGCCTTGACGCTCTTTGGCGGCTTCGTATTCTGCGTTTTCAGACAAGTCGCCGTGCGAACGTGCTTCGGCGATGGCTTCAATGACTTCTGGACGTGCTACGCTTTTGAGGTGTTGAAGTTCTTGTTTCAACAATTCTGCACCACGGACGGTCAAAGGGATTTTTTGCATAGAGTTCTCCATGAAAGCATGATGATGCTTTTAAAATTTTATCCGGCCACGCGCGGTAGCCGGATTGGAAATAAAAATACAAGCCGCCAAAGCTTGGCGGCTTGATGAATAAATAAGTAATGCCTGTATTCTACCAAATTCTGCCGAAACCGCAATGATTAAAACGGATTTTCAGTAAAGTGTTGTTTTCTGTTCTATTTTGTTTTTTCAGACGGCCTGAAAACTAAATATTGAAGTATTTCAAAGCCGCATCGGAAAAATGGTTTCTTAAATGAATGTTTTTGATTAAAATGTCTGATACTAATTCGTAATAATTAGTCTGCTTTAACTATATAAAGAGAATATATGGAAACAAAACCAACTTCCCAAAATGAACAACAGGCTAACCGCCGTTATTTGACTGTTTGGCGATGGCATTTTTATGCCGGACTTTTGGTTGCGCCGTTTTTAACCCTGCTGGCTGTTACAGGGTTGGGAATGCTGCTATTTGCCAATATCACCGGTAAAGAAGGTGAGCGCATACATGTTGCGCCGCAGGCGCAAGTGCAGCCTTTGTCGGCTCAGGCTGAAGCTGCTAGACAGTTTGTGAATCCGGAAACTGCCTCTGTGGTGCAATATATTGCGCCGCGTGCAGATGATATGGTTGCCGTATTCCGCGTAAACAATGACGATAAAGCCACTATGGTTGCCGTTGATCCCTATACGGCAAAAGTCGTGAACACGATGCCGCGTGGTCAAGGCTGGTATCACACGATGGATGAAATCCACGGCGATATTATGATTGGGGCGACTGGTGACTACCTGTTGGAAACCGCTGCGTCGTTAACCATCATCATGATTGTGACCGGTATTTATTTGTGGTGGGTAAAACAGCGTAGTCTGAAGGCTGTTTTTTTGCCTAAAGCAGGCAAAGGTCGTTCTTGGTGGCGCAACCTGCACGGTGCATTTGGCTCTTGGGTTTCTTTGATTTTATTGCTGTTCTGTCTGTCAGGTATTGCTTGGTCAGGTATTTGGGGCGGTAAAGTGGTTCAGGCGTGGAGCCAATTCCCTGCGGGTAAATGGGGCGTAGAGCCTAATCCGGTATCTTCCGTACCAACCCATGGTGATGTGTTGAATGATGGCAAATCCAAAGAAGTGCCATGGATTTTGGAGCTGACGCCTATGCCGGTTTCCGGTACAACAATGGGCGAAAACGGCATTAATCCGAGCGAGCCGATGACGTTGGAGACGGTTGACCGCTTTGCACGCGAAATTGGCTTTAAAGGTCGCTATCAGCTTAATTTGCCTAAGGGTGAGACCGGTGTATGGACACTGTCGCAAGACTCAATGAGCTACGATATGATTAGTCCGACTGCGGATCGTACGGTACACATTGATCAATACAGTGGCAAAATCCTGGCGGATATTCATTTTGACGATTACAACTGGTTTGGCAAGTTCATGGCAGCAAGCATTGCTTTGCATATGGGTACGCTGGGTTGGTGGAGCGTGCTGGCAAATGTTGTGTTCTGTCTGGCGATTATTTTTATCTGTGTCAGCGGCTGTATAATGTGGTGGAAACGTCGTCCTTCGGAAGCGCGAGGTTTGGTTCCTCCTGCACAGAAAATCAAATTGCCGGTATGGTGGGCAATGGCTGTGCCACTTCTGATTTTGGCTGTAATTTTCCCAACGGCCATTGCCGCAATCGCTGTCATTTGGATTTTGGATACAATGTTGTTGTCGCGTATCCCAGCATTGGCAAGATGGTTTAAATAACCGCCCGATGTGATTAAAGGCCGTCTGAATCTTTTGTTTCAGACGGCCTTTTGTATAAAGGTTAAAAGAGGTAGGGAAGTTACGATTCTGTTTAAGTTTATGCGTGGGATGGGAGTTATGGTTGGCTTGCAGGATTGTGTAAGAAAGACGAGGAGATCTTGTATAAAAACAAAAAACCCACTTCATTGAAGTGGGTTTTTGATGAAAGCGATTAACCTTTGCGAGCAGGCAATTTTTCTTTAATGCGAGCTGCTTTACCGGTCAGGCCGCGCAAGTAGTACAGTTTGGCGCGACGTACGTCACCACGGCGTTTAACTTCGATTTTTTCTACGGTAGGAGAGTACAGTTGGAAAGTACGTTCTACACCTTCGCCGCTAGAGATTTTGCGAACGATGAAGTTGCTGTTCAGGCCACGGTTGCGGCGAGCGATAACAACACCTTCGTATGCTTGCAGACGGCTGCGAGAACCCTCAACTACGCGTACAGATACGACAACGGTGTCGCCTGGAGCGAATTCAGGGATTTCTTTGTTCAAGCGAGCGATTTCTTCTTGCTCTAATTGTTGAATCAAGTTCATTTGTTTTTCCTAAGTTATGATTGGATTTCCTGTTGCTCTTGCAAGATTTCTTTTAAGAGGCGGGATTCCTTTGGGATTAAACTGCGCTTTTTCAATAAATCAGGTCGGCGCTCTAAAGTGCGTCGCAGCGATTGTTTCAATCGCCACTCGGCAATCAAGCCATGATTTCCTGAGCGTAAGACATCGGGAACGATCATGCCTTGGAATTCTACGGGTTTGGTGTAATGAGGACAGTCTAAAAGGCCGTCTGAAAACGAGTCTTGTTCGGCTGACTGTATATCGCCCAATACGCCCGGAACCAATCTTAAGACGGCATCCATCAACATCATGGCGGGTAATTCGCCGCCCGAGACGACAAAGTCGCCAATGCTGATTTCTTCGTCCACACTGCTTTGCAGCAGTCTTTCATCTATGCCTTCATAGCGTCCGCATAGAAGAACAAGATGGGGCAGTTTGGCAAGTTCTGCGGCCTTTTTATGCGTCAGCGGCTGACCTTGCGGACTGAGATAAATTACTTTGGCAGGTTTTTGCGAGTTTGCTTTGGCTTCTTCAATTGCCGCTTGAAGCGGCGGTGCCATCATGATCATTCCCGGACCACCTCCGAAGGGGCGATCATCAATATAGCCAAGTTTATTGTCGGCAAATTTACGGGGATTGACGGCTTGAAACTGCCAAAGATTTTGTTTTCTTGCTCTGCCTGTAACGCCATATTCGACAATGCTGTCGAACATCTCCGGGAAAATGGTGATGGCTTGAATCAGCATCAGTAGTCCAAACCCCAGTCGGCGATAATGGTTTTGCTGTCGGTGTCGACAGATTCGATATAGTTGGAGACAAAGGGAATCAGGATTTGTCCGTGTTCGCCTTTAATCATCAAAACATCATTTGCACCGGTTTCCATCAGGTTGCTAACTTTGCCGAGGACGATGTTTTCTTTGTTGATGACGGTCATGCCGACTAAATCTGCCCAGTAGTATTCGTCTTCCTCAGTAGGGGCGAATGACTCTCTGGGGATTTCGATGGTATAGCCGCGCAAGGCAAAGGCTTGGTCGCGATCGTCTATACCTTCAAATTTGACCTGAAGTTCGCCATTGACAATTTTACCTGCCTCAAGCACAACATCCAGGGTTTTGCCATCCTTGCACAACTGCCACTCGGGGTAGTCCAGCAGGCTGTCGGTATATTCGGTATTGGCGGCAATTTTAAGCCAGCCTTTAATGCCGAATACGCCTTTGATGTAGCCCATGGCTACCCGTTTTTGAGTGTCTGTCATGGTCGTTTCGGCTGATTAAGCAGCGATTTTTTGCTCTTTAATCAGTTTGGCAACTGCATCGCTAACTTTCGCGCCTTGAGCAACCCAGTGGTTGATGCGGTCTGCGTCAAAACGTACGCGTTCTTGTTTTTCGTTGGCAACGGGGTTGTAGAAACCTACGCGCTCGATGAAGCGGCCGTCACGACGGTTGCGAGAGTCAGTTACGACTACGTTGAAGAAAGGGCGGTGTTTTGAGCCGCCGCGAGCCAAACGGATAACTACCATTTTGAGTCCTTTTGAAAAATGCGGATATATAGAAACCGCTAATTTTAGGATATTTCACACGGGTTATGCAAGTTTTTATTTGTTTTTGTTGCTGTTTTGCCATTCGTTCAAATCGAGGCTGGCTTGATACAGGCCGCGGTCGGTTTCCGACGGGGTAACGGTAAATCCTGATTTTTCAGCGAGTTTGAGCATCGGTGTGTTTTCTTTGAGGATTTCCGCATTCATGGTTTGGTAACCTTGCTGTGTGGCAGTTTGGATAATGAGGCTCATCATTTTGCCTGCCAAGCCGGTTTTGCGTGCTTCAGGTGCTAAAGTAATGCCGAACTCGCACTCATTACGATTGATGCGGCTGTAACGGCTGACTGCGACGATACGGCCGTCTGAAGCGAAGGCCGCCCACGCGCATTCGGTATGGAAATCGGGACGGGTCAGCCGTGCAAGTGTGGGCAGCGGTAACTCGTTGGTATGGGTCATGAAGCGAGTATAGCGGTCGGCCGCGGGTAATTGGCGGACAAATTTTTGTTTGGCTTCGGCATCTTCAGGTTCTAGTGCGCGGATGTGCAGTGTGTTGCCGTCAGGCAGGGTAAAGGTATCGGTTTGGCTCGGATAGGGTGCGAGTACGTTTTGTATCTCGGGCGTTTCGGTTTTAGGGTGCAGCAGTTCGGAAGCGGCTTCGCCGGTGTTGCGTAGGAACTCGGCCGCTGCCGGATTTTTTTGTTGGAGGTAGGCGGCGGCGCTTTGCATTTTTGCTGCGGCCTGTTCTAAGGTTTGGACGGCTTTTTTAGGAATTTTGGTTGTTGGTGCAACAAGTTTTTCCACGATTTCTGGAATGATGGTGCTGCTGTATTGTCTACCGTTGTAGTTGAGGATAATGTCGCCGATATGCTGGTCGTTGTGGATAAGTGTGTTTAGGGAATGCAGAAATTGATTGAGAACGGAAGTGTTGTCGAGTTCCGCAAATTGGCTTAAACGCTGGATATCGAGCGTGGTGAAAGGAGGTAATGCGGCTTCGGTTTTGCCGTTGTAATGGGCGGAAAGGATGTTGCCGTAAATGGCATGGCGGCTGAACCGGAACTGGACGGCATTGTGTTTTTGGGTTTGGCACGGAGGCAGGTATAGGGCTTCCGCCATCAGTTCGGTTTGACCGGAAGCAATGGCTTTATCGATACTTTTGCTTTTGGGTGTTTTCAGACGGCCTGTTTGGGCTGGCGCAGGGGTATTTTGCACTTGTTGCAAATAGGCGGTTTGATTGCGGAAATAAAGTGTCAGCAAGGCTTCTTCCGGCGTGTTAAACCGAGTCAGGCCGTCTGAAAAACGATAGCTGACGAGAATGGGCTTGCTGGTTTTTTGTGCCAAATTATCCAGAGTTTGATGAATACTGTATGCATCCGGCGTATCTGGCGAAATAATGCCAAGTAGGGCTTGAGTATGCGGATTTTGTAATTGTTCGAGTGCCAAGCGGTGGATGCGTGCAGGCGTAGGGTTGCTGCCGATGCAGCCTTGTCGGATGGATGGTGCATCGGTTGGGAGGTCGAGGGTCAATTCGCAGGCATTGGCGGTAGTGCGCAGCCATTCTATCGGCGTATCGGACAGAATGGTGGGATGGGTAATGACGGGAATGCCGGAAAGGTAGGCTTTTAGGGCTGCTTCCAGTTCGGCGGTATTGAATACCGGTTGGAAATTGCAATGGCGGCTGAGGCTGCGCAGGATGGCTTTGTCTGTGTCGTTGGTATGGTGTGTGGACAACAGGATAAGCGGGGTGTGGCGTGTGAAGTGGCGGATAGCACTGAACAGCTCGCGTTGGTTTTCGGCCGGATTGTAGTGGATCACGGCAACTTTGGTATGGCGGTTGTGGCCGAAGCGGTTGAGCCAGTCGGCGGATGTGGTGGGGCTTAGGTCATAGTTGAGGCTGATGTGGCGTGATACGCCTTGGTGCAGCGTGTTAAGCAGGTGGTTGATGTTGCGGCTGACGGTGCTGTGGCCGGTGAGCAATGCGATATGGCCGGCCGGATAGTCGGTTTGGGTGCCGATATTGAGGTTGAGCGAGGGGAGTTGGATGCCTGCGCTGTTGCACACGGTGATGTTCAATTCGTCGCCGTGATGTTTTTGAATGATGGAACGGGCGTTTTTGCAGGATTCGGGCGGTAGGTTTTCCCAATCTTGAATCAGGATAATGTGGCGCAGGTTTTTTTTACGGCAGGCTTTGAACAGCGAGTCGTAATGGTCGGGCGGGATAACGGCAACAACCAAATCAGCCTGGCCCGGGATTTTGCTGAGGCTGGAGTAGGAGGGAATGCCTGCGACACTGCTGTGTCGAAGATTGACGGGGGTAATTTTGCCTTGATATGAGGAACCGAGCAGGTGGCTGAAAATGCGTTCGCCAAGGCTGTGCGGACGTTCGCTGGCGCCGACGAGGATGATGTGTTCAGGCATGAAGAAGTAGCCGGTTTGGACGGTTGCACTCATGTTAGTTCCTTATTTGTGTTTTTGGCCGTCTGAAAAGTTTCAGACGGCCTTATTTTTAGACTTCTTTTTTGTCTCCGGCTTTCTTTTTGGGAAGGATAAAACGCATCCTCAGGCCGTTGGGTTTGACATTTTCAGCGATGATTTTACCGCAGTGCTGTTCCATAATATGCTGCGTCAAGGCAAGCCCTAAACCTGTACCGGGCTTGTGGGCGCTGGAGTCGGCGCGATAAAAGGCAGTGAAAATATGCGGAAGCTGCATTTCATCTACGCCAGGCCCGTTGTCGGTCACATCGATAATCCAGTTTTTGCCGTCTTGTCCGATATGGGCTTGAATGGTGCTGCCTTCCGGACTGTAGTTGATGGCGTTGCGGATAACGTTGTCGAAGGCGCGGTATAGATAGCCTTCGTTGGCACTGATTACGGCATTTTCAGGGATTTTTGGATCCATGCTCAGGGTAACGCTTTGATTGTTTTGGTGGGCAATGCTTTGGTTGTCCTCAATCAAGTTGGTTAAGAACGGAACGAGTTTGAGGTTTTCTTTTTCCAAAGGAATATTGGAAGTCTCTAGGCGGGAGAGGGTCAATAATTCACCTACCAAAGTATCCATGCGCACCAATTCGCCTTCAAGCCGCTTGAGGTATTGCTCTTGCTTTTGCGGCTGAGATTGAATCAGGCCGACAATCGCCTGCATACGCGCCAGCGGCGAGCGCATTTCATGAGAAACGTGGTGGAGCAAATGACGCTCTTTGGCCACAAGTTTTTCAAGCTTTTCGGCCATTTTGTCGAATTGTACGGCAAGGTGGGACAATTCGTCGTCACGGTCATCAACTTGTTGGGAAATGCGGGTTTCGAGTTCGCCGTTGGCTACTCTGTCCATGCCGCCGCCAAGAATTTTAATGGGCTTGGTGATGTTGTTGGCAAGGATATATGCCATCAAGAGGCCGACGATGATGATGAAAGACAGAATGATAAATTCGTGCCAAATAGGCGAGAGCGGCAGGCCGGGAATGAAGAGCGGGCTGGGCAGGCGTTGGGCTTGATGATTGTCCCAGCCTTTAATGAAGAAGAGGTATTCTTCGCCGAAACGGTCGTATTCGATGTGGGCTAAATCGGATTCGGGGTTGTTGATGGCAAAGATGCGGGCGCGTTCGATGGACAGGCTGTCGATATTGCGGCCTAAAATATCTTTTTTATCGTCGCCGGTAATCACATAAACGGCATTGGAAACCGGATTGTTTTTCCATTCCGAAAGAATTTCGCGCGCACCGCTGTCTCCGCGCGAGTTAAACGCGGAGATGATGCTGCTCATCAATGTGGTTTCGATGGTGCGGCGTTGGTTGAATTGGTTTTCGGCGAGGGTGTTTTGTACCAGCCAAAATGAAAAACTCGCCACAAAGATTGCGCAGACGATGACTGCGCAAAATGTGGCGAAGATGCGTTGAAACAGTTTCATTGATCTGTTTAATCTTTAGTTTTTAACAAACAGGTAGCCTAAGCCGCGTACGGTTTGAATCAAGGAGGCATCGCCCAATTTGTGGCGGATGCTGGAGATGTGTACGTCGATGCTGCGGTCAAATTTAGCCAGTTTGCGGTCGAGTGCCTCAATAGACAGGGTCTCTTTGCTGACGACTTGTCCGGCGTGGCGCATTAAAACTTCGAGCAGGTTGAATTCGGTGCTGGTCAACTCGAGCGGAGTGTCTTTGATGCTGGCTTGGCGTTTGGCCGGGTACAAAACGACGTCGCTGACGGAAATGCTGTTAGGCGCGTTGTTTTGTTCGTTGCTGTGTTGCGCACGGCGCAGGATGGCGTTGATGCGGGCCAAGAGTTCGCGCGGTGTGCATGGTTTCGGTACGTAATCGTCCGCACCCATTTCCAGACCGATGATGCGGTCGATGTCGTCGCCTTTCGCGGTCAGCATGATGATGGGCACGGTGCTTTGGGTGCGTACGTTTTTCAGTACGTCCAAACCGTTCATTTTAGGCATCATGGAGTCTAATACGACGACATCGTATTGTCCGGTCAGAATTTCTTGAACGCCGGCTTCGCCGTCGGGAACGCTATGAACGTTGAGGCCTTCGGCAGTCAGGTATTCGGTCAGCAATTCGGTCAAGAGAGCATCGTCATCTACGAGTAATACGCGACTCATGGAATTTCCTTTTCGTGATTGTATGCGCCGCGGTACTAAATGGCAGTACGGCGCTTAAAATAGAGTTGTGTTCAATCTTAACATGCAATCTGCTTTTGTTGATAGCGTAATTTTCTGTGCTTTTGCGCTTTTTTGCATAGAAACTCGCTGCTCTTTACATTTTCAGACGGCCTGTAAGGACAAACTGACAATTGGGCGTGTTTTGTTCAGGGTTTGTCGCATGATTGGGCGGTTTGGTGTTTCGGTGCGTTGATGAAATCTTTGCAATCGGACAAAAGTTTGGGCAGCAAGGGAGCGAATGCCGGGTGACTGCGTATTTTGTCAGCGTAGAAATACATCATATAAGGATAATAATATTGCATTGCCTGCATCCATTGCGCACCTTCTTCTTTTTTGCCTTGTCGGTAGAGGTAAAGGCCGACTTGGTAGGCGCTGGAGTAGGGGCGGTAGGTCAGGGCTTTGAGTGCGGCTTCTTCCGCCCACGGACGGATATAGGCATCGGTCGGGTCGGCACGTTTGCTCAAGCTCAAATCGGCGTAATAGGCAAGCATGGGGCTTTCTTTGGAAAGTCGTTGCAAGCCGTCGATTTTGTTTTGAACCGTTTGCTGATCATCGGTTTTCCCTACACGGCTATATTGGGTTAGATTTTGATATTCCCAGCTGAGGTTTGCCATACCGATTAAAATCGATAAAGCGGCTATACCGCCTGCCCATTGTCTGATTCGGCTAGATAAAGGGCCGTCTGAAACATCTTTCGGATAAGAAGGTGTCAGAGACAGAATCAGGCTGAATACGGTAAGGAAGTAGATATACCAAAGTGGATATTCGAGCATGCTGTGACAGAGGCTGACGGCGGCGGCAGTCAGTAAAAACAGCGAGGCCGGTGTTTGGTTGCGTCCCGATAGTCGCCATACGGCTGCAAGCAGGGTTAAGGTTGCGAGCAAGGTGCCGGCAATGCCCATTTCGGACAGCAACTGCATGACGATATTGTGCGAATGGGTAAATAGTACGCCGAGGATATTGTTGGGGAAATATTGTTGCTGGGCATTGATCAGAAAGGTTTGCTGGGCAAAGCTGTTCCAGCCATGGCCGAACCAAGGTGCGGATTGAAAGGCAATCCATGCCTTGCTCCATTCGATTTGGCGCATGGAGCCTTCAAAACCGCTGGTGCCTGCGCGTTCTACAGCGGTTTCGTATTTGATGTTGCCAAACAAATCCAACAGGCTGCCCATGCCGAATTGGAAAGCAGCGGCTAGGATGGCGGTCAGAAGGAAAATGCACAGTGCGCGTTTGTGTTGGAAATGGGTACGCCAAAACCATAACGGCGTAATCAGGAATAGGGCGGCAATGTAGCCTAAGATGGTGCGCGAGTTGACAAGGCCGAGGGTCGCAGTCAAAGCCAATACGAACAGAAAACCTGCTGCATTGGACATTTTGCGCTCCGTCCATAAATAGGATGCCGCCAAAATGCCCCACATTAAATAATGTCCCAAATGATTGCGCTGGCCGAGTTGGCCGTTTACGGTACCGTTGCTTCGGGCAATGATGCCGTTCAACCACTCTACGTTGGACCAGCCTTTAAATTGCAACCAGACGATGGCGGCCTGTATGGTTGCCCCTATCAATAAAGACCAAGCAAAGATGCTGACGATGCGTTCCTGTCTGTAAGCTGCTACCCAGCCGCGAACCGACCATGCGCCCAGTGCTAAAATGACAAAGGTCCAGGCAGTAATATCGTTCATGCCGGGGTAGGTAGAGTGCATGAGGCGCGCTTGGAGCGACCAAAATGCAGCCATGGCAAACAAACCGATACTGAGTGCGGGAAGGCGGATATTCAGCAGGCCTTTGTGTGCGCTAATCAATGTCAGTACCAATGAGCCGCTCAGTGAAATGGCTTCCAGATAAAAGCTGGGTAATGGGCCGACTCGGTAGAGTGAAAGAAAAGGGATGGCACAAATCCAAAGAAAACTGAGCCATAAAGGCCAAAAGGTTTTCACTGAAGATTCAGTCAGGCCGTCTGAAAGTGTGTGGTAGGTCATTTTGATGTGTGTTTTTGTTGTTTGATAAATGCAAGGCAGCCGAGGAAAAAGGCAATGCACAATAATACGGAAACGGCGGCGCAAATCCGGCTGGCGAGAGCCGTGTCTGCCAGGCGCATACAGGCTTCGGCAAAGTAAATCAGAATCAGCATGGAGCTGTATTGGTAAGTGTAGATGCGTTTTTTCAAAATGCCGGTCAACGGCAAGCACAAAGGCAGGGCTTTCAGTGCCAACCATGAGCCGCCTTCGCGCAATGGCGCGATCCATAATTCCCATGATAAGGAAAGCAGGATCAGCAGGATAAGGCTTATGGAAGTTGCAAGATAAGGTAATGGGGAGCGTGTATTGTTCACAATATTGAGGGTGTAAAGCCGTACTGGAAAACTTAAAATTATACCGCTAAAAAGGCGTGGTAAGCCAAGAATATTGCTTAAAGATGCTGAAGAAAGGATTTATTGTTTTTTCTTCAAACGAATGAAACTTTATCTTGTTTTATAGTCTTATTAATATATATATTTAATAAAGATTGTGCTATTATTCTAAATACTTTATCTGAGGAGGATAGAAAACCATGAATCGCGTTGCTGATGTTATCCGTGATGATATTAAAGTAATGACAGCCTATCAGGTTGCCGATTTGCCGGAAGGTTTTATTAAGTTGGACGCTATGGAGTGTCCGCATCATCCTTTCGCCGGATATGAATCTTTGTTGTCAGAATGGGCGGATATAGTAAAAGAAGCCCCGATTCATTTGTATCCTCATACTGCCAAAAGTGGGATTTATGAAGAATTAAGGGAAGTCTTCGGTATTCCCGGCAAGGCGGAAATCGCATTGGGCAACGGCTCCGACGAGCTTATCCAGTTTTTGACCATGCTGGTTGCTAAACCAAATGCGCGTGTATTGGGTATTGAGCCAAGTTTCGTTATGTATCGTCATAATGCCGCGCTTTATGGTATGGAATATGTCGGCGTTCCCTTAAATTCGGATTTCTCTTTAAATCTCCCTGCCGTTTTGTCCACTATCGAGCAACATCAGCCGTCATTAATTTTTATTGCCTATCCCAATAATCCTACCGGTGTGTGCTTTAAGCGAGAAGAAGTGGAGGCGGTCATTAGTGCCGCTACCGGCATTGTGGTTGTCGATGAGGCATATGGCGCATTCCATCATGACAGTTTCCTTCCGTGGGCGGGAGAGGTCGAAAATCTGGTCGTAATGCGCACCATCAGTAAAATCGGCTTTGCCGGCTTGCGGATGGGGTATGCGGCGGCAAGTCCAAGTATTATGGGTGAGCTGGCCAAAATCCTTCCGCCTTACAATATGAATCAATTAAGCTTGACGGCGGCAAAATTCTCATTGAAACATCATCAAATCATTCAGCAAAACATTGATACATTAAAAAACGAGCGTTCGCGCGTGATGAATGAATTGTTGAAATTAAGCCGTTTGAAAGTTTTTCCGAGCGAAGCCAACTTTATTACCGTTCGCGTTCCTGATGCGAACGGGCTGTTTGAAACATTGAAGCAAAACCGCATACTGATTAAAAAACTGCATGGCAGCCATCCGCTTTTGGATCAGTGTGTCCGCATAACCATAGGCTCGGCAGCGCAAAATGATGCCGTCTTGGCGGTTATTAGAAACCTTTACCCCAATCTTTGATTTCAAGGAAACTACCATTATGAACAAAGCTCAACTGCATTTGACCAATTTTCTGTTACTGGTTGAAGAAGCCGGCTCATTGACCAAACTTGCACGCGCGTGCGGTTATGAAAACTCCGCCTCTTTGTCTCAGCTCAAACGCCGTTTGGAACAACAGGCAGGCGATGAGTCTGCACGCGGCATTCGTCCGAGCCTGGCTGCGAAGTTGGAATCCGGTATGCACAAACGCAAAGGCTGGCTGAACCGTGATCACAGCAAAGACCAAGAAAAAGCAGCAGCGATTGAATTGGCGCGTTTGGAAAAACAAACTGTCGAAGCAGCCGAAGCTGGTGTTTCAGCCGAAGGCCGTTTTGTTACCGTGACTCGCAATACCTGCGAAACCCAAATTACCGTCAGCCTCAATCTTGACGGTACCGGCAAATATCGCTTGGATACCGGCGTTCCTTTCCTTGAGCATATGCTTGCCCAAGTAGCGCGCCATGGTTTGATTGACTTGGATATTACCTGCAAAGGTGATTTGCACATTGACGACCATCACACGGTTGAAGACATCGGTATCGTGGTGGGTCAGGCTCTGAAACAAGCGCTTGGCAATAAAGCCGGCATTACCCGTTACGGTCATGCCTATGTTCCGCTGGATGAAGCGTTGAGCCGTGTGGTTATCGACCTTTCCGGTCGTCCTGGTTTGGTGTACAACATCGACTTTACCCGCGCCCTGATCGGCCGTTTTGATGTCGATTTGTTTGAAGAATTTTTCCATGGTCTTGTGAACCACAGCATGATGACCTTGCACATCGATAATTTGAGCGGCCGTAATGCACACCATCAAGCTGAGACCGTTTTCAAAGCCTTCGGCCGCGCATTGCGCATGGCAGTCGAATACGATCCGCGCATGATGGGTCAAACGCCTTCTACCAAAGGCACGCTGAGTGAAGAATCTGTTCAAGAAGAAGCTGAAGCCGCGTCTGAAGAATAAGGCATCGTGTGAATGAATAAAGGCCGTCTGAAACCGATCGGGATTTCAGACGGCCTTTTATTATTTGTCTTGTATAGTGGCAATATTTTGTTTTAAACCATCTTTTGCTACAATCATTCTTATTATTATATTAATCATTAAATGTTTTCAGACGGCCTGAGGAGAAGCAATGAAAGTAGCGATTGTCGATTATGGAATGGGAAACCTGCACTCAGTATTGAAATCTGTTCAGGCGGCGCAGGTTTTGTCCAATCAAAATGCCGAGGTTTATCTGACTTCGCGGCCTGAAGAGGTGATGGCGGCGGATAAGGTTATCTTTCCGGGGCAGGGCGCCATGCCGGATTGTATGTCGGCATTGAAGGCAAGCGGTTTGGGCGAGGCGGTTTCAGACGGCCTGAAAAACAAGCCGTTTTTTGGAATTTGCGTAGGTGCGCAATTATTGTTTGAACACAGCGAAGAAGGCGATACAGATGGTTTGGGTTGGTTTGAAGGGCAAGTAAAACGGTTTTTGTCCAATCAAACCGATGCACAAGGAGGCCGTCTGAAAGTGCCGCATATGGGGTGGAATACAGTGCGCCAAACCCGTCCGCACCCTTTATTTCAAGACATTGGGCAGAACGAGTATTTCTATTTTGTCCACAGCTATTATTTTGCACCGAAAAATGAAGAGATTGTTTTAGGCGTCAGCGAATATCCGAGTGAATTTGCCTGCATTGTCGGTAAGGACAATGTGTTTGCCACACAGTTTCACACGGAAAAAAGCCATCAGGCAGGATTATTGCTGCTGCGGAATTTTTTAAATTGGCAGATTTGAGATTTTTAACATAAATCTGCTAAAAATCGCTAATTTGTGTAAAATATACTGAAACTGAATAGAGGAGAAAAAATGCTGTTGATACCTGCCATTGATTTAAAAGAAGGACGTTGTGTCCGCTTAAAACAAGGCTTGATGGAGCAGGCGACGGTGTTTTCCGATTCGCCGGCGGAGATGGCGTTGCATTGGCGCAATCAAGGTGCACGCCGTTTGCATTTGGTTGATTTGAACGGTGCATTTGCAGGCGTTCCTCAAAATTTTCCGGCGATTAAAGAAATTTTGGCAGCCGTAGCCAAAGATATTCCGGTACAGCTTGGCGGCGGTATCCGTGATTTGGGCACTATTGAAAAGTATTTGGATTTGGGTCTGACCGATGTGATTATCGGTACGGCCGCGGTAAAAAATCCTGAATTTGTGCGCGAAGCATGTAAGGCATTTCCAGGTCAGATTATCGTCGGCTTGGATGCCAAAGACGGTATGGTGGCGATAGACGGTTGGGCAACGGTAACGGAGCATCATGTCGTCGATTTGGCCAAGCGTTTTGAAGACGATGGCGTCAACAGCATTATTTACACCGATATCGGCCGCGACGGCATGATGAGCGGCGTGAATATCGAGGCTACCGTCAAATTGGCCCAATCAGTGAATATCCCGATTATCGCTTCCGGCGGCTTGACGAATTTGGACGATATCCACGCATTGTGTGCCGTTGAAAACGAAGGCGTGAGCGGAGCAATTACCGGCCGCGCAATTTATGAGGGAAGTATTGATTTTGCACAGGCACAAAAACTGGCCGATTCTTTGGCTTGATCTAAGTGCGTTTAATTATGCAGATTAGGGCTTTGCAGGGTGTAACAGCGCAGGAGTTGGCGTATAGTTGAAAATGCCTTCAAAAGCGGCATTTTGCAAAGTCCTTAGACTTAAAATCTGTCTGAAATAATTATAAAAAACAACTCACTCAATATCTTATTTTATTAAGGGATTGGTATGCTTGAAGCGTTTGTTTTGGGTTTTTGGATTATCTGGTCATCCGATCGCGAAGTGTATCCGCTAAGCGAAAGTTTGTGGTTTACACTGATTGCAGTGATATTGCGGCAGCTGACGGCGTTTGATTTGCCGATTATCGATACCTATTGGATGATTTTCAACGGGATAATATGGGCATTTGCCGGTTTGATTTTTTCCATCGTCGGCCGCATCGACAGCAATTTCATTATTTCCTGTGTTTTGGCGATGATGGCCGGCATTGGTTATTTTCAGCTGTTGCAACATTTGCCGGATTGGTTGAGCAAATTTTTGGCCTGACGGTTTCAGACGGCCTGATAACGGATAAGAGGTATTGAGTATGGCATTGGCAAAACGAATTATTCCTTGTCTGGATGTAAAAGACGGTCGCGTGGTAAAAGGTGTCAACTTTTTGGGTTTGCGCGATGCAGGCAATCCGGTTGACGTTGCCAAACGCTACAACGATGAAGGCGCGGATGAGTTGACCTTTTTGGACATTACTGCCTCCAGCGACAATCGCGACACTATTTTGCACGTTATTGAGGCAGTCGCATCACAAGTTTTTATTCCATTGACTGTCGGCGGCGGTGTGCGCACGGTTGCCGATATCCGTCGCCTGCTTAATGCCGGTGCCGATAAGGCCAGCATCAATACGGCCGCTGTAACCAATCCTGATTTGGTCAACGAAGCGGCCGGTTTTTTTGGTTCGCAAGCGATTGTTGTTGCCGTGGATGCCAAAGCGGTCAACCCTGAAAACACCCGTTGGGAAATCTTTACCCACGGCGGACGTAATCCGACCGGTTTGGATGCGGTGGAATGGGCTGTCGAAATGCAACGACGCGGTGCGGGCGAGATTTTGCTGACCAGTATGGACCGGGACGGTACCAAGCAAGGTTTCAACCTGCCTTTGACACGCGCGGTCAGCGAATCGGTCGATATTCCGGTCATTGCTTCCGGCGGTGTCGGTTCTGTTCAACACTTGGTGGACGGCATTAAAGAAGGAAAGGCAGATGCGGTATTGGCCGCCAGTATTTTCCACTTTGGCGAAGCGAGTATCCGCGAAGCAAAACTGGCCATGCGTGAAGCAGGAATTGAAGTGCGTTTGTGATTGTTATCCAAAGCCCGTCTGAAAATATGGGAGAAAAACGCGAATGTCGAATATAAACGAAACGCTGCTGAATGCCGTAAAATTTGATGAAAAAGGTTTGGTTTGCGCGATTGCCCAAGATTGGCAGACACACCGTGTGCTGATGGTTGCCTGGATGAACGCCGAGGCCCTGCAAAAAACCGTAGAAACCGGTTTTGCCCACTATTACAGCCGTTCCCGCCAAAAACAATGGATGAAGGGCGAAGAGTCCGGACATACGCAAAAAGTACACGAATTGCGCCTGGATTGCGATGGCGATGCAGTGGTTATGTTGATTGAACAAAACGGCGGCATTGCCTGTCATACCGGGCGCGAAAGCTGCTTTTACAAAGTTTGGCAAGAGGGCGCATGGCAGACAGTCGATGCCGTGTTGAAAGACGAAGAAGCGATTTACGGACATAAACATCCTTAAGGCCGTCTGAAAGAAAATAAGAGAAACCGACCATGACCGATACCATCCTTACCCAAATTCAAAACGTCATCGATTCGCGCAAAGGCGGCGATCCGGATGCGTCTTATGTTGCCCAGCTGCTGCACAAAGGTGAAGACAAGATTTTGAAAAAAGTCATCGAGGAAGCGGGTGAAACCTTGATGGCTTCTAAAGATGGCGGTGGCGAACATTTGGTTTACGAAGTGGCGGATTTGTGGTTTCATACCATGGTTTTATTGGCGCATCACGGATTGCGCGCCGAAGATGTAGTAAACGAGCTTGCGCGCCGTCAAGGTTTGTCGGGATTAGTGGAAAAAGCTTCTCGCAAAGAATCTTGAATTTATATTACAATCTCGTATTTGACCTGTTTCAGAATCCGTCTCTTGGGGTAAAACGATTTCCCTTTTTTGGTTGAAACCCGTTACGCCTGTTTTCAGACGGCCATTGGAGCCATTATGGATAATTGTATTTTCTGCAAAATCGCAACCAAAGATATTCCGGCACAAACTGTTTACGAAGACGATGAGATGCTTTGTTTCAAAGACATCCGTCCTGCTGCGCCGGTGCATCTGCTGCTGATTCCGAAAGTACACTTCGATTCACTGGCACACGCAACCGCCGAACATCAAACCCTGTTGGGCAAAATGATGTTGAAAGTTCCTCAAATCGCCCATGAGGCAGGTTTGACCGACGGTTTCAAAACCCTGATCAACACAGGCAAAGGCGGCGGACAAGAAGTCTTCCACCTGCATATCCATATCATGGGTACGCCTGCATAACTATTATCTATTTTAACAAATTCAAGGATTTACCATGGGTAGCTTCTCTCTCTGGCACTGGATTATCGTACTGATTATCGTCGTTTTGGTATTCGGTACCAAAAAATTGCGCAACGTCGGCAAAGACCTCGGCGGTGCAGTGCATGACTTCAAACAAGGCCTGAATGAAGGTACAGACGGCAAAGATGCCAAAAAAGACGAAGTCATCGAACACAAAAAAGACGAAGACAAAGCATAATCCATGTTTGATTTCGGTTTGGGCGAATTGCTGCTGGTCGGCGTTGTCGCCCTGATAGTGCTTGGCCCCGAACGTCTGCCACAAGCCGCGCGCACGGCCGGGCGTTTGGTCGGTAAATTGCAAGGATTCGTCAATAACGTCAAGCAGGAACTTAACACTCAGGCTGAGTTGGACGAATTGCGCAAGGTAAAGCAGGAATTTGAAACCGCCGCATCTGAGTTTCGCGACGGTATCAAAGACTTGGGCAACGATGCACAAAAAAACCTGAGCGATATTTCAGACGGCCTCAAGCCATGGGAACGCCTGCCTGAGCAGAAAACGCCTGCCGATTTCGGTGTGGATGAGTTTGGCAATCCTTTGCCTGATCTGGTTTCAAACAGCACTGAGAATGAAAGCGCAATCCAAGCTTCTGAGCAGGGTGGGGCAGCGCAAACCCAAGAGCTTGTCGAGGCTGAAAATGCCGAGTCCGAGCAAGACCGCGCTTGGCGTGAGTATTTGACGGCTTCGGTTTCGCCTGCTCCTGTGGTAGAAGTCAGCTATATCGAATCCCCTGTTGCCGATGTTCCTCCGCTGCATACGACTTCTTTGCGTAAGCAGGCGATGAGCCGCAAACGCGATATGCGCCCGAAATTCCACGCCAAGCCCAAACTGCGTGTCCGTAAGTAAAAAGTGAGTCAACCGGTGTCCGAAACTCAACACGAACAACCCGTCCAACCGCTTATCGAGCATCTTCTCGAGCTGCGCCGTCGCATGATGTGGATCGTCATCGGTATCGTCGTCTGCTTTTTGGGTATGATGCCGTTTGCCCAGCAGCTCTATACCTTTGTTGCCGAACCATTGATGGCCAATCTGCCTAAAGATACCAGCATGATTGCAACCGATGTGATCGCGCCGTTTTTTGTGCCGGTCAAGGTTACTCTGATGGCGGCATTTCTGCTGTCGTTGCCGCACACGCTGTATCAAGTTTGGGCGTTTGTCGCTCCTGCCTTATACCAAAACGAAAAACGCTTGATTACGCCGCTGGTGTTGTCCAGCGTGACGCTTTTCTTTGTCGGTATGGCGTTTGCCTATTTTTTGGTATTTCCCGTTATTTTCAAATTCTTGGCCGGGGTAACCCCTGTCGGCGTCAATATGGCGACCGATATTGACAAATACCTGTCCTTTATTTTGGGCATGTTTGTTGCATTCGGTACGACGTTTGAAGTTCCCGTTGTTGTGGTGTTGCTTGCAAAAATGGGTATTGTTTCGACTGAACAGCTTAAGAATGCGCGTCCGTATGTGATTGTCGGTGCGTTTGTCGTGGCTGCAATCATCACGCCGCCGGACGTAATTTCTCAAACCCTGCTTGCTGTTCCGCTGATTCTGCTCTATGAAGCAGGTATTTGGTTCAGCCGCTTTATCAAAGCGAAAACGCAGCAGGAAGATGAGGATACACCGCAACCACCGTCAGAAGTTTAAGAATCAAGGCCGTCTGAAGAATTTTTCAGACGGCTTTTGTATCATGGCACTTCAGTTTTTAAGAAAAAGTATGATGAATGTTCGGGGAATCGTACAAAAACGTTACAGCACTAAATTCTTTTGATGTGACTAAAAATTTCGACCGAGGATTTTGCCGAAATCGAAGCAGTAATGCGTAACGGTCCCTTATGCGTCAATGGGCTGGTATTCTGAAGATGATTTTAATACCAAACTGCTGGAATTCCGTTTGGAAAATGAGGTAATTTTTACCAAGGCATAAGCTGAAAATACTTGATTTTAGGTAATTGAAAAAATATTCGTTTCTATTTTATTAAAAAGTATGATGTCAGGCCGTCTGAAAATTAACTACTTTTCAGACGGCCTTTTTATTACCTTTATTTTTTCTTTGCTATCCTTAGTTATCAAGCATCTGGCAAAAGGGTTTTGAAAAAGAGAAGTTTATATTTTGACTAAATCCAGTCGTGTGATTCTGTGTAAAAATGTGTTATCGTATCCATATATATTAAGAAACATTAATAAGTTTGTATTTTTCTTACAGAGAAAGGCTTCAAAATGGATGGATGGACTCAAACGCTGAGTGCCGGTACCTTGCTCGGTATCGCCGCCGCAGCGATTTTGCTGATCTTGATTTTGATTGTAAAACTGCGCGTTCATGCCTTGCTGACGTTGGTATTGGTCAGCCTGCTGACTGCCATCGTAACAGGTCTGCCTATGGGCAGTATTGTTAATGATGTATTGGTTAAAAACTTCGGCGGTACACTCGGCAGCGTGGCGTTGCTGGTCGGTTTGGGCGCAATGCTCGGCCGTTTGGTAGAAACTTCCGGTGGAGCTCAGTCTTTGGCAGATGCGCTGATTCGGATTTTTGGTGAAAAACGTGCGCCGTTTGCCTTAGGCGTGGCTTCTTTGATTTTCGGTTTTCCGATTTTCTTTGATGCCGGTTTGGTGGTGATGTTGCCGATTGTGTTTGCAACGGCACGTCGCATGAAGCAAACTGTTTTGCCCTATGCGTTGGCATCTATTGGCGCATTTTCCGTCATGCACGTTTTCCTGCCGCCTCATCCCGGCCCGATTGCCGCTTCTGAATTTTATGGCGCAAATATTGGTCAACTGCTGATTTTGGGTTTGCCTGTTACCTTGATTACTTGGTATTTCAGCGGCTATTTATTGGGTAAGATTTTAGGCCGCAGCATCCATGTGCCCGTTCCTGATCTGCTCAGCGGCGGTACGCAAGATAACGACCAACCGAAAGCGCCTGCAAAAGCATCTACGGTCATCGGCATTATGCTAATTCCTATGCTGTTGATTTTCTTGAATACTGGTTTGTCTACCCTGATCAGCGAGAAAATGGTCAGTGCGGATGAAGGCTGGGTGCAGTTTGCACGAATGCTCGGTTCGACACCGATTGCTTTGCTGATTTCTGTTTTGGTGGCCCTGTATGTATTGGGCAGTAAACGTGGCGAAAAAGCCAGCGCTTTGGAGAAAACCATTGATGGCGCATTGGGCCCGGTTTGCTCGGTTATTTTGATTACCGGTGCAGGCGGTATGTTCGGCGGCGTGTTGCGTGCCTCCGGTATTGGTAAGGCTTTGGCAGACAGCATGGCAGACTTGGGTATTCCTGTTTTGCTGGGTTGTTTCTTGGTGGCTTTGGCTTTGCGTATTGCGCAAGGTTCTGCGACTGTTGCATTGACTACCGCTGCCGCGTTGATGGCACCGGCCGTTGCAGCGGCAGGTTTCAGCGATTGGCAGATTACTTGCGTAGTTTTGGCTACGGCAGCAGGCTCCGTCGGTTGCAGCCACTTTAACGACTCAGGCTTCTGGCTTGTCGGCCGTCTGTTGGATATGGATGTGCCGACGACCTTGAAGACATGGACGGTCAACCAAACACTTATCGCACTCATCGGTTTTGCTTTATCGTCAGTGTTGTTTATCTTGGTTTAATCGAAAATGGCCGGCGGATAGTGTTTTTGAGATAACACAATCCGCCTGTTTTCAAATACCGTTAAAATCCAAATAAACAAGGAGTAGAAAAATGACGACACATTTTGTTATGATGGGCGTGTGCGGTTGCGGTAAAACCACTGCCGCATTGTCTTTGCAAAAACATCTCAACCAATGCCCGTATGCCGAAGGCGATGATTTCCATACTCAAGCCAACCGCGACAAAATGGGTGCCGGTATTCCGTTGACGGACGAAGACCGCTATCCTTGGCTGGGCAATTTGCGTGACTGGATGACGGAGCAGGCAAAAAATGGGGAAAAATATTCTATCGTTACTTGTTCCGCACTCAAGCATCACTATCGCGATATTCTGCGTGGTGCAGAAGGGAAGGTGGCTTTTATCCATCTGACTCCGCCTCAAGCAATCAATCTTGAACGTATGCTGTCGCGTCAAGGGCATTATATGAAAGCCGGTATGCTGGATTCGCAGCTGGAGATTTTGGAAGAGCTGGGTGCGGATGAGTACGGCGTTAAAATTGACAATCCGGGTTCGCCTGAAGCCGTTGAGGCAGATATTGTGAACTGGGTGAAAGCGCAAGACTTGATTTAGTAATGATCAAAAATGGAAAGGCCGTCTGAAATATTTCAGACGGCCTTTTTTGATGGGATTTAGAATGTTTTTTGCGAGTCAAGCAATAAGGTAACCGGCCCGTCATTGCAAAGGGAGACCTGCATATGGGTTTGGAATCTGCCGGTTTCGACAGTCAGTCCATGTTCGCGCAAAAGTTGCGCGGTATATTGATAAAGCTTATCCGCTTGTTCGGCAGGGGCAGAATTGGAGAAGGACGGACGGCGGCCGCTGCGTGCATCGGCGTAAAGGGTAAATTGGGAAATCAATAATATCGAGCCGCCGACATCTTTGAGCGATAAATTTAATTTGCCGTTTTCGTCTTCAAAGATACGCAGGTTGGCGGTTTTGTCTGCAATGTATTTGGCGTCTGTTTCTGTATCGGTATGGGTAATGCCGAGCAATATCATAAATCCGTTGTTGATTTCGCCACAGGTTTCGCAGGATTTTTCGGACAAAACATTAACTTTGGCATGGGTAACTTTTTGAATAACAGAGCGCATAATCTTGTGTGAATAAAAGGAGTTGTAAAAAAGGGCGTAAGATACGCCCTCCGAGTTCAAATACAGTTTCAGACGGCCTGAAACCATTGAATTAATTTACGGATTAATGCCGTTTTCTTTCAAAATACGTTCGATCTGATTCTCGACTTTTTGTCGTTTGACAGCTTGGGCAAGCTGATTGCGCACCAGTTCGAAAGGTTCGGCATTAGGATTACGCTCTACGGCGCTAAGTTTAAACAGATAAAAACGGTTTTCCATCTGAATCGGCTCATGTGTTACATCGCCTCGATTCATGTCGGCAAAAGCGGTAGCTAGTTGAGGAGGAAGCTGCTGTGGAGAGATGAAGCCATCGAACTCTTGTTCGGGGTTGGGATAGCGTTTCATCAGTTCTTCAAATGATAAGCCTTTGAGCAGCAGTTCTTGCGCGGCGCGTACTTCTTCGGCTGACGCAAAGTTGACTTGTTGCAGCTTGATAACGCGTGTTTGCTGGTCGTAGAAACGGCGCAACTCGGCATCGTCAACTGCGGTTTGACGTTCTAGATAAGCAGCGTATTGGTTAGCATAGAATTCAGCTTCAATGTTTTTGAATTGATTCTGTACTTCTGCATCTTTGTCCAAACCAGCTTTGATGGCTTCATTTTTCAAAATTTCCAAAGTCTGCAAACGTGTAACCACATCTTTGCGGATTGCCTGACCATCGGGTTTGGCAGTCTGGTTGGGATGTTGATCGGCCTGTCTCAATACTTCGGCGACCATGCTGTCGATACGCGCGGGATCGATTTCAGGTGCTTTAGCGGTTGCCAAGCCGACGGTTGATAGGGCGAGGATAGCCAAAACGGCAGCTTTGGGCTTGATGTTCATGTGAGTTCCTTATTGCCCGCCGCTATCACGGCGGGCACCTTATATTATTTGTTGACTTTGATGCTGGCTTTTTTCAGTAATGATTGAATGGCCGCATCAACACGGGCTGCCTGTAAGTCGCTGCCAATCTCGTTTTTAGCGACTTCGTAAGAAGGTACGGTAACGTTACGGCGGTCATTGACGTAGAAAACGGCGTACAGATTACCGTTTTGCAGTGGAGTTTTAGTGTACGCACCTTTTTTCAGGTCTTTGACTGCAGCGTAAAGCGGAGGCGCTGATTCTTGCAAATCTTTAAGCGGAACATAAGCTTTAGGGATGCCGCCGGCTTTTTTGGCCGCTTCGTCAATTGAGTATTGGTTCAATACTGAAACAAAGCTTTTTTTCGCATCCAAATCGGCAATGGCTTTTTGGGCATTGCTGTTGCTGTCGGTTAAGATTTCGCCCAGTTGGACTTCCTGAGTACCTTTATAGAAGTTGCTGAAATCGTTGTAAGCGGCTTTGACATCTTTTTCTTGAACAGGATTTTGACGGACGATATGTGCTGCAAAAGCTTGGCCCAATAAATCTTTTTCGAAAACTGCCCATTCGGTTTTGAATGTGGCTTTTTTATCTGCGCCTTGTTTGGCGGCATCAGCACGCGCTTGTTCCAATGCTGTTTTGAATTCAGCGCTTTGATCCAGTTTTAATTTTTTGGCTTCTTGGGTAACAACAGTGCTGATAACTTGGCGTTCAGTCAGCATTTGACGCAATTCAGGAGTGTCTTGAACGTTCGGGTTGCTGGCGAGTACGGAAGCAACTTGGTCATCGATAACGCTGCTGTCGATGGCTTGACCGTTGACGGTAACCAAAGTTTGGGCAAACAGGGTGCCGGAAGTCAGGGCAAGCATCAAGGCTGAAGCAAAGTAGGTTTTTTTCATCGTATTTCTCTTTTAAATTAATGATTAGAAATCAAAGTTTGAGTAGTAATCTTAATGGAAGTATTCGTCCGGCGTGGCTGCTTTGATACTGAGTGCATGAATCAGGCCATCTGAAAACAAGTCCTGCAAAAGCTGCTTAATCATACGTTGCCGCTGGAGGCGGCCAATGTTCTCAAATGCGTTGCTGACCACCACTATAGCGTAATGCCCGCCGCCTTTATTGCCGGCATGGCCGGCGTGCAGGTGGCTTTCATCTTCAAAATCGAAGAACTCAGGCTCAAGCGCCTGCAGGCGTTCCTCGATAATTTGACGCATATTGCTCATTTGAATACGGCTTTAAAGGGTTTAATCAATACTTCTGCGTATACGCCGGCATCGACGTAAGGGTCTTGTTCAGCCCATTCTTGTGCAGCGTCCAAAGATTCAAATTGAGCCACGATCAGGCTGCCGGAAACGCGTTCCGGATTGTCTGGTAGAGGATTGGGGCCGGCAGTCAGCAGACGGCCTTGCGCTTTCAATTCTTCTAAGCGTGCTAAATGAGCAGGGCGTGCTGCCATGCGTGCTTCGTGGACATCTTCGGCATCAGTAGCCAAAAGCATGAAATATTCCATTATTGATCCTCCTTAGGCTGGAAACGCATCAGATACATACCCTGTGCGATGGAAAAAATGATTGTGAAACCCAATGTGCCGAACAGTTTGTAATTGACCCATTGGTCTGGAAAATACGTAAAGACAAAGAGGTTGGCCGCACCCATAAAAATTAGGAAGCCAATCCATGCATAAGTCAGGCGTGTCCATACAAAATCAGGGAGCTGCATTTCTTTGCCCATGACGGCTTTAAGCCCGTTTTTACCGGCAAGATGGCTGAACAGCATGACGATCGCGCCGATCCAAAACAGAACGGTCGGTTTCCACATGATGAAGCGGTTGTCTTTCAGTAAAATCGTTGCACCGCCAAAAAAGACAATCAAAATTAGGCTGATCCATTGCATGGTGTCCAGCTTGCGGTGTTTCCAAAAGGTCAGCGCAGCTTGGGCTATACCGACTACAACCGCAACAGTCGTTGCGGCAATCATGTCTTTGGTGATGATGTATGTGATGAAAAATAAGAATACGGCGAATAAGTCGCTCAAAACCTTCATATATTAATGATGAAACTAATTGAGTAAATGCTAATCATACAGGGAGATGTGTTTTTTTGCACCTTTCCCTATGACTTTAATACCACATATATCCATATGAGATATTTGTTTTGGGTTGGCGAAATTTGTAAAAAAGAAACACAAGCATGCAAAAGTAATAGATTTGCTAAGGAATTTTAGGCTGAATAGCCTCTATTGCTTGGCAGGAATGGGTTAAAAATATATCATGACGTAATATCTAGTAAATATATGGTTAAATGCGCGCACATTGGTCAGTACCATAATTTCCGAACAGGGGATCAGTTTTGAAAAAACATCACAATATTAAATTAATTACAGCTTCTATCGCTTTAATGACATCGCTCAGTGCCTCTGCAGGTTTGGGTGGCTTGAACGTTCAATCTCATTTGGGTGAGCCTTTTACAGGCAGTATCACTGTGACTGGCGAGGAAGCTCAGGCTCTGCTTAATGGCGGCAAGGCCACTATTTCAAATGGCAATTTGCGTGCGGCGGTACGCAAATCAGGCGATAAGGCAGTCGTTACCATCCGCTCTTCTAAAGCCATCAAAGATCCTGTTTTGGTTTTTCAAGTAGGTGTTGGCGCGCAATCGCGTGAATACACTGCTATTATCGATCCGGCCGGATATGATTCTAAAGATGCTGCATCTGTTCGTACCCGTCCGGCCACTGAATCTCAATCCTCTGAGCCGACACGCAATGCCCAACAGCCTGCAACGAAAAACAATAAAGCAGCAGGTAATCAGGCAATTCAAGCGCGTAAGGATGTGCAGCGTAAGGTTGAGAAAAAACAAGTTCAGACGGCCTCTGCTAAAAACGACACGGCCTCACGTTCAGGCAGACAGCATTTGGTGCGTACGGGTGAAACCCTGATTGCCATTGCGTCCAGCATCCGTCCGCAAGGTATGACCCTGGATCAAACCATTCAGGCTTTGGTAAATGCCAACCCGGATGTGTTTATTGATAACAATGCCAACCGTATGTTGGCAGGTAAAGTGTTGAATATTCCAAACCGTAGCGAATTGCAACGCTTGGCTGCTTCTGCTCCTGTTAAAACCAATACAGCAGCAGAGAAAGGCAATGAAACTGCCAATGCAACAGAAGCCAAAACAGAAAAACCTGTTGCTCAGCCTGAGGCTCAAACTGAAGCCCAGGTTAAAGATACTGGCGTAAATACACAGCAACAGGAAGAAGTGAAACAAGCTTCAGCTGAACAAACAGAACAAGCAGTATCTGCAGCTGTCAATGAAGATGCCGCATCTACTGTTCCTGCGTCCGATGTTCAAGAAGCTATGGCTTCTGATGCTCAAGCGAATGTAGTGGCTTCTGAGCCTGTTGCAACCACTGATTCTGTCGCGGAGCAAACAGAAAGCGAATCAGACGGCAATTTATGGAAATGGTTATTGGCGGGGGGTGCAGCCCTTATTGCTGCTTGGTTGTTATTGAAAGCTGCCGGTAAACGTAAAGACGAGCCGGAAGCGGCACCTGTAAGCCGTAAGGATGAAGAGAAGGCTGTGCAGAAAAATGTTGCTGCTTCAGCTGCTGCGGTTGCTGCAACTAAAGTAACGCCGTCTGAAAAAACTCCAGACGGTCTGTTTATCGAAGATGATTTCGAAGATGATGTGGTTATCAATGAAGTAGAAGAATCTTCCAATATCGATGATGTCAAACTTGATTTGGGTAAGATTGACAATAGACAGGCAGGTATTCTTTCAGGTGCAGTAACGCATGATGTAGAGACAGAGCAACGTCGCTATGCTGATTGGGACAATATCGAATCAACAGAAAGCGTGTATGAACCTGAACCAGAAAATCCGTATCAGCCGGTATCTGTTGTTATGCCTGAACGTAAAGAAGAGCAGGCAAATACATTTGCTGAGTTTGATTTGGCGACAGAGGAAAAAGTCTCCGAGTCAAGAAATGAAGAGCCATTCGAGTTTACGGTAGAAACCCCTGAAGCTTCAGACAGCCATGTGCTGCCATTTGATGTCAAGCAAGATCAAGACTTGCAAATTCAAGAAACCAAAGAAGAAGTAGAGAAAGAAGAAGCTGCTTCTGAGTTTGTGATTGAAGAAGGTGCATTGGAATGGGGAGCTGAAGATGTTTCAGTGGCCGCCGATAAAAGCAATAGTGAAAGAGGCTTTGTTTCAGAATCAGTCGGCATGACCGCACCGCTTGAAGCCAAATATGATTTGGCTAAGATGTATATCGAAATCGGTGATCCTGAAGCGGCTCGAGAAACATTGCAAGCGCTGATTGAAGAGGCTGAAGGCGATATTCTGCATAAAGCCCAAAAACTGATAAAAGAACTTGGCGCATAAGTGCCAGTCAAATGAAGATGCCGTTTCAGACGGCATCTTTTTTATGGTAAATTAAAAAGTAAGATTTTGGCTGAGTCTATTATTGGTTGAGTAAGATTTCAGCTTTATATGATGGTTGAAGATGAAGGCCGTCTGAAAGACAAAATGGAGGCGTGTGTTAATCACGCCTTTTTAATATTTGTTACTTGAGCGTAGGCAACAATATCAATTTACAAGAAGTATAAGAAATGACTGAACAAGCAAATACAACAGGGCATCTCGTGCAGCGTTGGGCTTTAACCCTCTCTTATGACGGTAGCCGTTTTTATGGTTGGCAAAAACAGGCTGGAAATTTGCCGACTGTTCAGACGGCCTTAGAGCAGGCATTATCTTCAATAGCAGGGGAGCGAATTAATACCATAGTTGCGGGAAGGACGGATACGGGTGTGCATGCAACTGCCCAGGTAGTGCATTTTGATACATCAGTAAGCCGTCCGGAGCAAGCATGGGTGCGGGGTGTCAATGCACATTTGCCTGATGGTGTTGCTGTGTTGGTTGCGCAAAAAGTTGCATCTCATTTTCATGCCCGATTTGATGCTTATGGCCGCCATTATCGTTATTTATTGGAGTCTTCACCGGTTCGTTCTCCATTATTGGTTGGCAGAGTAGGGTGGACGCATTTGAAATTGGATTTAAATCTGATGAGGCAGGCTGCTGCCTTATTGGAGGGAGAGCATGACTTTTCCAGCTTTCGAGCGGCCGAATGTCAGGCGAAAACCCCTGTAAAGACACTGTATAGTACAAAGATTAGTGGAACTTCTCGCTATCTGTGCCTTGATTTGCATGGGAATGCATTCTTACATCATATGGTACGCAATATTATGGGGGCATTAGTGTATGTGGGTAGCGGCAGAATCAGTGTAGATGAGTTTGAGTCGGTCTTTCACGCAAAAAGTAGATTGATGGCTCCGCCAACTTTTATGTCTGATGGTCTGTATCTAACAGGTGTTGATTATCCTGATGAATTTGGGGTGGTAAAACTACCTCTGCCTGAGTGGATAGATGTTTCGGGTAATGTTTTTCAGACGGCCTAATTGACGGATTGTTGGTATAAAAGCAACAAAATCGCGTGATTGATGTGTAAATTAATAAAGTGTTGTAAAAAATGCACAGCTGGTTTTAAAAGAAATTTATCATTGATTTTAAATAATAAATTTCCTTTTTTTAGGCTGTGTTTGCCTTTGTTGGGTTTCAAGGGTGGTGGGGATGGATTGAATAAAGTTTGTTTTTTTAGAGAGGAGCAATTATAGTAACAGTCATGGAATCGCTGATTCCAGCGATAATGTAAGCCTAAGCGGATTGTCCGGTCTGCTTAAGTTATTTCTTCACAATAGAAAAGGAATACAGCAATGAAAAAATCTCTGATTGCTCTGACTTTGGCAGCTCTGCCTGTTGCAGCTATGGCTGATGTGACTCTGTACGGTCAAATCAAAGCTGGTGTAGAAATTTCTCGAACTAAAGAGAAAGCTGCAGGTCAAACTATTAAATCTAAAACTGCTACTGAGATTGCTGACTACGGTTCTCGTATCGGTTTCAAAGGTCACGAACACTTGGGTAACAACCTGAATGCTATCTGGCAAGTTGAACAAAAAACTTCTATCGCCGGTGGTGATTCTGGTTTTGCTAACCGTGAATCTTTCTTGGGCTTGGAAGGCGGTTTCGGTAAAGTTCGTGCCGGTAACTTGAATACTGCTCTGAACGACAGCAGTGACAGCTTTGACCCTTGGGAGTCTAGTAATGCTAATGCAGACGCTCTGCAACTGGGTAAAATCAAACGTGTAGATGGTCGCAAAGTATCTGTACGTTACGATACTCCTGTATTGGGTGGTTTCAGCGCAAGCGTTCAATACCAACCTCGCGACAATGCTAGACCTGACGACAAAGGTGTACATGCTGTGAAAAGCCGTGCGTCTTACGATTTGGGTCTGAACTACGAAAACTCTGGCTTCTTTGGTCGCTATGCTGGTTCTTTCGCTAAACATGCTGACTTGACTGATGGTTACCTGGAGACATTCAATAGAAACACTACCTTGAATGCTGGTGCTTACAAAGACCACCAAGCACACCGTTTGACTGCTGGTTACGATGCTAACAACCTGATGGTTGCTGTTGTGGGTCAATACGAAGGCTTCAAAAAAGATGTTGCTAACGCTAAGAAAAACGAACGTGTTGAAGTTGGTGCAACTGCTGCTTACCGCGTCGGTAACGTGACTCCTCGTGTTTCTTACGCTCACGGTTTCAAAGCTAAAGAAGACGGCGTGAAACAAAAGAACAGCGTTTACAACCAAGTTATCGTTGGTGCTGACTACGACTTCTCTAAACGTACTTCTGCCCTGTTGTCTGCCGGTTGGTTGAGAGAAGGCAAAGGCGACAACAAATACGAGAAAACTGCTGGTACTGTTGGCCTGCGTCACAAATTCTAATCTGACTTAAGATTAGTCTGAAAAAGAGCCTGTTTTATACAGGCTCTTTTTGTTTTTGTAAGAAATGTATTTTGTCATTACAGGGCAGGTTAAAGTATTTTCGATATTCGTTTTCAGACGGCCTATGGAAATTTAAGTCAGGTTATATTCTATTGAATATATGCTAAATGAAATTTCAGAAATTGTTTTGAGTATTATTATAAATAAGTTAACAATATAGGGATGATTATTGGATTAAGTTGATTTTCCTATGTTTCATGCCTGCTAATAAAAGGTTCATCTAATGTAGTTCTAAAGTATTATTAGTATGTAGAATCTGGTTTTAAGATTTGTAAATTTGATTTTAATCAAATTATTGCTGATAGATGATTCATATAATATAAGTGTTTAGAGTATCGATATATCGGGAATAGCCATGTCCTGTCTTGAAATGAAGTGCTTAAGTGGCATTTGGAAACGAATCCTTGTGCTGTTTGCTGTATTTTCTATGATGATAGTAAGCCTGCCTGCTTACGCCGAGCGCTTGCCTGATTTCTTGGCAAAAGTTCAGCCTTCTGAAATTTTCCCCGGTGCTGATCGCTACGGCAAGCCGGAAGGTAAGCCTTTGGTTGCTCGTGTATATAAAGGCGAAGAGCAGCTTGGCTTGGTTTATATCACGACTGACGTGGTCAATACGCGCGGTTATTCGAGCAAACCGATCGATACGATGGTTGCATTGGCCAATGATGGTACTATTGCCGGCGCAAAATTGGTTGAGCACCATGAGCCGATTATGCTGATCGGTATCCCGCAATCCCGTGTCGATAAATTCATTGACAAATATATCGGCTTAAATTTTATTAAAAACCCGCCTCAACCAGGTGTTGCACCAGGGGATATTATTAGTGGTGCGACTGTGACCCTGATGGTCATCAATGACAGTATTCAGCGCTCTGTTAAAGCAGTAATCCATCAATATCATTTGGGTACAGATAAAGCAGTTCAAGCCGGTACGTCAGCTGCTTCCGGCGAACAGTCTGCCGAACCTGCCGTTCAAACTCGTCCGCGTCGTGTTGCCAATCAAGACAAACAAGATATCCTGTCATGGAATGCGCTTTTGGAACAAAAAGCTGTCGGCCATCTGCATATTTCTATCGACGAAATCAATAAACTGTTTGAGAAAAGCGGTAAAGCAGGTGTGGCAGATCATGCGGAGCAGGGCGATGGTAATGATACATTTATTGATTTGTATGTTGCCTTGGTCAGCCAACCTTCCATCGGTAAAAGCCTTTTAGGTGAAGCCGGTTGGAATAACCTGCAAAAACGTTTGAAACCTGGCCAAGAAGCCGTGATGGTGGCCGGTGAGGGTCGCTATTCTTGGAAAGGTTCGGGTTATGTCCGTGGCGGTATCTTTGACCGTATTGAAATGATTCAAGGCGATACCAGCTTCCGCTTTACCGATGCGCAACATGAACGTGTAGTTGCTTTATCCGCCGAAGGTGCGCCTGCATTTAAAGAAGTTTCTTGGTTCACTATCCCCGAAGGTGTGGAATTTGATGGTGCTGAGCCATGGCGTTTGCAATTGATGATTCAACGCGTATTGAGCGTAAATGATAAGGCATTTGTAACTGCCGATTTGGATTATGAATTGCCAAAAGGCTATTACGTTGACGATCCTAAAGCACCGCCGGTTGAAATTAGTGCACCGGTTGAGCCGGTGGCTGCGGCAGCCTCTGCTCCGGAAGAAAGTACAGGTATTGCAGAAGATGCAACAGCTGAGGAAGGTGTATCCAACCAACTTTGGAAACAGGTTTGGAAAGCCAAACAAGGTCAAATCATGGTTGTTGGTATTGCTTTGACAATTCTTCTGTTGGTATTCCTGTTCCAAGATTGGATTGTCCGTTACGAAAAATGGTATGACCGATTCCGTCTTTGTTTCCTGACCTTTACGCTGTTTTATATCGGCTGGTATGCTCAGGCACAATTATCGGTAGTGAATACTTTGACGTTGTTCTCAGCCGTTTTGACTGAGTTTCACTGGGAATTTTTCCTGATGGATCCGCTGGTATTCATTCTGTGGCTCTTTACAGCGGCGACCATGCTGTTGTGGAACCGCGGTACATTCTGTGGATGGCTGTGTCCTTTCGGTGCATTGCAAGAGTTAACCAACCGTATTGCTAAAAAATTGGGTCTGAAACAAATTACAGTGCCACACTTGTTGCATACCCGTCTGAGTGCGATTAAATATGTAATTTTCTTCGCTTTGCTGGCAATTTCCCTGTACGATTTGGGTACGGCTGAAAAATTTGCTGAAATTGAGCCTTTCAAAACTGCAATTATTTTGAAATTCATGCGTGAATGGTGGTTTGTTTTGTTCGCCGCCGCTTTGCTGATTGCAGGCTTGTTCATCGAACGTTTCTTCTGCCGTTATCTGTGTCCTTTGGGTGCAGGTATTGCATTGCCGGGCCGCTTCCGTGTGTTTGATTGGCTGCGCCGTTATAAAATGTGCGGTAACCCATGCCAGATTTGTACACACGAATGCCCAGTACAGGCAATCGCACCTGAAGGCGATATTCATCCGAACGAATGTATCCAATGTCTGCATTGTCAGGTAATGTATCATCACGATACGCGTTGTCCTCAAGTAGTGGCAACGAATAAGAAAAAACAAAAACAAGCGGCGGCAAAAGCTGAACAGCATGATGCGGCAGCGACGCAAAATGCCCAAGAACAAGTCGTCCAGTTTGTTAAAAAAGAATCGGCAATCAGTGTCGACAAGTAGTAATTTATCAATAAAAAAAGAGGGCTGTATCGGCAGCCCGACTTAGAAAATTTTTCATCGGCAGGCCGTCTGAAAAATCGGCCGCCGGATTTTATCCAAGGAGTGTCGTATGTCAGACGAAAAATTAGAACAAAACGGCTTAAGCCGTCGTTCATTCTTAGGTACTGCCGCTGCTTCCGGTGCAGGTATTGCCGGTGCCGGTTTGTTGGGCTTGGCCGGTTGCTCTAACGGCGAGGGTGATAAAGCTGCTGCTTCCGGTGCTGCACCTGCCGAAAAAGCCGCTGCTCATTCTGCCGAACCGGGCAAACAAACTTCCGAAGTCGGTCCAGGCGAACTTGACCAATACTACGGTTTCTTGTCAGGCGGTCAATCAGGCGAAATGCGCTTGATCGGCGTACCTTCTATGCGTGAGTTGATGCGTATCCCTGTGTTTAATATGGACAGCGCTACCGGTTGGGGTCGTACCAACGAGAGCCTGCGTATTTTGAATGAAAAAATTACGCCGGAAACCCGTAAATTCCTGCAAGACAGCGGTCTGCGCTGCTACCCTAACGGCGACTTGCACCACCCGCACTTGTCTTTTACCGATCAAACTTACGACGGCCGCTATGCATATGCCAACGATAAAGCAAACAACCGCGTTTGCCGTATCCGCTTGGATGTGATGAAAACCGATAAAATCGTTGAAATTCCAAACGTTTCAGGTGTTCACGGTCTGCGTCCTCAACGCTATCCAAAAACTGGCTACGTATTTGCCAACGGTGAGCATATCGTTCCTGTTGACGGCGTAGGCAAATGGGATGATCCTAAAACTTGGAATGCCGTTTATACTGCAGTTGACGGCGAAACCATGGACATCGCATGGCAAGTATTGGTAGACGGTAACTTGGATAATGGCGATGCCGACTACCAAGGTAAATACTCTTTCTCTACCTGCTATAACTCTGAGCGCGCTCTGACTGTACAAGGTGCATCTTCTAACGAACAAGACTGGTGTGTGGTATTTAACCTGGCCGCCATCGAAGAAGGCATCAAAAAAGGCGACTTCAAAGAAGTTAACGGTGTGAAAATGTTGGACGGTCGTGCGGAAGCCAACTCTCCATACACTCGTTACATCCCGGTTCCTAACTCTCCTCACGGCTGTAATGCAAGCCCTGACGGCAAATACATCATGCTCAACGGTAAACTGTCTCCAACCGTTACCGTATTGGATGTCAGCAAACTGGATGACTTGTTTGCAGGTAAAATCAAAGAGCGCGATGTTGTCGTAGCCGAGCCTCAACTGGGTCTTGGCCCATTACACACTGCATTTGACGGTCGAGGCAATGCCTATACTACATTGTTTATCGACAGCCAAATGGTGAAATGGAACATCGACGATGCGATTAAAGCCTATAAAGGCGAGAAAATCGATCCGATCAAACAAAAACTCGACGTTCACTATCAACCGGGCCACAACCACACTACCATGGGCGAAACCAAAGAAGCCGACGGTAAATGGTTGGTATCTTTGAACAAGTTCTCTAAAGACCGCTTCTTGAATGCCGGTCCTTTGAAACCTGAGTGTGACCAATTAATCGACATCTCCGGCGACGAAATGCGTCTGGTGCATGACAATCCGACTTTTGCCGAACCACACGACTTGTGCTTGGTTGCCGCGTCTAAAGTGAACCCAAGCAAAACTTGGGACCGCAAAGACCCATGGTTCTGGCAAGAAGCTTTGGAACAAGCCCAAAAAGACGGTGTTGAGCTGGAAAAAGCTGCCAAAGTCGTACGTGAAGGCAACAAAGTACGCGTGTACATGACTGCCGTTGCACCTGCTTACAGCGTTCCTCAATTTGAAGTGAACCAAGGCGACGAAGTTACCGTATATGTAACCAACGTTGAGACCATTGAAGACTTGACTCACGGCTTTACTTTGGAAGGTTATGGCATTGCTATGGAGATTGGCCCGCAAGCTACATCTTCTGTAACCTTCAAAGCTGTCCGTCCAGGTGTACACTGGTACTACTGCCAATGGTTCTGCCACGCATTGCACATGGAAATGTCTGGCCAAATGATTGTTAAACCAAAATAATTTCGGTTTGATGATTTAATTCTTCAGGCCGTCTGAAAAAACATTCTTTCAGACGGCCTTTATAGCAAAGTTGTTTGTCGGCCGATATGGCCACAAAATGAAAGCCATCATCAGACAGCTTTGCTATAACACCAAAATACCTGTTTCCGCATCGGTTTATCATGCGGCAAGCAGGCCGTCTGAAACAGAGATATGATTATGACGCACACACAAATCCATCGTTCCAAATGGCAACGTGCCGCACTCGTATTGCTGCTTGGCAGCATGGTTCAGACGGCCTTTGCCGCAGTCATCAACGTATCCGCACAAGACAATCTCAATGATGCTTTGGCGCGCGCCCAAGCCGGCGATACGCTAAAGCTTGCCTCCGGTACATACAAAACCAAACTCTATATCGACAAACCCATTACCATCGAAGGCCCTGCCGACCGTTCCGCCAAGATTGTCGGCGACCGGAGCGGGAGGACGGTTGCCGTTCATGCGCCTGATGTAACTTTGCGCAATCTGACTGTTTCCCATTCCGGCATGAGTTTGCCGGCAATGGATGCCGGTATCTATTTAGAAGAGACGGCAACGCGCGCGCTGGTGGAGCATAACAACATCATCGACAATTCTGTCGGCGTGTATATTCACGGTGCGGCAGAATCCATGGTGCGGGAAAATAAAATCATCGGCGATGCAACCCTGCGCGTCAACGAACGCGGCAACGGCGTAACCGTCTGGAATGCGCCCGGTGCGCAAGTGGTCGATAACGATATTTCCAAAGGCCGTGACGGTATTTTTTCAAATACCAGTACCCATAATACCTACAAAGGCAACCGCTTTAGCGACTTGCGCTTTGCTGTCCATTATATGTACACCAATGACAGCGAAGTCAGCAACAATATCTCCGTCGGCAACAACATGGGTTATGTGCTGATGTTTTCCGAGCGCCTGAAAGTGTATGGCAACATTGCCGTTGGCAGTCGCGACCAAGGCATTATGCTCAACTACGTCAATTATTCCGAAATTCACGATAATGTGATCAACAAGGCAGGCAAATGCGTGTTTGCCTACAATGCCAACTACAATAAAATTTTCGACAACCATTTTGAAAACTGTCAAATCGGTATTCACTTTACCGCGGCCATTGAAGGCACAAACCTGTTCAATAATTCGTTTATCAACAACGAAAGCCAAGTTAAATACGTCAGCACCCGTTTCCTTGATTGGGGCGAGGGTGGTCACGGCAACTATTGGAGCGATAACAGCGCCTTTGACCTTGACGGCGACGGCTTCGGCGACAGTGCCTACCGTCCCAACGGGATTATCGACCAAATCATCTGGCGCGCACCCGTCGCCCGGTTATTGATGAACAGCCCTGCCATCAGCATTGTCAAATGGGCGCAATCGCAATTTCCCGCCATCCTGCCCGGCGGTGTAATTGACAGCAAGCCTTTGATGAACCCTGTCCGCAATAAAACGACAACCAAATACGAAGCCATGAAGGACGAATTGCTGCATGAAGCAAAAACGCACCAATCCGAATGGGGTAATGCCGAAAACGGTGCGCTGACAGGCGGAAATGCCAATATGTAACCTTTCAGACGGCCCAATATCAAAGGCCGTCTGAAACATTCACTAGAGGAATATCCATGAGCAGTACCAACCACGTTGAATTGAGAAACGTGACCAAGCAGTTTGGCAGCCAAAAGGCCGTTAACCAAGTCGATCTGGTTCTCAAGGCTGGCGAGAGCGTCGGCATGGCAGGACACAACGGTGCGGGCAAGTCTACCATTATGAAGCTGATACTCGGCCTGATTACGCCGACCGAGGGTGAAGTGATGCTTTTGGGAGAGCCAACCGGCAGTAAAGCAGGGGCGCAGCGTCGCAGCCAAATCGGTTACCTGCCTGAAACAGTTGCATTGCACCCTTCATTGACCGGTATCGAAACCATGGATTTCTATGCCAAACTTAAAAAACAGCCCCTGAGTAAAAACCGCGAATTGCTCGAGCGTGTCGGCATTTCCCAGGCCGCACGCCGCCGCGTCGGCACTTACTCCAAAGGGATGCGCCAACGCCTCGCTTTGGCACAAGCCTTGTTGGGCGAGCCTAAAGTTTTATTGTTTGACGAGCCGACTACCGGCCTTGATCCGGCTTCGCGTCAAATGTTTTATGAAGTTGTGCGCGAACTCAATGGGCGCGGCGCAACCGTATTGCTCAGCACCCACGCACTGGCCGAGCTTGACGGCCACGCCGACCGCATCATCGTTATGAAAAACGGCGTGAAAGTTGCCGACGGCAGCATGGATGAGTTGCATGTTCAAAGCGGTCTACCGCTGACCGTCAACGTCCGCTTGAAAGAAGCGCGCCCGTTGAGCGAGCGTTGGCATCCGCTTTCAGACGGCCTGTCATACCAAGCACAATGTAAAGCAGAAGAGCGCATGGCTCTTTTGAGTGAATTGGGTGATTTGGGCAGTCTTGCCTACATCGATATCTACACACCTACACTTGACGATATGTACGCGCAATTCTTGAAGAGGGAAGACGTATGAACCCCGTTTGGATTATTACCGGCAAAGAAGTCCGAGACAGCCTGCGCAACCGTTGGGTTCTTGCCGCCGCACTTTTGCTTGCCGCATTGGCACTGTCATTAGGCTTTCTCGGCAGCTCGCCTACCGGTTCGGTCAAGGTTGATCCCTTGACGGTAACCGTAGTCAGTCTGTCTAGCCTGTCTATCTTCTTGATTCCGCTGATTGCGATGTTGCTCTCTTATGATGCACTGATCGGCGAAATCGAGCGCGGTACAATGGCGTTGCTGCTAAGTTACCCCATCTCGCGCAACCAAATCCTTGCCGGTAAATTTATCGGTCATCTCATCATTCTTGCCCTTGCTACCACGGCAGGCTACGGTTTGGCAGGTATTACCCTTCAGCTTGCCAACGGCGGTTTTGATATTGCCGCATGGCAACCTTTCGCCCTTTTGATTGCTGCCAGCGTGATTCTTGGCGCAGCCTTTTTGTCCATGGGCTATTTGATCAGCGCAAAAGTTAAAGAACGCGGTACCGCCGCCGGTATCGCCATCGGCGTATGGCTGTTTTTTGTCGTTATTTTCGATATGGCGCTTTTGGGTGTTTTGGTTGCCGATACTGAACAAGTCATTACCGCGCCTGTAGTGGAAACCGTTCTTCTGTTCAACCCCGCAGACATTTATCGCCTGCTGAACCTGACGGGTTACGAAAATACAGCCATGTATGCCGGCATGGCGGGTTTGAGCGAACAAATCAGCCTGAGTATGCCTGTTTTGCTGACGGCTCAGGTATTATGGGTTATCATTCCCTTGGTCTTAGCCGCCTGGATTTTCGGAAAGCGACAAATATGAGAAAAATATTATTGACAACCTTCACACTCATCGCATTGGCAGCCTGCAGCAAGCAGGACAACAGCCCTCCGCCTGCGCCCCAACAAATCAGCGACAGCGCGGTCGGTCATTACTGCAGCATGAATTTGACTGAACACAACGGCCCTAAAGCGCAAATCTTCTTGAACGGCAAACCTGACAAACCGGTTTGGTTTTCCACCATCAAGCAGATGTTCGGCTACACCAAACTGCCCGAAGAGCCTAAAGGCATTCATGCCATCTATGTTACCGATATGGGCAAAGTCAAAGATTGGGAAAAACCCAATGCCGACGCCGAATGGATAGATGCGAAAAAAGCCTATTACGTTATCGAAAGCAGCTTTATCGGCGGCATGGGTGCGGAAGACGCACTTCCGTTTGCCGACAAGGCTCAGGCTGAAAAATTCGCCAAAGAAAAAGGCGGCAGAGTAGTCGGTTTTGCAGAGATGCCCGACGAATACATTTTCAAATAAAACAATCAATAAAAGGCCGTCTGAAACAGTTTCAGACGGCCTTTGTGTTGGAAGCTGCCGATTGCTGATTTAATGAATGCGGCTTTCAATATAAAGATAAAAAATCTAAGGAATACTTTATGTCCACCCCTTTAACGCGCCGCCGTTTCCTTGCCATAGCAGCCACCCTTGCCGCCGGTGTCGGCATTCCTTTTGCCATCAGCCGCAAAACCAATCAGCTGACTCATTCAGCCAGCCCGAATCAAGAAGGGCAGCCTGTTATCTGGAAAGGGATTGCATTAGGCTCGGGTGCGGAATTGCGTTTGTTCGGCGTTGGGCGCAGGCAGGCGGAGATACTGATCAACAAAGTATTGGCAGAAGTTTCACGGTTGGAAAAAATCTTCAGCCTGTATCGGGACGACAGCCTGATCAGCCGTTTAAACCGAGAAGGCCGTCTGAAAAATCCGCCATCCGATTTTTTGCAGCTGCTCAGTATCAGCCGAGATATCCATCAGCTGACGCAGGGTGCGTTTGATCCCAGCATTCAGCCATTGTGGAATCTGTATGCCGATCATTTCAGGCGAAACCCAAAAACCGAAACGCCACCATCTGAGCGCAGTATCAAAGACACGCTCAAATTAGTGGATTTCAACAAAGTCGATTTTGATACCAAAGAAATCCGTTTTGCCCAAAAAGGCATGGGCTTGTCGCTTAACGGCATTGCCCAAGGCTATATCACCGACAAAGTAGCTGAATTGTTGAAGCAGCAAGGCGTTTCTCAGGCATTGATTGATATGGGGGAGATTTACGGCTTTGATAATGCCAACCAGCGCGAGTGGAATGTCAGCATCCGCAATCCTGACCAAGAAGACAAAATCCTGACCACCATTGCCATGAAAAATCAAGCGTTTGCCACATCGGGCGGCTATGGCACGGTAATGGACGAGGCAGGCAAATTTACCCATCTGTTTGACCCGCGCACAGGCGGAAGCCAGCCGCGCTATAAAAGCATGAGCGTTATGGCGGAAAGTGCGGCAGTTGCCGATGCTTTTTCTACCGCATTTTCTATTATGGATGAAGCGGCCATCCGTACTGCGGCTCAAGTTAAAAAGGCACAGGTTTGGCTGGTAATGCCGAATAATGAATTGAAGAAGATTTGAGATTGAGAAAAAGAATGGTTTTGCCAGTTGGTTTGAATATATGAATAAGGGAAAGTCTAAGATATTGAAATAATGAAATATAAAAAAAGAAGGGCTGCCCAAGGGGCAACCCTGAAACTCTTGCAGCTGGGAGTAATTAGCAAGAGATTACGACACTTAAAACAAAAATTCACTCATTTCAAAGCACGAAGCTTTAATATCTAAGCAAAACGGTATTTCGACCGCTCAAACCCCTTCGATACGGAGAAACACAACATATATGGGAAAATCCGACAAAGTGGTTTGAAGCAATTCAGATGAACGGTCTGTAATGCAGATAACCGGATGTCTTTAGATGAACGGTATAATATCAGGATAAGCGGAACATTACTAGTAAATATTATAAAAAAGTAGAATAATTCATTTAGTGATTGATTATATTGAATAAAAACATGATTTCTTATTGAACTTTTTTGCAACATATTGATTTGGTTTTAAAAAGGGAATTACGTAAGTGTTTGGTGTTAATCAAAAAACTTATTTTGAGCTTTGAGAAGAGATAATCAATAGAAAAAGGCCATCTGAACGTTCCAGACGGCCTTTTTTCAAAGAGCGATTTATTTGGTTGCAGAAGCAGTAGAGGCGGCTTCGGCTTGAGCACCTGCTGCTGCGTTTTCACCCCATGCCGCAGGGTATTTGTAACCGGCAAAGCGTTTTTGTGAGTAGGCTTTGAACTCGTCAGAGTTGTAGGCTTCGGTTACATCTTTCAGCCATTGGCTGTCTTTGTCGGCAGTGCGGACGGCAGACCAGTTAACGTAGGCAAAGCTTGGCTCTTGGAACAGGGCTTCGGTCAGTTTCATGCCGCTGCTCATGGCGTAATTGCCGTTAACGATGGCAAAGTCAACGTCGGCACGGCTGCGCGGCAGTTGGGCGGCTTCAAGTTCTACGATTTGGATGTTTTTTGGATTTTCGGCAATATCGTTTTTAGAGGCAGTCAGCGGATCAACGTCGGCTTTCAGTTTAATCCAGCCCAATTCGTTCAACATAACCAATGCACGGGCAAAGTTAGATGGGTCGTTAGGTGCAGAAACGCTGACGCCGTCTTTCACTTCGTCCAAAGATTTCAGTTTGCCAGGGTACAGGCCCAAAGGTGCGGTCGGTACTTGGAAGGCTTCAACGATGTCCAGTTTGTGTTCTTTTTTGAAGTCGTCCAGATAAGGTTTGTGTTGGAAGATGTTGATGTCCAATTCGCCTTCAGCCAAAGCAAGGTTGGGGCGTACATAGTCGGTGAACTCTATCAGTTTGACTTTATAGCCTTTTTTCTCCAAAGCCGGTTGGATTTGGTCTTTTACCATATCGCCGAAGTCGCCGACGGTTGTACCGAAGACAATTTCTTTTTTCTCTGCGCCGTTGTCGGCAGAAGAAGCGGCAGAAGCAGCAGGCGCGCTGTCTTTTTGACCGCCGCAGGCAGCCAGTACGATGGCGAGCGCAGCGGCTGAAAGGGTTTTGAAGAATGGGTTGATTTGCATATTTTGCTCCTGATGGATGATAAAGCGGTTTCAGACGGCCTCAAGCCGCCGCTGTCAAAAAAAGAGGGATTGTAAATCTATTTTGGAAATATGAGGACGTTTTTTGTAAATTTATTTGAAATATATGCCCTAAATAGATAACAGGCCATCCGAAAAATAGTAAGTCCATTTCAGATGGCCTGGTTTGTTTAACGCTTGTCTAGTTTGCGTGCCAATCTGTTGCCGATACCTTGAATCAGGATAACGAGTAAAACCAGGATGGCGACGATGAAGATGATGACTTCCATTTGATAGCGGTAGTAGCCGTAACGGATGGCAAGGTCGCCCAAGCCGCCGCCGCCAATCATGCCTGCCGCCGCGCTGTACGATAGAAGGCCGATAGCCAGTACGGTAATGCTGGAAACCATACCTGCGCGCGCTTCATTCAAAAGCACTTTGCAGATGATGCTCATGGGTGAGGCTCCCATTGCGGAGGCTGCTTCAATCACGCCTCTGGGTACTTCGCGCAGATTTTGCTCGACCAGACGGGCGAAGTAGAACAAGCCGGATACGCTCAATACCAATGAGGCGGCAACCGGGCCGATGGTCGTACCGATGATGGCGCGTGTAACAGGAATCATGGCAATCATCAGGATGACGAAAGGAAACGCGCGCATCAGGTTGACCAGGTTGTCCAAAAATAAATTCAGTTGTTTGTTGTAGTGCAACTGATGACTTGACGTCACAAACAGCAATACGCCCAAAATCGTACCGAAGATAACGGCGAATGTAGTTGATAGTCCGACCATAATAAAGGTTTCGCCCAAGGCTTGGATAATTTCGTCCTTCATGCTGACGATGGTCGCAACAGCACTTTCAAATGTTAAATCTGCCATATTAGTCCTCTCGAATCAGCTCTTGCCCGATTTCGGATTGGGCATGGATTTGGTTGCCGTGTACTTCAACGATTTCCAGCAGACGGCCTTTGTCCAAGAGGGCGGCACGGTCGCACAGGCGGCGGATAACGCTCATTTCGTGGGTAACGATGACGATGGTTACGTTGAAACGTCGGTTGATGTCTTCCAAACACTTCAAAACGCTGCGCGTAGTGGCGGGGTCGAGGGCGGAAGTGGGTTCGTCGGCGAGGATGACTTGAGGTTGCGGCGCCAGCGCGCGGGCAATGCCGACACGTTGTTTTTGACCGCCGGAAAGTTGGGACGGGTAATGATTGGCACGGTCTTGCAAGTCGACAATTTCCAAACATTCTTCAACACGCGCTTGGATTTTTTTAGACGGCCATTTGGCAATTTCTAAGGGAAAGGCGACGTTTTCGGCAACGGTACGGTTGCTCAATAGGTTGAACTGTTGGAATACCATGCCGATATTTTGTCGAGCGTGGCGCAGTTGCGTGGCGTTGAGCGCGGTCAGTTCTTGGCCGCATACGCTGACGGTACCTGTATCCGGACGTTCCAATAAATTAATCAGGCGCAGCAGGGTGGATTTGCCTGCGCCGGAATAGCCCATCAGGCCGAAGATTTCTCCCTGTTTGATTTCGAGGCTGGTCGGCTCGACGGCGACAAAGTCTTTTTTGTCGCGTGTTTGATAGTGTTTGGAGACGTGATCCAGAATAATCATGGTTTATCCGTGTTTTCTTTAATTCGTGTGGCCATCAGGGTGTGCAGACGGCGGTTGTCGGCGCGTGCAACGGTAAATTGCAGGCTGCCGATGATGACTTTTTCGCCGCGCACGGGCAGATGTCCCAACTCTTGAATGACCAGACCGCCGATGGTGTCGGCTTCTTCGCTGCTATATTCCGTACCGAAGAAGGTGTTGATGTCTTTGATTTCGGTGGCCGCGTGGATGCGCCAGCGTTCGGAAGAAACGGCGTGGATATTGTCGGCGCTGTCGTCTTCGTCAAACTCGTCTTCGATGTCGCCGACAATTTGCTCGATAATGTCTTCAAAGGTGACCAAGCCGGATGTGCCGCCGTATTCGTCGATAACAATTGCCATGTGGTTGCGCTGTTCGCGGAACTCTTTTAAAAGGGCGGTCAAAGATTTTCCTTCGGGCACGAAAACGGCAGGGCGCAAGACGGATTTCAGGTGGAACTGCTCGGGGTTGAACATATATTTGAGCAGGTCTTTGGCGTGCAAAATACCCAAAACTTCGTCTTTGTCTTCGCCGATGACGGGGAAACGCGAATGGGCGGTTTCGATGACGTAGGCCGTGATGCGCTCGATGCTGTCGTTCTCTTTCAATACGTTCATGCGGCTGCGCGTAATCATGGCGTCGCGAACTTCCAGCTCGGCAAAGTCCAATACTTTTTCCAGCCGGGTCAGTGTGTCGGCATCAAAAACTTCCTGCTCGTGCGCTTGGCGCAGCAGGGTCAATACGTCTTCGGCGGAGTCGGGCTCGCCTGCAAGTCGGGAGATTAGGCGTTCGAAAAACTTGGGTTTCGACTGCGTACCGTCCATTTTAATATTCGTCCTCTTGGTAGGGGTTGGGGAAGCCTGTCGCCAGCATCAGGCGGATTTCTTCGGTTTCCATTATTTCGGCTTCATCGTCTTCGATGTGGTCGTAGCCCATCAGGTGTAAAGTACCGTGTATGGTCAGGTGGGCAAAATGCTGCTCGGGTGTTTTGCCTTGTTCGGCGGCTTCTTTTAAAACCACTTGCGGGCAAATTACTAAATCGCCATACAGGCCGTCTGAAAACTGGTCGGGCAGGATTTCACCTTCGTTGAGCGCAAAACTCAATACATTGGTGGCGTAATCTTTGCCGCGGTAGTCGCGGTTGTAAGCGCGGGCTTCTTCTTCGTCCAGAAGAATCAGGCTGATGTCTGCACGGCGGTATTCGTTTTTCAAGGCAGACCACGCCCAGCGGTAGAAGTCGTTCTCTGAAGGAAGGTTGGCGGCGGAAGAAGCGTTTTCAAAGTTCAGATGAAAACGTTGCCGCTGTAAGGATAAAAAAGGATATTGTTTGGCGCGTTTCATGTTGTCCCGAAAATTTGGTTTTTAGGCGTAAATATAACATATTCACCCTTGTGTCGTCTGAAAAACCGCCCAAAATATGATAGACTTCATGCCGTTTTCCATCTTTCAGGCAACCATTATGAACCCGAAAAAACTCGTTATCGCCAGTCGCGAAAGCCTGCTTGCCATGTGGCAGGCAAAACATATCCAAGGCCGTCTGAAAGCCCTGTATCCCGATTGCGAAGTCGAGATTTTGGGCATGACCACGCGCGGCGACCAGATTTTGGACAGAACTTTGTCAAAAGTCGGCGGTAAAGGCTTGTTTGTCAAAGAGTTGGAGCAGGCTTTGTATGATGGCAGGGCCGACTTGGCCGTGCATTCGATTAAAGACGTACCGATGGATTTGCCTGAAGGTTTCGCGCTTGCAGCAATCGGCGAACGCGCCAATCCGTTTGACGCGTTTGTGTCCAACCAATACGCGCGTTTGGAAGAAATGCCCAAAGGCGCCGTCGTAGGCACATCCAGCCTGCGCCGCGAAGCCCAGTTGCGCGCGCGCTATCCGCATTTGGTTATCAAACCTTTGCGCGGTAATGTGCAAACCCGTTTGTCCAAACTCGATAACGGCGAATACGACGCGATTATTTTGGCTGCCGCCGGTTTGCAGCGTCTGGAATTGGACGAACGCATCCGCATGATTTTGTCGGAATCCGACAGTCTGCCTGCCGCCGGACAAGGCGCATTGGGTATTGAAATTGCAGCGCATCGCGAAGATTTATACGAAATCTTAAAGCCTTTGAACCACGATACCACACACGCCTGCGTTACGGCCGAACGTGCGTTGGCGCACGCTTTGGGCGGAAGCTGCCAAGTACCGCTGGCCGCATATTGCACTGAAGAAAACGGCTTGCTGACTTTGCGCGGCTTGGTCGGTCATCCTGATGGTTCGGTCATTTTGCAGGCGGACGCGCAAGCCCCTGCCGAATACGCCGATGCCTTGGGTCGCGCAGTCGCCAAAAAACTGGCAGATGATGGTGCGGAAGAATTGATTGCCGCTGTATTGCAAGAACAGGCTTAAAATAGTATAGATCATTTAAAAAGGCCGTCTGAAACTTTCAGACGGCCTTTATTTTGTTGACGTTTAAGGATTCATAATCCGCGCAACCAAAGCTTTTTCTTTGCCCTGCATATTGGGGATTTTGACCTGAATGCCGTTGCCTGGTGCCACATCGACAGGCTGACCTTTGCGGGTCATTTGTTCCAATTTGATGGTTTGGTTGCCGCTCGGGTGGATAATTTCGAGTGAATCGCCGATGGCAAAGCGGTTTTTGACTTCGATGGTCGCCCAGCCGTTTTCGTCAATTTCGGTAACGTGGCCGACATATTGGCTTTGTTTGGCAATCGAATGGCCACTGAGGTAGTTTTGGTAATCCTGGGTTTGGTGGCGCTCAAGGAAGCCGCTGGTGTAGCCGCGGTTGGCAAGGCCTTCGAGTTCGCTCAACAGGCTGTAATCAAACGGACGGCCTGCAACGGCATCGTCAATCGCTTTGCGGTAGGACTGGGCCACGCGTGCAACATAATAAAGCGATTTGGTGCGGCCTTCGACTTTGAGGCTGTCCACGCCGATTTTGACCAGTTTCTCAACCACTTCAATGCCGCGAAGGTCTTTGGAGTTCATGATGTAGGTGCCGTGTTCGTCTTCCATAATCGGCATCATTTCGCCCGGACGGTTGGACTCTTCAATCAGGAAAACTTTGTCGGCATAGGGATGGCGTTTTTGACCGTTGATGCCTTCAAAGTTTTGGTTGGCTTCTTCTTGGGCTTTTTCAAAGTTAAAACCTTGCAGAAGCTGGGCATCACCTGCGTCGCTTTCGACGGCGTTGTGGACTTTGTAATCCCAACGGCAGGAGTTGGTGCAGGTGCCTTGGTTGGGGTCGCGGTGGTTGAAGTAGCCGGAGAGCAGGCAGCGACCGGAGTAGGCGATACACAATGCGCCGTGAATGAAGACTTCGAGTTCGATGTCGGGGCATTCTTGGCGGATTTCGGCGATTTCTTCCATGCTCAATTCGCGCGACAGGATGATGCGTTCGACACCGATGTTTTGCCAGAATTTTACGCCCCAGTAGTTGGTGGTGTTCGCCTGTACGGACAGGTGGATCGGCATTTCTGGCCATTTTTCGCGCACGGTCATGATCAAACCCGGATCCGCCATAATCAGCGCGTCGGGCTTCATGGCAATCAAGGGCTCCATATCGGAAACAAAGGTTTTGAGTTTGGAGTTGTGCGGCAGCGTATTGACGGTCAAAAAGAATTTTTTGTTGCGCTCGTGCGCTTCTTTAATGCCTTGCTCGAGAACGTCGAGTTTGGCAAATTCGTTGTTGCGGGCGCGCAGGGAGTAACGTGGGCTGCCGGCGTAAACGGCATCTGCGCCATAATCGTAGGCGGCGCGCATACGTTCGAGGCCGCCTGCAGGCAATAAGAGTTCGGGTGCTTTCATGTTTTATGCTTTTTAAAATGTTTTCAGACGGCCTTCAAGGGAAGAGGGAAGGCCGTCTGAAAGATGTTTGAAGAATGGGCGGATTATCCGCTGTTTTTGTGTTTCGGTCAATTTTGTGTCGGGTTTGCGCTTTGTTTTTTATACGGAAAATGTCTTATATGATGAAAGGTGAAAAGGGGCTTTAATTCGTTGGAAATGTAAAAAAAGTAGGGTTGGGCGGAATAATTTAACAAAAAACCGTTCAAGCAATGTATTTTCTTGTAAAATATCAAGCTTCATTTTAAAAAATATTCGGATTAGTTACCGATTTTGACCGACGGAAGGGTTATGGATTTTCGTTTTGACATTATTTATGAATACCGCTGGATGTTTTTTTACGGCGTATTAGCAACGCTGGGAATTACAGTGGTTGCAACGATAGGCGGTTCGATTTTGGGTTTGCTGCTGGCATTGGCTCGTTTGGTTAATCCGGAAAAAGCCGGTGCGCCGATACGTGCCTTGGCTTGGGTTTTGCGTAAGATTTCTTTTGTGTATGTTGCGTTGTTCCGCGGTACGCCATTGCTTGCTCAAGTTATTATTTGGGCTTTTGTTATTTTCCCATTTTTTGTACATCCTACCGATGGTGCATTAATCAGCGGAGAATCTGCAATTAATTTTCGTCGCTCTTATGGCCCATTGATCGCAGGTGTAATGGCTTTGATTGCAAACTCAGGTGCATATGTTTGTGAGATTTTCCGTGCCGGTATCCAGTCGATTGATAAAGGCCAAATGGAAGCTGCGCGTTCTTTGGGTCTGACCTATACTCAGGCGATGCGTTATGTGATTTTGCCTCAGGCTCTTCGCCGTATGTTGCCGCCACTTGCAGGTGAATTTATCACGCTTTTGAAAGATAGTTCTTTGCTGTCTGTTATTGCAGTTCCTGAACTTATGTCTGTTCAAAAAGCGATTACTGGCCAGTATTCGATATTCCAAGAGCCGCTTTATACGGTTGCATTGATTTATCTTGTATTGACGAGTGTATTAGGATGGGTATTCTTACGTTTGGAACGTCGCTATAACGTAAAACTTCATTAATTAGGAAGACAAAAAAGGAAGACTTTTTCAAGTCTTCCTTTTTTATTTGCTATCAATGTTTCAGACGGCCTTGAATCAGAATGCTTCGCCGACTTTGACACCGCCTGCGATGTCTTTAGGCGTTGCCAGTTTGGCGGTCGCCTGTTGGGCGGCTTGGAATTCTTCGGTTGCCATGATGTCGGCAGCTTCTTGTACGGTCAATGTGTTGGCCATGTATTGCCAACGTGCTGCTAAATCGGCGTTTGCCGGTGCGTGGAAACTGTCTCGCAATTCATCTACCAAGTCAGGGCGGTTGCATACCAGTACAATATCGCAGCCTGCTTCAAAAGAAAGGCGGGCGCGTTCTTTAATACCGCCGACACCGCATGCGCCTTCCATGGTCAGGTCGTCTGAAAAGATAACGCCGTTAAATCCGATTTCTTGGCGCAGGATTTGTTTCAGCCATTTTTCGGAGAAGCCGGCAGGTTGGCTGTCGATTTGCGGGTAGACGACGTGGGCAGGCATGACTGCGGCCATACCTGCTTGGCTTAATGCTCGGAAGGGAATAAGGTCTGCGGCTTCGAGCGCTTCGCGGCTGCGTTCGTCGCAAGGCAGGACGTGATGGCTGTCACCTTCGACAAAGCCGTGGCCGGGGAAGTGTTTGCCGCAAGATTTCATGCCGCCTTTGTTCAGGCCTTTTTGCAGGGCAAGGGCAAGCTGGGTCACGATGTTGGCGTCGCGGTGGAAACTGCGGTTGCCGATGACGGCGCATTGACCCCAGTCCAAATCCAATACAGGCGTAAAGGATAGGTCGATACCGCAGGCGGAGAGTTCGGTTGCTAAAACCCAGCCGACTTGTTCTGCTTGGGCGCAGGCGGCTTCTTTGCCTTCGTTGTCCCAAATTTCGCCCAATACGTTCATGGCCGGCAGGCGGGTGAAGCCGTCAATAAAACGTTGAACCCGTCCGCCTTCGTGGTCAACGGCGATGATGAGTTCAGGTGTACGGACGGCTTTGATTTCTTGAACCAAAGCTTTGAGCTGGGAAACGTTTTCAAAGTTGCGGCGGAACAAAATAACGCCACCGATGGCAGGGTCGAGCAGGCGTTGTTTTTCTTCTTCGGTCAGATGATAGGCGGCGACGTCGGCCATGACTGGGCCGCGTGGAAGATGAGGCGTATTCATTGTTTTGTCCTGAATAATGTATATATTGGATAATCGTTATGTTCAGACGGCCTGAGAGTGTAGAAATATCTCAGGCCGTCTGAATATTGGTTTTGAATTAGGCAGTTGCTTTTTTCTTGTCTTTTAAGATGAAAATCAACACAACCATCACGATGCCGGTTACCACAAAACCTAAAGGCGCAGAGCCGGTCATGCCTAGTACGAGGTAGCCTGAGGCGGCAGACGCGGCTACGGTCAGCGCGTAAGGGAATTGTGAGGTAACATGGTCGATGTGGTTACAGTGTGCGCCGGTAGAAGAGAGGATGGTGGTGTCGGAAATCGGTGAGCAGTGGTCGCCAAATACGGCACCGGCCATTACGGCAGACATGCAAGGGATAATCAGCGAAGGTTCGACTTTGACGGACATGGCGGCGGCAATCGGCAACATGATGCCGAATGTGCCCCAGCTTGTGCCGGTAGCGAAGGCCATCACGCCTGCGAGCATAAACAAAATCACGGGCAGGAAGCCTGCATGGATATTGCCTGCCACCAAAGTGGAGAGGTATTCGCCGGTGTGCATCTCGCTGACAACGGTGCTGATGATCCATGCCAAAATCAAGATGGTAATGGCACCACGCATAGAGATGATGCCCTGCCAAATGGCTTTAGGGTAGTCGCTGGTTTTGATGGTGCCGATGGTGCAGAGGATGACGGCCAATACGCCGCAGGTGCCGCCGAACACGAGGGAAGTGTTCACGTCGGTATTTTCAAACGCGCTGAGCAAAGAGAAGGTTTCAGAAGCTTGTGCACCAGTGTAAATCATGGCGGAAACCGTGGCGACAATCAGTACCAAAACCGGCACAATTAGTGCAAATACACGACCGTTGGGATGGCCTGTTTCAACGGTTTCATCATGAATTTCATTCAAAGCGGCACGTTCCAAACGAGCCATGGAGCCGATGTCGAAGGAGAACCAAGCAACGACAAACACCATAATCAACGCGAAGACGGCGTAGTAATTCATCAGGCTCATGGCCACGAATGCGCCCATCGGTGTGTAGTCTGTGATGTTGTAAGTCACCAAAAGGCCTGCCAAAGTAGCAATAATCGATGCCCCCCAGCTGGATACAGGCATCAAAACGCACATCGGCGCGGCAGTGGAGTCAAGGATATAAGCCAGTTTGGCGCGGGAAACTTTGAATTTGTCGGTTACAGGGCGGGCAATCGCACCGACGGCAAGGCTGTGGAAATAGTCGTCAATAAAGGTAACGAATACCAAACAGGCAGTCAGCAGTTTTGCACCGCGACGGCCTTTGATGTGCTGTTTTGCCCAATCGGCAAATGCTTGGTTGCTGCCGGAATGAGTCAGCAGAGAAGTGAAAATCCCCAAAAGCACCAAAAAGAGCAGGATTTTGGGTTTGCCCAAAGACCAATCACCGTCCGCCCAAGTCAGGCTGACAGCCATGTCTTTTAAGTGAACCAAGGCATCAAGTGGATTACCGCCTACCAGCAAAAATGAGCCTACGATAATGCCGACACCTAAGGACAGCAATACACGGCGCGTGGCAATGGCCAAGGCGAGCGCAATGGCTGCCGGGACGATGGATAAAATAGAATTTGAATAATTAATAAGTTGCATAATTATATTGTATATAAGCGGTGAAATATTTTCAGACGGCCTAAACTGGAAGACGGATAACAAAATACCCACCGCCTTTGACAGATGGGTATTTTATCATCTAACACATCATCATGCCGTCTGAAAAATCGGACTACTGCAGATTTAGCGCGAGGAACAAAGTATTGCCTTCGCGTTGTACCAAAAGCGGTACGTTTTTGCCTGAGCTTTCCAATGCGCTACGGAAAGTGGATTCGTCATTGACGCTGATTTGACTGACGGCAATGATTTCGTCGCCGCGTTTGAGGCCGGCACGTTCGGCCGCACCGCTAACGCGCAGAACGATTAAGCGTTGTTTGCCGTCTGCGTTTTCAACCTGCAAAGTTAGGCCTGCATTTTCAACGGTAAATCCGTCATGGCCGCCTTCGTGTTGCGAGTGTTCGGCTTCTTTTGCAGAAGTTTCCGTTTGTTCAGCTGCGCTGCCAAGTTTGACTTTGACATCGGTTTGTTTGCCGCCGCGCCAAATGCTTAAAGTCACTTCTTTTCCCGGCATCATCGAGCCGACCATGACCGGCAAATCGCTGGAGGCGCGGACTTCTTCTCCGTTTACGCTGCGGACAATATCGCCGACTTGCAACCCGGCTTGTTGCGCTGCGCTGTTCGGCATGATTTTGGCAATCAGCGCGCCGCTTGCTTTGTCCAAACCGAAAGATTTGGCCAAATCATAAGAAACTTCTTGAATAACCACGCCTAATTGACCGCGTTGGACTTTGCCGTTGGCTTTCAATTGATCGGCCACATTCATGGCAACATCAATCGGAATAGCAAACGAAATGCCCATGAAACCGCCGCTGCGGCTGTAAATTTGCGAGTTAATGCCGACTACTTGGCCACGGAGGTTGAATAACGGGCCGCCTGAGTTGCCGGGGTTGATGGCAACGTCGGTTTGGATGAACGGCGTGTAGTTTTCATTCGGCAGGCTGCGGCCTTTGGCGGAGACGATGCCGGAGGTTACGCTGTTGTCAAAGCCGAAAGGCGCACCAATGGCGGCTACCCATTCGCCCGGTTTCAAATCTTTCGGATTGCCGATTTTGACAACCGGCAAGTCTTCTTGCGGCTCGATTTTTAAGAGGGCAACATCGGATTGGGCATCTGAGCCGACCAGTTTGGCAGTGTATTCGCGTTTGTCGTTGAGCAGGACTTTGATATTGCCCATGCCGGCAACCACGTGGGTATTGGTCAGGATATAGCCGTCTTTGCTGATGATGAAGCCAGAACCGAAATTCAAATCGTCGCTTTCGGTATCTTCTTGCGGCATGTCTGGCATATTGGGAACAAGGCGTTTGAAGAACTCGTAAAACGGATCGTTGTCGGGAAATTGGCTCAGGTCCATGCTGTGGTCGTCATCCGGTGTCGCAGAGCGTTTTGCCGGTGTCGCTTGAATATTGACGACGGCCTGTCCTTCGTTTTGCACCAGTTGGGCGAAGTCGGGCAACAACATACCGACTTTTCCGTCATCGGTATTGGTTTCAATACGTTGAACGAGTTCTTTGTTTTCGTCTTTGTCGAAAAAGGTGCTGACTTTGTCGCAACCTGAAAGAAGGGAAGCTGAGAGGACAGCAAGGGCCAGATATGTGTTTGTTTTAATATGCACGAAAGTTCCTTTTGCCGGTGCCTATCGTATTGTCGGCATGCGTTTGAATCGGCAGGCAGTTTTATTGTTTGAATGCTGTTTAAATGTATAAGGTAGGATTTTTACACTTTAACGGTTTTTTTTCAAGCATTTCATTTTAAATGAAAAAATGATAATTGGGATTTTATTGTTTTAAGGCCGTCTGAAAACTTTTGAATATGACCTGTCGGTCGGTTCGCTTTTTTCAGACGGCCTTTAAATTGTGGTCAGTCGTGTTGATCCAAATGGTAGATCTGTGCCACGGCATCGATTAATTCGCTGTTGTCCGAGCCAGCTTTATTGAGCGTGCGTGTCGGAGAGTGGAGCAGTTTGTTGGTCAACTGAATGGAGAGGCGTTCGAGGACATCCTCGGCGGATACGCCTTTTGCCAGTTGCTTCATGGCATTTTCCAATACTTGGCGGCGCGCGCGTTCGCCTTCGTCGCGTAAGGCGCGGATAAGCGGAACACTTTGGCGGTTTTTCTGCAGGCGGATAAATTCGCTGACCTTTTCTTCCACCATGCTTTCAGCCGCCGCCGCTGCCTTTTTGCGCGCATCTTTACCGCTTTGGACAATGTCCATCATGTCGTCTACGGTATAGAGATATGCGTCTTCCAATTCGCCGACTTCGGCTTCGATATCGCGCGGAACGGCCAAATCCAGCAGGAAAACAGGCATGTTGTGGCGTTTTTTCAATGCGCGTTCGACCATGCCTTTGCCGACGAGGGGGAGTTGGCTGGCGGTGGAAGAAACAACCACGTCGTAATCGTGCAAAATATCGGGTAATTCATTCAGCAGGCAGGCTTCGGCGTTGACACCGAGTTTGTCGCACAATTCCTGTGCACGCTGGTGTGTACGGTTGGCAACGGTAATGAGCTTGGGATTTTTGGCGGCAAAATAAGTGGCTACCAGCTCAATCATTTCGCCTGCGCCGATAAAGAGGACGTTCAGATCGGAAATGGAAGGGAAGATTTGCTCTGCCATTTTGACCGATGCAGAAGCCATGGAGACGGAGTTTTCGCCGACAGCAGTGTCGGTACGCACTTCTTTGGCAACGGCAAAGGTTTTTTGAAACAGGGCGTTTAAGTGGGTGTTGATGCTTTCCTGTTCTTGTGCAACGCGGACAGCATCTTTGATTTGACCGAGAATTTGCGGTTCGCCCAAGACCATGGAGTCCAAGCCGCAGGCGACACGGAAGGCGTGGCGGACGGTTTCATTATTATCTAAGGTATAGAGGTAAGGGCGGATTTCTTCGGCAGGCAGGTCGTGATATTGCGCCAACCAGTCGATGATTTTTTCGGTTTCGCCGACGCAGTAAAGCTCGGTGCGGTTGCAGGTAGAAAGAATAACTGCTTCTTCCGCCGCCTCACTGCGCGCGAGGTTGGACACGGCATCCGGCAGATTTGCAGCTGCAAATGCCAGTTTTTCGCGTATGCTCAAGGGCGCGGTTTGATGATTGAGTCCGACGACGGTAAGTTGCATGGTTATGGTATGACTGGGTAGTGTGTGTGGTGGGTATTATAGCTTAAGTGGGCTTTAAAATGAATGTGTTGGGGGAGAAGATGCAATGAGGGTTGCCATCGAAAAGGCCGTCTGAAAAGATTCAGACGGCCTTTTTATCAAGAAAGGCTTAAACGGCTTCAGCTTCTTCTGCCAAGAAACCGCGCAATTTTTGCATGGCTTTGGCTTCGATTTGGCGGATGCGTTCGGCAGATACGCCGTATTCGGCAGCCAATTCGTGAAGGGTCAAACCGCCATCGTCTTGCAACCAGCGGCTTTCAACGATACGGCGGCTGCGGTCGTCCAGTTGCGCCAAGGCGTTTTGCAGACCTTCGGTTTGCAGGGCGTAGTGGGCTTGTTTGGACAACTGACGGCTAGGCTCTGCATCGTGATCGGCCAACCAGTCGATAGGGGCGAAGTTGTCCTCATCATCGTTGTTTTCTGCCATGATGCCGATGTCGTGACCGGTCATGCGTTGCTCCATTTCCAAGACTTCGGATAATTTGACGCCCAAATCGTCGGCGATTTCTTGCGCTTCTTTTGGAGACAAGGCATTCAGGTTTTTACGCATGCTGCGCAGGTTGAAGAACAGTTTGCGTTGCGGTTTGGTTGTGGCAACGCGGACCAAACGCCAGTTGCGCAAAATGAATTCGTGGATTTCGGCTTTAATCCAATGTACGGCAAACGAAAACAGGCGCGCACCACGACTTGGTTCGTAGCGTTTGACGGCTTTCATCAGGCCGATATTGCCTTCTTGAATCAGGTCGGCTTGGTTGAGGCCGTAGCCGTCGTAACCGCGTGCAATGGATACGACGACGCGAAGATGGGACAGAATAAGTTGTTTGGCGGCATTGAGATCGCCTTTTTGTTGACGTTCGGCCAGTTGTGTTTCTTCTTCGGCAGTCAGCATGGGAATGCTGTTGACAGTATGAATGTATTGCTCGAGGCTACCGTTGCCACTTTGGATAACGGGTAATGCAAAAGCTTTATTCATAAAGGATGCTCTCCTTGATTGGGCCGTCTGAAAACGGCTTTTTGTTTATTGTGTGACAAGCAGTATAACACCGCCTGTGGTTTGTTTTGTTATGGGTTGGATTTTTTCTGTAAATTAACGATAGATTCAATAGTTTTTACTGCTTGAATCGCAAGGGTTGATTGTCTTAGAAAATTTGAGTGATTTGCTAGGTTTTTGGTAAGTATATTACAAACATTTTTGTATGTAAATAGTTTTAGCAATAAAAAAGACCTTGTATAACAAGGTCTTAAAATTTTTTTTTATTCTGGTTTCTTCCGGCCAATCAGGATAAGGAATACGCCGATAAAGGCCAAAATGCTGATAAGCCATGTTGAGCCGCCTGCTTTCATATAAGGCGTTTCTCCGATATAGCCTTTAACGTGGCCTTCGAGGACTGCTTCTGTATCCGGTTGGGCTTCGGCAACAATCGTACCTTTAGGGGAAATAATGGCGGTCGCGCCGGTATTGGTGGCGCGAACCATGTAGCGGCCCAGTTCCATTGCACGCGCTTGGGACTGTTGAAGCTGCTGATACATGGCATTGGATTTGCCGTACCACGCCATATTGCTGATGTTGGCGAGTAGGGTAGAGCGTTTCGCCGTTGCGATGAGTTCGTCGCCGAAACCGTCTTCATAGCAGATATTGAAGGCGACTTTTTGATCTTTCATCACCAAAGGCGCTTGGTTGTCACCGCCTTTTTGAAAGTCGGCCAAAGGCATATCCATCATTTTATAGAGACGCTCAGTAATGGCGGGTAAGGGTTTGTATTCGCCAAATGGAACGAGGTGGTTCTTGGCGTAGTAGGGGATAACATCGGAAGTGCTGTTGTGATATTCGCTCAAATTGATGACTGCATTTTCGTAGCCGTTGCCGTCGGGCGTATATTGGCTTATACCGATGGCCAACGCGCTGCCGTTGCTTTGCGCTTGCTCGGCGAATTGTTCCAAGATGCCTTCGGGCAGGTCTTGGCGCATCAGCGGCAGGGCGGTTTCAGGCAGGATAACGATGTCGGCACTGGTTTTGCTGATTTGTTCGTAGTATTTCTGAATGGTCGGAATGATTTGTTCTTCTTTCCATTTCAGATTTTGCTCGATATTGCCTTGAATCAGAGCAACCGTGCTGGTGCTGCCGTCAGGGCGGGTGTATTCGGTTTGTTGGGAAATGTAGCCGACGGAGCAGAGCGCAACGATAAGGAATAAGGGCAGCAGGCGGTGTTTCAGACGGCCGTGGTTGTCAATCAGCAACACCAGCCATGCGCTGAGGAAAGCGGTTGCCAGCGTGACCATATGAATGCCGCCCAAAGGCGCGAAACCTGCCAACGGGCTGTCTTTGATGATTTGGGAATAGCCGATTGCGCCCCAGCCGAATCCGGTCAGAAAACGTTCGCGGGCAAATTCTGCCAGCGTCCACAAAATCGGCAGCAGGAGGCCGGTTTTGGCCCAGCGCGACAGGTTGCATTTTCTCCACACCCAAAAACAGATGGCCGGATAAAGCGCAAGAAATGCCGGCAGCAGGAAGGTGAGGGGGATGGCGTATGAATCCGGCAAACCCGAAACGTCATGCAAGGCAGTGTGTATCCAATAAAACTGCGCCGTATAACCGATTAATCCGAACAGATAGGCAGTCATGACGGCAAAGCGTGGACGCAATTCAATCAGGCGTATCAGCGCTCCAAACAACAGCGGCATTAGCCAGAAATGATAATACGGGGCGAAAGTGAACGGTGTCGCAGCGGCAATCAAGATAACCAGCGGCCAGTACAGCAGCGGATGTTGCCAATATTGTTCGAGTTTACGGAAAATATTCATGCTTTAAATGGTATTGAGGCCGTCTGAAAAGTTTTCAGACGGCAGGGAAACAAAATCAGTCTTTTTGAAACAATTTCATTGCAGGCAGGACGATTGCGCAAGCTAATGCACCGGCGGCTACTCCGACCACCAGATTGGCGATATGTTCCATCATGCCGCTGTCCCAATGTTGCGCGTGGAGGAAATCGTGCAAAAAGCCAAGGTTGTGGGCGATCAGTCCGCCGCCGACCAAGAACATCGCCAACGTACCGACAATGCTCAAGCCGCGCATAAACCAAGGCATAAATGAAATCAAGCCGCATCCGATACCTTGCACGGCGGCACTTTTTTGGCGCATCAACATCATGCCGAGGTCGTCAAGTTTGACGATAATGCCGACCAAACCATAGACCAATGCCGTCATGCCGACACCGATGGCGGCCATAACCAAAGAACGCGTCATCAGGTCATATTTTTCAACAACGCCCAGCGCGATAATGATGATTTCGGCGGAGAGGATGAAATCTGTGCGGACCGCGCCTTTAACTTTTGTTTTTTCGTCTGTGACTTCAGGCTCGGTATCGTGTCCGTCTTCGTGTTCATTGCGGTGCAGAAATTTGTGCAACAGTTTTTCCACGCCTTCAAAACACAAATACACACCGCCGATCATCAGCAAGGGCGTAATCAGCGCAGGCAGGAAAGCGGAAAGCAACAGCGCAAGCGGCACCAGAATCAGCTTGTTGACCAGAGAGCCTTTTGCCACCGCCCAAATAATCGGCAATTCGCGCTCGGCAGATACGCCGGTTACTTGATTGGCGTTGAGCGCCAAATCGTCACCAACCACGCCGGCGGTTTTTTTGGCGGCGACTTTGGTCATCATCGCTACATCGTCCAAAACGGCGGTAATGTCGTCCAAAAGCGTAAAGAGAGAGGCGAAGGCCATAATGTTGTCCGGATAAAATCAAATAAACGCGCGATTATATATGAAAATTCAGTTGCTTGAATGTTTTTCAGACGGCCGTTGACGGAAATTAACCAAAGGCCGTCTGAAAATGCTATTTCGGCGTATAACGTCCCGCCATGGCTTTATACACCATATTTTCGTATTTTAAGGCTTCATAGCGTTGGTTCAGCAGGTTTTGAGCCGAGCTGTATTCTGAATTCAAAGCCTCCAGCCAGTCTTTCAGTTCGTTTTTACCATGCTGGTAGCGTACTTGATAGTAATGGCTGTTTTTCTTGTCCAACTGGTAACGCTGTTCCTGATTAGCAAGGCTGGCCTGCGCGTTTTTGTAGGCAAGGTAATTGGTGTTGACCTCGTTAAGCGCGGTGGTCAGGGCTTTTTCAAAATTCAGCTTGGCACTGTCCATCTCCGCTTGTACGGTTTTGTCTTTCCATTTCATGGTCTGCCAATTAAGGAAAGGTAGATTGATGGTGGCCGATCCGCCTAACATAGGGATATTGAACGTGCTTTTCGCTTTATCGGAAGACGTACTCAAACTTGCGCCCAAAGTAATCGACGGATACCAACTGCGTTTTTGCGCGTTGACCGATTGTTGCGACGCTTGCAGGCGGTATTCGGCGGCGCGCAGGTCGGGGCGGTTGGCCAAAACGGTAATCGGTACGTCCAAATTTACACCCTTGACCGGCAACAGGCGGAATTGTGCCGGATCGGCGGCCATGTTTTCAGACGGCCTTAAATTCAACAAATTACGCAAAACCTGTTTTTGCGTATCCAAATTGTTTTGCAAAGACAACAGGCTGTTTTCTGCGTTCAGCAATGACTGTTTGGCTTGGGTCGGCTGGCTTGAGTCGGTCCGGCCGTAGCGGAACTTGGCATTCGCAATGCGGTTGATTTCCTGATATTGCTTCAGCGATTTTTTTGCCAACTCGATGGCTTCGTTCAGATAGGCGATATTGAAATACGCATCGGCGACATTATTAATCAAAGTCAGGCGCGTGTTGGCCATGTCTTCATGCGTGGCTTGGTATTCCCATACCTGCGCATCGGCAGTAGCACTGAGTTTGCGCCACAAATCCAATTCGTAGCTCAAACCAAGCTGGCTGCTGAAGGTATTGCCGTGGCTGCCGGTTTTCAGGTTTTTAGAAGCGTTCGCGCCCAACGAGCCGCTGAATGAAGGCACCAAATCCGCACCCAAAATATTGGCTTGATACAAAGCTTTGTTGACGCTGATGGCCGCCTGTTTCAAATCGACATTGTTGGCGAGCGCCTGCTCCATCAGCGCGTTGAGCTGCTGGCTTTGGTAGATTTCCCACCAGTTGCCGTTGACATCGTAGCGTTTGGCAGTTTCGGCTGCGCTCATGACTTGGCCGGTTGCTTCCAGCGTCAGATTCGGATTGGTTTTAGGTGCGGCGCACGCACTTAGGGCAAGGGCAACAGCCAATGATAAGGCTGCTTGGGAAAAAGGTTTCGTCTTCATAAAAAATCTTTCGGGTAACAGCATTTCAGACGGCCCTAAAATAATAGGCCGTCTGAAACATAATCAATCCTGAGCCAGCGCATCAATCGGGTTGAGCTTAGAAGCCTTATTGGCAGGCATAAAGCCAAATGCGACGCCGATGGCGGTGGAGCAGACAACTGCACCGATGACGGAAGTCATGGAAATGCTCATCGGGAAGTCGGTAACAAAATAGTTGAACACCAGACTGATGCTTGCGGACAACAATACGCCTGACAGGCCGCCGATGATACAGATTAAGACGGCCTCAATCAGGAACTGTTGCAAAATATTGTTGCGGCGTGCGCCGATTGCCATGCGGACGCCGATTTCTTTGGTGCGCTCGGTAACGGAGACCAGCATGATGTTCATCACGCCGATACCGCCGACCACCAAAGAGATGACAGCGATGGAAGAAATCAGCAGCGTCATGGTGCCGGTTGTGCTTTCAACCATTTCTTTGATGCTGTCGCTGTTGTTCATAAAGAAATCTTCTGTACCGTGGCGTGTTTTCAGCAGCTCGGTCAGGCTTTTTTCGGCAACTTGCGTGTTGGCATCGTCTTTGATTTTGACAACGATGGAGTTGGTATAGCTTTCGCCGGTAATTTGGTGCATGACCGTTGTATAAGGCGACCAAAGCATCAGCGAGTCGGAATTGCCGAATGAGTTGTCATCCTTTTTCATAATGCCGATGACGGTTAGCGGGCGTTTTTTGAAAAGGATGGTTTTGCCTAAAGGATTGACGCCTTCGCCGAAGAGTTTGGTTTTGGTGTTTTGGTCGATGACGACGACTTGGGCATCGGTTTTTACATCGTCATCATCAAACAGACGGCCTTCTTCCAATTTCAAACCGCGCACGTCGAAATATTGTTCGCCTACGCCGTAAAGTGAGGCGGTCAGGTCGGTGTTGCGGTAGGTTAAGGTGCCGCCGGAGTTGGTTTGAGGGGTGGCAGAGGCGACGTAGCTTTGTTGGCTGATGGCTTTTGCGTCATTAATCGTCAGTGTCTTGATTCGTCCGCTGCGGCGGTCACCAAAACCACGACCGGGGAAGATGCTGATGGTGTTTGTGCCCATCGAGTTGATGTCTTCCAGGATTTTTTGTTGCGAGCCATTACCTAAGGCCACTACCGATACCACCGAGGCGATACCGATGATAATCCCCAGCATGGTCAGCAGCGAACGCATTTTGTGCGCCATAATCGCCTGTACCGACATTTTGAATGCTTCCATAAATTGATCGTAATAAAACGACCAGGAAGCTTTTTCTTTAATCCTCTCCACTTTGCTTGGCGGAATATCGGGATTTTTAGACGTATCCGAAATAATCTGACCGTCGCGGATTTCGATGACGCGGTTTGCGTTTGCCGCAATGCCCGGATCGTGGGTGACCATAATCACGGTATGCCCGTCTTCGTGCAGCTTGTGGATGATTTCCATCACGTTTTTACCGCTGGCGGTATCCAATGCGCCGGTCGGCTCGTCGGCAAAGATGATTTCGCCGCCGTTCATCAACGCGCGGGCAATCGAAACGCGCTGTTGCTGACCGCCGGAAAGCTCGCTGGGTTTGTTGCTTTCTTTATTTTGCAAACCCAAATCGCCCAATAATTTTTCCGCACGTTCCGCGCGCTCTTTGCTGTCCATGCCCATATACACGGCAGGCAGGGCGACGTTGTCCCGGGCGGTCAGCGAGCTTAACAGGTTGTAACGCTGGAAAATAAAGCCGAAACGCTCACGGCGCAAAGCCGCCAGCTCATCCGGCTGCATTTGCGATGTTTCGATGCCGTCGATTTGATAAGAGCCGGAAGTAGCGGTATCCAGACAGCCCAAGATATTCATCAGCGTAGATTTGCCTGAACCGGACTGGCCGATAATCGCCACAAAGTCGCCTTTCTCAATAGAAAGGCTGACATCTTTCAATACGTGCACACGGTTTTCACCGCTACCGAAAAAACGGTTGATATTCTTACATTCGATTAAACTCATAATCTTTCCGGGCGAAAAATAGAAATACAGGAACTAAGGCCGTCTGAAACACAGCCAAACCTTTCAGACGGCCGTAATCAATCAGCGAGGAGGGCCGCCCCCCATCATCGCGCGTTCGCTGCTCTTATTCTTTTCATCTGCGCTCATTTCAGAAACGATCACTTTTTCGCCTTCTTTCAAGCCGCTTTTGATTTCGGTATTCATGCTGTCTTTCAAACCGACGGTCACTTCGCGTTCTACCGCTTTATTGTCTGCGCCCAAAATGCTGACATAGGATTTGCCGTTATGCTTTTTCACGGTCAGCGTCGGTACCAGTAAAACATTCTTCACACCGTTGATTTCGATCGTGTTTTGAGTGGTCATACCGATAGAAAGTTTGCCTTCGGGATTCGGTACAAGTGCGCGGGCATAGTAGTAAATTGCATTGGAAGTCGTGTCCGTGCTGCTGGTGTAGTTGCCCAAAGACATGGTGGTCAGGCCGGGGTCGACGCTGTCCAATTTCGCTTTAATCGGGGTGTCCGGTTCGGACAAAATGGTGAACGAAATATCCTGACCGGCTTTGACTTTCGTGATGTCGCCTTCGGCAATCTGCATTTTATTTAACATGGTTTCCAGATTGGCCAGCTGGATAATGGTCGGCGTAGATTGCGCCGCATTGACGGATTGGCCTTCTTCAACAGGAATGGCGACCACGGTGCCGTCCATGGTGGCGGTAATCCGCGTGTGACCCAGTTCGGATTCGGCTGTATTGATGGAGATTTTTGATTGTTTGATGGAGGCCTTCAGTTCGGCGACATTCGCTTTGGCTGCAGCTAAAGAATCTTGTGCAGATTCCAAATTTTCTTTGGAAGTTGCCTGTTCTTTCCATAAGGCAAGTTCGCGTTTATATTTTTTCTCTGCACTGGAAAGCGCGATTTCGGCAGAAACCAATTTTGCCTGATAGGTTTCCAGTTTGGATTTTTCGGTATTTAAGGTATTGATCTGATTGGTTGAGTTGATTTCCGCAATCAGATCGCCTTTTTTCACTTGTTGGCCCAGTTTCACATACAGTTTTTTAATCTGACCTGAAGCTTCCGCGCCTACGGATACTAAATTGGAAGGTGAGATTTCTCCGGTTGCCGACACGGTTTGACGGATATCGCCGCGTTTGACCACTTCTGTAATAAAAGAAGACTGAGGCTCAGGCTTCATCAAAGACCAGCCGCCGAAAGCCGCTGCTACTACAACAGCCGTACCGGCCGCCCACTTGAAAACTTTAGACATATAAAAAGAACCAATTCAATAAAATAACGTCGCAGACAAGCAACAAATATATTGATAGAAACAAAAAAACAACTGGATTTTACTGTAAAGACCAAGGCCGACCAAGAGATGGTTAGCTTAAATTGAAGTTTAACTTATTGAAATAAAAAATAAAAGAATAAAAATATTTTTCAGAACTTGCACCTCATTTACATAAATTCCCAAACTCCCTCCGAATCTGAACATTTAAGCCGCAAGAAAACTACTATAATATTCACATCTTAATTCTAATTATTCACGACATAAATACAATGAAACATCAACAAGGCTTCACGCTTATCGAGCTGCTGATAGTCGTTGTGATTGCAGCCATTCTTGCTACCATCGCCTATCCGTCTTATCAAAACTACATCCGCCAAACGCGCCTCGCATCCGTCCGCACACAGATGCTGCATAATGCCCAACAACTTGAACGCTACTATACTCAAAAAAGTACTTTTGAAAGGTTTTCTGATAAAAATTTACAGCAGAATCAATATTTTGATATTGGTTTTGAAGGTAAGCCTTCCGATTTAGGTTATATTTTGAAGGCTGAACCCAACAAAGAAACCAACGCTAATGAAACCTGTACCGTTTATTACAACGACAGCGGTATCATCTGGGCAAAAAACAGCAATAAACAAAACTGCCCCGGTTATGAAATACCAAAATCGGAATAAATCGAAATATAAAAAGGCCGTCTGAAATTCAGACGGCCTTTTTGATGGTTTGGCTGTATAAGCAGATTAGCCTAAACAGGGTAAATATCGGTAATCCTGACGCAATGTGAAGTCAGTCTTAGCCTTTGCGGCGCGGTTCGTCAGGGCGGATGCGTGAAGCCAGTTGGTCGAGGATGCCGTTGACGAATTTATGGCCATCGGTGCCGCCGAAAGTTTTGGTGACTTCGATGGCTTCATTGATGATGACGGGGTAGGGGGTCTCAGGCATGGTGCTCAGCTCATGGCAGGCAACCAGCAAAACGGCGCGTTCGATAGGACTGAGGTCTTTCTCGTCGCGGTCGAGCAGGGGGCTGATTTTTTCCATGTATTCTTCGGCATGGGTTTGTGCACCGAAAAACAGTTTGTTGAACAGCTCTTCATCCATATTGGATGTTTGGGACAGTTCGTGGATGTTTTTGGCGATTTCTGGGGCGGCAGTTTTGTTGATGCCTGCTTGATAAATAGCTTGTACGGCAAGCTCGCGTGCGCGGCGGCGTGGGCTTTTCATGGGTATTCCTTGTGAAGAGAGTGCCGATGGTTGTCGGCTGAATATTGAATGATTCAGACGGCCTCAATATCATGATTGAGAGGCCGTCTGAAAATATGCGGTATTCAATACGGGGAGAAGCTTATTCTTCGTCGTCTTCGTATTGTTCTGACAAAAGATGGTTGACCAAGTTGGCACATTCTACGGCAACTTTGGCGGCATCGGAGGCTTTTTCTTCGATACGTGCAACGGCTTGTTCGTCGTTTTCAGTCGTCAGGATGGCGTTGGCGATAGGGATGTTGTAGTCAAGGGCAACGCGGCTGACACCTGCGCCGGACTCATTGGATACCAATTCAAAGTGGTAAGTTTCGCCACGAATGACAACGCCGATAGCAATCAGGGCATCGAATTGTTCGGATGAAGCAAGGTTCATCAACGCGATAGGTACTTCAAGCGCGCCGGGAACGGTGGCAAGCGTGATGTTGTCTTCGGATACGCCCAATTCTTTTAGGGTGCGGCAGCATACTTTGACCATTTCGCTGCCGATTTCGTTGGTGAAGCGGGCTTGAACGATGCCGATGCGCAAGTTGGTGCCATCGAGGCGTGGTTCGATAATGTTCATGATGATTCCTTCAATATTTGTGAAATAGGGATTCGGCTCGGTTTCAGACGGCCTTGTTATAAAGAAGGCCGTCTGAAACAAAATGGGGATGGATTATTCTTGCGGCTGCCAATCGGCAACGGCTTGGAACTCGCCGTCTTCGTTCAATTCCCACGCGCAGCCTTCTGCCTGAGTCAGCAGGGGCGCGATGTCGGGATTGTCTGCGGTAATGGCGGAGAGACTGACAATGCTGAAATTGTCGGGATTGTCGGTGTATTCGTCGGTTTCGTCGCCGCTGAAAATACGCCAGCCGCTGTCGTTTTCAAATACGGGGGCTTCGCGGTAGAGGAAGCCGACGGGCTCGCCTTGTTCGGCGACGGTGTTGGTAACGATGCAGCGGTCGAGCGCTGCGGCCAATGCTTGGGCAAATTTGTTCATGGAGTTGACAAAGAGATGATTTGGCATGATTTTACACGATTCGCCGCTTTTCCGCACGGATGTGTGCAGGGGCGGTTTGATGGTACAATGTCGGTAAGTGCCGTCAGGTTTGAACATGACGGCTTTTGATTGTTTATCGGCTAGAGGGACGCAAGAAACAATGAGCCAAAATAAAAAAGTTGCCGGTGTAGCCTTTTTATTTTGTTTCACTGCGGATGAGGCGTATTCTCAGGCTGTTTTTTGAAAGTATGGAATGAAACCTGATTTGCTCAAACAGCAGGCGCATCGAGCGATTCAAAAGCGTCTGGGCTATGAGTTCCGCAATATGGAACTGCTTCGGCAGGCTTTGACTCACCGCAGCTACAATGCCAAACACAATGAGCGTTTTGAATTTGTAGGCGATTCGATTTTGAACTATTCCGTGGCGCGGATGTTGTTTGACGCGTTTCCGAAATTGTCGGAAGGCGAGTTGTCGCGGATGCGCGCGGCTTTGGTGAATGAAGGCGTATTGGCTGAAATCGCGTTGGAAATGAATGTCGGCGACGGGTTGTATCTAGGTGCCGGCGAGTTGAAGAGCGGCGGTTTCAGACGGCCTTCGATTTTGGCCGACGCAATGGAGGCGATGTTTGCGGCGGTCAGCTTTGACGCGGATTTTTCTGCGGCGGAAAAAGTGGTTCGCCATTTGTTTGCGGAACGCGTGAAACGTGCGGATTTGAATATCGGCAAGAAAGACAGTAAAACCGCTTTGCAGGAAGCCTTGCAGGCACGCCGCTTTGCTCTGCCGAAATACCGAATCGAAGAGCAAGCGGAGCAGACGGCTGATGCGATGTTTGTGATTTCCTGTGATTTGGGCGAACTCGGTTTCATCTGCAATGCACGCGGCAGCAGTCGGAAAGTGGCCGAGCAAAAAGCGGCATGTGAAGCCTTAGAGTGGTTGGAACAGAAGTTCCCTTTGAAAAAAGCTAAAAAATAATATTTCAGACGGCCTTTGAGAAAATGCAAAGGCCGTCTGAAACAATCAAGAAAGTCATATATAAATGGATATCGAAACCTTTTTGCAAAACGAGTCGCAACACCCGACGGATTATCGTTGCGGCTTTGTGGCCATCGTGGGTCGTCCGAATGTCGGTAAATCCACGTTGATGAACCATTTAATTGGTCAGAAAATCAGTATTACCAGTAAAAAAGCACAAACTACGCGCAACCGTGTAACCGGTATTTACACCGATGACACGGCGCAATTTGTGTTTGTCGATACGCCGGGTTTTCAAACCAATCATCGCAATGCCTTGAATGACCGTCTTAATCAAAACGTAACCGAAGCGCTTAGCGGCGTGGATGTGGTGGTTTTTGTGGTAGAAGCCATGCGCTTTACCGATGCCGACTGCGTGGTGTTGAAGCAGTTACCTAAGCATACGCCTGTGGTATTGGTGGTCAATAAAATCGATAAAGATAAAGCCAAAGACAAATTTGCGCTTGAGGCGTTTATCAATGAAGTGCGCCAAGAGTTTGAATTTGCCGCCAGCGAGGCAGTCAGCGCGAAACATGGCCTGCGTATTGCCAATCTGCTGGAACTGCTCAAGCCGTATCTGCCGGAAAGTATTCCGATGTATCCGGAAGATATGGTGACGGACAAATCCAGCCGATTCCTGGCAATGGAAATTGTGCGTGAAAAATTGTTCCGCTATTTGGGTGAAGAGCTGCCGTATGCGATGAATGTTGAAGTGGAGCAGTTTGAGGAAGAGGAAAGCGGACTGTTCCGCATTTATATCGCGGTGTTGGTCGATAAAGACAGCCAAAAGGCGATTTTGATTGGCAAGGGAGGGGAGAAATTGAAGAAAATTTCTACTGAAGCCCGCCTTGATATGGAAAAATTGTTTGATACCAAAGTCTTCTTGAAGATTTGGGTGAAAGTGAAATCTGGTTGGGCAGACGATATTCGTTTCCTGCGCGAATTGGGTTTGTGATTTGATGTGTTTGAACAAAGGCCGTCTGAAAAATTTTCAGACGGCCTTTTGTTTTATCAAGCCAACAATTCAGCTAGGCGTTTGACGATTTCATCCGCTGCTTGGCGTTTCGATGTTTCCGGAAATGAGGTTTCAGCAAGGTCATCAATAATGGTAATTTGATTGGTTGGCTTACCCATGGAAACGGAAACTTGGTTGGCCACCAGCATCGGTACGTTTTTGCGCAAACGTTTTGCCCGAGCAAATTCCAAAACCTGATGGCTTTCCGCAGCAAAGCCGACGCAGAATGGTGGGGAAGGCAGGGCGGCAACGGATGCGAGAATATCCGGATTTTCCGTCAGTTCGATAATCGGGGGTTGATTGCCGTTTTTCTTTAGTTTCTCGTTGCTGCTGTTTTTGACTTTATAGTCTGCAACAGCTGCAACGGAAATAAAGACATCTTGTTCCGGAATATAGCGATGAACCGTCTGATACATGGCTTCTGCGCTGACAGCTTGTTCGGAATGAGCCAAGCCTGCTGGCAAGGCCGTCTGAATTTGACCGTAAATCAGCGTGACTTTCGCTCCGGCAGCACGGCACGCACGTGCTAAAGCCATGCCCATTTGTCCGCTGGAAATATTGGTAATGCCGCGGACAGGATCGATGGCTTCAAACGTTGCGCCGGCTGTAATCAGAACTTTTTTGCCGCTCAGTAGCTTGGGTGTCCATAAATCCTCTAGCAAATCTGCCAGATCGACCGCTTCGACCATTCTGCCAGTACCTGTTTCTCCGCAAGCCTGTTCGCCATTGTTTGGGTAAAACACGGTAATGCCGTCTGAAACCAGTTGTTCAATATTGCGCAGGTTGGCAGGGTTGTTCCACATTTCGACATTCATTGCAGGCGCAACGGCCAAAGGACATTTTCTGGCTGCAGCCAAAGTAGTCAGCAGGTTGTCGGCCAATCCGTTGGCAATTTTGGCAATCGTATTGGCAGTTGCAGGCGCAATAAGAAATGCGTCGGCTTCTCGCGTCAGATTGATGTGCGCCATGCCATTATTGGAAGCACCTGAATAGGTATCCGATAAAACAGGATTGCCGGTTAAAGCTTGGAAAGTCAGCGGGGAGACAAATTCTGTCGCAGAATCTGTCATCACCACTGATACAGAATGTCCTTGCTTTTTCAGTAGTCTGACCAGTTCGCAAGATTTATACGCCGCAATACCGCCGGTAATACCGAGGAGAATGTGTTTGCTCATAAATAACGGGTTCATTAAATGAGATATATTAGGAATCAAATCAAATTAGATTTGTTCGATGTTGATTCTGGCCAGTTTTGCTTTAATCGCATTACCATATCTCTTCGGCAAAAATGCTGAAACCACCCCGTTTTTCACTTCAGTCACATAACTGCAGACTTTAAATTCAGGAACAACATTGAGCGAGTAGTCCGGATTGACCAAAGGCGAAGCACTGGAGTACAGCGTCCATCTTGCCAGACTACCGTCTTCATAATCAGTCGTTGCGTTAAAGCTGGTAACCCCTTCGCTGAAAGCGATTTGATAATTAGAGTAGAACTCGCCGGGAATTTTGTGTGCATTACAGAAATCAAATAATCTGTCATGTGCAAACAGATTCTGACGGATATAGGCCCACAATTCTTTTTCTAGAAAATCTTGGTCGGCAAAATGTCTGGAAGGGTAGCCCTCATCGACAAAGTTTTGAATCCTTTCCTGCATATCTGGGACTGCGCCCGCTTTAGCGCCCCACATACCCGCAAGAATTAGGGCAGTATGCGAGCCTGAGTCGCGAATAGTGTGGAATAGGGTGCCACTTTTTATCCATTCGGATACGGCTGCAGCATCACGATAGCAAATAATAGAATCTGCATCACGGAAAATAACGTATTCAGCCTCGGGATCATTGATGGCAAGAAAGCGCCACATCGTACCCGGCCAGTTGCGCAGTTGAAGATCAATATGGATAACCTCCGCACCATTGGCTTTAAACCGTTGGATGGCTTCGGCTGGAACAGAATCATTAACATAGAAACGGCATGTCCAGCCAGGGAAAAGAACAGGAGCAAGCTGGGTGTTTAAGACGGCAGGCTCAATATATTTGGAATTATTGCCAAATAAAGAAAAGGAGATAATCCGTTTGCCGTTTTTTGGAGCTGGTGCCGGAATGATTTCATGTTCTAGGTCTGGGATGGCTTTATCTTTTAGAACCAAAGCCTGATGACCGTAAAACCCAGTTTTTTCCCAGTTATCTAGAGCGCCATAAGCATGGGCAAGTAAATCCAAAGCAGGAATATAGGCGCTATCCAACTCTAATGTTTTCATTTCGGCCTCAATGGCTTTTTCCCATTTCAATTGCTTTAGATAGACATAAGCAACTTTGTGATGAAATTCGACAGATTGTGGATTGAGAAGGCAAAGAATCTCTGCACGTTTAAGCGCTTCCTCGTAATTTTCCTCTTCGATAAAAGAGTGATATGCTTGTTCAAATTTTTGTTGAATCTTTTCGTTACTCATAATAGGGACTATTCTAAATTTATGATTGTTTTATTGGAGAAAGTAGAGATTGTAAGAGTAGATGGGACTAAAGCGCCAGTAGTATAGAGATATAGAGTGTTTGAATGTGGCAATTAAGAGTAAAGTCGCAGGACTATTTATCTTTGGATATCTGTTTTATCTATCGAACGATAAAAGCCAATAAATTTTAAATCATTTAAATACAGATAGTTGTGAAAAAATTTTAATTTTTTTGAAGTTGGGTGTTGACTGGTTTTGTTGGTAGGCGTATAGTTCGGTTCTTCGCTGCTGACGCGGTGAAGAAAACGAAGCAGATAGTATAACACAGTTAGTTAAAATTTTCGATAATTTTAGTTGACATTTGCTAAATGTACTGTATAATTCGATTCGCTCTTTAAAAAAACAGATTACCGA
>NZ_JBQCWT010000003.1:373830-396098 GCF_051957115.1 Neisseria sp. P0019.S003 | reverse complement strand
TCGGTAATCTGTTTTTTTAAAGAGCGAATCGAATTATACAGTACATTTAGCAAATGTCAACTAAAATTATCGAAAATTTTAACTAACTGTGTTATACTATCTGCTTCGTTTTCTTCACCGCGTCAGCGGCGAAGAACCGAACTATACGCCTACCAACAAAACCAGTCAACACCTTTCGCAAAATTATTTCCAGAAATTTAACCACCACCCTGTTTTAACAGGGTTTTTATTTTATAAAAAACTCCAACAACCTTTCTACACTCTCCAAATATACAAAAAATACAAAACAAAGGCCGTCTGAAATGCTATTTCAGACGGCCTTTTGAATTTGACCTTCGCTTTAATTTATATTGTTGCCGCTTGTTTTTTGGTATGATGTTTCTTTGATCCTTTATATCAGCCTCGAGTTTGCTATGTCTGTCTATACAAGTGTTTCCGACGCTCAAATGCGTGACTTCCTTCTGCAATATGATTTAGGAGATTTTGTTTCTTTGCAGGGGATTGCTCAAGGAATTACTAATAGTAATTATTTTTTGACAACTTCAACCGGTCGTTATGTCTTGACTGTTTTTGAGGTTTTGAAATCAGAAGAACTGCCTTTCTTTCTAGAACTAAACCAGCATTTAAGTCTGAATGGGGTTGCTTGCGCTGCTCCGATTGCTCGTAAAGATGGTGGACTGCATTCTATTTTAGCTGGAAAACCTGCTTGCTTGGTAACCTGTTTGAATGGCTCCGATACCGGCTGGCCGACTGAGGCACAATGTTTCCACACTGGTGCGATGTTGGCCAAAATGCATTTAGCCGGCCAAGATTTTCCTTTAAAAATGAAAAATCCCCGTTATGATGGCTGGTGGCATGATGCCTGCACCCAGTTGCTCCCGGTTTTAGATAGCGAAGATGCCAAACTGCTTCAATCTGAAATTACTGCTTTAGATAAAAATCTAGGAGAGCACTTACCTTCCGGTATTATCCATGCCGATTTATTTAAGGATAATGTATTGCTTAACGGAGATGAAGTTTCCGGTTTTATCGATTTCTATTATGCGTGCAACGGTAATTTCATGTACGACCTGGCAATTGCGGTTAACGATTGGGCGCGAACAGCTGATAACAATTTAGACCCTGTCCTTTATGATGCTTTTCTCCATGGCTATGAAAGTGTACGTCCATTATCTGATGAAGAACGTGCATATTTCCCTACTGCACAAAGAGCCGGATGTATTCGTTTCTGGGTATCGCGCCTGCTTGATTTCCATTTCCCTCAATCAGGAGAAATGACGTTTATTAAAGATCCAAATGCATTTAGGGATCTGCTATTGAGTCTTAAATAATATATAGATAAAAGGCCGTCTGAAATTCAGACGGCCTTTTATCTAATGCCCTCCCCCGCCGGAACCGCTAAACGGAGGTCTTGCCAGCCAAATAATGGGAATCATGCTGATAAATATGATGCTGCCTGCCAAGAAGATTTCATTTGAACCAATAATAAAGCCTTGTTGGGAAATGGTACTATTTATCGCAGCCAGGGCTTGTTCTTTGCTCAGGCCATTGGCCATCATGCCTTGAATAGATTGGTTGCTGATTGAGGACAATGAATTAATATGTTCGGTCAGTTGAGTATGGTGCAGAGCTTCGCGCCGTTCCCACATAGTGCTGACAACGGACACTCCTACACCGCCCATAAAGACACGCAAGAAGTTAGACAGGCTACTGGCTGAGGCAATTTGGTTGCCTTTCATATGCGACAGCGTGATACTGGTCAAAGGCAGGAAGAACATGGCTACGCCTAAACCCTGCCAAAACTGCGGCCAAACGACGTTGCTCATATCCATGCCGGCATAGAAATCGGTTCGCCAATGGAATGTGTAGGCAAACACCAAGAAGCTGGCGCTGACAAACAGGCGCATATCGACGCGATTACCAAACTTACCGATAATCGGCGACAGAATAATCGGCAAAAAACCCACCGGCGCAGCAGCCAAACCTGCCCAAGTAGCGGTATAGCCGAGATTTGATTGCAACACTAAAGGCAGCAGAGTCAATGTGCCCATATAGACCATAAAGCCCAACGATGTGGCAACAACGCCTATCGTGAAGTTTCTATTTTTAAACAATGACAAATCGACAATCGGGTATTTCTCGCCCAGCTCCCAAACAATAAAATATGTTAGGAACACCAAAGCGGTAACACCCAAAACGATAATCTCTCCCGAGGCAAACCAGTCCAATTCCTTACCTCTATCAAGCATCATTTGCAATGCACCGACACCGACAATCATCAACACCAGCCCGACATAATCGATTGGCGCCCTGACGATTTCAGTTTCCCTGTGTCGAAGCTGCTTCCAAGCAATAGTTGCAGACAAAATCCCGATCGGGATATTGATAAAGAAAATCCATCCCCAATGCCAGTTGTCCGAGATCCAACCGCCCAAAATCGGCCCCAATACAGGAGCAACAACGACGGTCATTGCCCATAATGCCAGTGCTAATGTTCGTTTTTCAGGCGGATAGGAAGCCATCAACAGGCTTTGGGACAAGGGAATCAATGGCCCGGCAATGAAACCTTGCAATACACGGAAAAAAACCAAGGCTTGAAGATTATGTGCCATACCGCACAGCCATGACGTTACGACAAACCCGATCACAGCGGCGATAAAGATTTTGACCTCGCCAAACCGCTTGGCCAAAAAACCTGTCAAGGGAACGGAAATGGCATTGGCTACGGCAAATGAGGTAATCACCCAAGTCCCCTGCGTGGTAGCCGCGCCTAAATCCCCTGCAATAACAGGCACGGCGACGTTGGCGATGGTGCTATCCAAGACTTCCATAAATACGGCCAAGCTGAGCGCCAAAGTTGCCAACACCAGCTTAAACCCTTGTAACGGCGGATAATTCATATTTATAAACTATAAGACAACCGCCAAAGCGGTCGATTGAAGAGAATCAATATTTCAGACGGCCTGAGCCTTCAATAAAAGACTCAGGCCGTCTGAAAAGATTATTTTGCGTATTGCTCGAAGATTTTATCGACTAAAGCATCGGCGGCTTTCCAATCCACACTTTCCGTTTCCGGCAAGGCAGTATTCCGTTCCGCTTCGGCAGTCATGGCTTTACCGCTGCCCTTCTCGGCAATATCGACTTTAACAGTCATCGACAAACCGACACGGAGCGGATTTTGTTGCAATTCTTTGGCATCCAAACTGATACGCACCGGTACACGTTGCACAACTTTAATCCAGTTGCCCGTTGCGTTTTGTGCTGGCAGTAATGAGAACGCACTGCCCGTACCGGCCGACAAGCCCATTACCTTGCCATGGTAAACCACTTTGCTGCCGTACAAATCGGCTGTCATTTCAACAGGCTGGCCGATTTTCATTTTGCGCAGTTGCGATTCTTTAAAGTTGGCATCCACCCATAATTCAGATAGAGGCACAACAGCCATCATCGGCGTACCTTGCACGATACGTTGGCCGACTTGGACATTTCGTTTGGCAATTTGGCCGCTGATCGGAGAACGGATTTGCGTACGTTGCAGATTCAGCCAAGCGTCTTTAATGTGGCTGATGGCCGTCTGAACTGCCGGTTGTTGGCGCAGAGGAATATTACTGCCCAACGCTGCCTGAGCAGAAACTTCTTCTGCCTCAACCGCTTTCAATGCAGCCTGAGCCTGAACCACAGCGGCGCGGGCATGGCTGAGTTCTTCACCGGAAACCGCTTCCGTACCCGCTAAAGATTCGCGGCGGCGCAAATCGGCTTGCGCACGGGCCAAATCGGCTTTGCGCAACAACACTTGCGCTTTAGCTTTTGAATTGACCGCAGTTTGCTGTTTGTTTTGACGGATGGCCTGAATCAATTCATTTTGCGCGCGATCGTATGCCAGCTGAAAATCGCTGTCGTCCAAAGCCACCAACACATCGCCTTTTTTCACGACATCCGTATCGTCATACATGACTTTGCGCACCGTGCCGTTTACCTGCGGCGTGATCATCACCAAATGACCGGCCACATAAGCATCTTCCGTTTCTTCTTCATGCTGCCAAAACAGGAAATACGCCAAAGCGAATCCGGCCGCTGTAATAAGGAATAGAAGTGTAACGATAACCAAATTGCGTTTGCGATGCGTTTTAACGCCGGAAGCGGCTACTTCCGTTTCTTTTTGGACATTATTTTTTTCTGATTGAGTATCCATAAGTCCTAACTTTAATTCTGCACATGTGATAACGATATTATTGTCTTGTCGGGCAGCTGACTTATATCATCAGTCCCCAATACGCGTGTTTAACGCGCTAAAGGGTCATATTCTATAGTTACACTCTATTCATTACAATAATTTCTTCCGGTAGCAAATGTAAATAAAGTAAGCAAAAGGCCGTCTGAAATTACTTACAGACGGCCTACGTTTTAATAAAACGTTTATTTCTTATTCAATTTAAAGCCTCCGCCCAACTGGGCATTGAGGTTACTCCAAGCTGTCAGATATTCTGCATGGTATTGAACCGCCGACATTTTTGTACGCGCAGCCTCGTCTTGTTTTTGCAAGGCGGTCAAGCCGTTATCCAAGCCAGCACGAACACGTCCTTTCGCATTTTGCACAGATTTATCGGCGATATTGACCATCTTATTCCAAGTATCTTGTCGGCTTTTCAGGCTTTGATAGTCGACTACAGCGTCTGCCGCCGAACGCATGGCATTCAAAACAGTTTGGTCATACACGGCAACCTGCTCGTTATACTGGGCACGTTTGCCCGCCAATTTGGATTGCAGCGCGCCGGAGGTGAACAATGGCAGATTCAAAGCCGGAACGATGCCCAACATACCGGATGTCCGTCCGCGAATCAGATTGAACGCATCAATGTGCGTCATACCTGCCAAAACTTTCAACTCGATATTCGGATAAAACTCTGCTTCAGTCGATTTGACGATATGCCATTTCTCTTCAAGCAAGGCTTTTTGCGCCGCAATATCGGGGCGAGCCGCCAGCAAGTCCGCTTCAATACGGCTAACCGGCAATGACGGCACAGCTGCCATTTTTTCCGGAACCTGTCCATTCAATGCACCCGGCACTCGGCCGGTCAATACAGCCAGACTGTTGCGGATTTTCTCATTTTTCTGAGTCCATGCTGATTTTTCAAGCTGCAATTGTTGTTGCGCCATTTCCAGAGCATGCAAGGCATCGGCAGGAGCCAGCTGCGCTTTAACGCGTTGTTGCATCAGTTTCAATGCTTTATCCGCCAGCTCTATGCGCGTATCCAGCAGCGCCAGTTGTTCTGTCGCCATCTGCCACGCAAAATATTGGGCAGCAACAGCATGAGCCAGCTCGGTGCGGACATGCTGCGCTTCATATACCGCAGCCCTACTTTTTCCTAAAACAGCTTGAATTTGCTCTCGGTTTTTACCCCAAAAGTCGAAAACCAAACTGCCTTGTAAGGCTGCGTGCGCCAAAACCAATGTATGGTCGGTATCGACCGTACCGGCTTGAGGTTTAGGTGAAACATAGGTACCAATACCGGTTACACCCAAGCCGACTTGCGGTTTGTTTGCGGCTCCTACAACGCCCAGCTGCGCCTGAGCCTGCTCAAACCTTGCCTTGACGACACGCAGATTGGTAGACATCTGAATGGCGGAAGCAATCAAATTGTTTAATTTTTTATCTTTCAGCTTCATCCACCAGCCGTCTTGGGCAGTAGCGGCAGATTGGCCTTGCGGCAGCGGATAGGCTGTTGTCTCATCCAAAGGCGACTGTTTGCCGAACGGCGCACATGCCGCCAACAGCGAAACAGCGGCAACGCATACGCTTGATTTGACCAAACCTAATTTCATACAGACTCCGTTTATGTGTGCCTGCCGCAGACCTTCAGGCCGTCTGTTGTTAATTACCCAAACGGTTCAACAGTTTACCTAACAGGTGTTGCAGCGTATCATAATCCTCTTTCGTGAAATCTTCCCACGCCTGGCCGCTCTGACGGGCAATTTGCGGCCATACTTCGTGGATGAAGGTCTCACCTGAAGGGGTCAATTTTAGCACAATCTGACGACGGTCTTTCTGATTGATATAACGCTCTACCCAGCCGCGCTCAACCATATCGTCCGACAGGCGTGTTGCACTGGTGCGCGTCAAGTCCATCAGATCGCTCAAGCGCGAAGGCAGGATTTCGCTGTTTGGGCTGACGTAAACCGCCATCAGGGAAAACCACAGGTTTTCATTGATGCCGAACGCTTTCAGGTTTTCGTTCAAATGGCTGCTCAAACGTTCGGTTACGATGCGCAACATGCGGGATACTTGGTTTTGCTGCTCTGGAAACTGCGGCAGACGGGTAGAAAGCAAACGCATTGCGTTAACTAATTCGGTTTGTGAAAAACTCATAAATTCCTTCTTTCTGAGTGAGTTATTTTATTCGATATCAATCAAAATAAAATATGATGTAATAATTTATTTTAAGATACCAATTACTTACTTTAAGACGTTATACTAATTCAGATGATTATTTTAGTGTATGAAAATCTGATAATCGGTTACATGCTCCTACTAAACGGAGTTTTCTATGCCTAAATCATGAAAATTCGACCATAAAAAAGGCCGTCTGAAACCTTGATGACAACTTTCAGACGGCCTCCATAACGGATTAAAATAAGTTTTTCCACTTAAGCCGGATTCAAACCATGAACACTTCCGCCTTTTTTTCCCACATTACCCTTATCGGCGTCGGTTTAATCGGCGGTTCGTTCATGCTCGACCTCAAACGCTTGGGACTGGTGCAAACCGTTACCGGCATCGACACCAATGCCGACAACCTCAATTACGCACTCGAATGCGGCATCATCGACCATGCCTATCCGAATATTTGCACCGAAAGCATCGGCAATGCCGATTTGGTTTTGATTGCCACTCCAGTCTCCGTCCTGCCTGACGTATGCCGCGACATCAAGCCCTTCTTAAAAGACACCGCCTGCGTTTCCGATGTCGGCAGCACTAAACAATCGGCACTCAATGCCTTCCGCACTCACTTATCCGACCGCCTGCCGCAATGTTTTGCCGCCCACCCGATTGCCGGCTCGGATCAAAGCGGGGCAAAATCCGCGCGTTGCGGTTTGTTTCAAAACAGCCGCCTGATTATTACGCTACACGGCCAAGAGGCTTCAGATGGCCTGAGACGGCTGAAAAGCCTGTGGCAGGCAGTTGGTTCGCAAATCTCTACCATGAACGCCGAAGAACACGACAATATTTTTGCCGCCGTTTCCCACTTGCCGCACTTGGCCGCCTTTGCCTATGTCCACGCTTTGGTCGACCATCCGCATGGCAAAGACTACCTCCCCTATGCCGCCACCGGCTTTCGCGACTTTACCCGCATTGCCTCCAGCCACCCTGCCGTCTGGACAGACATCTGCCTGGCCAACCGCCCTGCCCTGCTCAAACTGACCGGCGACTTGAAAGAACAATTATCCAAATTAGAACAACTCCTTTCAGAAGGCAACAAAACCGAGCTTTACCGCTATTTTGAAGAAGCCGCACAAATGCGTAATGACTGGCTGAAAAACCGTTAAACCTGTTTTCAGACGGCCTGATACCTTCTCAGCTAAAATCTTCATCACAATAAAAAGGGCATCTGTTTAGATGCCCTTTTTTTGATTTCTTACGACTTTAACCAACGTTTCACTCAGTCTTTCAAACGGAACTCAGCCGCTCTGGCGTGCGCGGTCAAGCTTTCGCCATGCGCCAACACGCTGGCGGTTTTACCCAACTTCTGCGCGCCTTGTTCTGAAACCTGAATCAGACTGGAGCGTTTTTGGAAATCATATGTTCCCAAAGGAGAAGAGAAACGCGCCGTGCGGCTGGTCGGCAAAACGTGGTTGGGGCCAGCGCAATAGTCGCCAAGGCTTTCACTGGTATAGCGTCCCATGAAAATCGCACCGGCATGGCGGATTTTTTTCGCCCACTCTTGCGGATTTTCGACCGACAGTTCCAAGTGTTCGGGAGAAATATAGTTGGCGATTTCACAGGCTTCGTCCAAATCTTTAGCCAAAATCATTGCACCGCGGTTGCCCAATGAAGCTTCAATAATCGCACGGCGCGGCATGGTTTCGATCAAGCGGTTCATGGCCGTCTGAACTTCGTCCAAATATGCTTGGGAAGTACCGATCAAAATCGCTTGTGCAATTTCATCGTGTTCCGCCTGACTGAACAAATCCATGGCCACCCAATCGGCAGGCGTCGTGCCATCGGCAATCACCAAAATTTCAGACGGCCCTGCCACCATATCAATGCCGACCACGCCGAACACGCGACGTTTGGCCGCAGCGACAAAAGCATTGCCCGGACCGGTAATCTTATCGACTTGAGGCACCGATTCCGTACCATAAGCCAAAGCCGCAACTGCCTGCGCGCCGCCGACCGTAAACACTTTGGTTACACCGGCCACAAAAGCAGCCGCCAACACGATATCGTTGCGCTCGCCTTTCGGAGTGGGAACAACCATGATGATTTCTTTCACGCCTGCGACATGGGCGGGCATAGCATTCATAATGACGGAACTCGGATAAGCGGCTTTGCCGCCGGGGACGTAAATGCCGACGCGGTCAAGCGGCGTAATCTGTTGACCCAAAAGTGTGCCGTCTTCGTCTTCGTAAGTCCACGACTCCATTTTTTGGTGTTTATGGTAGCTTTCCACCCGTCTCGCGGCCGTTTTCAAGGCTATCTGAATGTTTTCGGGCAAACGCTCAAACGCAGACTGCAAATCGTCTTGCGTCAGGATTAAATCGTCGATGGTTTGAGCGGATGTACCGTCAAAGCGGTTGGTGTATTCAATCAGCGCCGCATCGCCACGTTTTTGAACATCGGCGCAGATGTCGGCAACAATACGGTCGATTTCAGGGTTTTGCGCGGTTTCAAAAGCGAGTAACGCTTTGAGTTCGGCTTGAAAATCAGGGGATTGGGTGTCGAGTTTCTTCATGGTTTGCTCTCTTCTTTGTTTTATTCCTATTGTTTTCAGACGGCCTCAGCCACACACAGGCCGTCTGAACATTATCTTTTCAAAAAACCTTTTTTCTGCAAAAACACCAACATATGCGGCCGCACAGGATTGCCCAAGGTTTTGGCCAGCGATTCTTTCCAAGGTATCGGCCTGCCCTTGCGTAACTCATAATAATCCGCTACTGCCTGATTATAGGCTTCAACGGCATCGGCATTCAGGCTCGGACAGGCGTTTTCGGCGTACACCATTTCCTTCGGCAGGCGCGGTTTGAACGGCGGGTCTTGGTCGGGATAACCGAGGCAGAGCCCCACCAAAGGCACGCAATAATCCGGCAGGTTCAATACGTCCGACACTTTTTGCGCATTATTGCGCAATGCGCCAATATACACGCCGCCCAGCCCAAGCGATTCGGCGGCAAGCAATACGTTTTGCGCCATAATGCCTGCATCGACCGCGCCAATCAGGGTGACTTCCGCCCAATCAATTTGCGCATCGGGAAACATTGCTTTGTGTTTGGAAAAATCGATGCAAAACAATAAAAATTCCGCACAATGGACAATATAAGGTGCGCTTCCAGCCGCTTCATGTATTCCCTGCCTCAGCGCAAGGTCGGATACGCGGATGATGGAAACGCATTGCAGGTTGTTGGAAGTCGAAGCCTGCTGCCCCGCACGCACCAGCGTATCGAGGATTTCATCGGCAATCGGCTCGGAAGTAAACCTACGGATGGAGCGATGGGAAAGAATCGTATCAAGTGTCGGCTTGCTTTGCATCATGACGGGGCTTTCAAACTGGGTTGGCAAACAGGTTTTCAATGTCTATCCAAAATTTTCAGACGGCCTTAGCGACATTTTCAAATGCCTGAATAATCGGATTCAACAGCTCATATTTGGTTTTCAACGCCGCTTTATTGACCACCAAGCGGCTGGAAATATCAGCCACATGTTCCACAGCTTCCAAACCATTGGCCTTCAATGTATTGCCGCTGGAAACCAAATCGACAATTGCGTCGCTCAAACCGACCAAAGGCGCAAGCTCCATCGAGCCGTACAGTTTGATGATGTCCACATGCACACCCTTGTCGGCAAAATGTTCGGCGGCGATGTCGGGATATTTGGTGGCAATCCGCAAGCGGCTGCCAGGTTTGGACGCAGCGGCGTAATCAAAACCTTTTTTAACCGCAACCATCATGCGGCATGAGGCGATGTGCAAATCCAAAGGTTGATACAGGCCATCTCCGCCATGCTCGATCAGCACGTCCTTACCGGCAATACCGAAATCCGCCGCACCATATTGCACATAAGTCGGCACATCGGTTGCACGTACAATTACCAAACGGATATTGTCATGATTCGTGCCAATAATCAGCTTGCGCGATTTTTCCGGCTCTTCCGCAGGCACAATACCGGCGGCGGCCAACAGCGGCAGGGTTTCCTCAAAAATTCGCCCCTTGGATAAAGCAATCGTTAAAAGTGTGTCGGTCATTTTTTTCTTTTCCTTTGCCGTATCAAAAGCAAGAAGGCCGTCTGAAATCCACAACCCATTTCAGACGGCCTCAACTACGGTTTTACAATAAAGTTTTCACATCGGCTGCAATCGTTTCAGGCTCGCTGCCATAAGGCGAGAAAATCGCCACTTCGCCGTTTTTATCAATCAAATATGCACCTGAAGAGTGGTCGACCAAATAGTTTTCACTGTCTTCTTTTTGGTTGACTTTAGCCGATACCACACGGTATTGCTGTTTGATGACAGGCAGGCTTTGATCGCCGGTGGCCGTCAGGCCGATAAAATCGGGGTTGAACTGTTTGGCGTATTTACCGATTACTTCAGGCGTATCGCGCTCAGGGTCGATGCTGACGAATACCACTTTCACGTCTTTAGCCTGGTCGCCCAATTGTTTTAAAGTGTCGCTGTAAGTCAGCAACTCGGTCGGGCACACGTCAGGACAGTGAGTATAACCGAAAGACAGGATAACCACTTTGCCTTTCAAATCGCTCAGGCTGAAAGGTTTGCCGTCGCCATCGGTCAATGTGAAATCGCCGCCAATATCTTCTTTGCGCATATCGGTACCGCGCGCTTGCACTTTGGGCACAGACTCACCGGAAGCAGCAGGCGCAGCAGAAGCGGCAGATGTCGAAGAAGCCTCTTTGGCCTCCTCTTTAGGCTGACAAGCAGCCAGAGCAGCCAACGCAAAAGCACTGAGTAAGAAAGTTCGTGTGACAGAAAGCATAAATTTTCTCCAAAACCGTTTCAAATAAGTGAGGCCAAACAACCGCCCGGCCAATATAAAAACAAAACATCTTCATATTAACGCGTTTGACACATTAAATGTAGCCCTTTTTGCAGATAAATACTGCTTTTTTTGTTTTAAAAATCTGCCTTCCATTTAGATAGCCTTCAAACGCAAAAAGTTTAATTCATTAAAAATCAAACAAATATAAAAATAATCCAATTTTTTTTCAATTACTGCTTTACAAGATTCGAGAACTCGCTATAATGACGACTTCTTCGCTAGCCCAGGTGGCGAAATTGGTAGACGCAGGGGACTCAAAATCCCCCGCCGCAAGGTGTGTCGGTTCGAGTCCGACCCTGGGCACCAAATTAAAAAAACCTCTTGATTCGATCAAGAGGTTTTTTGCTATTCTTTATTTGCAAAAACCTTCTCCTTACTCAAACTGTCAACAATCCACCCACATCAAGCTCAATAAAACTGTTTTTTTATTTCTTTAAAATCAAACGATAATCTATTTTCACTCCTTAAACGTTAAAAGATGAAAGATTTTGTCTTGCTTGTACAGTCGGATTGCGTTATCGTTTCTACTCTTTTTCACAAACTCTGTGTTTCTTTCCAATTGCTTGGATAGTCTGACTGTCATCGTATTCCCTCAGTGCGCGTACCCTAAATCGCTGCTTGGTGGAATTGCATTACAGGTGCTGTGGTGAGGCGGATTGTTCCTATTGGTTTGAAACCATATAAAAGAGGTCAATATGCAATTATCTGGCGCACAAATCATCGTGCAAAGTCTCAAAGCCGAAGGTGTCGAGTATGTATTCGGCTATCCGGGCGGCGCGGTTATCGAAATCTACGATGCCCTTTTCCAACTCAATAAATTCAAGCACATCCTGGTTCGCCACGAGCAGGCAGCCGTACACGCGGCAGATGCCTATGCCCGTGTCAGCGGCAAAGTCGGCGTTGCCTTGGTGACTTCCGGCCCAGGCGCGACCAATGCGCTGACCGGCATCGCCACTGCTTACAGTGACTCTATTCCGTTAGTAGTCATCAGCGGCCAGGTGGGCAACTCCCTTATCGGGACAGACGCATTCCAAGAAGTGGATACAGTCGGCATCACCCGCCCTTGTGTCAAACACAATTTCTTGGTAACCAATATCGCTGAGTTGGCAGACACCATCAAAAAAGCTTTCCAAATTGCCGCAAGCGGCCGTCCGGGTCCAGTTGTTGTCGATGTTCCTAAAGATGTCACCCAAGCAATGGCTAAGTTCAGCTATCCGCAAGAAGACATCTTCATCCGCTCTTACCAACCGGTTGTACAAGGCCACATCGGTCAAATCAAAAAAGCCGTACAAATGCTGGCTTCCGCCAAACGCCCTATTGTTTACTTCGGCGGCGGCGTGGTTTTGGGCAATGCCTCTGAGGAAATGACCAAATTTGTCCGCATGATCGGCGCTCCTTGTACCGGCACATTGATGGGCTTGGGTGCATATCCTTCCAGCGACCGCCAATTCTTGGGTATGCTGGGTATGCACGGCACTTACGAAGCCAACCTCGCCATGCAGAATGCAGACGTTGTACTGGCAATCGGTGCGCGCTTCGATGACCGCGTGATTTCCGTACCGTACAAATTCTTTGAAAAAGCCAAAAAAATTATTCATATCGACGTTGACCCGTCCAGCATTGCCAAACGCGTCAAAGTGGATATCCCGATTGTAGGCGACGTGAAAAACGTATTGTCCGAAATGATTCAATTGTGGGGCAAGCAAGAATCTGCACCTGCAGTCGACTCATTGGATAAATGGTGGAAAAGCATTGAAGAATGGCGTTCGCGCAACTGCCTGTGGTTTGATAATGAAAGCGAAATCATCAAACCGCAATACGTCATTCAAAAACTGGCCGAAATCACCAATAATTCTGCCATCATTACCTCCGACGTCGGTCAACACCAAATGTTTACCGCCCAATATTACCCATTCGAGCGTCCTCGCCAATGGCTCAATTCCGGCGGTTTAGGCACAATGGGCGTCGGCTTGCCATATGCCATCGGTGCGAAACTGGCTGCTCCTGATCAAGATGTATTCTGTATCACCGGCGAAGGTTCGATTCAGATGAACATCCAAGAGCTGTCGACCTGCTTCCAATACCGCGTTCCGGTTAACGTCGTTACCCTGAACAACGGCTACCTCGGCATGGTTCGCCAATGGCAAGAACTTTATTACGGTAACCGTGAATCAGAAACCTATTTCGATTCATTGCCTGATTTTGTCAAACTGGCTGAAGCCTACGGCCATATCGGCATCCGTGTGGACAAAAAATCCGACGTCGAAGGCGCCCTATTGGAAGCATTAAACCAAAAAGACCGTTTGGTATTCCTCGACTTTTTGACAGACAAGAAACAAAACGTACTGCCTATGGTCGGCAACGGCAAAGGTTTGGATGAAATGGTTCTACCGCCGCATATGCGCGATATTGCAAAAGCGTAAGGAGAAAGAAATGCGACATATCTTATCTATTCTGATGGAAAACGAATCAGGTGCGATGAGCCGTGTGGTAGGTTTGTTCTCCGCACGCGATTACAACATCGACTCCCTGGCCGTAGCACCAACCGAAGACAAAACCTTGTCTCGCATGACCATTGTTACCCACGGCGATGAGCACGTCATCGAGCAAATCACCAAACAACTCAACAAACTGATTGAAGTTATCAAAGTGGTCGATTTGAACGAAAGCCGTTTTGTCGAACGCGAGCTGATGTTGGTAAAAGTCCGCGCCGTAGGCAAAGATCGCGATGAATTCCTGCGATTAACCGAAATCTACCGAGGCAGCGTCATTGACGTAACAGACCGCAGCTACACCATCGAAATAACAGGTTCCACCGAAAAACTCGACTCTTTCCTCGAAACAGTCGGTCGCGCTCAAATTTTGGAAACCGTACGCACAGGCGCAGCCGGTATCGGCCGTGGCGAACGTATTTTGAAAATTTAACGCTGTATCGTTCAGACGGCCTTTTACTTTCTACAAAGGCCATCTGAAAAACAGTAGGAGACAAACATGTCAAGCATCCAAATCGTTGCATTAGTTACCGTCAAACCCGAATACACCGAGGCTCTGGCTGCCCAATTTAAAGAATTGGTCAAAGCCAGCCGTGCAGAAGAAGGCAACATCAGCTACGACCTGCACCAAGAAATCGGCAAACCCAACCGTTTCGTATTCGTAGAAAGCTGGAAATCCCAAGCAGCTATTGACGAACACAATGCCAGCGAACATTTCCAAAACTTCGTCAAATCCATCGAAGGAAAAACCGAAGCATTGGAAATTGTCTTGATGAACCAAGTCCCCGCTTAACCCCTATTACTCTTAACTCAACCCGGATTATCCGGAACCCTCTTACACTAAGGAAATAAAATGCAAGTTTATTACGATAAAGACGCTGACCTTTCTCTGATCAAAGGCAAAACCGTTGCCATCATCGGCTACGGTTCACAAGGTCACGCACACGCAGCAAACCTGAAAGATTCCGGCGTAAATGTCGTAATCGGTCTGCGCCAAGGCGGCTCTTGGAAAAAAGCCGAAGCAGCCGGCCACGACGTACGCACCGTTGCTGAAGCAACCAAAGCAGCCGACGTTGTAATGATTCTGTTGCCTGACGAAAACCAACCTATCGTATACAAAAACGAAATCGAGCCAAACTTGAAAGAAGGCGCAGTATTGGCGTTTGCCCACGGCTTCAACGTACACTACAACCAAATCGTACCTCGCGCCGACCTCGACGTTATCATGATCGCCCCTAAAGGCCCAGGCCACACCGTACGCAGCGAATTCCTGAAAGGCGGCGGCGTACCTTCCCTGATCGCCGTTTACCAAGATAAAAGCGGCAAAGCCAAAGACATCGCCCTGTCTTACGCAGCAGCCAACGGCGGCACTAAAGGCGGCGTAATCGAAACCAACTTCCGCGAAGAAACCGAAACCGACCTGTTCGGCGAACAAGCCGTATTGTGCGGTGGCGCAGTTGAATTGGTGAAATGCGGCTTTGAAACTTTGGTTGAAGCCGGTTACGCTCCGGAAATGGCCTACTTCGAATGTCTGCACGAGCTGAAACTGATCGTTGACCTGATGTACGAAGGCGGTATTGCCAACATGAACTACTCCATTTCCAACAATGCCGAATACGGTGAATACGTTACTGGCCCTGAAGTAGTGACTCCTGCAACCAAAGCAGCGATGAAAAAAGCACTGTACCGCATTCAAAGCGGTGAATATGCCAAAATGTTCATCCAAGAAGGCGCGACCAACTACGCCAGCATGACTGCCCGTCGCCGTCTGAACGCCGACCACCAAATTGAAAAAGTTGGTGCACAACTGCGTTCTATGATGCCTTGGATCGCTAAAAACAAACTGGTTGACCAAGACAAAAACTAATCTGTCTGTCAAAAAAATAAAACCTGCCTGATCACTCAGGCAGGTTTTTTATAATTTTAAAACCCAATACACTATAAATCTCACTCAACAAGGCCGTCTGAAAACAATATAAACAACATTTAAACTCCAACCTCAATAAGCCGTCTTTTATGGTTCTCCTAAAATTTCCTTTTAGAAAAACATATTACGAAATAAACAACCATTTCCCATACTTACTCTGTCTGTAAAAAACAACGTTTCCCATACTTACTCTGTCTGTAAAAAACAACGTTTCCCAATAAAATACGCCTAAAACAAGAGGAAAATTTGTCTTCTTAAACCATAACCTTTATATTATGGTCATGGAATCGTTGAAACAGAACGATATCGTAATAAGAAGAACGAATGCTCGCTTCTTCACACTTAAAAAAGGAAAACAGCAATGAAAAAATCTCTGATTGCCCTGACTCTGGCGGCTCTGCCTGTTGCAGCTATGGCTGACGTAACTCTGTACGGTCAAGTAAAAGCCGGTGTTGAAGTATCTAAAGTAAAATTGGGTGAAAAAACCGCTGCTGCACTGGGTAAAGAGAAAAGCTCTAAAACTGCTACTGAAATCGCTGACTTTGGTTCACGCATCGGCTTCAAAGGCCACGAACACTTGGGTAACAACCTGAATGCTATCTGGCAAGTTGAACAAAAAACTTCTATCGCCGGTGGCAATAAAGAGTGGGCTAATCGCGAATCTTTTATCGGTTTGGAAGGCGGCTTCGGTAAAGTACGTGCCGGTAACTTGGACTCTACTGTTAAAAACACCAGCGACAATGTCGACCAATGGGAAAGCAGCAACGGTGCTTTGAACCTGTCTGTATTCACTCGTGTTGACGACAGTAAACGTGCAGTATCTGTCCGTTACGACAGCCCTGTATTCTCAGGCTTCAGCGCAAGCGTACAATACACTCCTCGCGACAACGCTAACCCTTCTGACAAACACACTCATAACGACGCTGCCCAAGACACTTACTACGCTGGCCTGAACTACGAAAACTCTGGTTTCTTCGGTCAATACGCTGGTGGTTTCCGTAAAAATTCTGTAGGCACTAAAGATGGTAACGTACAACGTTTGGTAGCTGGTTACGATGCTAACAATCTGTTTGTATCTGTAGCCGGTCAATACGCTAAAAACTGGGAAACTTTGGGTGATTACGCTCAAGCCCAATCTAACGGTGTTGTAACTGATGCTATGCGCACTGCTGGCACTAACGCTTCCAACGCAGTATTCGGTACTGATGCTACCTTGGATGGTGAAGGTGTTAAAACTATCGAAGTTGCTGCTACTGCCGCTTACCGCGCTGGTAACGTAACTCCTCGCGTTTCTTACGCTCACGGCTTCAAAGCTAAAGCTGCCGGCAAAAAACTGAAAGGCACTCAATACGACCAAGTTATCGTTGGTGCTGACTACGACTTCTCTAAACGCACTACTGCTCTGGTTTCTGCCGGCTGGTTGCGTGGTGCTGAGTCTGGCCCTCACAAAGTTGAAACCATCTCTGGTTTGGTTGGCCTGCGTCACAAATTCTAATCTTCGGATTAGTATGAAAAGAGCCTGTTTTATGCAGGCTCTTTTTTTATTCATATTCCCTACCCTCAACGAAAATTGATTTAAGCGTTGACATACGAAAGGCCGTCTGAAACCAATCGGTTTCAGACGGCCTTTAGTCTATCTATCCTTATTGCCAAATGACAATAAGTTCAACAGACAAGCTTTATTTTTCATTCAGAATCTTACCGACAATCTCGCCCACATCTTTGGACAAACCTTCTTGTGCATTAATGCGTTGTAATTCTTTGATCATGACGGCTTTGCGGTTGGCTTCCAATTTGTTGCAGATGTTGAAAGCCTGCACCAGTCGGGCGGCAACCTGCGGGTTAAAGCGGTCGATCTCCATCACTTTATCGGCTACAAAGCGGTAGCCGCTGCCGTCTTCTGCATGGAAGTGCGGAATATTGCGGCTGAAGCTCATCAATAAAGAACGGGCTTTATTTGGATTTTCAATACTGAACTTAGGATGACTCAAGGCCGTCTGAACTTGCTGTAAAGTATCTTTGCGGCGACTTGAGGCAATCAGGGCAAAGTATTTGTCCATTACCAAAGCATCATCGGCAAACTTATCAGCAAATTGCGTCAACAAACGATCGCGGATTTCGCTTTCATTGCTGTTGATTGCGGATAAGATACCCCATTCGTGGGTCATGTTTTGCGCCATTGCTGCGTAATTCTCCGCAACGTGTTCGATATGCGCAGCGTCAGCACGAAGGATAAATGCCCTGCAAGCATTACGCAAAGTACGCCAGCCGGCCAGTTCCGGACTGTATTCATAACGAACAGCGGCATCGGCTTGGTTTTCTTGCTCGGTAGCTTGACGGTTCAGCTCGCGCCATTGAGGCAGGAACTTGACAGCAACGGCATTGAGTAAGGCTTCACGCGCCTGATGAACTTGAATTGGGTCAATATTTTCTTCTTCCGCCCATACATCGGTTTCAGACGGCATTTGCAGCAAAATGGCGCGGAATGCCGGGTCGAAATTACCGGAAACCACCAAAGCTAAAGCATCCATCAAGGCTTTGTGTTCAGGCAAAGGACGGCCTTCCGCCAATGCCTGACGGTTGGCGTTAATGGCACGATGGTACAAGGTTTGAGCAACCTCCCAGCGGGCAAACTCATTTTCATCTGCCGCCAGTAAAGTGGCCAATTCTTGCTCGCTGTATGGATAGTTCAGGGTAACCGGTGCAGAGAAATCACGCAGCAGAGACGGGATAACCGGCTCATTGACGCCGCCCAACACAAAAGTCTGCTCAGCTTCAGTCAATACCAAAACCGCCTCTTTCACACGTTTGCCTTGATATTCAAACTCAACCGCTTCGCCTTTTTCATTCAGTAAACCGGTTTTGACCGGAATCATCATCGGCTGTTTGTCCGCCATATCGGGCGTTGCCGGAATGGTTTGTTTGATGGTCAATTCAAATGCACCATCTTTCAGACGGCCTTGAGCATCTAGAACCGGCGTACCGGCTTGGCTGTACCACAAAGCAAACTGATCAAGATTGATGCCGTTTGCGTCTGCCATTGCGGCACGGAAATCATCGCAGGTTACTGCCTGACCGTCGTGGCGTTGGAAATACAACTTCATGCCTTTTTGGAAGCCCTCTTCTCCGAGCAAGGTGTGATACATGCGCACTACTTCCGCACCTTTTTCATAGACGGTCATGGTGTAGAAGTTGTTCATTTCTTCATAGCTGGCCGGGCGGACAGGATGCGCAGTCGGGCCTGCATCTTCTGGGAATTGGAACAAGCGCAGCATGCGGACATTGTCGATACGGCGTACCACACGGCTGGCCCGGTCGCCGGAAAACTCTTGATCGCGGAAAACGGTCAAACCTTCTTTCAGCGACAATTGGAACCAATCTCGGCAGGTCACGCGGTTGCCTGTCCAGTTGTGGAAATATTCGTGTCCGACAACAGATTCGATGCCTTCAAAATCGGTATCGGTCGCGGTACGGCTGTTGGCCAGCACAAACTTGGTATTGAAAATATTCAAACCTTTATTTTCCATCGCGCCCATATTGAAATCGCCCACGGCAACGACCATGAAAATATCCAAGTCGTATTCCAAACCGAAGCGTGTCTCGTCCCATTTCATCGCATTTTTCAACGATTCTACGGCAAAACCGACTTTAGGTTTGTCTATCTCAGTGGTGTAGAACTCGATTTTGACCTTACGGCCGCTCATGGTCGTAAAATAATCTTCCGTTACCGCCAAATCGCCTGCCACCAAAGCAAAAAGATAGCTCGGTTTGGCAAACGGGTCTTCCCATTTCACCCAATGACGGCCGTCTGAAAACTCGCCGCCATCGATTTTATTGCCGTTAGACAGCAACACCGGATAGCGTTTTTTGTCTGCAACGATCGTGGTGGTAAATTTAGACATGACATCCGGACGGTCGATGTAGAAGGTAATTTTGCGGAAACCTTCCGGTTCGCATTGGGTAAACAGGTTGCCGCCGGAAGCATACAGACCCATCAGAGATTTGTTCTCAGCCGGCAAAATTTCGGTTTCTACTTCCAGCGTGAAGTTTTCAGACGGCACGCCTGCAATCGTCAATTTTTCGTCTTCCAACACATAATCTACGGCCTGACCGTTTACTTTCACAGACAGCAGTTTTGCTGATCCATCCAATACCAATGGCTCCCCTGCTCTTTCAGGTTGAACGGTCAGACTGGATTTGACGATGGTTTGCGGTTCTAAAATATCGAAATGCAGGTCGGTTTTCAGAATACGGTACGCTGGCGCGGCGTAGTCTTTCAAATAATGGATGGTTTTGCTCATTTGTTCTCTTTCAGAGTCATGCGGTAAATAGATGAAGCATATCGTTTCAGATAGCCTAAATTCAAGTGTTTTCAGAAAAAAAGGCCGTCTGAAACCTAAAATTTCAGACGGCCTCCCTATTCAGGCAGCAAATCTAGTTGCCTGTCATTGCCAACTTACCACTGATACAGCGCACCGGCACCGACACCGACATGACCGTCGGTATTGGCCGAGAAGTTGCCTTTGACAATCCAGTTGCCGCCATCGCTCATCGCAGACACGCCGATGGCCATGGCAGACTGACCACCGTAGTAGCCGCTGCCGACGCCGATACCGGTCGCACCCGGACGGGTTACTTGCGGAATCGAGCCTTGGGCAATCGCGCCGGCCACACCCGCGTAGGCTTTCTTACCTACTTGGTTGATGTTGTTCTGCAACTCGGTACCCAAACCAATCAACTGGTTCACGTTTGCCGCGTCTGTACCGTCTTTACCCGGAGCCACGTTGGTAATGCGTTGGCCGCCGTTGTTCAGACCGACAGGAGACAGTTTGACTTGGTTGTTCGGATTGTTTTCAGTCGGCGCAGCGATGGTTACGCCATCGTTGTTGACCACGGTATTGCCTGCGGTCAGACCGTCTTTGTTCAACGCAACTTTATCGCCGACTTTCACGCCGTCGTTATTCATCACAGTATCGCCTGCTTTGAATGTATCGGCATTCACTGTCTTCACGCTAATCTCGTCAGCCAACTTCAGTTGAGCGCCACCGGCTACGGTTTCGCTGATGATGTTGCTGTCGCCTTTAACGTTGATGGTATCGCCCAACGCGTAGTTGTTGCTGCCGGTCGTACCGCCGAAGTTAATGCCTTTGGCGATAGTCGCAGCATTGTTGGCTACGTTTTGGTTGGTTGCGTACAACTGGCTGCCGTTGACGGCATCTTTGCTGTTGGTATTGATGTCGCCATCCGCTACATTGGTTACTTTGTTGCCCGCATTGTCCAAGCCGTCTTTAGTCAGGTTTACCTTGCCTGCTTTCAAGCCATCTTTGTTCAATGCAACATCGTCACCAACTTTGACACCGTCAGTATTCACTGCGGTATCGCCTGCTTTCACGCTGTCAACATCCAAGTCTTTATCGGTTGCCACCTCGTAAACAGTTTGACCCTTGTCGCCTGTTTTCTGAGTAACAACGATATTCTTACCTTGAACGACTTCAGTCTTAGATGCAGCGGCAGCTTGTTTCAGTTGAGAAACATTGACTGCATCGGTGTCATCCGTACCAGCCGCAACGTTGGTAATCTTATTGCCGCCATTGTTCAAGCCAGCTTTGGTCAGGTTCACATCGCCTGCTTTCAAGCCGTCTTTGTTCAATGCAACATCATCACCGACTTTCACACCGTCATTATTCATCACGGTATCGCCTGCGGTAACGCTGTCGACTTTCAGGTTTTTATCGGTAGCCACTTTGTAAATGGTTTGGCCATTGGCGCCAACATCCTGAGTAACAACAATATTATCGCCTTGAACGACTTCAGTCTTAGCCGCAGCCGCAGCTTTGTTCAACTGAGCAACATTCACCGCATCAGTGTCATCAGTACCGGCCGCAACATTGGTAATCTTGTTGCCGCCGTTGTTCAAGCCGGCTTTAGTCAGGTTGACATCACCAACTTTCACGCCGTCAGTATTGACTGTGGTATCGCCGGCTTTCACGCTGTCAACTGCCAAGTCTTTAGCCAATTTGACTTCCAACTTATCAGAGCCATTCGCTACAACGCCGATATTGCCGTCTGAAAGTTTGGCTGCATCGGTTTGACCGCCAACAATATTCAGCTTCGTACCCGGTTTGCGTTCAACATCTTTGCCACTGTCGCCGCCGAAAGTCAAAGGCAGATTGGCAGTTGCATTAACGGCTTTGATCGCATCGTGGATGTTGTTCTCACCAGTACCGCCAATATCGGTCATGCTGATGTTGCCGCCATTATTGGCCGCATTGCCACCCAATACATTTACCAACTGATCTTGGGCTGCATTCAGCTGCTCTTCAGTCGCCGCACGTTTGCCTTTGGCAAAGTCGCTGCCGCCCAAAGTCGTATTGCTCAAGCCGCTGACTTCGCCTTTGTCGCCATCGATTTTCACCGGAGCCGCTTGACCGACATTCAACACATCGGCCAGTTTCAGCTGTGCACCACCGGCTACGGTTTCGCTGATGATGTTGCTGTCGCCTTTAACGTTGATGGTGTCGCCCAATGCGTAGTTGTTGCTGCCGGTCGTACCGCCGAAGTTGATGCCTTTGGCGATAGTCGCA
>NZ_JBQCWT010000003.1:364500-373730 GCF_051957115.1 Neisseria sp. P0019.S003 | reverse complement strand
TGTTGTCGTCGCCGGCAACGGTCACGGTAGAGCCGAGTTTTTCGATATTAGTGCTGCCGCTGTCGCCGTTGAAGGTCAGGCCTTTGGTGTCAACGGTGGTTTTGGCATCCACACCTTTTTGGATGTCATCTTTGGTGTCTTGCGCCAAGTCGATGCTGTAGTCGGTCACGTTGTTCGCGTCTTCTGCTGAAGCAGTGACTGTCACTTTGTCGGAACCTGCGCTCGCAGTCGTGCCTTTGGCGTTGACGGTGTAGATGTCTTGGCCGTTGGCGCCGGTCGTTTTTACCACGTCTTTGATGTTGGTACCGGCTGCAACCTCGGTACGGGCGGCGGCGCTTTGCTGTTTCAGCTGGCTGTAGTTGACGGCGTCGGCGTCATCGGTACCCGGGGCAACGTTGGTAATCTTGTTGCCGGCGGCATCGATGCCTGACTTGGTCACACTCGGGCCACCGGTGATGGTGAGGCCGTCTGTATTCAGTTTGCTGTCGCCTGCGGTGACGCTGTCAACAGTGATGTCTTTGGCCAGTTTCAACTGTGCACCACCGGCTACGGTTTCGCTGATGATGTTGCTGTCGCCTTTAACGTTGATGGTGTCGCCCAATGCGTAGTTGTTGCTGCCGGTCGTACCGCCGAAGTTGATGCCTTTGGCGATAGTCGCAGCATTGTTGGCTACGTTTTGGTTGGTCGCAAACAGTTGGCTGCCGTTGACGGCGTCTTTGCTGTTGGCATTGAGGTCGCCGTCGTCCACGTTGGTCACTTTGTTGCCTGCGGCATCGATACCGGACTTGGTCAGGCTAGGACCGCCTGCGACTTTCACACCGTCGTTGTTCACGGTGGTGTCGCCGGCTTTGACGCTGTCTACAACCAGGTCTTTGTTCAGCTTAACCGTCACTTTATCGTCTTGGGCTTCGGTGGTGATGTTGTCGTCGCCGGCAACGGTCACGGTAGAGCCGAGTTTTTCGATATTAGTGCTGCCGCTGTCGCCGTTGAAGGTCAGGCCTTTGGTGTCAACGGTGGTTTTGGCATCCACACCTTTTTGGATGTCGTCTTTGGTGTCTTGCGCCAAGTCGATGCTGTAGTCGGTTGTGACGGCACCATCGGCTGCAGTTGTAGTATTAGAGGTCAAATTCAAAGCATTGGAAACTTGTACCGTTGCCTTATCTGCGCTGACGGTATAAGTGGTTTCTTTGCCTGAAGTTGTTTTATTAACGTGCGCGTTACTGCCTGCCTCCACCTTAGTTGTGGTTTTGGCATTATTGATGGCATTGGCTACATCACCGGCAGTCGCTACACCGGCAGTCGGTGCGGACACTGTGCCATTATTATCGACAGACAATGTGCCTTGAGTGACATTGATTTGAACTTTTGATGCATTCTCGCCATCGGTGATTGCAACAGTCGTCAAATTGCCATCGGCGTAGTTGACTGTACCGTTGTTGTTGATACGAGATTTGTCTGTACCGTTTTGTTGGATATTGTGTCCAACATTGTTCATAACGGTGTACAGCTGGCTACCATTGACCGCATCGGTCGAAGTGGCGGAAATACGGCCTGCGGCAACATTGTGAATTTGGCGTTCATTGCCTGCGCTGCCTACAGAAACCGCGCCTGTTTTAGCGGATGAAGAAGCTGCATAGCTGACATTAGTCGTCGTACCGCTATCGTTTTTGAATGTTGCATTTTTAGCTGTTGCATCAAAATTATTGGCAGTGCCAACAGCACCATTACCCAATGCAACAGAGCTACCGATCGTAGTCGTCGCGCCACTACCCAAAGCAACTGAATCGCTTCCAGTCGCTTTTGCATTATTACCACCGGCAAAACTATTCTGCCCGGCAGCTTGGGCTGAGGAACCAATAGCAGTGGAATAAAGGCCTGAACTGTTTGCCTGCTTACCAATGGCGATAGAATAAGCTTGCGTTGTCTGTGCCTGATGACCGATTGCAACAGAATCATCACCGACTGCATTTGACAAATAGCCCATTGCCGTACCGTTATTTTGTGCTGCTGCCCTTGCACCGACAACGGTTGCATTTCCATAGTTGGCTCTACTGTGAGCACCAACGACTACAGAGTAATTGTAATTATTTTCCGTATTCAAACCTATGGCGATAGAACCTGTACCGCGGGAATTAGCATTAGAGCCTAAGGCAACAGCGCCAACAGTTCCCGAAGTTACCGTTGCATTTGGACCAACAGCAACAGAATCTTCGCCAAGTACGTTGGCATTATGACCCAAGGAAACACTACCCGTCGCACCAGTGCTTGTTGCCGCATTTGGTCCGATAGCAATTGAATTGGTTGCTTTTGCACCGTCATTGTTCCAGTTTTTCGTACCGTCAGTTTTGCCTTCTTCTGACTTAACAGAGAAATAGCGGACACGCTCAATTGCACTCAATACACCATAAAGTTGAGAGCCGTTGATGGCATCAGTAGAAGTAGCAGAAATATCGCCGGGGGATACATTGATGATTTGACGTTCGTAACCTTTAGAACCAACAGACACAACATCACCGGCATCGGTAGTTTGACCGCCTGCCCAAGTGTAGGTTACACCCATAATTTCGCGTTGAACGTATGCCTGACCTTCTTTATCGGTTTTAGAAGCCGTACCCAAAGCCACAGAGTTCAGCAGAGTTGCTTTTGCACCTGTACCCAAAGCTACACCGCCAAAGGCAGTCGCCTGAGATTTGGTACCGATAGCCAGAGACAAATCGGCAGATGAATTAGACTGCACACCTAATGCAACAGAACCTTGACCGGCAATAGTATTACCATAAGAACCGCTATACATCGTATCACCAGTCATCTCTTTATAAATATCACGCAGACTTTTACCGCTCAGCGTATATTCACCGGTCTTTGCACCTTTTTCATTATATTTGATGAATTTATCCGTTGCATTGCCAGAATATCGAGTACCACCTACCGAATCTAAATCATCACCACCAATAGCAACAGATGAATTACCATTAGCCAAGACATTGCCGCCAACCGCAATAGATTGGTCTCCCTTTGCCCACGCACCCTCAGGTCTGCCCTGTGGATCAACACGGTTACCTGAACCAATAGCAATAGACTGAGTTATCTTAGAACTACTTGAATCGCCTACTCGAGCCGTATTACCAATAGCAATATTATTGTGCGTTACATTCACATTCATAATATTTTGCGAAAGAACCCCAGATGCACGTCCAATAGCAATCGTACCAAGTCCGGTTGCATTCGCGTCTGCACCAAGTGCAATAGCACTTGATGCTGCATTACCCGAAGCTGGAGAATTTGCCACTGCACTTTTACCGATGGCAATGGTATTTCCAGTTTGAGCTTGGGCTGAATTACCTATGGCGATAGACTCACTTTGATAACCCACTGCATTGGTACCGATTGCAATGGCATTTTGCGCATTGGCTGCAGCCTGACTGCCGCTGCCAATTGCAATGCCGTCTTGACCTCTTGATGTGCTGGATTGGCCCAAAGCCATTGAGCCTATACCAAATGCTTGCGCCGAATTACCCAATGCTGTTGTGCTCGTATTATCAGCAAGAGCATTCTTACCTACCGCTGTCGCTTGCGTACCATTTGCTTTGGAATCTGCACCCAGTGCTGTTGAATCTGCAGAAACAGCATTGGCACTTTTACCTATCGCTGTTGCATTTGAACTACTTGCACTTGTATCTGCACCCATCGCAACAGCATGATTTTGAGTAGCCTTGGCATTTGTACCAACAGCAAGGCTGTTATTATGTGTTGCATTTGCACTCGTACCTACCGCAACTGCACCGTTAGCCGTAGCATTGGCTGATGCTCCTACTGACAGAGCACCAATACCGGTCGCTGTTGCACCACTAACCGCAGTCGCACTGGTTACAGCATCAAATTCAATTTTTCCTCGTGCTGCAGTTGCCGCATACGAATTACCTGCACCCAAAAGAGCTGCCGAAATCACTGTCAATCTGAAAACTGTCGCAATACCATTTTTACCGGATTTGGTAGATACATCTGCACTGTTTTGTTCTGCAGACGATTTCACTCGGCCTTTGGCCAATTCGGAAGTTACGACAAAAGATTGAATCGTACGGTTCCAAACAACTTTAAATATCTTATTCATAGGTGTGTCTTTCTCTTTTTATGATAGGTAAAAGCGTGAGCATGAGCATGACGCTACTTTAAGAATTTATGCAGGGGTTTCCCAGCAAAATGCTTGTCTCAAGCTGACGTTTATTGTCACTTTGAGACGAAATTTAGGCTTTTGACTATCCCGCAACGGTATAGTATTTCATACTTACAAAATATCCGCTAGTCTAAAATATCAACCGATTATCTTTAATTTTTAAACAAAATCATGACGTTTGAACAGAAAAACCAATCATCAAAAGTTCTCCAGTCATGTTTTTATTAATAAGCGTAATGTTGTATTCCGTAGACAAGTCATCAGCAATCACAGTAATCATGCAAGCAACGTGCCAATTGCTCGGAATTTTATTTAAAATGAATTATTTTTTTAAGAAACAGGAAAGGCCGTCTGAAAGATTTCAGACGGCCTTTGATGAAATAATTTTGAACAATTGCTTAATTGAATAATTTGTTTTTTGAGCTATCAATAAAATTGGCAATATGCTTTTAATACGTCATAGAAAGAATACGCATATCCCTACTTATACAGACGCGGATGGTTTTACAAACCGAATACGGCAATATCTCCCTTGCCTTGACGAATCAGCTCAGTGCCATCGGTCATATCGATAACCGTCGTCGGCTCAGTACCGCACCAGCCGCCATCAATAACCAAATCGACAGCATGTTCAAGACGATCTCGGATTTCGTATGGATCGGTCAATGGCTCTTCATCTTCGGGCAGCATGAGGGTGCAGCTTAAAATAGGTTCGCCCAATTCTTGCAAAAGTGCCAAGGCAGTGGCGTTATCGGGAACACGCAGGCCGATGGTTTTGCGCTTGGGGTGAAGCGTGCGATTGGGTACTTCTTTGGTTGCCTGCAGGATAAAGGTGTAGCTGCCGGGCGTAGCTGCTTTGAGCTGGCGGAATTGGGCATTATCTACTTTGGCGTAAGTACCCAATTCGCTCAAATCGGCACACATCAGGGTCAAATGGTGTTTTTGATCGATTTTGCGAATCGTGAGAATGCGCTCCATTGCGTTTTTGTCGCCTAGTTTGCAACCCAACGCATAGCAGGAGTCCGTAGGGTAAACGATGACGCCGCCACTGCGGACAATATCGGCGGCTTGTTTGATGAGGCGGTCTTGGGGATTATCGGGATGGATGGCGAAAAATTGTGCCATGATTTTTTCCTTATCATTCTAATGGTTTGTTGTTTGACATTTTAAAACTTATTTGGCCGTCTGAATATTGGATTTCCAACACCATGAATGGATTTAGCCTTAGCTACAACACGGCTGCACCCAGTGATACCTTATATATCATTTTGATTTACCGGCCGATATCGAAAGTCAATTTAATACACTATATAATGCATTATTTTGTTTGAAAGTCATCTCAATGTCTGCTTCTTCCCTACCTTCCCGCCGCTTGTCTGTTGCACCCATGCTCGATTGGACAGACAGACACTATCGCTTTATGGCGCGACAAATTACACGCAATGCTTGGCTTTATAGCGAAATGGTCAATTCAGGCGCGGTAGTTTACGGAGATAAAGACCGCTTTTTGAGTTTCAACGAAGGCGAGCAACCGGTAGCTTTACAGCTTGGCGGCTCAGATCCGCATGACTTGGCAATCGCTACCAAAGCGGCTGAAGCGTATGGCTATAATGAAGTCAACCTAAATTGCGGCTGCCCCAGCCCACGCGTTCAAAAAGGCGCTTTCGGCGCTTGCCTGATGAATGATGTAGATTTGGTGGCAGATTGTTTGAATGCGATGCAGGATGCAGTTGAAATTCCGGTGACAGTCAAACACCGCATCGGCGTAGACAGACAGACAGAATATCAAGTCGTGGCAGATTTTGTGGGAACGCTTCGCGAAAAAACAGCCTGCCGCACATTTATCGTCCATGCACGTAATGCTTGGCTGGATGGTTTATCCCCGAAAGAAAACCGCGAAGTCCCGCCACTCAAATATGAATACGTCTACCGCTTGAAACAAGAGTTCCCCGACTTAGAAATTTTGGTTAACGGCGGCATTACCACCAATGAAGAAATCGCCGAACATCTGAAATTTGTCGATGGTGTCATGATCGGGCGCGAGGCTTATCACAATCCAATGCTGATGCGCGATTGGGATGCACTGTTTTACAACGACGCACACGCACAAATCCAATACGCAGATTTAGCAGCTTGGCTATACGCATACAGCCGCGAACAAATCGCCTTAGGACACGGCACCATCCTACGCCATATCGTCCGCCATGCCCTAGGCCTGATGCACAGCCTAAAAAATGCCCGCACTTGGCGCCGTATGCTCTCAGATACTACTTTGCTGAAAGACAACGACGGCAGCCTGATTTTAGACGCATGGAAAGAAGTCGAACGCGCAAATATTTGGGATTAATGGCATATCGTGCGAATAAATGAAAGGCCGTCTGAAACATCAAATGATGTTTCAGACGGCCTTTTAAATTGCAACAGACTGCTAAAGATATATTCATTTCTCTTTAGCTACTATGATGATCAATTCATCGAATAAACCCAACACATAATCTAAGTATAAAAAAATGCGGCCTAAATTAGGCCGCATTTACTTTGCTTCGTCTTTTCAGACGGCCTTTTCAGGCCGTCTGAAAGTCAGATTACCATTGGTAACCAACTGCTGCGGTAGCACCGAAGTGACCACGTGAGTTACCGGAAGCAGTACCTTTGATGATCCAGTTACCACCATCGGAGATGCTAGAGAAGCCGACAGCGTAACCGGTTTCACCGCGGTAGTGACCGCCACCGATAGCCAGCATGCTCTTACCTGGCAAGTAAGCTTGTGGCAGACCGGCAGTAGCCAGAGCTTGAGCCACACCTGCGCGGGCGTTGTTGTCAACCTTGTTCACATTGCTGTTCACATCGCCGAATTTTTGGTTCAGCTGGTCAACGTTAACCGCATCGGTACCTTTCTTACCTGGAGCAACATTTTGGATAGTAGTGTTGCCGGCATCGATACCATCTTTGTTGATGGTTACAGGACCTGCTTTCAGTTCGTTAGTAGTAACACTGTTAACGGTCAGATCAGGGTTCATGCTGACTTGCAGCGCTTCGTTATCACCCTTGCCAACTTTCTTAACGAAGATGTTTTGAACTACTTCCTCTGAAGTCTTACCGGTTGCTTTGTCGAATACTTGAACTTTAGTACCCTTATCACCTTTAATCTGAATAGTGTTATTCAGTGGTTTGGTGATTTCTTTGTTTTCCTCATCACGCAAACCGAAGGTGCCATCAGCATCTTTACCATCTTTACCGTCTTTACCATCTTTCACGGTTGCGGTAGTAGTAGAGATGACCTTACCGTCTCTATCTAAGTTATTGATAGTGATAGTATAAGTACCTTTATCTGTACCAGGTTCAACTTTAGCTTCAGCTGACTTACCGTTTTTACCATCTTTCACAACTTCAGAAGTGGTACCGATGACTTTGCCATCTTTATCCAGGTTTCTAACAGTGATAGTGGTTTCACCTTTAGCATCATCACGTGTAACTTTAGCTTCAGCTGACTTACCATTGTCGCCGGTATCACCTTTAGCGCCAGTAGCACCGGTATCACCTTTCGCACCAGTATCACCTTTAGCACCGGTATCACCCTTAGCTGCAGCTGTACCATCTTTAACAATGGTAGTAGTGGTATTACCGTTACCGTCTTTGATGGTTACAGTGTGAGTACCGTCGCCGTTGTCTTTAACGTCGGCTTCAGCGTTCTTACCGTCTTTAACGATGGTAGTAGTGGTGTTACCGTTACCGTCTTTGATGGTTACAGTGTGAGTACCGTCGCCGTTGTCTTTAACGTCGGCTTCAGCGTTCTTACCGTCGGCACCAGTGTCACCTTTAGCACCAGTTGCACCGTCTTTAACGATGGTAGTAGTGGTGTTACCGTTACCGTCTTTGATAGTTACAGTGTGGGTACCGTTGCCGTTGTCTTTAACGTCGGCTTCAGCGTTCTTACCATCTGCACCAGTGTCACCTTTGGCACCAGTTGCACCGTCTTTAACGATGGTAGTAGTGGTGTTACCGTTACCGTCTTTGATGGTTACAGTATGAGTACCGTCGCCGTTGTCTTTAACTTCGGCTTCAGCGTTCTTACCGTCTTTAACGATGGTAGTAGTAGTGTTACCGTTACCGTCTTTGATGGTTACAGTGTGAGTACCGTCGCCGTTGTCTTTAACGTCGGCTTCAGCGTTCTTACCGTCGGCACCAGTGTCACCTTTAGCACCAGTTGCACCATCTTTAATGATGGTAGTAGTGGTGTTACCGTTACCGTCTTTGATGGTTACAGTGTGGGTACCGTCGCCGTTGTCTTTAACGTCGGCTTCAGCGTTCTTACCGTCGGCACCAGTTGCACCATCTTTAATGATGGTAGTAGTGGTGTTACCGTTACCGTCTTTGATGGTTACAGTGTGAGTACCGTTGCCGTTGTCTTTAACGTCGGCTTCAGCGTTCTTACCGTCGGCACCGGTTGCACCAGTTGCGCCGGTATCGCCTTTGGCACCAGTTGCACCGTCTTTAACGATGGTAGTAGTGGTGTTACCGTTACCGTCTTTGATGGTTACAGTGTGGGTACCGTTGCCGTTGTCTTTAACGTCGGCTTCAGCGTTCTTACCGTTAGCACCAGTTGCACCAGTTGCGCCGGTATCGCCTTTGGCACCAGTTGCACCGTCTTTAACGATGGTAGTAGTGGTGTTACCGTTACCGTCTTTGATGGTTACAGTATGAGTACCGTTGCCGTTGTCTTTAACGTCGGCTTCAGCGTTCTTACCGTCGGCACCAGTGTCACCTTTAGCACCAGTTGCACCGTCTTTAACGATGGTAGTAGTGGTGTTACCGTTACCGTCTTTGATGGTTACAGTATGAGTACCGTTGCCGTTGTCTTTAACGTCGGCTTCAGCGTTCTTACCATTAGCACCAGTTGCACCAGTTGCGCCGGTATCGCCTTTGGCACCAGTTGCACCGTCTTTAACGATGGTAGTAGTGGTGTTACCGTTACCGTCTTTGATGGTTACAGTATGAGTACCGTTGCCGTTGTCTTTAACGTCGGCTTCAGCGTTCTTACCGTCGGCACCAGTGT
>NZ_JBQCWT010000003.1:0-364400 GCF_051957115.1 Neisseria sp. P0019.S003 | reverse complement strand
CACCTTTAGCACCAGTTGCACCATCTTTAATGATGGTAGTAGTGGTGTTACCGTTACCGTCTTTGATGGTTACAGTGTGAGTACCGTTGCCGTTGTCTTTAACTTCGGCTTCAGCGTTCTTACCGTCGGCACCAGTGTCACCTTTAGCACCAGTTGCACCATCTTTAATGATGGTAGTAGTGGTGTTACCGTTACCGTCTTTGATGGTTACAGTGTGAGTACCGTTGCCGTTGTCTTTAACTTCGGCTTCAGCGTTCTTACCGTCTTTAATGATAGTAGTAGTGGTATTACCTTCGCCATCAGTGATAGTTACAGTGTGAGTACCATCGCCGTTGTCTTTAACGTCGGCTTTAGCATTCTTACCATCTACACCGTCTTTACCGTCTTTAACGATGGTAGTAGTGACTGAACCGGTCTCAAGATCAGTAATAGTGATTGTATGGGTACCGTCACCATTATCTACAACTTCACCTGTGATGCTGCCACCTTTTTCACCAGTGTCACCTTTATCGCCTTTGTCGCCTTTAGCGCCGGCTGCACCAGTGTCACCTTTGTCGCCTTTGTCGCCTTTAGCGCCGGCTGCACCAGTGTCACCTTTGTCGCCTTTAGCGCCGGCTGCACCAGTATCACCTTTGTCGCCTTTAGCGCCGGCTGCACCAGTATCACCTTTGTCGCCTTTAGCGCCGGCTGCACCAGTGTCACCTTTATCGCCTTTGTCGCCTTTAGCGCCGGCTGCACCAGTATCACCTTTGTCGCCTTTAGCGCCGGCTGCGCCAGTGTCACCTTTATCGCCTTTGTCGCCTTTAGCACCGGCTGCACCAGTGTCACCTTTGTCGCCTTTAGCGCCGGCTGCACCAGTGTCACCTTTGTCGCCTTTGTCGCCTTTGTCGCCTTTAGCGCCGGCTGCACCAGTATCACCTTTATCGCCTTTAGCGCCGGCTGCACCAGTATCACCTTTATCGCCTTTGTCGCCTTTAGCACCGGCTGCACCAGTGTCACCTTTGTCGCCTTTAGCGCCGGCTGCACCAGTGTCACCTTTGTCGCCTTTGTCGCCTTTGTCGCCTTTAGCGCCGGCTGCACCAGTATCACCTTTATCGCCTTTAGCGCCGGCTGCACCAGTATCACCTTTGTCGCCTTTAGCGCCGGCTGCACCAGTGTCACCTTTATCGCCTTTGTCGCCTTTAGCGCCGGCTGCGCCAGTGTCACCTTTATCGCCTTTGTCGCCTTTGTCGCCTTTAGCGCCGGCTGTACCAGTGTCACCTTTGTCGCCTTTGTCGCCTTTAGCGCCGGCTGCACCAGTGTCACCTTTATCGCCTTTGTCGCCTTTAGCGCCGGCTGCACCAGTGTCACCTTTGTCGCCTTTAGCGCCGGCTGCACCAGTGTCACCTTTGTCGCCTTTAGCGCCGGCTGCACCAGTGTCACCTTTATCGCCTTTGTCGCCTTTAGCGCCGGCTGCGCCAGTGTCACCTTTGTCGCCTTTAGCGCCGGCTGCACCAGTGTCACCTTTGTCGCCTTTAGCGCCGGCTGCGCCAGTGTCACCTTTGTCGCCTTTAGCGCCGGCTGCACCAGTGTCACCTTTGTCGCCTTTAGCGCCGGCTGCGCCAGTGTCACCTTTATCGCCTTTGTCGCCTTTAGCGCCGGCTGCACCAGTGTCACCTTTATCGCCTTTGTCGCCTTTGTCGCCTTTAGCGCCGGCTGCGCCAGTAGCGCCGTCTTTACCGTCTTTACCGTTTTTACCGTCTTTAACGATGGTAGTAGTCACTGAGCCATCACTTTGATCGGTAATAGTGATGGTATGGGTACCGTTTTCGTTATCATCTTCAACTTCAATAGTGTAGTTGGTGCCGTTTTCGCCAGGATCACCTTTTTCGCCGGTATCACCTTTAGGGCCAGCAGGACCAGTATCGCCTTTTTCGCCTTTAGCACCAGCAGGACCAGTATCGCCTTTTTCGCCTTTAGCACCAGCAGGACCAGTATCGCCTTTTTCGCCTTTAGGACCAGTTGCGCCGGAAGCACCAGTAGAACCACCACCGATTACGCTCAGGGTGTACTCGTTAGTGCCGTTTGAAGTCATTTTCAGACCTTCACCAGCGATCAGTTTCAGGGTGTTATTGGCATTTGATTTAGGATCGTATGTGTATCTACCTACATCTGGTGAGCTACCGCTGCCATTGTGGCCTGAGAATACAAACGGATTCAGGTTTTCGATGCGGTTTGCAACAGCGTACAATTGAGAGCCGTTGATTGCATCGGTAGAAGTTGAAGAGATACGACCTGCAGCAACGTTTTGGATTTGACGTTCTTTACCTTCAGAACCTACAGACAATACTGCGCCGTTACCCAAACCGCTGGTTGCGCCTGCGAAACCACCGTAAGTGTAGCCGCGAACAGTAGCGCTGTTAGTAGGTGCGAAGTTGCTGGTTGTAGAGCCGTTACCCAGAGCTACGCTGTTTTCGATAGTAGATTTAGCTTCTGTACCCAAAGCCAGAGTGTTTTTGGCTGTTGCTTGAGCACCGTTACCCAGAGCAGTTGCATATTCACCACCATTGGCTTGAGCACCACGGCCCAATGCGATGGCTTGTTGTGAAGTGGCTTGGCTTTGTACGCCCAAAGCTACTGAGTATTTACCTGTTGCTTGAGCAGCAGGACCGAATGCAGAAGCAGAAATACCGTCGGCTACAGAACCGCGACCGATTGCTACGGCAGAACCTTGTTTAGCTTTAGCGTCGCCACCCAATGCTACTGCGCCGTTTGCCAGGGCTTGAGAACGTTGGCCGATAGCAGTTGCTACGATACCGGTTGCTTGAGCATTAGTACCGATTGCCATAGCTGAACCGGCATTATTAGCACCCACAACACCATCACCATCAGCACCAGTAGAGGTACCATCAGCTTTTGCTTCAAAACCTACAGCAACGTCAGCAGCTTGGTTAGCAACTGCGGCATTACCATGAGCGACAGAGTTATTACCCAAAGCTTTTGCTGTAAAACCTGTTGCGAGAGATTGCTCGCCACTTGCTGTAGAACCAGCACCTGTTGCAATAGCTCGAGTACCGGTAGCAGTAGCACGCAAACCAACAGCAACCGCATTGGTAGCACTTGCAGTCGTATTTTTACCAACAGCTACAGCATTATCACCAGCTGCAGCAGACTCATAACCAACAGAAACTGCAGAAGAACCAGAAGCATTAGATGATTTACCTACGGCAACAGTAGCCTGACCAGATGCTTTTGATCCAGAACCAAAAGCAAGAGACTCGCCACCACTAGCATTTGCTTGCTTACCAATAGCTACGTCCATATCTGTGCGTGATGTCGCCCCTCGACCAATTGCAACGGAGTCTTGAGATATATTCGTTGCATTATGACCAATGGCAATACCGTTTTGATTTGTAGCTTTAGCTTCCAAACCAATAGCTACTGATGCATCACCAGTACCAGTTGCATTAGTACCAACAGCAATTGCGTCATGAGAGACTATATTACTATCGTTGGTTCTGTAAGTGTTTGCGCCAGTACCGATATTGATATTGCCCATACCTTGATTGCTACCACTGATATTCCCGGGACTATCTGATTTAATGGTAATCGTACTAGCAGATGTTTCCACACCTGCTTGAGCAGCACTAGAAGCCATCAAAGCACCTGCCGCTGCAACTGCAGCAGCTACGGCTTTACGCTTGTCAGAAGCGGATTTTTTGCCGTGTGCATGGCTGATTTCGGAAACCGCGGTCCATGTCTGGGTCGCGTGGTTCCAAATGACTTTAAAGACTTTATTCATATCGATTTTCCTGTAAGGGGTTTGATTTCTTTTGGGACGTGTTGCTCGGCTATAAACTGCCTGTCCACACATTTGCCGCATTTCAGAGTTTCCCCTTTATGCGGTTTCATGCCGTAATCTCGTGTATGCAATTCCCGTGCCAAAAGTCTCCACTCGGCCGAATAGCAGCTAAAAGCCTGTTTTATGGGATTTTATGCTGATACATTTTGGGAAGCTTGTGAAGTTTGGGAAACGATGTGCCGTTTTTTGTCAGCTTGTTTCTTAACAAGTCACTTTTTGTCAACTTCCTTCAATGCATTCGGAATCCTTGTCCAAATTTTATATGCGTTTGGTTTCGCAAATCAACTCTTCCGATAAAGTGTTATTTTTTCGCTCTCAACGGTTATCTCCGTTAAATTTACTTGTTGCTTTATTTAAACGCTTTTTCTAGCTATTTGATTTTACGTTTTTATTCTTAAACAATAATGATTATTAAATAATATATAATTTAGATAGTTGCTATTGTAATAGATTTGAATATTGGATTTATTTAGGTAATTAATGAAATTTGTATTGAAAATTGGTTTGAAACGTGTAATGGCTTTGCATAGCCTGTTTTCAGACGGCCTTGACCTTTCCTAACATATAAATAGTGCGCAAATGACACGAATTTATGCGCTATTAAGCCGATAGATAACATTAAAAAAGGCAAGTGTAAAACTTGCCTTTACGTTTAGGATTTGTTTGTTCTCTATTGTAGAAAACTGTGTTGTTTTCAGACGGCCTTACCAACGGAACGTTTGGGTCACGCCTGCGGAAGCGCCGTTGTTGCCGGCATAGCCGTAGCCACCGGTATGACCGGAGGCGCAGGCGGTGAGTGCGGCGAGGGTGAGGATGAGGAAGATGTGTTTCATGTTTCTTGCTCCGAGTGGATTGGTTTGAGACTTGGGTGTTGTGTTGCCGTATTAATCGGGCTGGCTGGAGCTTGGTTGCTTTGTCCTGATTTGTAGTTAGGCCGCTAAATTGTTTGATGATTGAAGAAGGCCGTCTGAAAACGGGTTTCATGATATTGAAACTTTGGTTTCAGACGGCCTTTATTTTATATCAGCTTATCAGTGGCGGAAATGGCGGATGCCGGTTACAACCATGGCGATGCCGTGTTCGTCCGCTGCGTCAAAGACTTCTTGGTCGCGCATGGAGCCTGCCGGATGGATGATGGCTTTAATGCCCTGCTCGGCAATGACATCTACGCCGTCACGGAATGGGAAGAAGGCATCGGAAGCGGCACATGCGCCGTTGAGGTCGAGATTGGCATCTTGCGCTTTGCGGGCGGCGATGCTGGTGCTGTCCACGCGGCTCATTTGGCCTGCGCCGATGCCGTAGGTTTGACCGCCTTTGCCGAAGACGATGGCGTTGGATTTGACGTATTTTGCGACGTTCCAAACAAACATCAGGTCGTTCCATTCTTGCTCGGTCGGTTGGCGTTTGGAGACGACTTTCAAATCGGCACGGCTAATACGGTGGATGTCGGGGGTTTGTACCAACAGTCCGCCGCCGACGCGTTTGAGTTCAAAGCGGTTGGCACCTGCTTCAAGCGGCACTTCCAATACGCGCACGTTTTTCTTGGCGGCAGCGATTTCGAGGGCTTCGGCGGTGAACTTCGGCGCCATGAGGACTTCCATAAATTGGTTGTCGGTAATTTGTTTGACGGTTTCTCCGTCTACTTCACGGTTGAAGGCAATGATGCCGCCGAATGCGCTGGTGGTGTCGGTGGCGTAGGCGAGTTTGTAGGCGTCCAGGGTATTGGAGGCGATGGCTACGCCGCATGGATTGGCGTGTTTCACGATCACGCAGGCCGGCGCGTCAAAGGATTTGACGGCTTCCCAAGCGGCATCGGCATCGGCGATGTTGTTGTACGACAATTCTTTGCCTTGCAGCTGTTTGTAGGCGGAAAGGCTGCCTGCGGCGGGGTAAATATCGCGGTAGAACGCGGCGCGTTGGTGCGGATTTTCGCCGTAGCGCATGTCTTGCACTTTAATCCAGCTTTGGTTGAACTGGCTTGGAAATTCGCCGATTTGGGGCTGGCCGCTCAAGACGTCGTCTGAAAGCGAGGTCAGGTAGTTGGAAATCATGCCGTCGTATTGGGCGGTATGGCTGAATGCTTTGCGTGAGAGGTTGAAACGGGTTTTGTCGCTCAATGCGCCGTTGTTGGCTTCGAGTTCGGCGGCAATGGCCGGGAAATCGGCTGTGTCGGTAACGATGGCAACGTGTTTCCAGTTTTTCGCGGCAGAGCGCACCATGGTCGGGCCGCCGATGTCGATGTTTTCAATCGCGTCTTCCAGTGTGCAATTTGGTTTGGCAATGGTGGCGGCGAAGGGGTAGAGATTGACGCACACGAGGTCGATGTTGCCGATGCCGTGTTCTTCCATCTTGGCGACGTGTTCGTCCAAATCGCGACGGCCGAGGATGCCGCCGTGGATTTTCGGATGCAGGGTTTTCACGCGGCCGTCGAGCATTTCGGGAAAACCGGTATAGTCGGCAACTTCGATAACGGGAACGCCTGCATCAGCCAAGAGCTTTGCTGTACCGCCGGTAGAGAGGATTTCAACACCGAGCTTGGTCAGGGTTTGGGCAAATTCGACTGCGCCTGTCTTGTCGGATAGGCTAATCAGGGCGCGTTTGATGGAAGACATGGGATTTCCTTTGTTGAAGGTTTAATCAGTATGGGATGAATTTTCAGGGCGGTATTATCCGCTATTTTCGCCTTTTTGGCAGTAGGTTTTTATAGATATTGTTGACAATTTTATTGTAAAAGGCCGTCTGAAACTTGGTTTCAGACGGCCTTTTGCTTTTGCCTATTTAAATCCCATTTTCTTTGCCACCCATACTGCGCCTGCCATGCCTGTACATAATGGCATGAGTAAGGCAACGGGGGCGTAGGTTAGCTCCAAAATAAAGGCTATGGCTGTCAGTGGCATTTTGAGGGAAACGCCGAGAAAAACGGCAGCGCCGACAACGGCAGCGCTTTCGGACGACATTTCTGGGAAAACGCTGTTCCACGCGGCGGCAGCGGCAAAGGCGATGGTACTGCCGAGCATCATGGACGGGGTAATCAGGCCGCCGTATGCGCCTGCCGCCAGCGCCATCAAGACGACCAGCCATTTGACGGCGGTCAGCTCAAGGCTGTGTTGCCAGTCGGTTATGCCGCCAAAGGTCAGTTGGTTGCCTGCTTTGCCGTTGCCCAAAATTTCGGGAAACCAAACGGCAATCACGCCGATGAGTGCAAACATACAGACGGCCAAGGGAATGATTTTGATGTTGTCGCGCTTGATGAAGGGGAACTTTTGGGCAGTACGCTGGAAAAAGACGGCGGTTGCGCCCAGTACTGGGCCGATGATGGCGGAAAACCAAAGTAATGAGGTGTTGATGGAAAGGTTGGCCGGATGATATTGCTGTACGTCGCCCAAGCCGATGCGTGCGACGGCGGTGGCGATGACTGAAGTCAGCAATGCGGCGGCAACTGCTTGCTGCGTCCATACGCCCAGCATGGCTTCGAGGATAAAAAGTGTGGAGGCGAGCGGCACGTTATACACGGCCGCCAAACCTGCACCTGAGGCGCAAGCAATGACCAGCCTTGCGTCGTCTTCGCTCAATCCGAAACGGTTGACGCCTACTGAGGCAAAGGCGGCGGTCATTTCGCGCGGTGCAACTTCGCGGCCAAGAGGCGAACCAAGCCCGACGGTAATGATTTGCAACAGGGCATGGCTGACGGTTTCAAAAAATGGAAAACCGGCGAGCGGATTTTTAACCACGGCTTTAATGCTCGGTTGAGGTCTGCCGTAGCGTTTGAGCCACCACCACCCCAAACCGACCACCGCGCCGCAAAAGGTCATCGCGCCGATACGCCGCTCCGGACTTGCCTGCGATACGCCCTCGCGGAAAGAAACGTATAGGCCGTCTGAACCGTAACCGTAGGCAAGATGTTGAATCGTGTGCATGATTTCGGTTAATACAATGCCGACCATGCCGCCGATAATGCCGGTAATGATGAGGACGACCCAAAGTTTATGCGTTTCTTTCACGGGATTTGACTTGAGGTAGTAGTGGTTTGATAAAAGCGTTTTTCAAGGAAACTATTGTCCACCTAAGGGATAGTTTTGGGGGGCAACGTGGGTTTTGCCGTTATAAGGGAAAATATATTTCTGATCTTTATAATTTTTCTTTCCTGATACGCCGCTAAGTTTTGCAGTCAACGCCCATACGCCGGATACGGCAGGACGGCTTTTGTCAAAAGCAATTTTGGCTTCCAGGCTGGTATATCTGTTTTTGCAGTCTCGTTTTTCACGCCCTTTCAATTCATCGCAATCGCCAAAATATGCGCCGTTATCGTTACCGTTGATAATTAAGCTTTTACGGACACGGTTGCTATTATCGGTAAACAGGAAATTTTCTCCGGTTGTCGTTTCACCCTGACCTGTATAACCTGATTCGACAGTGTAGCCCCAGTTTTGCTCACCCATCTGGACAAACCGCCAATCCTTATTCTCCGGCACATCCCCCCATGCGCCAATTTCATCGCTTCCATGTTGTTTGATTGCCCACTTTCCGTCTGTTTTTTCCAAAACAAACAATTCCGCCAGACCCGAAGAAGCATGCGCGTCCTGTTTTACTTTTTGTTGCATATCGTAGGCAAAACCTGTGTACAACACATAGCGCGTGACTTTGCCGTTGCGCGTTACGGTATGATCGGCAACGGGTTTCATGCAATACATAATATTGTCAGATGCTGTCTCACTGTCTTTAGGCGGCTTGGCGAGCTGGCATTTGTGCGCGGCAAGCGGTCGGTTGTAATACTTGGCAATGACGGCCTGTACGGCGGCTTTGTCGTTATCGGGTGCAGCCGACGCCAAGACAGGACAGGCAAGCAAAAGCAGGGAGATAATGCGTTTCATAGAAATTTTCCCAAAATGTTTTATTGAAAAAAGTACTGCTTACTTCAGGCCGTCTGAAACCGTTCTCAGACGGCCTTTTTGTGTTTGTTGCTGACACGCGCCAACATACCGGCGACAAAAGTGGACGCAATAACGACGGTAATACCCATCGCAGACATAGCACTTAAATGTTCGCCCAAAATTAGCACCGCCATGATAACGCCAATGACAGGCTCAAGCGAAATCAGCAGGCCGGAGACGTTGGCAGGGACTTTGTTCATACCTTTGTTCCACAACAGATAGGCAAGCCAGCTGCAACCGATCCCCATATACAAAATCGACAGCGTACCGCCCCATGACCAGTTGATTTGATAACTGTCTGCCAACACCAGCGAAAACGGCAGACACAACACCGCCGCCACCGCCATGGAAGCCACGGTAAATGCGGGCGCACCGATACTGGCAACCATCTGCTGGCTCGGACGTATCACGCCTGCAAAACCCAATCCCGCAAGCAAAATCAACAGACAGCCGAACCAGTCAATTGTACCGCCCTCTTCCGCGCCGCCCATTACCATCATGCCCACGCCGGCAAACGCCGCCGCACCGCAAATCCAGTGGTAAATTTTCGCTTTGTCGTTGAAAAAGAAATGACCGACAAAAACCACCAGCAAGGGTTCCAGCCCGACCATGGTAACCGCGCTGGCGGCAGACGTGTATTTCAAACCGATAAACTGGAGCATCAAAACGACAACGTAGTTGACAAAGGAAATCCACAACAACGGCTTCCACTCGCTCCGCGGAATCCTTCCCAAATGACAGCGGCACGACGGCAGCACCATCAATGCGGCAATCAACAACCGTGCCTCAACCATCAGCGCAGGGTCGAGCATCTCGTAAGAATACTTGGCAGCGATAAAAGAGCTGCCCCAAATCAGCAGGGCAAGTATTTGATAGAACATGGTCCGACCTTTTAAAAAGGGTTAATCGTTTCTTCTCTATATTTATTATTCAGACGGCCTGGAGGGTTAGCCTTTTTTATTTTGTCTGCGTCAGCGAATCCAAAAAGTCGAAGAGTTTGGCATTCATTTCACTGAAATCCGCCGCTTCGATTTTATCCGGATGCTGGACATAAGTTTGGGCTTGGCTTTGTTCGGCCACATTTTCGCGTCCGTCCGCCGCAATCAGCAGCCCGACGGCTTCACGGTCAAACTCCAAATGAGCCTGGAAGGCATAATGTTTGGGCGCAAAACGGATAATCTGGCGCGGACAGCCTTTGCTGGTTGCCAACACAACCGCCTCATCCGTCAAACCGGGCATATCGCCGTGCCAATGGCCGGTATTCAGGGTTTTGCCCAACAGGGAAACATGGGCATCCGCCAAACCTTCCGCCGTCAGCTCAATCGGATAAATGCCGATTTCACGCTCAGGGCTGCGCGTGTGGCGCGCGCCGTAGGCAACGGATAAAAGCTGCGCACCCAAACACACGCCGACAATATATTTATCCGCCGCCATCGCCTGACGCATCAGGCGCAGCTCGGATTGGGGGTCGTAATACGGGAATGCCTGCCTGTCTTCATCAGGCGATTGCGGCCCGCCCATCACAATCAAAAAATCTATATCGTCCACATTGTCAGGCAGGGTTTCACATTCGTACACTTTGGTTGAACTGATGTTATGTCCGCGCCATTGCGCCCATTTCAAATATGCTCCCGGCACTTCAAATGCCTCGTGCAAGATGAAATGGATATTTAATTTATTCGGATTTTGCATTGTTATTTCTCCTTCGACCGTCAGGACGGGGTGCCCTGCCGTATTACAGCATACCGTGCTGTTGTAATTTTTTACGCAGGGTATTGCGGTTCAAACCCAAAATAACGGCCGCTTTAGACTGGTTGCCGCCGCATTGCTCCATCACGCAAATCAGCATCGGTTTCTCGACTTGGCGCAACACCATATCGTACACGCCGCAAGGCTCTGTACCATCCAAGTCTTTGAAGTATTGTCGTAAGTTTTGTTCAATACATTGCGCAATGTCAGTCGTCGTTTGATTCATCGTCATGTCTTTCTTTAGATTTGTTTTTAAATGATGAGGCCGTCTGAACATTCAGACGACGTTTATTTGATTTGTTTGAATTCGCCCTATCCGATTTATATTTATTTTGATTAGCTATCAATATCTTATTTTGAAATAGATTTCTGTAATTTACTGTCCCAAAACGCCTGCCACACGCCATTTTCTTGAGCCAGATAAATAACAAATTCATTATTGACATGATCGGCAACGTAATGGATGGAATACGGTTTTTCTTCACAATTGACTATCCAAACATGAAATTTCCGTGCTTTTTCCCAAGATTGGCGGTTATATCCTATTTCTTGATAAGCTCTAGGAATAGGCGATTGAGCCTCTTTTTCCAAAGATGCTTGAACCTGATTATCCCATGCGTTCAAATTCTGCAGGATTTCCACATATTGAGCCTCATCTCCTGAAGCAAAATACAGCAGGATATTATGTGCACTCTCACTTAATGCCAACTCAACAGTCTTGCTGTGTTCGTCATAATGTCCATCATCATTGACCAGCCGACGAGTAGCATCGGCCAATTCCTGTTCCCAATCCACATGTTCGAAACGATTGCGCGGAAACATGGAATCAGCTTGATGCTTTTTAGAAAATATACGTTTAATCAACTGAAACATAGGGTTTCCTGAAACCATCTCCTCATGCAACCTACTCCTCAAAGCAAGTAATCTTGCCAACCTTTTCTCCGTCAGGTTCGATTTCTGCTACATGATCTCCATATTTATTACCCCAAAAGAAACGCCCATTCTCCTCATACCAAGGTTTGCCCAGTACATACCAAGCTTTATCCAAACTGTCACCTGGGCGGATGGTTTCGCATGTTGCTTTATCCTTACCTGCAATCAGCATACAAGCATCATGTTGACGACAATCAGGATTCATGCACCTGCTCTTGTCTTCATTCCAATAGCGATCCATTAATTTACAGGCTATCAGATTGTAGTCATAAGCATAAATACCAAATCCTGTCAGCACCAGTATAGCTATGCCGAAGCGTTTGAACCGTGAGGTCAATTTCATATTTACTTCCCAAAAAGAAAAAGGCCGTCTGAAACTCTTTAGCCTTCCCGATAGTGGCATACCCAACGGTCGGTTTTCTCTGAAAGCGTCTCAAGATAGGCGGCAAGGGTATCGTATTGTGCTGCGGTGCTGTCCAAGCGGTTGATTTCCCGGCGTGTTTGTTCGCCGTCGGGCATTTCGTCGATGTACCAGCCGATGTGTTTTCGGGCGATGCGTACTCCGGCAATTTCTCCATAAAATTCATGCATGGCGCGAATGTGGTTCAAAATGGTGGCGTTGCATTCTGCCAAACTTAAGGCCGGTGGCAAAACGCCGTGTTCGGCGTAATGTTTTAAATCACGGAAAAGCCACGGCCTGCCTTGTGCGCCGCGCCCTATCATGATGCCGTCGGCGGCGGTTTGCTTGAGGATGGCGGCGGCTTTTTGCGGCGAAGTAATATCGCCGTTGACCCAAACGGGGATGTTCAGACGGCCTTTGGTTTCGGCAATCAGTTCGTAACGCGCTTCGCCTTTGTACATCTGCGTGCGGGTGCGGCCATGAATAGCAAGGGCTGCGATGCCTGATTCTTCGGCGATTTTGGCGATGGTAGGCAAGTTTTGATGTTCGTCATGCCAACCCAAACGGGTTTTGAGGGTAACGGGTACGTCTACCGCGTTGACAACGGCTTCCAAGATTTCGGCAACCAAAGGCTCGTTTTGCATCAATGCGCTGCCCGCCTGCACATTACAGACTTTTTTGGCCGGACAGCCCATGTTTATATCAATCACCTGAGCGCCCAAGCCGACGTTATACCGCGCGGCTTCCGCCATCTGCTGTGGATCGCTGCCGGCAATCTGCACGGCCACCACTCCGCCCTCGCCTTCAAAATCGCTGCGGCGCAAGGTTTTTTTGGTATGGCGCAAGCTCGGATCGCTGGTCAGCATTTCGCATACCGCCCATCCTGCGCCAAACTCGCGGCAAATCCGGCGGAACGGTTTGTCCGTAATACCTGCCATGGGGGCGAGTGCGATGGGGTTGTCAATGAAATAGCCGCCGATGTGCATGATGTGTGCGCCAAATTGAAAGGGCTGAAATTGTACAATTTTTAAGCAACTTTTCCAATCGTATTTACATGTTGCACAATGAAAAAGGCCGTCTGAAACTGAGTTTCAGACGGCCTTTTCAGCTACAATATTTAAATAAACAACATAACAACCATCTGCACTGCGGCCTGAATCATGGCGATAATCGGCCAAATCAGTTTGGCCAGCAGGCCGGTAAACAACAGGATCAGGATAATCCATGTACCGTATGGCTCGATTTTACGGAACTGCATGGACTGCTTGGCATTGAGGAAGGTATCGATAAAAATACCGCCGTCCCAAGGCAAAATTGGAATCAGGCTGAATGCGACCCAAATCGAGTTCACCATCACCCCGTAACTAGCCATCTGCGCCAACGGCGCTTGATAAGACTCAGGCACATACGCAGCAAGTACGACGACAAAGCCCCAAAAGAACGCCAAAATCAGATTGGCAATCGGACCTGAAATCGACACCCAACGCCACGCGCGGCGCGGATCGCGGAAATTGCGCGAATCGATGGGCATAGGACGCGCCCAGCCGAACAGAAAACTGCCTATCATCAGACACACCAGCGGCACGACAATCGTACCGACAGGGTCTATATGCGGCAATGGATTGAGGGTCAAACGCCCAAACTGCTCGCCGGTATGGTCGCCCCAATACCGCGCCGTATAACCGCGTGCCACTTCGCGCACGGTAATGGCCAACAACACGGGCAATACTGCCAGCAGAAATACGCCTAAATCAAAATTTGCAAACATGGTTTTCCTTATCAAACATGCCGTCTGAAAACAGAAAATATCCTTTCAGACGGCCCGAGGCTTTAATCTTCTTCTGTCTTATCCGAATCGAAAGACTCTTTCAGCTCTTACCAAGTAATGCCTTTACCTTGCGGATTTAGCTTGAAGACTGCTTCACTATAAAGTAATGGCGAATATCTTTAATAAAAGGCCTGTCATGCTGAAATTTAACACGCAGTACCGATTCCATAAAGGTTTTCAAACAGCATGATTCATTGCTTCTCGCTATCATACCCAATTCGAGCACCCCATTTATTTCAAGCCTAAAGGCCGTCTGAAACTTCAAATCCAGTTTCAGACGGCCTTTGATTTCCTATTTAAAATGTTTCAGCTGTTTTACAGGCTGTAATACATTTCAAATTCCAGCGGATGCGGCGCCATGCGGATGCGGCGTACGTCTTCTTCTTTGAAGGCGATGTAGCTGTCGATCCAGTCTTTGCTGAATACGCCGCCGCGCAGGAGGAATTCATGGTCGGCTTTGAGGGCGGCCAGTGCTTCTTCCAAAGAAGCGCAAACGGTCGGCACCAATGCATCTTCTTCCGGTGGCAGGTCGTACAGGTTTTTATCGGCAGGGTCGCCCGGATGGATTTTGTTTTGAATACCGTCCAAACCGGCCATCAACAAAGCGGCAAATGCCAAGTATGGGTTGGCGGTTGGGTCAGGGAAACGCGCTTCGATGCGGCGTGCTTTGCTGCTGTTCACGGACGGAATGCGGATGGAAGCGGAACGGTTTTTGGCGGAATACGCCAGTTTGGTCGGTGCTTCAAAGTGCGGCACGAGGCGTTTGTAAGAGTTGGTGGACGGATTGGTAATCGCGTTCAGGGCTTTGGCGTGTTTAATGATGCCGCCGATGTAATAAAGGGCAGTATCGGACAAACCGGCATAGCCGTCGCCTGAGAACAGGTTTTGACCGTCTTTCCAAATGGATTGGTGAACGTGCATACCGCTGCCGTTGTCACCCATGATGGGTTTGGGCATGAATGTGGCGGTTTTGCCGAAGTTGTGGGCAACGTTTTGAATCACATATTTCATGTCTTGGGTTTGGTCGGCGCGTTTAACCAAAGTAGCGAAACGGGTGCCGATTTCCATTTGGCTGCCGGTGCCGACTTCGGCGTGATGAACTTCCACTTCGATGCCGAGTTCTTCCAAAACATTGACCATGGCAGAACGCAGGTCTTGACCGCAGTCAATCGGCGCAACAGGTGCGTAACCGCCTTTGACGGTCGGACGGTGGCCGGTATTTTGACCGTCCATGTGCAGGCCGCTTGACCATGCGCCGCTTTCGGAAGTGATTTCGTAACGGGTTTTGTGCATATCGGTTTCAAATTCTACGCCGTCAAAAACGAAGAATTCAGGCTCGGGGCCGAAATAGGCGGTGTCGCCGATACCGGAAGATTTCAAGTAAGCTTCGGCGCGGCGTGCGATAGAGCGGGGGTCGCGGTCATAGCCTTGGCCGTCGGCCGGATCGATGACATCACAGGTAAAGACAACGGTAGTATCGTCGTAGAAAGGATCGACGAAGGCTGTAGACGCATCGGGACGCAACTGCATATCGGAAGCCTGAATACCTTTCCAACCGCCGATGGACGAACCGTCAAACGCTTGACCGTTTTCAAACCATTCTTCGGGATCGTCGAGGACGATGCGGGCGGGGATGGTAAAGTGGTGCTGCTTGCCTTTGGTATCGGTAAAGCGCAAATCTACGAAGCGGGCTTCGCTTTCTTCAATCAGTTTTACAGCGTCTTTGATGGACATCTTCAGCTCCTGAGGGATTGGGTTTAAGTTGTTATTCTACCACGGTAAGGCCGTCTGAAATACATCAGGGCACCCGTTTTTACGCAATGAAATATAGTTTCAGACGGCAAGATTGTCAACAATATGCTTCGGTTTGTCTGTTCAAAAGCGGAATGCCCGCCCTTTTGTCCGAATGCCGACAAAACAGATGCCGTCTGAAAGCAGTTCAGACGGCATCTGTTGTTTGATTTGAAAATGGTCAACGAGAATCGTGGTTGCAGACAAATTTGTACACACTCTCTCCACCCGTACCGGGAATAACATAACTCCATTCGGCATAGGATGGTGTATAAGAACCGATAGGGTTTCCCGATTCGGAATACCACGTTACTGTCAAAGCCCTAAAACGTTTACCACTGCAATCCATTTCTTCCAACGCTTTAGCTGTATTATAAAATTTTCCATTGCTAATCATCTTTTTCGGCTTGGCGTACCTTGTTTCAAACCATGCACTATTGTCCGTACGGCTGTCTGCATCACCAAATATGGTAGTATTGTTACTGTTAATACCTAGCAACACCCAATCTTCCGCCACCGCCGGCGTTGCCAACCCTAATGCAAATACTGCCAAGCACAACATCTTTTTCATGTCCGTCCCTTTCGTCCTTATCAACAAAATAAAGTTAAATTGTAAAAAAATGACTTTTTTTTTCAAGAAACAAATATTCCATCATGCTACCTGACAACCGTTTCAGACGGTATCGTTTCCATCTGTACGCCGCCGTTATAAAATAGCCGTCCCGTCTTTTGGAACACGACCATGACTACCCTCCCCCGTTACGCCGTTTTCGGCAACCCCGTCGCCCACAGTAAATCGCCGCAAATCCATCAGCAGTTTGCACTGCAGGAAGGCGCGGCCATCGAATATGAGCGCATTTGTGCCGAAATCGGCGGTTTTGCCGAGGCTGTTGCGGCGTTTCGTGCCGAGGGCGGGCGAGGTGCGAATGTAACTGTTCCGTTCAAGCAGGAAGCTTTTGCGCTGGCGGACGAACATTCCGACCGCGCCTTGGCTGCCGGCGCGGTCAATACGCTGGTGTGGTTGGAAGACGGCAAAATACGCGGCGACAACACTGACGGTATCGGTTTGGCCAACGACATCACGCAGGTTAAAAACATTGCCATCGAGGGCAAAACCATTTTGCTTTTGGGCGCAGGCGGCGCGGTGCGCGGCGTGATTCCGGTTTTGAAAGAACACCGCCCTGCCCGTATCGTCATTGCCAACCGTACCCACTCCAAAGCCGAGGAATTGGCGCAGCTTTTCGGCATTGAAGCCGTCCCGATGGCGGATTTGAACGGCGGTTTTGATATCATCATCAACGGCTCGTCCGGCGGCTTGAGCGGTCAGCTTCCTGCCGTCAGCCCTGAAATTTTCCGCGGCTGCCGCCTTGCCTACGATATGGTTTACGGCGAAGCGGCACAGGCGTTTTTGAACTTTGCCCAAAGCAGCGGCGCGGCCGAAGTTTCAGACGGCCTGGGCATGCTGGTCGGTCAGGCTGCCGCTTCTTACCATATTTGGCGCGGATTTACGCCCGATATCCGCCCTGTTATCGAATACATGAAAGCCCTGTAACCATGTTCCGCATCATTAAATGGCTGATTGCCCTGCCCATCGGCATCTTCATTTTCTTCAACGCTTATGTGTACGGCAACATCATTACCTACCGCGCCGTCGCGCCCAGCAAAACCGCCTTCATGTCCATGCGCATGAGCCAGTTTGCAAAAGAAGGTCGCGATGTCGATCTGGATTACCGCTGGGTGCCTTACGACCAAATCTCCGTCAACCTCAAAAAAGCCCTGATTGCTTCCGAAGACGCCAACTTTGCCGAACACAGCGGCTTTGACTGGAACGGCATCAAATACGCCATGAAACGCAATAAGCAAAGCGGCGAAGTCAAAGCCGGCGGTTCGACCATCAGCCAACAACTGGCGAAAAACCTGTTTCTCAACGAAAGCCGCAGCTACATCCGCAAAGGCGAAGAAGCGGCAATTACCGCGATGATGGAAGCGGTTACCGACAAAGACCGAATTTTCGAGCTGTATCTGAACTCAATCGAATGGCACTACGGCGTATTCGGCGCGGAAGCTGCGTCCCAGTATTTCTACAAGAAACCTGCCTCCGCCCTCACCCGCCAACAAGCCGCTAAACTCACGGCTCGCGTTCCGGCTCCGCTGTTTTACGCAGACCATCCTAAGAGCAAACGGATGCACAACAAAACCAATATCATCTTACGCCGCATGGGTTCAGCAGAATTACCCGAAAGCGATATGGATTAATTAAAAAGGCCGTCTGAACATTTCAGACGGCCTTTGTTTTTAGGCTTTCTCTTCCGGCTCCGGTACGTCAAACACTTGGCGCAGGTAAGCGAGGAAGGTGTTGTTGGTGGTCATGGTTTTGCCCGGGGAGTCGGAGAGCTTGGCGACGGATTGGCCGTTACACTCGACAAGCTTCAAGACAATGTTCAAAGGTGTGTGTCCCAAATCGTTGGTCAGGTTGGTACCGATACCGAAACTGGTTTTGAAACGGTCTTTGAAGTATTGGTGCAACGCCCATGAACGCTCAATATCGAGGCCGTCTGAAAAGGTCAGCATTTTGGTGCGGCTGTCGATTTTGAGTTTTTTGTAATGCTCGTAGGCTTTGTCGCCCCAAACATAAGGATCGCCGCTGTCGTGGCGCAGACCGTCGAAGAGTTTGGCGAAGTAAAGGTCAAAGTCGCGTAAGAAAGCATCCATGCCGACCACGTCGGTCAAGGCGATACCGAGGTCGCCGCGGTATTCGTGCACCCAACTTTCCAGCGCGGCTTTTTGGAAATTGCGCAAACGTACGTCCAAGGCTTGGAAGGCTTGGAGGAACTCGTGCGCCATGGTGCCGATGGGTGTGATGCCGAGTTTTTTGGCCAGATAAACGTTACTGGTACCGCGCACGATATCGGGAGCGGCTTCTAATAAGGTACGGATAACGTGTTCCTGCCATGCAAGGGTGTAGCGGCGGCGGGTGCCGAAATCGGAAATAAGGAACGGCGGATCATTCGGATTTTGAGTGGCCGCGATTTCTTTCAGCTGTTGCGCTTTGGCCTGCAAACGGCGCTCACCCTCTTCGATGACGGCAGGCGTTTCCAAGCGGCGGAAATAGAGTTCATTGACGATGGCAAGAATGAAAATCTCGAAGAACATCGCCTGTATCATCGGGCCTTCGATGCGGATGTTCAGACGGCCTTGATCGTCAGGGCTGACTTGGACGAAGCGGCGTTGGAGTTGGAAAAGTTCGAGATAATCGACAAAGTCGCTTTTGATAAAGCGCAGGCTGCGCAGATAGTCGAGTTCGTCATGGGTAAAGCGCAGCTGACACAGGGCGTCGAGTTCGCGTTCCAAGTCTTCTTGAATATCGGCCAGCGGATACACCATCTCTTTGTTGCGGCAGCGGAATTCGTAGAGGCTGTGGGTTTGCGGGAATTGGTGCAACACGACTTGCAGCATGGTGAATTTGTACAGGTCGGTATCAAGCAGGGATTGAATAATGGGCTGATGAGCAGACATAAGCTTTCTCTGAGTAAACGTGGGCGTTGAGGTATCGATTTTAATGGAAAAGGCCGTCTGAAAGAAACCTTATTCAGACGGCCTTTATCTTAATTTAATCCAGCTGCGCTACGGAAACCGGCAAAGAGCGAATGGTAGACAACATCGTGCTGGCATCTTTTTGCTGTTTGCGGAACGCGGCCATATTGGTCGGGGTCAATTTCGGCGTCGGCAGGGCGACGGTAGTCGGGTTGACCGGCTGGCCGTTGACGCGTGCTTCGTAGTGCAGGTGCGGACCGGTCGAACGGCCGGTTGTACCGACAAAACCAATCACTTCGCCGGCACGGACTCTGCCATCGGCAGGGCTGAACGCGCTCATGTGGCCGTACAGGGTTTCCACACCGTTGGCATGGCGAATCATCACGGTATTACCGTAGCCGCCTTTCCAACCTTTGAAAATCACTTCGCCGTCGGCAGCGGCCTTAATCGGCGTACCGGTCGGCGCGGCATAGTCGATACCGGTGTGCATACGGACGGTATGCAGAACCGGGTGGACACGGTAGCCGAACGGGGAAGAAATGCGCGTGTATGCAACAGGCTCGGTATTAAAGCCTTCTTTTTGTTGCAGGGACTTACCGTTTTGGTCGTAGTAGCTACCGCTTTCTTCGTCGCCTTTGCCTTGGCTGTAATAATAGGCTTGGTAGGTTTTGCCGTCTTTAACCACTTCAGCCGCCAAAATATCGCCGACCGCCATTTGCTGGCCGCGGAAATACATGCTGTTGTACAAAAGACGCACGGTATCGCCTTCGCCCAAGTCGCTCATATTAAACGAATCGGCAAAGATTTCTTTGAGCTGGATATACACTTCGGAAGGGATTTCGGCACGGAGCATATCGCCGATGGCGGAAGTGCGGATTTGCACGGAGCGCAGGGTCGGCATGGTTTTCATGTCGATTTCGGCATTGGAGATGCGCCATTTGCCTTTGACTTTTTCCAAAGCCACCAAGTTGCGTTCCAATTCTTCATCGGTAAAGAATTGAACGTCGGTCACTTGGCCTGAAGAATCGATGCGGATGTTGACGGATTGGTTGGTCCGCAGGTTTTTCATGTCGAGGTTGGCATTGTTTTTCGCCATGATTTGCTTGATGTCTTCTTGGTTGACACCCATGCGCGTCAAAACGTCTGCCAAAGAGTCGCCGGCTTGGACGGCTTCTTGCGCCCAATAGCTGGATTGATAGGTATTGGTTTCCACATAAACGGCAGGCAGCTCTTCGGAAATACGCTCGACTTTGAAATCAGTTTGTGCAGGTTGAGGGTCGGTAATGGCGTATGCGGTCATGATGCCTGAAGCCGGCAGCAGAAACGCTAAGAGGGTTGCTTTGAATCGAGTGGAATATTTGTTTTTAATCACGCGTTATCCTTAATGGGGCGGTCTGTTTTTGAAGTTTGCAGAATGCCGGCACATCCGGCCTGCCGCGACCGCCTGCTGGTTTAAACAGTTTTGGGGATAAAGGACTTTGAGTCTTTTTTCCGATCTGAAAATCAGGTTTTCATTCGGAATGAATGAGGTCGTGTTTGAGATTGACGTTATTATCAGGGCTATTGTGTTGATTTACACCCTGTTTTTCTGAAATTTACGCCACGCATTCTAGCATGACAGCCCGTTTTTTCCAAACCGGCCGTCTGAACGGCTCTTTTTGAGTACGTGAGGGCAAGGTTCCGAAACGCATCATTTGTCGCGTAAAATAACGGTTTTTCTATCTATTTGCGCTTATGAAGCTGACCCTCGCCCTCCCCTCGCTCAACCGCTTTGCCGACGAATCCGTCCCTGAGCTTGCCTTACCTGCTTTTAACCGTCTTTTACGTTACGGCACATTACGCAAAGAAACACTCAGGCCGTCTGAATTTTACGGCCGTCATTTGTGGAGCGGCAACCTCATTGCCCAAGTGCAACGTTTACGCCACACAAGCCAAAAACGCACAGCCGCTTTTGCCTCTCCGGTTTGGCAACAGATGGGCATGCACCATGTCAACATTATCAGCGGCGAGTTTATCGGCATCCAAAAAGAGGAGGCTCAACGGTTATGTGCGGATTTGTCGGCGTTTTATCAAGATAAAGATTGGCAATTCGAGCCGCTTTGCGAAAGCATGTGGCTGCTCAGTATGCCGAAGATTGAAGATTGGGGCGCGGAATGTGTTTTAGATGTGTGCGGGCAGCCGGAAATGGACGGTCAGGCACACGGCAAAGATGCGGTGTCCTGGTTGGCCATGCAGACGGAAATCCAAATGTTTCTCCACACGCATCCGATTAACCAAGCGCGTGAACAACAAGGATTGCCGGAAATCAACGGTTTGTGGCTGTGGAATGATGCGGACGGTACACAATCTGCGGATATCGTCGCCTCAGACAGCGCATGGGCGCGTTTTTCAGATACGCCCAACCTCGATGCGCCGTATGATTTAAAGGCTTGGTTTGAGATGGTTCAAGAAACAGGCAACACGGTTTCAGACGGCCTTATCTTTTTGGACAACTTGGTTTCCACCTTACAGACAGGCGATGTTTGGGCATACAAAGATATTTTGGAAGGCTGGGAAACCCGTTGGTTTGCGCCTTTATGGGACGCACTCGCTTCAGGCCGTCTGAAAACCGTGTGCATTACTACAGACGGCGAAAACGGCGGCACGCTGGAAATCGGCCGCCGTTCCAAATGGGCATTTTGGCGCAAAGCTAAAACGTTTAACGGATCGTGGTAAACGGTTTTAAGCCTCCAACGCTTCCAATTTAGCCGAAATTCTATCCCACACATCCTGCAAAGGAATCGCTTTCAACAAACGTGTCGGATCGTTGGTGTCGATACTGTCGGGGTTGGGTAATTCGGCATAATCGCCGGCATAAATGACTTCGGCCTGCTCAGAATACGGACGCCATTTATCCACCCATGACGCGCCAAACAAGGCGATTTGCGGTTTATCCAAAGCAGCGGCGATGTGCATCGGTGCGGAATCGACACCGACAAACAGCTTGGCGCCCTCAATAGCCGCCGCCAATTCACGCAGGCTCAAGCATCCGGACAACACATATACTTTTCTGCCCTCCGGAATATTCAGACGACCTATAATTTCCTGAAGCATGTATTGCTCGACAGTGTCTGGAGAAGCAGTCAATACGACATTCTGTCTGCTGTTGAGCAGAAGCTGTACGATGGCGGCGTTTTTGCCGTCTTCCCAACATTTGAAATGCCAAAGCGCACCCGGGTGCAGCAACACATAATCTTCGCCGCTCCACCCCTGCTCATGCAATTTCTGCCGCATACTTTCCCTTGCATCTTGTGCCACCCAAAGGCGTACCTTCGCATCGGCCACGTTTTCCGGCTGGATAAGCGGCGCAAGGATATTCAATTGGTTTTCAACGATATGATGGCTGGTATCCAGCTCATGGTTGATAAAATCATGACAGAAACGCCACCAGAAACCGTCACGCTTGATGCAGTCCAAACCCACGCTACAACGGGCGCACAGTTTGGCGATTACCGCCGCGCGCCATTGGTCGGACAGGTTGAAAGCCCAGTCGTAATCGCGTGCCTTCAGCTTAGACAAAAGGTTTTTCTCACACGCCAACTGCTTGAATACGCCCAACTTCTTCCAATTTCGATCAATGGTAAAAATCTGCGCAATCTGCGGATTATCGGCAATCAGCTGCTCCGTACCGGCATACACCAGCATATCAATTTCGCAATCGGGGAAACGGGTTTTCAGCGCATCGACCACTGGCGTGCTCAACAGCACATCGCCATGATGGCGCAATTTGATGATCAGAATACGTTTGGGTTGAGCTAAAGACATACAAAACTTTCAGACGGCCTGTTGATTGGTTGCTATTGTAAAGCGGAAAACAGGTTTCATAAAATACAAAACAGGCCGTCTGAAACCTATCCTGCTGATTCATCGCTATAAAATCCGCACAAGTCATGCAATTTATATTACAATCCGCACCCCGTGGTTCGAAAACCTCCCACATTAAAAAACTAAGGAAACCTCATGTCCCGCAACAATGAAGAGCTGCAAGGCATCTCCCTTTTGGGCAACCAGAAAACCCAATACCCAAGCGAATACGCGCCTGAAATTTTGGAAGCGTTCGACAACAAACACCCCGACAACGACTATTTCGTCAAATTCGTCTGCCCCGAGTTCACCAGCCTCTGCCCGATGACCGGCCAGCCCGACTTTGCCACCATCTACATCCGCTACATCCCCCATATCAAAATGGTGGAAAGCAAATCACTGAAACTCTATCTCTTCAGCTTCCGCAACCACGGCGACTTCCATGAAGACTGCGTCAACATCATCATGAAAGACCTCATCGCCCTGATGGATCCGAAATACATCGAAGTATTCGGCGAATTCACACCGCGCGGCGGCATCGCCATTCATCCGTTTGCCAACTACGGCAAAGCAGGCACAGAGTTTGAAGCTTTGGCACGCAAACGCCTGTTTAAACACGATGCACAATAATCCCGTTCAGACGGCCTAACGCCCTTTTCATTGCATGACTTTCTCTATTGCACAGTCTCGCAAGGCTTCATGCTGTCTGAAAAACTTCTGAAAGATTCCCATGTACGAATTTACTGCCGCACAGCAGAAGAAAGCGCTCTTCTGGCTGGTGCTTTTCCATATTTTTATTATTGCCGCCAGCAACTATCTGGTGCAGTTCCCCTTTCAAATTTTCGGTATTTTTACCACTTGGGGCGCATTTTCCTTCCCCTTTATCTTCCTCGCTACCGACCTGACCGTACGCATTTTTGGCGCGCCGTTGGCAAGACGGATTATTTTTTGGGTGATGTTCCCCGCCCTGCTGCTCTCTTACGTCTTCTCCGTCCTCTTTCATGACGGCAACTGGACAGGCTGGGCATCTTTAACCAAATTTAACACCTTCGTCGGTCGTATCGCATTGGCCAGCTTTTCCGCCTATGCGCTCGGGCAAATCCTCGATATTTTTGTGTTCAACAGATTACGCCGTCTGAAATCATGGTGGATTGCCCCCACCGCTTCCACCGTTGTCGGCAACGCTTTGGACACGCTGGTATTTTTCGCCATTGCCTTTTACGCCAGCAACGATGAATTTATGGCGGCAAACTGGCAGGGCATCGCATTTGTCGATTATCTGTTCAAACTCGCCATCTGCACCCTCTTCTTCCTGCCTGCCTACGGCATCGTATTGAGCATCTTGACCAAAAAACTGACTTCCTTAAACGTCCGTCAAGAAATGCCCGAATCGGTTTTAGCCGAATAAGCAGTAGATAAAAAACAAGGCCGTCTGAAACTGTAATCGTTCAGACGGCCTTTTATATTTTCAAATGATTAACCGGTCAATTGCTTGGTAATCAGTTTTTTCAGCGGCGGAAAGTTATTGCTTGCACGCAATACCAAACTGCGCAGCAGTTTTGCCGGAGCAGTTTCATTGGTAAAGAGTTTCAGCAACATATTGGTGCCGTGGTAAATCGGATGGGCGTGGAGCATATGCTTGGTGCTGTATTTTTCCAGCAGGCTCTTCGCACCAATATCCTGACCGCGTTGCTCGGCTTCAAGCACCAATTTAGCCAAAAGATCAGCACTTGCCAGACCCAAGTTGAAACCGTGCGCAGTAACTGGATGCATACCGACTGCGGCATCGCCGATCAACGCGCTGCGTTTGCCGTAGAAACGTTGGGCAATCATGCCGACCAAAGGATAATTGTGAATGGTGCTGACCAATTCCATATCGCCCAAACGGCCTTTGAGTTGTTCTTTCACACTGGCTGCCAATTCTTCCGGCGACATATTTTTAATCGTTTCAGCTTTATCGCTGTCCACCGTAATCACTGTATTGGTCAAGTGTTCTTCCAAAGGCAGCAACGCAATGGTGCGGCCGTAGTGGAAGCATTCATATGCAGTATGCAGGTTGGACAGAGTATGCTTCATGCGGCACACAAACATGGTACGGCTGTAATCGTGCATATCGGAAGAAATGCCCAGTTGACGGCGCGTTTGCGAGAAGCGGCTATCCGCGGCCAACAACAGACGGCCGGTCAATACTTCGCCGCTTTCCAAAATAACTTGCGCCTCATCGTCAGAAGTTTTGACTTCTTTAACATTGGTGCCGGTCAGAATTTTCACGTTGTCCAATTTGGACACGACTTCATAAGCGGCTTTGCGGATATTGTGGTTAGAAATCAAATAGCCCAAGCAGTCTGCAGGCTCGCCGCGCGCCTGAGTCGGTTGCGGGAAGTGGAGCTGGTAATCGGAATGGCCGTTCAACACTTTGGCATCGCGCAAAGGATAAATTTCGTCTTTTGGAATCAAATCCCACATACCCAATCGCTGCATGATTTCGCGCGACAAGTGTGTCAGTGCGATTTCACGGCCGTCATACGGCGGATTTTGCAACACTTCTAAAGGACTTCTTTCAATCAGGGTTATGTTCAAACCGCTTCCAGCCAACTCTGCGGCAAAACTTAATCCGGCAGGGCCTGCGCCGACGACGAGAATATCACTGTGTAAGCTCATGGGAGGAATTCCTTGTATTCAACTGATACGGATTTTTTCAGACGGCCTTAAGTTTACTGTGTTTAGCTACATGAGGGTAAATCAAAGGCATTTGATAGATTATATAGAAAGAGTCGATAGAATAAAACAAAGGCCATCGATTGTAAGCGCGTTTTTACTTTGACCTTAATATAAATCAAGCTTCACGACATACGGATTTTATCAAACAGACAAAACAGCCTGACAAACAAAAACCGCATTCCGAAAAGGAATGCGGCTTTCAATCGTAAAACGATTATTCTTCAGAACCGGTGTAAGGACGGATGCTGACGGTTTTACGGTTCAGCGCGCCTTTGGTTTTGAATTCAACGTAACCGTCGACTTTAGCAAACAAAGTGTGGTCTTTGCCCATACCTACGTTGTCACCTGCGTGGAATTTAGTACCACGTTGACGAACGATGATAGAGCCTGCCGGAATCAGCTCGTTGCCGTAAGCTTTAACGCCCAAGCGTTTGGCTTCTGAATCGCGACCGTTGCGGGTGCTACCGCCTGCTTTTTTACTTGCCATTTGTAATACTCCTGAACTTACTTGAAATTAGGCGATTGCCACGATTTCGATTTGGGTGAAATTTTGGCGATGGCCTTGGCGTTTTTGGTAGTGTTTGCGACGACGCATTTTGAAAATGCGTACTTTCTCGCCACGACCATGAGCAACGACTTTAGCTGTTACTTTTGCGCCTTCGATAAAAGGTGCGCCTACTTTTACAGATTCGCCGTCAGCAATCATCAAAACTTCAGTCAGTTCGATTTGGCTGTCGAGTTCGGCTGGTATCTGTTCTACTTTCAATTTTTCGCCAACGGAAACTTTGTATTGTTTACCGCCGGTTTTTACGACCGCGTACATACTCAACTCCATGAGAATTAGGTTAACATTCCGCACACCATGTGCGAAACGAGCTATTCTATTTCTATTTGCCTGTTTTGTCAAAATTTATTTTATTTACAAGTGAAAAGGCCGTCTGAAAGATATGTTGCATGCTTTTTAACTGATATAATCACGCGCTGGATTGCTGATATCTTTATGCAACGTTATTACCCCGACCGAATGTACGGGTTTAAACAGATTCATTGGAGCCTCCGCTCCGTTTTATCAACAGAGAATGTTTTATGCTCGAAAACCTGCCTTACTTCCAACGCCACCTGCCCGATGACCTTGCCAAAGTTAATGCGGTCATCAACCAAGCTGTTCAATCTGATGTCGCACTGATTTCGCAAATCGGCACATACATCATCAGCGCGGGCGGTAAGCGCCTGCGTCCGATTATTACCATTTTGGCAGGCAAAGCAGTCGGGCATGACGATGAAAAACTGTACTCGCTGGCAGCGATGGTGGAATTCATCCACACCTCCACCCTCCTGCACGACGATGTCGTCGATGAAAGCGATTTGCGCCGCGGCCGTAAAACCGCAAACAACCTCTTCGGCAACGCGGCGGCTGTTTTGGTCGGCGACTTCCTCTATACACGCGCCTTCCAACTGATGGTTGATTCTGGCAGCATGCGTATCTTGGAAGTGATGGCAGATGCGACCAACATCATCGCCGAAGGCGAAGTCATGCAGCTGATGAACATCGGCAATACGGATATTACCGAAGAGCAATACGTCCAAGTTATCCAATACAAAACAGCAAAACTGTTTGAAGCGGCCGCGCAAGTCGGCGCAATTTTGGGCAAGGCTACCCCCGAACACGAGCAAGCCTTGAAAGACTACGGCATGTACGTCGGTACGGCTTTCCAAATCATTGACGATGTATTGGACTACTCAGGCGAAACCGATGAAATCGGCAAAAACGTCGGCGACGATTTGGCAGAAGGCAAACCTACCCTGCCATTGATTTACCTGATGCGAAACGGCTCCGAGCAGGCTGCAAACGATGTGCGCCACGCTTTGGAAAATGCCGACCGCAGCTATTTTGAAAAAATCCACGACTATGTCGTCAACTCCGACGCTTTGCCGTATTCGATTTCCGAGGCGAAAAAAGCCGTCGACAAAGCCATCGCTTCATTGGACGTGTTGCCTGACAGCGAAGTCAAAGATGCCATGATCCAACTGGCAAAAGAATCCTTGGCCCGAGTATCTTAATCCGATGAATTTCAGCTTTGTCCCTTTGTTTCTGGTTACGCTGATTTTTTTGGGCGTTGTCAGCAACAACAACTCGATTACGATTTCGGCAGCGGTATTGCTGCTCATGCAGCAGACGGCCTTGTCACAATATCTTCCCTTGGTGGAAAAACACGGTTTGCACCTGGGCATCATCCTGCTGACCATCGGTGTATTGAGCCCGCTGGTTTCCGGTAAAATCCAAATTCCGCCGGTTTCTGAGTTTATCAATTTCAAAATGATTGCCGCCGTCCTTATCGGCATTTTGGTTGCCTGGCTTGCCGGACGCGGCGTTCCATTGATGAGCGAACAGCCTGTTTTGGTAACCGGATTATTAATCGGCACAGTCATCGGCGTTGCCTTTATCGGCGGTATTCCGGTCGGCCCTTTGATTGCCGCCGGCTTATTGTCTTTTTTTGCCGGAAAGGTTTAAAATCCCCTCCTTTACCGCCTCGCCATAGTTCAACGGATAGAACGTATGCCTCCTAAGCGTAAAATACAGGTTCGATTCCTGTTGGCGAGGCCACAGTCTCAATGAAAGCCTTTCATACGTTGAAAGGCTTTTGTGTTATCAAGAAATAAAGGCCGTCTGAAAATTTTCAGACGGCCTTTTCATTTTGCCAAACCATTAACCCGGACGACCATCCGAACGCGGACGGATCAACCAAGGAATATATTTCCATGCGTACAACAACAAAGAAGCGGCAAACAAAGCGGCGGAGCAACGGATACTGTGCGTATATGCTGTACCGCTCACAAAGGTTGCCAAAACACGGACAACCGTTGCGGCTATCATCAACCAAAAGGCAACAGGAACCACTTTAGGCGGCGGATAAATGGAGTTGCCGGTATGGCCAAGCGCAGTTCGCGCCATCATGCCCAAAGTCAGCACGCCGATACCGCCAACGCCGATAAGGTGTACGCCCAAATTCAGGAAACTTGAAATCCAATAGGAAAGACCGACCGCAATCAAACCCAAGCCGGTAAACAGATAGCCGGCAAACAAAATCCAAAGCATAGGCTCTTTCAGCACGGCTTTATACCACCAGCGGTACACCTGCACGGTAAAAATCACACCGGCAGCCAGAGCAAACAACGCGGCCAGTCCCGGCAAAATGTTATGCGCCATCAGCATGGCGGTCAGCATAGGCAGCCAAAGTGAAGCGTGCGCTACCCATTGAGGGCTGGGAATTTGCGGCACATTCAGGCGCTTGGACGTAAAGAACGAGATAATCCGCATACCGATCAAACCGATAAATCCGGCCACCATAATCAAACCGGATTGCAAACCGGTCATCAGCGCGATGGCATCAAACGGCTGCATTTTCATATGGAACGCGAAATGGGTGCCACCCAAAACAAAAATAGCAAATACGGCAACATAGTTGCGCTTATTTTGAGAACGGATTACCGGCAAAGCCATGCACACCGCGCCATACCAGAAAAAGATCGTACCGAATATACCGCTTGCCGTCGCACCCCAGCCGGGAATAAACGCACACAAACGCGCAAGCAGCCAAAATGCGGTCAAACCTGCCAACGCCTTACCGCGTGTAGGCGGCTGGCCAGTCCAAGTTGCCACGGCCGTCAGCAAGAATGCAATGACAACCAATCCGGCGTAGCCCCAAATCATTTCATGGGCATGCCAATACAAACCCGGCAATTCAGGCGTACCCTGATAGCCGAAGCCCCAAAGCAATATAGACAATGCGCCATACAAAGCCGCCAACGAGTAAAACGGGCGGAAGGCCATTGCCCATACAGGATGTTTGAACAAATCGTTCATGGTGGTTCCTTCAATTTTTATATCATCATAAAACAGCAACAGAGGCCGTCTGAAACTTTTCAGACGGCCATCGATTCCCTTCCCTATTACACATTCTCAGGCAAAGGCAAAAAAGGTTCAATCGCAGGAAAAAGCTCGCGTTCCTCAAAACGCGCATGATCGCGCAAAGTTACCGCAAAATCCTTATTCCATGATTCATTCATATATTCAGGATGAGCCATCATCGCACGCAGCTTGGCATGATCGCCTTCAAAACGCTGCCTCAACGCCGGATCAACCTTATCCCAATACGGCGCAAACATGGTTTCCTCCTCCAAAAAATGTGGCTCAAGCTCCACAAAATGAGGATCCAGCTCCGCTTGATGGCTTTGCTCCGGCGTACGCAGGAGGCGGACACACAACGACAGCGAGCCATGATGTTCGCGGGAAAGTTCTATTAAGGCAGGATGGCGTTTCAAGGGCTTCATAAGTTCGTTATAATGGTAACAGTTTGTCAAACTGGATTAATTCAAATGTTTCAGATATTATGAAACCCAATCCCACATAAAGTCAAACAGCCCCTCTCCAAGCACTACGCTTTTGACATATAATAAAAATATCTAAAGAGCCAGCCATGTATCTGACCCAACATACCGATTACGGATTGCGCGTATTGGTTTATACCGCCATCAACGACGACACCCTCGTCAATATCGGCACCATTGCCGAGACTTACAATATTTCCAAAAGCCATTTGATGAAAGTGGTTACCTCATTAGTCAAAGGCGGTTTTCTGGTCAGCGTGCGCGGCAAAGGCGGCGGTTTGCGCTTGGCAGACAATCCTGAAAACATCAATATCGGTGCAGTTGTACGCCATCTTGAGCCGATGCAGGTCGTCGAATGCATGGGCGACAACAACGAATGCCTCATCACCCCTTCCTGCCGACTGACCGGTATCATCACCGGCGCCATCAAAGCCTTCTTTAATCATTTAGATCAATACTCACTGCAAGATCTGCTGGACAAGCCGACTTACGACATACTTTATACACCGCGCATCCCGATTAACGAAATACGCGGAACGGCCGACTAAATCTTCAGGCCGTCTGAAAACAATCCAGCCATACTGAAATGGTATTACTTAAATAATTAAAAATACCGTCTGAAATGACGATTTTCAGACGGCATTGGTTTACAAAACACTCTACAGCTTAAATAGCTGACTTTCATTCGATAGGTTAATTTTTATACTAAATATGTCGAATATAAGACAATAGAAAAACCTAAAATAAGAATAATCATAGCAACCGTAAAATTTATTCTTAATACTTTCAAATAAAATTTATTGGAGATTTTTTGCACTCCAAACAGCACCTTGAAAAAATTAAATTGCATTCTTCTAGCAATAAACAGATATTCAAAAAAACCCGCATTCATCCCTTCTAATTTTGATATTTTATATAGCATTACTAGATTAATGATAATTACAATAAAATACACAAATACTAAAAAAAAAACAGAAAATAAGGCAATAACTCCACCAAACTACTCCTTCTTTTTAAAAAGAATTTTCCCTAAAAAACATATTGGACGACATAACCGAATTGCTATACTCGACATTATATTCCAATCCTTCACAAACCAATAAATACAAAAATGCCCGAAGCCAAAAGCCTCGGGCATTTTTAATATTTGGTGGGTCCGGTGGGTTTCGAACCCACGACCAAGGGATTATGAGTCCCCTGCTCTAACCCCTGAGCTACAGACCCGTCAAGAGTAGATGCGGATTATAGCATAACTTGTTGCTTGTTCAAGATGCTGGGCAAATGTTTCAGACGGCCTGTTGGTTTTCTATTCGGGCATTATGCCGATACGCCCAATGCTTCCCAAACTTTCAAGGCATCAGCCGTTGCTTTGACATCATGAACACGGATGATTTGCGCGCCTCGGGCGACTGTGGCCAATGCGGCTGCGACGCTGCCGTGTACGCGTTTGGCGGCATCTTGTTCGCCTGTCAGTTCGCCAATCATACGTTTGCGCGATACGCCGATCAGAAGTGGGAATCCAGTTGTGTCCATCAACTCAGGCAAATGTTTTATCAGGGTGATGTTGTGTTGCAGGTTTTTGCCGAAACCGAAGCCTGGGTCTAGCGTGATGCGTTCAGGGGCAATGCCTGCTTGAACGCATTCTGCCGCGCGTGCTTTTAAATAACGTGCGACTTCTTCGACGACATCTTGATATTGCGGATTAAGCTGCATGGTTTTAGGCAAACCCTGCATGTGCATGAGACACACGCCTGTCTTCGGCTGTTGTGCCAGCAATGCGACTGCGCCTTCATCACTCAATGCGGCAACATCGTTGATAATATCGACGCCGCCTTGCGCCAAGGCTTTTTCCATAATTACCGTACGGCGCGTGTCCAAGCTAACGGGAACATTCCACTTGGCTACTTCCGCCAAAACCGGCTGCACCCTGGCCCATTCTTCTTCGAGAGAAACATCATCCGAACCCGGGCGGGTAGATTCGCCGCCGATATCGAGAATATCCGCGCCGTCTTTCAGCAGCTGCTCGGCATGTGCCAATGCTATTTGGACATTTTGCGAATAGGTTCCGCCATCGGAAAATGAATCGGGGGTCAGATTGACGATGCCCATGATTTTCGGTTTGTCTAAGGCGATTTCAAATCGGCCTGCCTGCCAAATGTGCGTGTTCATAATGCTTCCATTGATGAAATAATAGGATAGAGGCCGTCTGAAACTTTTCAGACGGCCTTTAGGTTTTGACTTTAAAACAGTCAATTACATTCCGCCGTAATTCGGCCCGCTTGCGCCTTCGGGGCAAATCCAAGTGATGTTTTGCGTCGGGTCTTTGATGTCGCACGTTTTGCAGTGGACGCAGTTGGCAGCGTTGATTTGCAGGCGCGGACTGCCGTTTTCTTCGACGATTTCATATACGCCGGCCGGACAATAGCGGGTTTCGGGCGAGGCGTATTCTTTGTAGTTTACGTCTATCATGACCTGCGGATTTTTCAGCACCAAATGGTCGGGCTGGTTTTCTTCGTGCGCAAGGTTGGCGAGGAAAACGCTGCTTAAGCGGTCGAAGGTCAACACGCCGTCGGGCTTCGGATAATCAATCGGCTTGCATTCGGCTGCTTTTTTGAGCTGCTCGTTGTCTTTGCCGTGATGTTTCAAAGTCCACGGGGCTTTGCCTCTGAAAATCATTTGGTCGATACCGGTATAGATTGAGCCGAGGTAAACGCCCCATTTGAATGACGGACGGACATTGCGCGCGGCGTAAAGCTCTTGATACAGCCAGCTTTGTTCAAAGCGTTGCTGATAATCGGCCGCTTCTTTGCCGCTGTCGAAGCTTTCCACTTCTTCGAGGTTTTCCAACAAAGGGAACACGGCTTCTGCAGCAAGCATGGCGGATTTCATGGCCGTATGGATGCCTTTGATGCGCGGCATATTCAGGAAGCCAGCCGCATCGCCGACCAAAACGCCTCCTTTAAACGAGAGTTTCGGCAGGCTTTGCAAACCGCCTTCAATCAGCGAACGCGCGCCGTAAGCAATACGGCGGCCGCCTTCAAAGGTTTTGCGGATTTCGGGATGGGTTTTGAAACGTTGGAACTCTTCAAACGGCGACAGATAAGGGTTTTGATAATCCAAGCCGACCACAAAGCCGACAGCGACTTTGTTTTCGTCAAAATGATAAATAAACGAACCGCCGTAGGTTTTGCTGTCCAACGGCCAGCCTGCACTGTGCATCACCAAACCAGGCTGATGTTTTTCAGACGGCACTTCCCAAATTTCTTTAATGCCCAAACCGTAAGTTTGCGGCTCGCTGTTTTGGTCGAGCTTAAATTGTTCAATGACTTGCTTGGAAAGCGAACCGCGACAGCCTTCGGCAAACAGGGTTTGCTGCGCCCAAAGCTCCATGCCGGGCTGAAATGAATCGGTCGGTTCGCCGTCTTTGCCCACACCCATATTGCCGGTCGCAATGCCTTTGACCGAACCGTCTTCGTGATACAGCACTTCGGCAGCGGCAAAGCCCGGATAGATTTCCACGCCCAAATTTTCCGCCTGCTCCGCCAGCCAGCGGACAACTTCGCCCAAGCTGGCGATGTAGTTCGCATGGTTGTCGAAATTCGGGGTAACCGGCAAGTTGAAGGCTTTTTTCTCGGTCAGGAACAAAACCCTGTCTTTCGTCACTGTACGCGTCAGCGGCGCGCCTTTTTCTTTCCAATCAGGAATCAGCTCATTCAAAGAAATCGGATCGATGATGGCACCGGCAAGCGAGTGCGCACCGGCCTCCGAACCCTTCTCCACCACACAAACACTGATTTCGCGTCCATTCTTTTCAGCAAGCTGCTTGAGTTTGATGGCGGCGGACAAACCCGACGGGCCTGCGCCGACAATCACGACATCGTATTGCATACTGTCGCGCTCGATGGTTTCTGTCATAGTGGTTCCTGTATTGTCATTATTCAATTTAATCCGCTAATTATACAGCCTGGACATATAGTTACCAAATACAACAAAAGGCCGTCTGAAACTTTACTCAAATTTCAGACGGCCTTTACTGTATTCAAAAGATTATTGCGCTTTGGTTTCCGTTACAAAACCGATTTTGCTGATACCGGCTTCGCGCGCCGCTTGCAGGGCTTGGTTGACATAATCGTATTCAACCGCTTTATCCGCCGCAATCGCCACAATCACATCTTCGTTTTTCGCTTTGGCTTCTTTCAGCTTGGCAGTTACCGTTGCCAAATCCACTTTGGTATCGGAATCGCCACCAACGACATAAGCACCACTGGCATCAATGCTCAAACGCAAAGGATCTTTAGGCTGCTGCTTATCCTCTTTCGCCGCTTTTTCCGAAGCAGTCGGCAACTCCAAAGGAATCGAGTGAGTCAGCACCGGCATGGTAATCATAAATACAATCAGCAACACCAGCATCACGTCCACTAAAGGCGTAACGTTGATATCCGACATCGGCGCATCATCGCCGGAATTCATTGATCCGAAAGCCATGGTTTAATCCTTTTGGTTCAGAAGGCGGACATGCAGGTCATGTGCAAATGCGTCCATATCTTGCGCGATGGTTTTCGTACCGCGATTGAGGAAGTTGTACGCCAATACAGCCGGAATCGCTACAAACAGGCCGACGGCAGTCGATACCAAAGCCTCACCAATCGGACCGGCTACCGCAGCAATGCTCATTTGACCGCTTTCGCTGATGCCGATCAGGGCATGGTAAATACCCCAAACAGTACCCAACAGGCCGATAAACGGAGCGGTTGCGCCGATAGAGGCCAAAGCAGTCATACCGTAGTCGAACTGACGCATGGTTTGGGACATGCTGTTGCGGATGTGAACAACCAAGTATTCGTTCAAAGGCAATTCGTCAATCAGCGATTTGCTTGTCGTTTGACGGTAGTTTTGGTATGCGCGCAGAGACTCATCGGCAACATTGCTCATCGGTGCTTCTACCGCTTTGGCTTTCTGTACAGCATCGGCCAGCGTAAACGCATTCAACATCAACTCTTTTACCTGAGCATTGCCTTTTTTCGCTTTACGGTATTTGATGCAGCGGATCACGATAACGCTCCATGTTACCACGCTCATCAACAACATCAGGACAAATACACCAATCAGTACCACATCACCTGATTTGAAAACTAAACTTAAATCCATAATTTTTCCAAGTTAAAAATAAAATTAAAATTTCTATCGGGTCATTTAAAAATTTCCCAACAGCATATATTTCTAATCAATCAGCTTAGGCCTAGATACTTATTCGAGCGTGAATTTGACAGGTACTTTAAATTCAGTCCAAACGCTTGCATGACAGCTACCATCTTTAACGGCTTTACGCGCTGCATTATCCAGACGACTATAACCACTTGATTTATTCACACTAATTGAATCCACTTTACCGCCGGGACCAACCAAGACTTTCAAAACAACCAAGCCCTCTTCACCATTTTCAGTGGACAGTGAAGGATACGGAGGTCTTGGAATATGGCAGGTTCCTTTTGCAGGATTGCCTTTACTGCTGCCGGCACCTGTACCGCTGCCACCACCTCCGCCACCGGTACCGGAGCCATGTTCGCCTTTCGCACCACCGCTGCCGGATCCGCTGCCTTCGCCACGGCCGCTGCCTGTACCTTTCGTACCGCCGCCGTTACCTCTACCTTCTCCGCCCAAGGCTTTGCCTTCGCCGTTGCCTTTACCGTTTTCAGCAGTATTCGGCCCGGTTTTGCTGCCTGAGTATTCCGATGCTTTTGGAGACAGTTTAGGTTCCGCCTTCGGCTCTGGTTTTGGTTCAGGTTTTGGCTCGGGCTTCGGCTCAGGTTTGGGTTCCGGCTTAGGCTCGGGCTTAGGTTTCTCAATAGGTTTCGGTTTTTCCTTTTGCTGTACGATATCCGCTTTTTCTTTTTTCGTTACCACAGGTTTGATAACAGGTTTGGGCGGCTCGACAGGCTTAGGTTTGGGTTTCGGCTTGGGTTTAGGTTGTTCGGGGGTAGACTCGGGGGCGGCAGGTGCGCCTTCGCCCTCAGGACTACCGTCGCCACCGCCGAAATCGCCTAAATCGACAAATTCAATATTCGCCATTTCGACAGGAGGCGGTTTGTGCGCGTGCCATAAAAGTGCAACCAAGCCGACGTGAATCAACGCAACGGAAGTCACGACGGCTGGAGTTAAAATTCGTTTTTTATCCATAATTCCGTTATGTTAATAGCAACAATTCCCGTTTGCAAGTCGTTTTACAGTCAAAATAAGCATTAATGCTTATAGAGAAAGTTTATAGACCTGCTGTTTTAAAGGCTGCATATCATAATATGATATTAGCTCTCATTACTAATATTATCAAACAAAAGGTCGTTTTAAAAGATAAGCGGTAAGACAAAACAGCCTATTCTTCCGGCGTTTATGCTATCCGCACATTAAACCAATATCGAAACCTCATCAGACCGATAAAAATTCAAATGGTTTCAAATCATCTGTATTTTTTATCCATAAAACATCAGGCCGTCTGAAAACATTCTTTCAGACGGCCTGATTCAAACAAAATCATTTTTTCCGTTTCGCCCTTGGGTGTGCTTCATCATAAACACGCGCCAAATGGTCAAAATCCAGCTTTGTATAAACTTGCGTAGCAGAAAGATTGCTGTGTCCCAACAATTCCTGCACAGCGCGGATATCGCCCGATGCCTGCAAAAGATGGGTTGCATAGCTGTGGCGCATCATGTGCGGCGAGATATGGCTGGCGCTGCCCACGCGCACTGCCCACGCCTGCAGGCGTTTTTGGATTTGACGTTGCCCCAGCCTACCGCCGTTCTTATTGGTGAACAAGGCCTGCTCGCCCTCTTTGGCAATACGTACTGCCAAATAATCGCGCAATGCCGCAATGCTCTTGCCCACCAAAGGCACTTGCCGCTGCTTGCCCCCTTTACCCTTCACACTGACCCAGCCTTCGCCCAAGACAATACCGTCCAGATTCAAACCTTGTATCTCGCTCAGGCGCAAACCGCTGCCATACATCAATTCAAACATGGCCTTATCTCGCACGTCCAACTCATCATCAACCGGAGCATGGTCAAGAATATGGTTTAAAGGTTCTTGCGGCAGCGCTTTGGGCAGGCGTTCGGGCAGGCGCGGCGCTTTCATATTAAATGTCGGATCGCTTTCCATAACTTCTATCTGCACCAGCCAACTGCAATACTGCCGCCATACCGACAATTTCCGCGCCAAGCTGCTTTCGCTCAAGCCCTTTTGCGACAGCTTTTTCAATACCGCCACAAAATCACGGCGCGTCGGCAGGCCGTTTTCCAGATTATCGGGCAACAGGCGCATCAACTCACTCAAATCGCGCCGATAAGCGGAAACGGTATGCTCCGACTTGCCTTGTTGCAGCAAGGTTTTCAGATAGCGTTCCAAATGAAGCGCAAAATTATTTGATTCCGCCATTTCAGACGGCCTCCAATGCTGCTTTCAAGGCCGAAGGCAGACGACAGACACGCTGCTTGCCATAATCGAAACACACCATGCCTGTCTGCACTTTCGCCAACACAAGGCCGTCTGAAATCCTGCGGATACGGTATAGCAAAGAAAAGCCCACACCGGCCACGCCCGACGCTCCCATTTCCACCGACAGCTCATCGCCATGATGGCCTTGCGCCAAATACTGCACCGCCGCATCCGCCATAATCAGGCCTGCCCCTCCGGCGTCCATTTCACTCCAACCCAGCTTCGCCAGCCAACGCATCCTCACTTCATGGCACAAACGCAACACCGCATCGTTCGCCAGATGGCCGCCATAGTTCACATCGCCCACCTGCACCGTCAAGGCCGTCTGAAACAAAGGCTTATCACACTCGGCCACCGAAATCCTATCCATTTTGCACACCCGTTTTCAATACTCTGCCATTATAAACCGAGACCCTGTTCGTTAATATATAAAAACAATGTAACAGCTTGTAGTTTTTCATTTCAAAAAACATTATAATTTATCGGATAAATTTACCCTTCACTACTTCAGGAGCTCCTCATGGCACTCGTATCCATGCGCCAATTATTGGACCATGCAGCCGAAAACAGCTACGGTCTGCCCGCATTCAACGTTAACAACCTCGAACAAATGCGCGCCATTATGGAGGCGGCCGACCAAGTCAACGCCCCCGTTATCGTTCAAGCATCCGCAGGCGCACGCAAATACGCAGGTGCCCCATTCCTGCGCCATCTGATTTTGGCCGCAGTCGAAGAATTCCCGCACATCCCTGTCGTGATGCATCAAGACCACGGCGCATCTCCTGATGTGTGCCAACGCTCCATCCAACTGGGCTTCTCCTCCGTGATGATGGACGGCTCGCTGATGGAAGACGGCAAAACCCCTTCTTCTTACGAATACAACGTCAACGCCACCCGTACCGTGGTCAACTTCTCCCACGCTTGCGGCGTGTCCGTTGAAGGCGAAATCGGCGTATTGGGCAACCTCGAAACCGGCGAAGCCGGCGAAGAAGACGGCGTCGGTGCAGTGGGCAAACTTTCCCACGACCAAATGCTGACCAGCGTTGAAGATGCCGTACGTTTCGTTAAAGATACCGGCGTTGACGCACTGGCGATTGCCGTTGGCACCAGCCATGGCGCATACAAATTCACCCGTCCACCCACAGGCGACGTATTGCGTATCGACCGCATCAAAGAAATCCACCAAGCCCTGCCTAATACCCACATCGTGATGCACGGCTCCAGCTCCGTTCCGCAAGAATGGCTGAAAGTCATCAACGAACACGGCGGCAAAATCGGTGAAACCTACGGCGTACCGGTTGAAGAAATCGTCGAAGGCATCAAACACGGTGTCCGCAAAGTCAACATCGATACCGACTTGCGCCTCGCCTCTACCGGCGCTATCCGCCGCTTCATGGCAGAAAACCCATCCGAATTCGACCCGCGCAAATACTTGAGCAAAACCGTCGAAGCCATGAAACAAATCTGTCTTGACCGCTACCTCGCATTCGGTTGCGAAGGCCAAGCCGACAAAATCAAACCGATTTCTTTGGAAAAAATGGCAACCAAATACGCCAAAGGCGAATTGAACCAAATCGTTAAATAATCCGTATCTCGGATTCACACTAAGGCCGTCTGAAAACTTGAAAATAAGGTTTCAGACGGCCTTAGCTTTTGGGAAATTTATAGTAAAATCTTCCAACAACCACACATCAAAACACATCGAAAGCAAACATGAAACTCGCCGTTATTTTGCCGGCCTATTGTGCCGAAGCTTATTTGCCCGAATGCTTGGATTCGGTATTGAATCAAACATTCCGCGACTTTTTCGTCATCGCCATCAACGATGCTTCAACAGACAAAACCGGTGAAATCCTCGAAGCTTACGCAGCCAAAGATTCACGTTTGCAGATTTTCCACCTTCCGGAAAACAGGGGTGAGCCGTTTGCCTGCCAATTTGCCATGGATCTGCTCAAAGACGTAGAGGTCGAATATGTGGCACGAATGGACGCGGACGATATTTGCGCCTTGGATCGTTTTGAAAAACAAATTCAATTCTTAGACAGCCATCCCGAAATCGATATTGTCGGCAGCCAAGCCACCATCTTTTTCGACGACCAAACCGGAAGAGAACCCGTTTTAAGTGACCTCCCCCTGCTCGACAAAGACATTAAAGCCTTTCTCTCCTTTGCCGCCCAAAACATGTTCAACCCCACCACCATGTGGCGGCACGACAGCATTAAAAACCTCGGGATAAACTACACCGCGACAGAAACCGCTCCCGATTTCCATATGTGGGTGCAATGCGCCCTACATGGCAAAACCTTTGCCAACCTGCCCGAGCCTTTGTTGTCATACAGGATACATCAAACTCAAGAAAGCAAAAAAAGAGACAAAATCAGCAGATCCGTCCAATACACCATGGAGTTGTGGATCAGTCATCTCTTCCCTGATTTGAACGCGACGGAAGTAACGCTCTTAAGCCGCATCTTGTACGAAAAGCAACTGCGCTTGACCACTGAAGAGCTGAAAACCATTTTTGCCGCTTATGACAGAATCAGCAAAGACCGCAGCATTTCATTGTTTGGCGAAGACCGCAATACCATGTTCGACATGATAGACAATTTCTTCAATTTCTTAAAAAGCCGGTTGAAATTCACTTAAATTATAAAAGGCCGTCTGAAACCTCGGTTTCAGACGGCCTTTATCTATTTCGAAATCAATCTAAATCAGAACAAGCCGTGAATCACGCCTTCTGCGTCCACATCAATTTTCTCGGCAGCCGGAACTTTCGGCAGACCCGGCATTTTCATCATATTGCCGCACAGCGCAACGATGAAGCCTGCACCGGAAGAAACGGTAATGCCGCGCACGGTAATGCGGAAGCCTTCGGGGCAGCCCAACAGTTTGGCGTTGTCGCTCAAAGAGTATTGGGTTTTCGCCATGCAGATCGGCATTTTGTCCAAGCCCAGTTTTTCCAGTGAAGCGATTTCGGCAGACGCTTCCGCGCTGAAATCAACATCTTCCGCGCCGTACACTTTTTGGGCAATCGCACGGATTTTGTCTTTAATGCTCAGCTCAACATCGTAGGAGAAATTGAAGTTGTTCGGTTGGTTTTCGATGGCATTGACAACTTTGTGAGCCAAGTCTGCACCACCCGCGCCGCCTTTGCCCCATACTTCAGTCAGGGAAACTTCAACGCCGTGTTCCGCGCAGGCTTTTTCAATCATGGCCAACTCGGCATCTGAGTCGGACACAAAGCGATTGATGGCAACCACCACAGGCAGGCCGAATACGTTTTTCAGGTTGGAAATGTGTTTCAGCAGATTAGGCAGACCTTTTGCCAAGGCTTCGAGGTTTTCTTCGCCGAGGTTGGCACGCTCCACGCCGCCGTTGTATTTCAAAGCGCGGACAGTGGCCACGACAACAGCCGCATCAGGTTTCAAATCAGCAAGGCGGCATTTGATATCGCAGAATTTTTCCGCGCCCAAATCTGCGCCGAAGCCTGCTTCGGTTACGGCGTAATCGGCAAGGTGTTTCGCCAGTCGGGTGGCAGTTACAGAGTTACAGCCGTGGGCGATGTTGGCGAACGGGCCGCCGTGTACAAAGGCCGGCGTGCCTTCGATGGTTTGTACCAAGTTAGGCTTAATCGCATCTTTGAGCAATGCCGCCATCGCGCCATTCGCTTTCAAATCTTTGGCGTAAACAGGACTGCCGTCTTTAGCGTAAGCGACAAGAATGTTGCCCAAACGCTCTTTCAAATCGCTGATGTCTTTGGCAAGACAGAATACCGCCATCACTTCGGAGGCAACGGTAATGTCGAAACCGTCAGGACGCATCACGCCGTCAACAGGTTTACCCATGCCGTCGATGATGTTGCGCAACTGACGGTCGTTCATATCGACCACGCGACGCCACAGCACACGTTTCGGATCGATGTTCAACTCGTTACCTTGGTAGATATGGTTGTCGAGCATGGCGGCGAGCAGGTTATTCGCCGCACCGATGGCGTGAAAGTCGCCGGTGAAGTGCAGGTTGATGTCTTCCATCGGCAAAACTTGGGCATAGCCGCCGCCCGCCGCGCCACCTTTAACACCAAACACCGGACCCAAAGAAGGCTCGCGCAAAGCGATAACCGAATCTTTACCGATATGGCGCAATGCGTCCGCCAAACCGATGGTTACAGTGGTTTTACCCTCACCCGCAGGAGTCGGATTAATGGCGGTAACCAAAATCAGACGGCCTTGTTTTTGTGGCAGCTTGAATGCTTCGGCAGGATTGATTTTGGCTTTGTAGTGACCATAGGGCTCGATGTTGTCAACGTTCAAACCCAGCTTGGCGGCAATTTCGCCAATCGGACGCATGGTGGAGGATTGGGCGATTTCGGCATCGGTTTTGAAGCTCATGATTTTCCTTTATTGAGAGAGGGAAAGGCCGTCTGAAACAATACAATAAAGACGACTGGAAGAAAAAGAATATTAGTTCTATTATAGCGTTTTCCAAAGACAAACCGCAGTGAAAATTTCGATATTTCATCAACAAACGGATTCATATTGTCAACAATTTGAAACAAAGGAATAAAACATGAGCAGCAACGCATGGCTGTTTTGGGCATTAGCATCGGCAGGCTTCGCCTCATTGACCGCCATTTTCGCCAAAATGGGTTTACAGGGCATAGATTCAGATTTCGCCACCTTTATCCGCACCTTGGTCATCCTCGCCGCTTTGGTACTGTTTTTAACCTACACCGGCAAATGGCAGGGCGTGAACGGCTTTACCGGCCGCAACTGGACATTCCTCATCCTATCCGGCCTCGCTACCGGCGCATCCTGGCTCGCCTACTTCAAAGCCCTGCAACTGGGCAACGCCTCGCAAGTCGCACCCGTCGACAAATTCAGCCTGGTCCTGGTCGCCCTGATGGCCGTCGTTTTCTTAGACGAACGCCCAAGCACGCAAGAGTGGATAGGCTTAGGCTTGGTAACCGCAGGCGTATTGACTTTGGCTTTGAAACGATAAAGATTGGAAGATCAAAAAGGCCGTCTGAAAAATTTCAGACGGCCTTTGCTTTGCTTCAAACAATCAACTCACAATTAATTTGAACCGACTTTGATTTTTTGCCACAAGTTGACAGACAGTTTTTTCGCATCTGCGCTCATTTGAGGCATGACGAAACCGTCTTTCATATCTTGCTCGTTCGGGAAAATAGAACGTGTGTTCACCAGCTCGGCAGGCATTTTTTCGCGTGCAGGTTTGCTGGCCGGTGCGAAGGTTACAGCAATACCGTTTTTCGCAGCCACTTCGGGATCAAGCGTGTAGTTGATGTATTTGTGGGCATTGGCGATGTTTTTCGCATCGGCCGGAATCAACCAAGATTCAATCCAGAAGCCCATGCCTTTCGGCGTCAACACTTCAATGCCGACGTTGTTTTTCACTTCTTCGGAACGCGCTTTGGCCAAGTTCAAATCGCCGCCGTTACCTGCCGCCAAGCAGATATCGCCGCGCGCCAATTCGTCAATGATGGAAGGGCTGAAACGTTTCACGTCAGGACGGATAGACTTCAACACTTCCGCCGCCGCTTTCAAATCTTCAGGATTCGAGCCTTTAGGATCTTTACCCAAGTAGTTCAACAAAATTGGGAACATTTCGCTCGGGGTATCCCACAAAGCGATGCCGCAAGATTTCAGCTTATTGGTGTATTCAGGTTTGAACAACAAATCCCAGCCGTTTTCAGGCAGCTTGCCACCCAAAAGCTCCTTGCCCTTCGCCGTAATCGCAATCGTATTCACACCTGAGAAGTATGGAACGGCGTATTGATTGCCCGGATCGGCGGTTTCCAACATCTTCAGCAATTCAGGGTCGATGTTTTTGTAGTTCGGAATCAGATCCTTATTGATTTTTTGGTATGCACCCGCCTCAATTTGACGCGGCAGGAAGGCAATACCGGGCACAACCAAGTCGTAGCCGGATTTACCGGTCAGCATTTTGGCTTCCAGCGTTTCGTTGTTTTCATACAAATCGTAAGTCAGCTTCAAATTGTTGGCTTTTTTGAAGTCTTCGACTGTACTTTCGTCAACGTAGTTTGACCAGTTGTAGATATTCAAAGTATCGGTAGCGGCTGCTTCGGCATTGGCAGCAGGCGCGCTGCCTGCTTGAGGTTGCTCGGCTTTTTTCTCGCCACCGCCGCACGCGGCCAAAGACAATGCGGCCAATACGGCTAATACGGATTTTTTCATACGGGCAGATTCCTGATGAAAGAGTGGTTAATGTCAATAAATAAGAAACCCTGCCCCCCATAAACACCCCGGCGCAGAGTTAGGCTATTGTAATAGAAACGTAAGCAAACGCAAAGCAATATCCATCTGATTTTTATTGAAATAAGGCAAAGCAACACCATCTTTTTACCAAAAGCGTTGCACCGGCTGTCGTTTTTGGGCAAAATACGGCTGATTTGCGCGCGTTTATAGAGAAAAAGCTTGCATACAAGGAAATCTGTCTTTAAAATTGCGCGTTTACAGAATTTATTTTTCAGGAGATATTCAATATGGCAAACAGCGCACAAGCCCGCAAACGTGCCCGCCAGTCGGTTAAACAACGCGCCCACAACGCCAGCCTGCGTACTGCATTCCGTACCGCTGTGAAAAAAGTGTTAAAAGCAGTTGAAGCCGGCGACAAAGCTGCTGCTCAAGCAGTTTACCAAGAATCCGTTAAAGTCATCGACCGTATCGCTGACAAAGGCGTATTCCACAAAAACAAAGCAGCCCGTCATAAAAGCCGTCTGTCTGCTAAAGTAAAAGCTTTGGCTTAATACTGACGCAGATGCCGGAAATCCTGACAACCAAAGCAGGATAATCGAGCTGATACGATGCCCCTGAGGTCTTGCCTTTCAGGGGCATTGCCGTATTCACACTCCAAACTGACTAAATAAAACCATTTACCCTTTCATCAGGCCGTCTGAAAACAACGGAAACTCTCATGAACAAGATGTTGAAACATTCCCTAAGTATCGGATTCATTGCCGCCGCCCCACTGGCCGTCGCCGACACTGCCCTACACTGCACCACCATTCAAGACAACGCCACCCGTTTGGCATGTTACGACAACATCTACTCGGCGCAACTCCCCCCTCAATCCCCACTGCCGCAAGCACAAACTGAAACCGCCAAAACACTGGTTGACCTCGAAAAAAGCGTGCGCAAGAGCATTGAGAAAAAAGAAGCGGCCATCGTATTCGACAACCCTACCCATCCGAATATTTCAGACGACGTATTAAGCGAAACTGCCGACAGCTACACACCTTTAAGCCTGATGTACGATTTGGATAAAAACGACACACGCGGCCTGTTGAGCGTACGCGAACACAACCCTATGTACCTCATGCCCGTTTGGTACAACAGCAGCCCCAACTATTACCCGGAATCCCCCAGCCGCGGCGTAACCACACAGGAAAAATTCAGCGAGCAAAAACGCCTCGAAACTAAAATGCAGGTTTCCTTCAAAAGCAAGATTGCCGAAGATTTATTCAAAACCCGTGCCGACGTATGGTTTGGCTACACCCAAAAATCCGACTGGCAAATCTTCAACCAAGGCCGCAAATCCGCTCCGTTCCGCAACACCGACTACGAGCCCGAAATCTTCATTACCCAACCTGTTAAAGCAGACCTGCCTTTCGGCGGCAAACTGCGTATGGTTGGCGCAGGTTTTGTTCACCAATCCAACGGTCAAAGCCGCCCCGAATCACGCTCATGGAACCGGGTTTACGCCATGGCCGGCATGGAATGGGGCAAGCTGACCGTCATCCCTAGAGTTTGGATGCGTGCCTTCGACCAAAAAGGGGACGACGACGATAATCCGGACATCAACAAATACATGGGCTACGGCGACTTGAAAGTCCAATACCGCTTCAATGACAAACAAAATGTTTATTCCATCCTGCGTTACAACCCGAAAAGCGGACGCGGCGCCGTTGAAGCGGCCTATACTTTCCCCATCAAAGGCAAACTCAAAGGCGTTGTCCGCGGCTTCCACGGCTACGGCGAAAGCTTGATTGACTACAACCACAAACAAAACGGCATCGGCTTCGGCCTGATGTTCAACGACTGGGACGGCATCTAAATGACCCCCATATTGTTTCAGACGGCCTTTGCAATCAAGGCAGCCGTCTGAAACAATGAAACAAAACAAGCCATTCGTTTAAAATACTCGTTTCCTAGCGTCCAAACGCGTATAATGCAAAGTTTGGGCAAAACTTGCCGGAATGAAACAAAGATGACAGAAGCCGCAGCCGAAAGCGGAAAAATCGCCAAGGCTTTAAAGAAATACCTAATTACAGGCGTGCTGGTTTGGTTGCCGATTGCCGTAACCATCTGGGCGATGAGCTATATCATCTCCGCCGCCGACAAACTGATCAACCTATTACCGGAAAGCTGGCAGCCCCAGCATTTCTGGGGGTTCAACATACCCGGCTTGGGCATCGTCGCCGCCACAGTCGTCTTGTTCGTTACCGGCGTATTCGCCGCCAACGTATTAGGCAGACGGATTCTCGGCGCATGGGACAGCCTTTTGGGACGCATTCCCGTCGTCAAATCCATCTACTCCAGCGTTAAAAAAGTTTCCGAATCCCTGCTCTCCGACAGCAGCCGCTCGTTCAAAACCCCCGTACTGGTTCCCTTTCCGCAGCCGGGCATTTGGACGATAGCCTTTGTTTCCGGCCATATCCCCGCCAAACTCAAAGGCAGCCTGCCGCAAGATGACGACTATATTTCCGTTTACGTCCCAACCACGCCCAACCCGACCGGCGGCTATTACATCATGGTTAAAAAAAGCGACGTTCGCGAGCTGGACATGAGTGTGGATCAGGCATTGAAATATGTAATTTCGCTGGGCATGGTGATGCCGGACGACTTGCCGGTTAAAGCCCTACCTGCCCAAAAACCGTCTAAAGACGGTGATACCGAACACAACAATTAAGGTCTTCTTTTTTTCAGACGGCCTTTCCTTCTTTTCAAATTGAACAATATAAAAAGGTGATTTTATGCGTACCAACTATTGCGGCCTTATCAGCGAGCAATACTTAGACCAAACCGTTACCGTCAAAGGCTGGGTACACCGCCGACGCGACCACGGCGGTGTGATTTTTATCGACCTGCGCGACCGCGAAGGCATCGTTCAAGTCGTTATCGACCCTGACACTCCGGAAGCATTTGCCGCTGCCGACTCTTCCCGCAACGAATATGTTTTGAGCATTACCGGCCGCGTACTCAACCGTCCTGAAGGTACAACCAACGACAAAATGATTTCCGGCAAAATCGAAATCCTTGCCAAAGAAATCGAAGTTTTGAACGCTGCCGCTACGCCTCCGTTCCAAATCGACGACGAAAACATCAGCGAAAACGTTCGCCTGACCAACCGCGTTATCGACTTGCGCCGTCCTGCCATGCAACGCAACCTGCGCCTGCGTTACCAAGTGGCCATGGGCGTTCGCCGCTACTTGGACGCACAAGGCTTCATCGACATCGAAACCCCGATGCTGACCCGCTCCACGCCTGAAGGCGCGCGCGACTACCTCGTGCCGAGCCGCGTTCATCCGGGCGAGTTTTTCGCGCTGCCTCAATCGCCGCAATTATTCAAACAACTGTTGATGGTGGCGGGTTTCGACCGTTACTACCAAATCACCAAATGTTTCCGCGACGAAGACCTGCGCGCCGACCGCCAACCTGAATTCACTCAAATCGACTTGGAAACCTCGTTCCTGAACGAGGATGAAATCATGGACATCACTGAAGGCATGGCCAAACAAGTCTTCAAAGATGCTTTGAACGTAGATTTGGGCGACTTCCCACGCATGCCTTATTCTGAAGCCATGTTCTACTACGGCTCTGACAAACCGGACATGCGCATCAACTTGAAATTCACCGAGTTGACCGACCTGATGAAAATGGAAGAATTTAAAGTCTTCCGTGGCGCAGCCGACATGAAAGGCGGCCGCGTAGTCGCTCTGCGCGTGCCTAACGGTGCGAAATTCAGCCGCAAAGAAATCGACGAATACACTAAATTTGTCGGCATCTACGGCGCGAAAGGTCTGGCATACATCAAAGTAAACGATATCAGCAACCTCTCCAACGGCGAAGACAGCGGCCTGCAATCTCCAATCGTGAAATTCCTGTCTGAAAACGCCCTGAAAGAAATCATCGAGCGTACCGGTGCACAAAACGGCGACATCATCTTCTTCGGTGCGGACAAAACCAAAGTCGTGAACGAAGCCATCGGTGCATTGCGTATCAAAGTCGGCTTGGAACACGGTAAAGACAACGGCTACTTCGTAGACGAATGGAAACCTTTGTGGGTTGTCGACTTCCCAATGTTCGAATACGACGAAGAAGCCGACCGCTACGTTGCCGTACACCATCCGTTTACCGCGCCTAAAGAAGGTCATGAAGACCTGATGGTTTCCGACCCTGCAAACTGCCTGGCCCGTGCCTACGACATGGTATTGAACGGCTGGGAAATCGGCGGCGGCTCTATCCGTATCCACCGTGCAGACGTACAAGAGAAAGTGTTTGCTGCGCTGAAAATCAGCCCTGAAGAGCAACAAGAGAAATTCGGTTTCCTCTTGGACAACCTGAAATTCGGTGCGCCTCCTCACGGCGGCCTTGCATTCGGCCTCGACCGTCTGGTTACCCTGATGACCGGTGCCGAATCTATCCGCGACGTGATTGCCTTCCCGAAAACACAACGTGCACAATGTCTGCTGACCAATGCACCTAATGTGGTCGACGACAAACAACTTCGCGAGCTGAGCCTGCGTCTGCGTCAGAAAGCAGTTGAAACAAAAGAAGCATAATTTATCGGCTTAACCTTTAAAATATCAAGGCCGTCTGAAATTTTTGAAATTTCTTTCAAACTTTTCAGACGGCCTTTCTACATTTTGATCGTTTATATATAATCAACTCGCAAACTGTTTTATTTTAAACGTTCACTTTAATGACGTTAGAGTATAAAAAACAACCGTTTGTAAGAAAAACAAACAAATAAGCTCCACAAGCACTATCATGACTGTTACAACAATAAAGGAACCAAACAATGTTTCTGATACTGACGGGGCTGATACTGACTTTTTTTATTTTGTTGTTTATTATTACTTCAATTATTCACAAAAAACAGTTTGCCTATAACACACACCAAGACTATAACTACCCCTCCCTCCCCTCTACCGCGCATGCAACCCTCAAAGGCGGCAGCCTAACCTTGCCCGCCACTGTCAACGGACGGGATACCATCATTGCCAAAATCCGTATCAAGTCCAACTGGATGGGACTGCTGTTCTTGCCTTTTATCGAAACCATTTCATCTAAAGGCAAATGGAAGCAATATTTCGAATACGGCGCAAAAGGCGTGCGCTATATCAATCTGAGCGACACCTTCTCCGACAGCGACAAAACCATCCGCTTGGAAGGCAAATACCTGTCCTTGCCCGACCAAGAAATCGAACTCTCTGTTTATCCGCGTGAAAACCTCGACGGTAAAAAAATCCTTGTCCTCGCGCCTCATGCTGACGATGCGGAACTCAGCGCATACGGTTTGTATGAAAAACACGCGGCCAATTCAATGATCTGCACTTTAACCGCCAGCGAGGGCGGCAGCTTTCACTATGGCAATCTTTACAGCACATGCGACTGCGATACTCAGGCACAATATCTGCAAAAAGGCCGAATGCGTGTTTGGAACAGCCTGACCGTTCCCCTTTTGGCCGGTGTACCGTCTGAAAACATCCTACAACTGGGCTACTTCGACAGCACATTGACAGCCATGCGCCAAAATCCGAAAAAAGAGATTAAATCGACCAAAATCGATACAACCGATGTCGATATTTTCCGCCGTGCCAACACCTCCCCATTGGCGAAACACCTCAAGCCCGGCTCGACTTGGACCAGTTTGGTGGACAACCTTGGCTATCTGATAGAAACGTTCCAGCCGGATATTATCGTGACGCCGTCCCCCAATATTGATACGCATCCCGACCACCAACATACTGCGCTGGCCGCCATCGAAGCCCTGCGTAAAATCGATTACCGCCGCGGCAATCTGTTTTTGCACACCATACATTATCTGAGCGACGACTTCCCTATCGGCAAAGTAGGGTCTTCCCTCAGCCTGCCGCCGTCCTCCGAGCAACCGTTTTACTTCCAAAGCATCTATTCCCATCCTTTGGATAAAGAAGAACAAAACCGCAAACTTCTCGCCCTTGATGCCATGAACGACATCCGCCCCAATTCAGACGGCTATATGCGTTGGAGCACCATGATATTCAAAGGTTTAAACAAACTACGGCACCACGTCCTCCATCTCGACAAAGACTTGGTCAACCGCTTTGTCCGCAGCAACGAATTCTTCTATACCGTCCCCATCAGCGATTTGTACCAAGAAGAGACGCTGAAACAAATCACCTATCAGGGCAAAGCCCAATAAACCGGAAAGGCCGTCTGAAAAAATGTTTCAGACGGCCTTTATCACACCTAATCAAAACAATAAAATCACCGCATTACAACGAAAAACACCAAGCCCAAATCCAAACGCGGCAACCCAAGTTATAATAAAACCCTTCCCATACGCCCCACATCATCATGCCGATTTACTTCATCGCCGATTTACACCTGAGCGAATCCCATCCTCAGCTGACCGCACTCTTCCAAAAATTTATCCAAGAAAAAGCCGTTCACGCCCAAGCCGTATACATTCTTGGCGACCTTTTCGATTTTTGGATCGGCGATGACGAAAACAGCCCTTTGGTTCAAACCATCAAACAAACCATCCGCGGCCTGACCGAGCGCGGCATTGCCTGCTATTTTATCCATGGCAACCGCGACTTCCTCATCGGCAAAGCCTTCGCCTGCGATACCGGCATGACCTTACTGCCCGAGTACGCCGTTATCGACCTGTTCGGCACACCCACCCTGCTCTGTCACGGCGACACCCTCTGCACCGACGACCATTCTTATCAAAAATTCCGCCGTAACGTCCATCAAAAATGGCTGCAACGTCTGTTCCTGCTCCTGCCGCTCACACTCCGACTGAACATCGCCACCAAAATCCGCAAGCAGAGCAAACAGGACAAACAATACAAAACCGCCGACATTATGGATGTCAATCCGGCCTTTACCCACGAAACCGTCCAACGCTTCCACACGCCCCTGCTCATCCACGGCCATACCCACCGCGAAAACATCCACCGCAACGCCGATTACACCCGCATCGTACTCGGTGACTGGCGCGACAATTACGCCTCCATTCTCGAAGTCGATGCCGAAGGCTACCGTTTTATCGCCTTATAAAACATCAGGCCGTCTGAAAACCGGTTTCCCGATTGTTCAGATAACCTGACTGACAAACATCCTCAAACGGTTTACGCAAACCAACCGCGTATCCGTTCCAAACCACCAAAGCGCACACACGCATCCGCATTCGCTTCAGTTTTCGGTTTCGCCCGATAAGCAATGCCGAATCCAGCTTCCAATATCATCGGAATATCGTTCGCACCATCACCCATCGCCACCACCTGCCACGGAGCCAAACCGAGACGCTCACGGTATTCACGCAACAAATCCGTCTTAGCCTGCGCATCGATAATCCGCCCTTTCAGACGGCCTGTCAGCTTGCCGTTTTCCACTTCCAACACATTCGCAAAATGGAAATCCAAGCCCAAACGCCGTTGTAGGCGTTCCGTAAAGAACGTAAATCCGCCCGACACCAGCATAAACTTCACATCATTCCGTTTACACTCTTCCAACAAAAATTCCGCGCCCGGCGACAGCTGCAACACATTCTCGTACACCTCTTCCAACACGCGCTCGTCCAAACCGGCCAGCAAAGCCACACGCTTGCGCAAAGACTGCTCAAAGTCCAGCTCGCCACGCATCGACTGCTCCGTAATCGCTGCCACCTCATCCTTCAGCCCAACACCGGCCGCAATCTCATCCACACACTCAATCGTAATCAGCGTCGAATCCATATCGCTGACAATCAGTCCCAAATCAGCAAAAGCCACATCCGGCAACACCGCGCCATCTATCTGCTGCGCAATCAACGCCGCACGCATCTCGTCCGTCAATTCAAAATCATCATCAACCGGCACACGCAACACCGACTTTCCTAATGGCGCAGACACCAAACCACCAAACGCCGACCAATCGCAAGTGCCCACCCCCCCATGCTGCAACACCAAAACTTTCTTCATCTCATTCTCCTCATACCCCAAACCTTTGCAAACATATCGGGTACACATTCAGCCTAAAACCCCGAAACCGTATTTTTGCGAAGGCCTTAAAAAACCAAAACAGCATTATAGCCGAACAACCCCGACAATTTTCAGACGGCCTAGAAACAAATTCAGCTAGAGTTACCAATACTAATATCTACATCAACAAACCAAGCAATTACTCAAAAAGTTGATTTTAGGCAAGTCGACTAAAAATTTTTGCCAGTAACAGGCAACGTCTGTTGATTTTTCTTACAGTTCCGATATAGTTACTTATATCTAGTTTGGTGCTACTCCTTATATCTAGCTTTCATTGCATTACCACCTCCATTCGTTGCCAACGGCTCCCCTTCCGATGGCAACCTTTTTTTGGCCCGATGGTTTAACAATATCAAAATTGAATGAAATAAATGATTTGGAAATTTATATTTAAAATCAAACCCTTCCTCATCTGAGCACGCATTTCATGCCTTTCAGCTATTTTATCAATCAGTTTGAAGAAGGCCTCACTTTAGCTCAACTCGGTTAGTCAGAAGGTTTCAGCTTTCACCCCCGACCGACTCAATCAATATGGCCATGTACACACACATCAGAGTAATGCTCAGAGTATGGCTGCTCCCAATCACTGATACCTGCCGTTTTAATTGTTCCTAGCCTATCCTCTATTACCATCATCTCAGGATTCGAGCCCTATCTGATAGCTCACTGAATTTAAATGAAAAAATTATTTAAATGTTAAAATGTGCAAAGTACTTGCTTTCAACTCCAACAAGGAATATAGTACCAAGTAACTAGTTCTTATTGATGAGAGCTATTCCTTGGATACTTGCCTCCGGTCCTCCAACCCGGGGGCATTTTTTTACATTTTTATTTTGTGTTCGTATGGATAGGATAAAGACGAAACACCCACCACAAATCAACAGACAAATCGAACCGCAAACTGCGTTTTCCAAACGCTCAGGCCATCTGAAACCCGCTCTCGAATATTATTCATGCCATATTTCAGACGGCCTGTTTAACCGTCCCTTGCAAAGCTTGGCACAAGCATCGCTGACCGACTGCAATTAATTACTATATAATCAAACGCATTGTCATCCCTACAAAGGAGCCACACCATGACCACAAAAATTAAAATTGGTATCGTTGGTGCAACCGGTTACACAGGCGTCGAATTGTTGCGCCTGCTCAGCAGCCACCCCAACGCAGAAGTCACTGCCGTCACCAGCCGAAGCGAAGCCGGTATTGCGGTTGCCGACTACTTCCCCAGCCTGCGCGGCATTTACGACCTTGCATTCCAAACGCCCGAAGAGGCCGGGCTTGACCTCTGCGACCTCGTATTCTTCGCTACGCCCAACGGCGTAGCCATGAAAGAAGCACCGGCCCTTGTGGAAAAAGGCGTACGCGTGATTGACCTATCTGCCGACTTCCGCATCCGCGACATCCCCACATGGGAACAATGGTACAAAATGACCCATGCAGCGCCGCAACTCGTTTCCCAAGCAGTGTACGGTTTGTGCGAACTTTACAAAGACGACATCGCCAAAGCCATGCTGGTGGCCAATCCGGGTTGCTACCCTACCTGCGTTTCTCTGCCCTTATTGCCGCTGCTTCAGGCTGGTCGTCTGAAAGCCAACGCGCCGCTGATTGCCGACTGTAAATCCGGTGTTTCTGGTGCAGGCCGCAAAGCCAGTACCCACGCCCTATTGTGTGAAGCAGGTGAAAACTTCAAAGCCTACGGCGTCAGCGGCCACCGCCATTTGCCTGAAATCCAACAAACCCTGTCCAGACTGCAAGACCATGTTTCAGACGGCCTGATTTTCGTGCCACACCTTGTTCCGATGATACGCGGTATGCATGCCACCCTGTATCTGCACCTGCAAGAACATACCGATCCCGAAGCCTTACTGCGCGAATACTACCGCGACAGTCCTTTTGTCGATATCCTGCCTTCAGGTTCGACACCTGAAACCCGCAGCGTGCGCGGCGCCAACCTCTGCCGTATCAGCGTTCAAAAAGCGCCCGATCAAGACGATGTGTGGATTGTTCTTTCCGTCATCGACAACTTGGTTAAAGGCGCAGCCGGTCAAGCCGTGCAGAATATGAACATTATGTTCGGCCTGCCCGAAACCACCGGCCTGACTAATGCACCATTGATGCCTTAATATCATCCTTATTAAAAACACAAGGCCGTCTGAAACAATGGTTTTTCAGACGGCCTTTATCAATTTATTCACAAACATCACTCATACACCACGCCGGCAAGCATTTCTTCTTCATTCAAGTTGCCGTACTGTTGCTCCCAATCGTGGGTAGCCTCCACCATATCGCATTCTTTGGCGAAGGCAAGCAGCCTGCCGTCCATCTGATCCAGACTCAAACTGCCCAAGCGTTCGCATTCCGAAGCCGTCAAATTACCGTCCGCTTCATGCGCTTCCGAAGATCCGAAAGGCAGGGCAAAAAAACCCAGCACCAACGCCAGCAGCACCCAAAAAATATTTTTACGCGAACGAGTCATTTCACACCTCTCATCATAATCATATAGCAGGTTCAAGTCAGAAAAACTAAACCAAATAAAACCAAACTAAGAAAAATCAAATATAAAACTAGAAATATCGATTTATCTAAGACAAAACGAATAGTACTAAGAAAAAATAAAATATGCAATACTTTTTCTTAGATTGAGTAATTTTTTTCTTACAATTTTATAAAAACTAAGGTAAAATACACTCAAATCGTCCAAACCATATAAAAAACATACCTCCATAAAGGCATAAACATGGATACCTTTAAAGACCGCCTGGCTTTCTTATGGAAAGATGAAGCCCGCCAAGCCAAAATTGCCGCCGACATCGATATGACCATCGCCGGATTCAGCCGTATCTGGAACGAAGGCGGCCTGCCGAAATCGGAAACGCTAAAAAAAATCAAACAACTTAAAGGCTGTAGCATAGACTGGCTTTTGACAGGCGAAGGTTCTCCCTTCCCCGATTCCGAAGCCCCAAAAGCCACGGCAACCGACACACTGGGCAACCCTGTCGATATAGACGAATTTGTCTTCGTACCGCGTTACGACATCCAAGCAGCGGCCGGACACGGCCAGCTCGTCGGCGATGAACAGCCCATGTTCGCCATGGCGTTCCGACGCTATTGGATAGAAAATTATGTGACGCGCGACATCAAAAACCTTTCCGTTATCTCAGTCAAAGGCGACTCGATGGAAGGCGTGCTTAATGATGGCGACACCATCCTCATCAACCACGGCCAAACCACGCCGCGCGACGGCCTCTATGTTTTGCGCCTCAACGAAAACCTTTTAGTCAAACGCCTGCAACTGATACCCGGCGGCATCGTCAACGTCATTTCCGCCAACGAAGCCTACCCTACTTTTGAAATCGACTTGAAAAACCCGACCGACGACGTTGCCATCATCGGCCGTGTAGAATGGTTTGGCAGAAGCATCTAAATCTGACATACTGGTGCTTGAAATTTCTGCCATGCCCTCCATGTAAGCTGGCAGACCCTGTCTGCACAAACTTGCCTTGACTAACGGTTTGCGCGACAATAGTAAAAATATTCATATAAAAGGAATCACATCATGTCAGACGAAAGCCCTATTATCTTTACTGACAGCTGCTGCACCAAAGTTGCCGACCTGATCGCCGAAGAGAACAATCCCGATTTGAAATTGCGCGTATTCGTCAACGGCGGCGGTTGCTCCGGCTTCCAATATGGTTTTACCTTTGATGAAATCAAAAACGACGACGATTTTGAAATCCAGAAAAACGGCCTGACGTTCTTGGTTGACCCAATGAGCTACCAATATCTGGTTGGTGCGGAAATCGACTACACCGAAAGCCTGCAAGGTTCTCAATTCGTCATCCGCAATCCGAATGCCGAAACGACTTGCGGTTGCGGCTCGTCCTTCTCCGTATAAACAATCCGTTTCTTCATGAAAAACAGGCCGTCTGTATCTTCAGACGGCCTTTTGTGTGAATTTATTTTAAACAATATTGGATTTATCTTATAATAATAATATCGGGCGTGAATATTTACTCTACAATAGACATAACATTGGACATGCATGTTTCCATATAAATAAAAAATTATTGTCCAGCCGATTAACGACACAAAGGCAAACCGTACTTGGTCTGCCTGAGACTGCAGCCTCTGTTCTGGCTCGTATCACAAGCCAAGACAGCTCAAACACAAGAACAAAACATTAGGCTAAACCCATTTGGTTGACGCAGTCGAAATACTCATGGGATATCAATGAGCAAACAAGAAAAATTTTTCGACGTATACGTTTCCTATCCGCCGAACACGGATAGGGAGCTCATCCACGCCTGCCTGTATGAGAACCTGCCTGAAAACGAAGTCGAGAGCCTGATTCAAGCCTTGGCCGAACGTCCGCAAGCCATTGTGGCCGAAAAATGCACCCAAGACGAGCGCGAAAATGCGCAGCATTACTTCAGCTATTTAGGTTTGGACGTGATCGTCCGTCAGGCTATGGAATTGGAAGCGGTTGAAGAAGAGACTGTGTCGGCAGCCAATACTCCCGACCCAATCCAATGCCCCGTCTGCATGACGATTATTGACGAATTAGACGCACAGGAATGTAAAACCTGCCACTTTGATTTGACAGAAAAAAATGAGCTGGCCATCCAGCGCAAACGCATTGAATGGCAGGAAAAAATCTCTTTCGAGCATAAAAAACAAACCGAAATTGCCCATAAGCTCAAATATGAACGCGAGCAGGAAGAGAAAAAGCTGCGCAAAAAAATCCGCGCCGAATTGGAATCCCAATTACGCGAAGAGTTAGGCCAAAATCCTGAGCTGGCCGCACTTGCAGCGAGGAAGAAAACACAGTTTCTGCTTACAATGGCTATCGTATTCGCCGTTTTGAGCCTGCTTGCACTCGGCTATATCGCTGCAAAATTCTTCTAAACCGATTCAAAAACTTAAGGCCGTCTGAAAACAGATTTTCAGACGGCCTTTTATTTCCTTATTGATTGAACCATTTCAATCAAGCCTCTTGCACATCCACATCCACCGACCATCTGATTTTACCGTCGCGGTTTTGCTGCAACACCTGCACCCACAAACTCACGGCGCGGTGCAAATCTTGTCGGAATGTTGATTCAAGGAAAATTTGCGCACGCTCGCGTTCGGCAAGACGTACCATCAGCATCGGAGCGGCGCCAAACTGGGAGACGCTTTCAGGCAAAAGCGGGGCGAGGGTTTCTTTGGCGGCGTTGAGAAATTCCATCGCATCGGCAACGCGCGGCGCATCGGCACGGACGGCCGTCTGAAAACCGAAGGGCGGCATAGAAAACATTTGCCGCTCGTTCAATTCGTTTTCGGCAAACACGGCATAGTCCTGCGCTTTGACGGCGGCGAAGACAGGATGTTCGGGCAGCTGGGTCTGTATCAACACCTTGCCGGGTTTGTCGGCGCGCCCCGCCCTGCCGGACACTTGCATCAGCTCGGCAAACAGCCTTTCCGGCGCGCGAAAGTCCGCGCTGTACAGGCTGCCGTCGGCGTTCAACACGATAACAAGGTTGAGCCGCTCGAAATCATGGCCTTTGGCGAGCATCTGCGTGCCCACCAGAATATCGATTTCATTGTCGGCGATGCGGCGATACAAATCCGCCCAGTCATTTTTGTGCGCGGTGCTGTCCCTATCGACGCGGACGACGGCGGCCTTGGGCAGGAAGGCGCGCAGGGTTCCTTCGACGCGCTGTGTGCCGTGGCCGACGGCGGTCAGATCTTGGTTGCCGCAGTCGGGGCATTTGAACGGAATGGGTTCGCGGTGGTCGCAGTGGTGGCAGCGCAGTTGGCGGGCGCGTTGGTGCAGCACCATTTTGGCGGAACAGTTCGGACAGCCGAAGGTATGGCCGCAGTCGCCGCAAAACAGCGCAGGTGCGAAGCCGCGCCGGTTGAGGTACACCAGCGACATGCCGCCTGCTTCAAAATTCTGTTTCAAAAGCTGTAAGGCTTGCGGCGAGAAGCCATTGTCTAGTTTCAGACGGCCTACGTTGAGAATTTCTACTTGCGGCAGTTGCGCGGCGGTATGGGCGCGTTCGGTCAGTTGCAGCAGGCGGTACGCGCCGCTTTGCGCCTTATGCCAACTCTCCAAGCTGGGCGTGGCACTGCCCAATATGATGGGACAGCCGCTCTGTTTTGCCCGCCACACCGCCAAATCGCGGGCGTGGTAGCGCAATTCGTTGTCCTGTTTGAACGAGCCGTCGTGTTCCTCATCGACCACAATCAGCCCGACATCAGGCAAAGGCGTGAACACCGCCAGCCGCGTGCCGATCACCAGCTTAGCCTGCCCCAACATCGCGCGCAGATAATCTTGCGTGCGCTTGCCTGCCGCCATCTGGCTGTGCAACACGGCGGTCGGTACGTCGGCAAAACGGTTTTCCACCCGCTTCAAAAGCTGCGGCGTGAGGTTGATTTCGGGCAACAGAAACAACACCTGCCGTCCCTGCGCCAACACTTTCGCCATTGCATCAAAATATACCTCGGTCTTGCCGCTGCCGGTAATACCGTACAGCAAAAACGGTTGAAATTTACCAAAGGCCGTCTGAATTTCATCGGAAGCCTTCTGCTGGTCGGCATTTAATACAAATTCAGAGTGCGAAGCCTGCCCGTGGCACGACCTTAAAACGGGTTTCGCCGCTTCCGTCGTTTCAATCCAACCCTGTTCCGCCCAATCTTCGATTAATTTTGCCGCCTGCGCGTTCACCTGCTTCAACGCCGCCATCGTCATCCCGCCCGACAGCAGCGCGTCCCACAAAGCCGCTTTTTTGTTGAACCGCGCCGGCGGCGGCGTTTGTGCCCTGCCCGCTTCGTTCAACGCATAAAACAACGGCGACTGCGGCATTTCCACCGCACGCGTTTCCTTCAAACCCTGCGGCAGCGCGACAAACACCGCCTGCCCGGTCGGATAGTGGTAATAACGCGACGTAAACGCCAACAAATCACGCCAGCTTTCAGGCAACGGCTTTTCTTCCACAAAGGACGTCTGAACACTCAAAATCCGCGCCGTATCCATATCGGGCGCAATATCCGTTTCCCACACAATCCCGACCACGGTTTTATTGCGAAAAGGCACAAGCACCCGCATTCCCGGAGGAAGCGGCTCGGAATGGGAATAAGTCAAAAGGCCGTCTGAAAGCGGCACGTTTACGGCAATACGGTGGTAGAACATACAAACAATCAAATTATTTTTTCGTATTTTAACAGCCGAAAGCTATTTTCAGACGATAATTTGAGCCTGAGTACAATGCAGACATGACGGAGGTTTGATACAATGCATTACTTTCAACACACGCAAGTCTCTCGCATGAAAACCAAGTTAATCAAAATCTTAACGCCGTTTGCCGTCCTTCCTTTGTTGGCATGCGGTCAACCTGCCGTATCCAATGCCAACGCGGCTCCTGCACCGGCTGCCAAAGCGGAAGCGCCTGCCGACAAATCCGTTGCCGCTTCTTTGAAAGCGCGTTTGGAAAAAGTCTATGCCGCCCAAGATTTGAAAGTTTTGAGCGTCAGTGAAACACCGATTAAAGGCATTTACGAAGTTGTCGTCAGCGGCAAACAAATCATCTATACCGATGCCAAAGGCGACTATATGCTTGTTGGCGACCTCATCAACGTCAACACGCGCCAAAGCATGACTGAAGAACGCGCCGCCGATTTGAACAAAATCGACTTCGCTTCCCTGCCTTTGGACAAAGCCATCAAAGAAGTTCGCGGCAACGGCAAACTGAAAGTCGCTGTTTTCTCCGATCCGGACTGCCCGTACTGCAAACGCTTGGAGCATGAGTTTGAAAAAATGACCGACATCACGATTTATACCTTCATGATGCCGATTCCAAGCCTGCACCCTGATGCCGCGCGCAAAGCCGAGCTGTTGTGGTGCCAACCTAATCCGACCCAGGCATGGATCGACTGGATGCGCAAAGGCAAGCTCCCAAGCGGCAAAGCAAACTGCGAAAACCCTGTTGCGGAAACCACTTCATTGGGCGAACAATTCGGCTTCAACGGCACACCGACCGTGGTCTTCCCTAACGGTCGCAGCCAAAGCGGTTACAGCCCTATGCCTCACCTCAAAGAAATCATCGAGAAAAACCAGTAATACAGGGTTTAATCTCCATAAAGGACGCTTTATGCGTCCTTTTTTCATGCCGCCCGCCATCAACTGTCTTCAGACGGCCTCGATACTGACAAATATAAAAAAGGACGTGTCCAACACGTCCTTTTTCCCTTTACCTTACAGGTAGAATTTTTCAATCACTTTCAGGTTTTCATCCAATTTGTACACCAGCGGCTGACCGGTTGGGATTTCCAAGCCCATGATGTCTTCGTCGGAAATGCCTTCGATGTGTTTTGCCAACGCGCGCAGGGAGTTGCCGTGTGCCGCAACCAGTACACGTTTGCCGCTCAAGATGGCCGGAGCGATTTGGTCTTCCCAGAAAGGCAGTACGCGCTCGAGGGTAACTTTGAGGTTTTCGCCATCAGGTACGACATCGCTAGGCAGGTTGGCATAGCGGCGGTCGTTGTGGGCGGAATGCGGGTCTTTAGGATCGAGCAGCGGAGGCAAGGTGTCGTAGCTGCGGCGCCAGATGTGGACTTGCTCGTCGCCGTATTTTTCTGCGGTTTGTTTTTTATCCATACCTTGCAGCTGGCCGTAGTGGCGTTCGTTCAAACGCCATGATTTGATTTGTGGAACAAACAGTTGGTCGGATTCTTCCAAAACGATGTTACAGGTTTTGATGGCACGGGTCAGAACGGAAGTAAAGGCGATGTCGAACTCGTAGCCCTTCTCTTTCAGCTTTTTACCTGCTGCTGCGGCTTCTGCCAAACCTTGCTCGCTCAGCTTGACGTCGCGCCAGCCGGTGAAAAGGTTTTTCGCGTTCCATTCGCTTTGTCCGTGACGGATGAATACTAATTCCATGATAGTTTGCTCCAATGAAGTTTGGGAAAGGGTATTTATATCATACTTTGCCGCCGCGCTGATAACGCCGGCGGTTTCTTTTGATATGTTGCAAGTTTGCTTCTAGTCTTCAGACGGCCTTGTTGGAAGGTAAACGTCAAAACGCGTGCTTTTGCCTGTGTATTGATAAGCAGGTTTGCGCCCGTCGAGAAACTCGCCCAAGCGCGGGCGTTTGACGACAATGCGCTTTTTGGCGGTATTCAACGCTGCGTCCAACAACTCGGCTTCGTCTTGTGCCGAGCCGACCAAGTCGTGAAAGTAAGCCATTTCTTTTTTCACGGCGGCGGTTTTGCGACGCTCCGGATACATCGGGTCAAGGTACACCACATCAGGCCTGCCGTTTTTCGTGGACAATTCCTGCATTAAATCAACGGCATTGCCGAAGTGCAAAGTAATGCGTTGGGCAATCTCCCGTGTCTCTTCACTTTGCCCTGCCCTGTTGAGGCCGTCTGAAAGTAGACAGGCGACAGCAGGATTTTGTTCAAAAGTTTGTACATTCAAGCCCAACGAAGCAAGCACAAAACTGTCGCGCCCCAGTCCGCCGGTAGCGTCCCAGACAGTCGGTTGTACAGTGTGGTTGACTGCTTTGGCAATCAACTCGCCTCCGCCTTTAGTGCGCCGATAATGGGCGGCACCGCCATCAAAATCAACGCGGACACGGCCTTTTTCACCGGCGCGGCACAAACTGATGCCGCTTTCGTCAGCGATAAGGAAACTGCCTTCTTCAGGCTGCCGGTCGATAACGGTCAACCCGAACGGCGCGGCAAGGCTGCGAAGTTCGACAGATGCGGTTTCGTCAAAATAAATCTTGTACATGATGCCCATGTTTCAGACGGCCTTGAAAACTCAGGCCGTCTGAACGTTTTAATTGATGTCCAAGCGTTCCATGCGGTAGCGCATAGAGCGGAAGCTGATGCCCAAAAGTTTGGCGGCTTGGGTACGGTTGTAACGGGTTTGCTGCAAAGCCTGCTCGATGATACTGCGTTCCACTTGGTCAAGGTAATCCTGTATCTGCATGGTACGCGGATCAAACGGCGGAATGGGGCTATGATTGAGCGTAGTTTCGCGCGCGTCAGGTTCGGCAATATCGTCAAAGGAGAAGCCGCTGCGTTCAGCCTTAACCTGTGGGGCGTTTTGAATCTGCAAGTCGTCCACTTGTATTACTTGGCCGACCGTCAACGCAACGGCGCGTTCGAGGATATTTTCCAACTCGCGGAAGTTGCCGGGGTAGCTGTAATGCAACAGGGCTTCTTGGGCTTTCGGGCTGAGTTTGTAGGTTTGATTGCCGTGACGGTGTTTATACAGCAGATACAGAATCAGCGCGCCCAAGTCTTCGCGCATTTCGCGCAAAGGCGGCATGTGCAGAGTGACAACGTTGAGGCGGTAATACAAGTCCTGACGGAATGCGCCGCTTTCAACCAAAGCTTCGAGGTTTTTATGGGTTGCACAAATAATGCGCACATCCACAAAGGTTTCCCGCGCATCGCCGATACGGCGCACGGCTTTTTCTTGAATGGCGCGCAGGAGTTTGACCTGCATGGCAAGCGGCAGATCGGCAACTTCGTCAAGGAACAAAGTGCCGCCGTCAGCGTGTTGGAAAAAACCTAAACGGTCTTGATCCGCACCGGTAAAGCTGCCTTTTTTGTAACCGAAAAATTCGCTTTCCATCAGGTTTTCAGGAATGGCACCGCAGTTGACGGCAATAAATGGTTTGTCGGCGCGGTCGGACAGCTCGTGAATCGTGCGCGCCGCCTGCTCTTTACCTGTACCGGACTCGCCGGAGATATAAACAGGAACAAGGCTGCGGGCCAATCTACGAATCAGGTGGCGTACTTCGACCATTTGCGGCGAAGTACCCAACAGGCGCGGCATATCGTCCTCGCCTTCCAATACAGGTGCGTCTTGTTGCAAAGCAGGATTGATGCTGCCGGCCGAAAAACGCTCTTTTAAGGAATTGAGCCCTTCCGGAACAGTCAAAGGCCGGTTAAATTCGCTCTGTACGCTCTTAGGAGGCGTAACGACAGGCTTGGCCGGCTGAGGTTCGGGTTTATACAGGGCGGCAGAAACAGGCGCAGGCTGCGATTTGACTTTTTCAGACGGCGTGGGTTCGGCAGTATTGTCTGAAACCGACACTGCCGATTTAACCAATGAACGCAACTGCGACAGCGTAATCGGTTTTTGCAGATAATCAAACGCCCCTGCTTTCAAGGCTTCAACGGCTTGGTCGGCATTGCCGAAAGCCGTAATCACGGCGACGGGCGTATCAAGCATCAACTCGTCGATGTATTGGACAACCTCGAGACCTGAACCATCGGGCATACGCATATCGGTCAACACCAGCGAATAATCGTTGTTGTCCAGCTTGTCTTTAGCCTCTTCAACACCAGCCGCAGTATCGACGCGCAGACCCATTTTCATCAGGGTCATTTCCATCAGGTCGCGGATGTCTGCCTCGTCATCGACAACCAAAACCGGCTCTTGCAATTTATTCATCCTGCGCTTGCTCCTTCGGTAAAATCAGTTCAAACCCGTTCATTTCAGGGTGATAATGCAGCTGCCCCATATTGGCGTGTGCCAACTCGCGTGCGACGTAAAGCCCCAAGCCGGTACCTTGTTTTTCGGTGGTGTAAAACGGCTCGAACAGATGATTTCGTACATCCGGCGGTACGCCTTTGCCGTTGTCCGCCACTACGATGGAAATATGCATCCTGCCGCTAGAGCGGATAAGGACGGTAATGGCGTTTTCGTCCTGACGGCTGTGTCGCCAAGCATTGTTGCACAAGTTCCACATCACTTGCTGCAAATGCATGGGGTCAACCAATACGGTCAGGTTGTTACCGTCCATATTCATGCGCAGACAGCCGATGGCATCGGGATTATTCAAGGTAAATTCCTGCTTGAACTCCAACCAGAATTTCATCAGATTAATCGGCTGGCGGCTGATGTTGTCTCGTTTGTTAAGTAGGGATACGTCCTCCAACATCTTGTCGATACGTTGGATATTGCTGTCGATGATGTTGTAGAGCTTGGCCTTGAGCGGATCTGCCTCATCGCCCTCTTGCAACAAATCGCTGGCATGACGGATGGCGGACATCGGGTTGCGGATTTCGTGGGCAAGATTGGCAGTCAACTGTCCGAGCGAAGTCAGCTTGGTGGACATGGCTTCCGCAGCCACTTCACGCAATGAGCGGACGTACAACATCAGCAGCTCGGTTTGCTCCTGAATCAGCGGAACGGCACGGACGTGCATGGCGTGTTGGAAAATATGGATATCGGTTTCAAAAGGTTTGTCGGGTTGACGCTGCCAGCGTGCGACCAGTTCGCCAAACACGATTTCCTGCTGATCGATAATCAGGCTGGGGAAATAGATTTTTGCCTGTTTGTTAAACAGCCACACGCGTTGGGTCGCATCAATCACCACAACCGCTTCCTGTACGCGGTTCAAAACCAAATGGTTCAAGCCGCTGATACGGCGATAGGCCAGTTGATGGCGGCTGGCAGACTCTGTGGCCTGCTCCAAATAACGGGCGGCAAACGATGTCAGCATCGCCACCAGATAGCCTGCGCCGATCAGCATCAAAGAATTTACCATTGATTTCGCGTCCCAATTAAACGAATCGAAACGCATACTGCCGTCTAAAAACAGGTTCAAAATAAACAACATTGCCGTATAACCTGCATACAGCATGGGGTAATGGCCATAACTGAGCAGACACGACGTGGCGACAAACGGCAAAACCAAAATCCCGAAACCGGAAGCCGTACCGCCGGAGATATACACCAAAACCATCATCATGGTGATATCGACCACGGCACTGGCATTGGGCAAATCCAAAGACTGCCACTGCCAGCCCGGGCGGAACACAGAGAGCATAATCAGGAAGAAATACAGCGTTACCCAGATATAAAACTCAATGTCCGGCAACGAAACGCCAATCAGGTTGCCGCCCGTGTAGCTGCCGAAAGCGTGCAAAACCAAAAGCGGTAAGACGATGGCTATTCGGGCAATGTTGATTACACCGGGAATCCGCTCCCTCAGATTACCCAGTTCTTGAAGATTGGCTCTGTTCATAAGTGAACCTTTTTTTATTATCATGCAATGTCGTATAAATTTAATTTATTTAGATATATTTGTTCTTGTTTCAGGACAAACTTTTCAGACGGCCTGATATTTCCAATACCTTGCCTTTTTTACCGCGTTTGCCGTCAATATCGGCAATACGCAGTTTTTCCTGATGTTCTGCACCGCGTCGGCCGACCGATACAACGGTAAATTCAGGAGAAGTCGTTACCATGATGTGTTCCAAAGATGCACCCTCGGCCAACGACATCAGCTGCAAACCGCGGCCTTTAGGCATGACTTTGAGTTCGCCGATGGAAAACGCCAAGAGACGGTGGTCGCTGCTGGCCAGTACGACTTTGCAGTCGGGATTGATCAGCGAAGAAGCATAGACGGCAACCGGCGGCAGGACGGTTTCGCCGCTGTCCACGGTCATGACCACTTTACCCGCTTTCACGCGTCCGACCATATCGGCCAACTTGGTAATAAAGCCGTAACCGCCGCTGCCTGAAAGCAAGTAGTGCTGTTCGGGCTGGCCGGTGAGCATGGCGACGGGTTTCGCGCCGTTTTGTAGCTCGATTAACGATGAAACCGGCACGCCATCGCCGCGTCCGCCGGGGATTTCGGCGGCATCGAGCGTGTAGGTTCTGCCCAGTGAATCCAAGATGACGACAGGCAAAACAGTGCGGCCTTCGAGGGTTTGTTTGAGGCGGTCGCCTTCTTTGAACGCGGTTTGGCTCAAATCAAGGTTGTGTCCGGCACGGCTGCGTATCCAGCCTTTTTCCGACAGAATCAGCGTGATGGGTTCGTCGGCGGTAGTTTGCGTCAGCACCGCGCGTCCGGCTTCTTCCACCAGCGTGCGGCGCGCGTCGCCGAACTGCTTCATGTCCGCCTGCATCTCTTTGATAATCAGCTTGCGTTTTTCGTTTTCGTCGCCCAAAAGGATATTCAGACGACCTTGTTCCTCGCGCAATTCGTTCAATTCTTTTTCGAGTTTGAAACCTTCCAAACGCGCCAACTGGCGCAGGCGAATTTCCAAAATGTCTTCGGCTTGGATTTCGGTCAGCTCGAACGCCACCATCAGGTCGGCTTTCGGGTCGTCTGATTCGCGGATGACTTTAATCACTTCGTCAATGTGCAGAAAGACTTTCAGACGGCCTTCGAGGATGTGCAGCCGTTTTTCCACTTGGTTCAAACGGAATTTCAGACGACGTGTTACGGTCACGACGCGGAAATCCAGCCATTCCTGCAAAATCGTTTTCAGGTTTTTCTGCGCAGGACGGTTGTCCAGCCCCATCATCACCAAGTTCATGGACACATTGCCTTCCAGCGAAGTTTGCGCCATCAGCGTGTTGATGAAGGTATCCGTATCGATACGGCTGGATTTCGGCTCGAACACCAGTCGCACGGGATGTTCGCCGTCGGACTCGTCGCGTACACGGTCGATTAAATCCAGCATCAGTTTTTTGGTATTGAGCTGGTCTTGGTTGAGCTGCTTTTTGCCCGCTTTCGGTTTCGGGTTGGTTTGCTCTTCGATTTCGGCAAGGATTTTGGCGGAATTGGCGTTCGGCGGCAGCTCGGTCACAATCACGCGCCATTGTCCGCGCGCCAATTTCTCGATTTCATAACGCGCACGAACACGCACGCTACCCTTGCCGGTTTCGTAAATACGGCGCAATTCGTCCACCGATGTGATGATTTGACCGCCGCCGGCAAAATCAGGCGCGGGGATGTACTGCATCAGGTCGGCAGTTTCCAGCGTCGGCTTCTTCAACAGCGCAATCGCCGCCTGTGTGACTTCGTTCAAATTGTGCGACGGAATTTCGGTCGCCATACCCACCGCAATGCCTGACGCGCCGTTGAGCAAGACCATAGGCAGACGGGCGGGCAGGTGCAGCGGTTCGTCAAACGCGCCGTCGTAGTTCGGCACAAAATCTACCGTCCCCTGATTGATTTCGGACAACAGCAATTCCGCAATCGGCGTCAGCCGCGCTTCGGTGTAACGCATCGCCGCCGCACCGTCGCCGTCGCGCGAACCGAAGTTGCCGATACCATCGATTAAGGGGTAGCGCAAGGTAAAATCCTGCGCCATGCGGACCATCGCCTCATAGGCGGAACTGTCTCCGTGTGGGTGGTATTTACCTAAAATCTCGCCGACCACGCGCGCCGATTTCACCGGCTTCGCCCCCGCCGTCAAGCCCATATCGCGCATGGCAAACAAAATGCGCCGCTGCACGGGCTTCTGGCCGTCTGAAACTTCAGGCAGCGCGCGGCCTTTGACCACGCTCATGGCGTATTCGAGATAGGCGCGTTCAGCGTACTGTCCTAATAGCAGGTAGTCTTCGCCGACGGGGGATGGACTTGGAGCGGAAATGTGTTCTGTCATCAGGATGGTAAAACGAAATAAATTAAAGACGGATATTGTAAAGCAAAATCGGTAGTCATAGCCAATTTGAGTGATGAACGGTAGCGCAGCAACAATAAGGCTTACCGAATCGGGGCAGCAAATGAAATCCGTTTCAACAAAAAAGGCCGTCTGAAACCCTTTCATGTTTCAGACGGCCTTTTCATTTTGGTTTTAAATCAAAACTTCGTTATTCTGCAGTAGCCGGTTTGGCCGCAGTTTTAATGGTTAAGGTTACCGCTGCGGCAATGGCCAGGGAAACACCGGCAAAAGTCATCGCGTTGGCAGGGTTTGAACCCAAGAAGGTTTTGTACACCCAGCCGAAAGATACGGTTTCAATCAGCATTGGAATCACAATCATCATGTTCACAATACCCATGTACACGCCGTAACGTTCTTTCGGAATAGAACCGACCACAATCATAAACGGCACGCCCATCATACTTGCCCAGCCGACACCGAAACCGATCATCGGAGCAAACATCAGGTATTTATTGCCGATGTGCGGAATGGTGAGCAAGGCCAGCGCGGCAAGGGTTACGGCAAAGGCGTGAACATATTTGGCGGCGTATTTGCGCGCCATCCACATCAGGCCGAAAGCAGAGATAAAGGTTACCACGTTGTAAAAACCGTTTACCAGGCCGGTCCATGCAACCGCTTGACTATACGCTTCGGTATTTTCAACAGTCGAATTCCAAACGGATTGGACGATACTGTGGGAAATATATTGCCAATAGATAAAGAGTGCGTACCATTGGAAGAGATACACCAAGGCCAGTTGCCACAGGGCAGTCGGCATTTCGCGGACAGCAACGATAATATCTTTAACGGCATGGGCCGGACCGCTCGGCTGGGCTTTAATGGCCGCCATTTCTTCAGGGCTGGGCTCGTGTTCGGCCGTTGATAAAACGGTAACCAAAACCGAACCGATGGAGCAGACCGCACCAATATAAAACGAACCGAATACCCAATACGGAATGCCCGCTTCGGAAGTTTGTTGCAACCAGCCGATTTGTTGGAAGATATAGAGGGAAACGTTGGCCAGGGTAATGCCCAAGCCGGTAAACACAGACTGCATCAAGAAACCGGTGGATTGCTGGTGTTCAGGAACGGTATCGGCAATAAAGGCACGGAAAGGTTCCATTGCCGTGTTGTTGCTGATGTCCAAGAGCCACAGCAGCAATACGGCCACCCACAAGGCGGTAACGTGCGGATAAATAAAGAGGCAGAGGCTGCAACCGATGGCGCCGATCAAGAAATACGGACGGCGGCGGCCTAATCCCGGTACCCAAGTGCGGTCACTCATCGCACCAATCATCGGCTGCACCAGCAAACCGGTAATCGGACCTGCCATATTCAAAATCGGCAACTGGCTCGGGTCGGCATGAAGAAAGCTGAAAATCGGATTAATCGCAGTTTGCTGCAACCCGAAGCTATATTGAATACCGAAGAAACCGAAGTTCATCAGCATAATCTGGCGAAGTGTCATCGCCACTTGTGGGGAGATTTTCATAGGAAGGCTACTCCTGGGTAATAAACTATGGAAACAACAAACTCCAATTTCAGCGGTATGACGCTTTTATTGTATTTGGGCTGCCCTTTTTACTGAGGCAACTCCGTTTTCAGACGGCCTTTATTTTGACCGTTTACATGAATCTTATTTTGATGTGTGTTTGTGTTGTTTAAAGCTTATTATTTTCAGGCCGTCTGAAACTATTTATTAATCACAGACTGACGCCAGATGGTTTCCCCAACGACCTTGACGGGCTGAGCCGTACCGGTCGGATGTTCGATGTATTGGAACAGCAAATCCGCCGCCATCGCACCCATACGCAAATAGGGCAACTCAGTACTGGTCAACGGCGGAAACAGTGTTTCCGCAATCGCGCTGTGGTTATCATAGCCGGCAACAGAGACTTGCTCGGGAACCCGCACGCCGCGCGTCCTCAAAATACCGTACACGCGTACCGCCATTTCATCGTTGCCGCAGCAAATTACCGTCGGCGGAAGCGGCAAAGACAGCAGCTTCAAAATAGCCGAAATCAAAGACCCGCTGTCGTTGCTGAAGTCAGGATAACCAGTCTGCACCAAATCAGGATCAAAGACAATATCCGCATCAGCCAAAGCACGGCGGTATCCGGCCAATCTCAATCTTGTCGCTTCCACGCCCGGCTGCAAAGTCACATAAGCAATCCGTTTGTGTCCGCTTTGGATAATCCTGCGCACCAAACCATACTGCCCTGCTTCGTCGTCCGGCAAAACCGACGGCGTACCCGCCAAATCAAAGCAGTTGACCAACACCATCGGACAACGGTTGGGCACTTCCGGCAGCAATACTTCCTGATGGAAACCTGCCACATATAAAATCCCCTCGGCACGATGCTCCATAAAGGTACGAATCAGCGGCTCCATCTGACCGGGCTGCCCCGGCTTGTTGTCGATGTCGGCAATCATCAAAATCTTCCCTTGTGCGCGAATCTGCTGCTGAATGCCCTTAATCAAGAACATATCCGGTATGCCGTGTCCGCCCGTATTCTCGCCCGTCCGCGAAATGGCGCCGGTAATCAGGCCGACCAAGCCGGAACGGTGGGACCGCATAATCCGCGCCGCAGAAGACGGGATATAGCCCAAAGCGGCAATCGCTGTTTCTACTTTGGAACGGGTTTTATCGCTGACCGGCGCATCGCCGTTAATCACCCGGCTGACTGTCTTGGGAGACACCCCGGCATAAGCAGCGACATCATAAATTGTAGCCATCTTACGGACCCGCCCCGACAAGATTTCAATAATGTTACATAGGATAACACAGCAGACATCGGTGTCATACCCCCTTTTTTACAGAAACTTGATGATAATCAACCGTTTCTATTGCATTTTGCATACATTTCTTAAACAAAACCGCCCACTCCATCTCCCAAAATCTGTTCAAATTTGTTAAACTACAAGCCACTACAAAAAAGCAGGAAATACCTATCTATCCTGCTTATTTTACCGTTACATACTAAGGAAACAAGATGTCCGCATACTCAGATGCATGGCAAGCCTTGGAAGCCCATCATGCCGCTACTCAACACGTTACCCTGCGCGAACGCTTCACCGCAGATGCCGAACGTTTCAATAATATGCACGAAATTCTGCACGGTTTGTTATTTGATTACAGCAAAAACCGCCTAGATGAAAACACCCTTGATTTATTGTGCCAACTGGCCGAAGCAGCCGATTTGCCACAATATATGCAGGCCATGAGCAGCGGTAAAAAAATCAACACCAGCGAACACCGCGCCGTCCTCCACACTGCCCTGCGCCTGCCTGCCAATGCCAAACCTGTTTACGTTGACGGCGAAAACATCGTGCCCAATGTTCATCATGAACTAAACCGCGCACTCGAGTTCGCACGCCAACTTTTAGACGGTACGCACGCAGGCATTACCGGCAAACCGATTACCGACTTGGTTCACATCGGCATCGGCGGCTCCGATTTGGGCCCGCGCATGGCAACACAGGCGCTGCAGCCTTATTGGCAAAACATCCGCGTCCACTTTGTCAGCAACTCCGATGATGCCGACCTGACCCAAACCCTTCTCGGCCTCAACCCCGAAACCACCGTATTCAGCATTGCCAGTAAATCGTTCCGCACACCGGAAACCCTGCTCAATGCCTACGCGGCGCGTACTTGGTACCGCGATGCAGGTTTGCCTGATTCCGGCATCTACCGCCACTTCTGCGCCATTTCCGCCGATGTGGCCGCTGCCCAAAACTTCGGTATCTCCCCCGACAAAGTCTTCGCCATGTCCGACTGGGTCGGCGGCCGCTATTCCGTCTGGTCGCCCATCGGCCTGCCGCTGATGGTTGCCGTCGGCGAAAAAGCGTTCCGCAAAATGCTGGCCGGCGCACACGCGATGGATACCCATTTCTTCGAGACATCATTCCGCCGCAACATTCCCGTCCTGATGGCGCTCATCAATGTTTGGTACAACAACTTCCAACATTCAGACGGCCAAACCGTTGTCCCATACAGCCACAACATGCGCCTCTTTACCCCGTGGCTCAACCAGCTCGATATGGAAAGCCTCGGCAAACAGCGTACTTCAGACGGCCAACCCGTTTCCTGCACGACCGGCGGCATTGTCTTTGGCGATGAAGGCGTCAACTGCCAACATGCCTACTTCCAGCTTCTGCACCAAGGTACGCGTCTGATTCCCGTCGATTTCATCGTCCCCATGACCACAATCTACGGCAACCACCGCCAACACCGCTTTACCGTTGCCAATGCCTTCGCTCAAGCCGAAGCACTGATGAAAGGCAAAACCTTAGACGAAGTGCAAATCGAATTGGCCGCCCTGCCCCAAGACGAACGCGACCGCCTTGCACCGCAAAAAGAATTCCCCGGCAACCGCCCGAGCAACAGCCTGCTCATCGACAGCCTGACGCCTTTCAACCTCGGCATGCTGATGGCGGCTTACGAACACCGCACCTTCGTACAGGGTGTGATTTGGCGTATCAACCCCTTCGACCAATGGGGCGTGGAATACGGCAAAGAGCTGGCCAAAACCATCGAACCCGAACTCGAACGCGGCACGCCTGCACACGACAGCTCCACCAACGGTCTGATCGCCTTCTACCGCAACTGCAACGCAAGATCGAAGGCCGTCTGAAAATAAAATGCCCGTAAGACAAGCATATCTGCCTGTCTTACGGGCATTTCAAAACCTAATCGGCGGTAAGAATGAACCGTTAAAGCACCGCACTTTTAGACAAAAGTAGTTAGATTTTGATATAAAAAAAGGCTAAATCGATAATGACTTAGCCTTTTTCATCAGACTTGATTAGTTGTTTGTTGTTAATGCGCCTAAATCTTTATCAACTAAGAACAAACCTTTACCATCTTCACCAAGAAGATTTAATTTATCCAAAATTCCACTGAATAATTTTTCTTCTTCATGTTGTTCAGCCACATACCATTGTAAGAAGTTAAAGGCAGAGTAGTCTTTCTCTTCAAAAGTTCTACCAACTAATTCATTGATTTTAGAGGTAATTAACTTTTCATGTTCATAAGTTAATTCAAGTACTTGTTTCAATGATGAAAATTGATGAGGTGGTTCATCAATTTGTGTGATGATAGCCAATGCGCCGGTCTCATTTAAATAAGTGAAGAGTTTACGCATATGCTGCATTTCCTCAGCCGCATGCTCTGATAAAAATTTTGCAGCTCCTTCGAAACCTTGTTGTTCGCACCAGGCGCTCATTTGTAAATATAAGTTAGAAGAATAAAACTCTAAATTCATTTGATCATTTAATAGTTTAATCACGCTATTTGATAACATTTTATTTCTCCTATTCTTATAAAGTTTTTAATTCACGATCAATGTAGTAGAGCGCTGTACCACTTTCACCAAGAAGTTTGAATTTATCAACAATACTGTTAAATAATTTTTCTTCTTCATGCTGTTCAGCTACATACCATTGTAAGAAGTTAAAAGTAGAGTAATCCTTTTCTGCAAAAGTACTCTCAACTAACTCATTAATTTTAGATGTCACTAGTTTTTCGTGTTCAAATGTTGTTTCAAAAACTTCTTTTAATGAAGCGTAATCGTGTTTAGGGGCGTCAATTTTACCTAACAAAGGCATTCCACTGGTTTCGCTCACATAAGTAAACAACTTTTGCATATGTTCCAATTCTTCATCGGCATGACGAAGTAAAAATGCTGCAGCGCCTTCATAACCATGTTTATGGCACCATGCACTCATTTGCAAATAGACATTTGATGAATACAACTCGAGATTAATTTGTTCGTTTAATTTTGCTGTAATTGACTTACTTAGCATAACTAACTCCTTTTCTTAATGCGGTTAATAGATGTATCACAATACAAAATTTGTATTTGCGGATGAATTTTACTCATTTTATTGAGAATAGTCAATTTTATTTTATCAATTTTTATTGTAACCCATTAATTTAAAAGGATTTTATAAATAAATAATTCTCATTTGGTTCCATTTAATGAAATGAGTTATCAATATCGCCTTTGCCTAAATTCTCTAGAGAAATGATGAGGTGTTGGAAGGAGAATCGTAGATTTCCAAAGTTTTTTGCTCTCACTTATCAACTCCAAAATACTGGATAAATAGAAAACATGAAAATTCAATGTTTTTTATAGAATTACGCATCAAAGCGATATAGTTTCAAAGTAGGTTATCCTTAATATTTGAATGTGACAATTACCATTTATTATTTAACATAATATACATATTGTTGAAAAATCTACTGGTTAACTTCAATCAGGGAAAGCATGAAGAAGTTAGGAAGTTGGTTGGAAAGTTGATTAGGGTAGATTTTATTCAAATGAAAGACTAGGCTATGAAATCAAAATTTGTGTATAAGTTACTGGTAATTTCAAAGTACCTGTACATTTTAATTTGTATATCAATACCAATCGTTTTTATTTATGAAAGCTACCAAGGAGATAATGTTGATTTTATGATTTATATTCATGCTTTTATTATTTTTTCCATATTGGGTGTATTGACTCAATATTCTACATCTAATTTTTTTGAAAAGGAAAAATAACATGATTGAACTATCCATTGAGGATCTGGAACTAATTTATGGAGGAGGCTTAGGAGAGAGAATCCTTCAAGGAGGAGCAAATGGTGCATAAATAGGAGGATCAATTGGTGCAGGTATTGGTCTGGGTGTCGGTATAGCTTTTGGCAGTATTCCTGCCGGACCAGCTATTATGGTCGGTGGCACAATTGGTGCTGCTGTTGGTGCTGCAACTGGTATGGGTGTTGCAGCATATGAGTATTACCAAGAAACTCAGCCTAAAGGGACAGTAACGGTCGGTCCGATTTCTGCTTTTGCTGTGGACAAATCAGGAAACGGCTACACTGACGGCACAAATTACCACTGATATTTCTCATCGTTCAAACGATCTCTAGGGGTCGTCTGAAACTTTCTTAACTTCAATTTTATGAATACACCCAAGCAACCCTTCTTCCGTCCTGAAGTCTCCGTTGCCCGCCAAACCAGTTGTTCCAACAAAAGGCCGTCTGAAACTTAATTTGTCAAAGTTTCAGACGGCCTTTATTCAATAAAGATAGCAGAAGTTAATTCGCCATATCCCCCATCTTTGCTACAATATCCCTTTCCTTTTTTATTGATTCCACTATGACCACCGCACCCCAAACCAGCACTTGGCGCAAGATTTTCTCGCGCAGTATGCTGATTTGTATCTTTACAGGCTTCACTTCGGGGCTGCCGCTTTATTTTCTGATCAACCTTATTCCTGCATGGTTGCGCAGCGAACATGTCGATTTGAAAACCATCGGCCTGATGGCACTTATCGGGCTGCCTTTCACTTGGAAATTTATCTGGTCTCCCGTCATTGATTTGGTCAGATTACCTTTTTTAGGACGGCGGCGCGGTTGGATGCTGGTTACGCAAATTGGTTTGCTGCTGACCTTGCTCATTTACGCCTTCCTAAATCCTGCTCAGCATTTATATGTAATTATGGGCTTATCGTTGGTGGTTGCCTTTTTCTCTGCCAGCCAAGATATTGTATTGGATGCATTTCGCCGCGAAATTTTGTCAGATGAAGAATTAGGCTTGGGCAACTCCATCCACGTCAATGCCTACCGTATCGCCGCTTTGGTACCCGGCTCGCTCAGCTTGATTTTGGCCGACTTGATGCCTTGGCACAACGTATTCATCATTACTGCACTATTTATGCTGCCAGGTCTGCTGATGACCCTGTTTTTAGCTAAAGAGCCTGACACTCCCCCATCTGCGTCGCGTACATTTGCCCAAACAGTTTCCGACCCTTTCAGTGAGTTCTTCTCCCGCAAAGGAATCAAACAGGCCATATTGGTATTGCTGTTTATCTTTCTCTACAAACTGGGCGACAGCATGGCAACATCTCTGGCAACGCCGTTTTATCTGGACATGGGCTTCAGCAAAACCGACATCGGCCTCATTGCTAAAAATGCCGGCCTATGGCCTGCTGTCATTGCCGGTATTGTAGGCGGCATTTGGATGTTGAAACTCGGTATCAACAGGGCATTATGGGTTTTCGGTGTAGCCCAATGGGTAACGATTCTAGGCTTTGCTTGGCTGGCAAATTTTGGCAAGTTTGAAACCATCACCCTGGCAGAGCAAATGATGCTTGCGGCCGTGATTGGTGCAGAAGCAGCTGGTGTTGGTTTAGGTACAGCAGCATTTGTTGCCTATATGGCTCGTGAAACCAATCCAGTATTTACGGCCACTCAATTAGCCCTCTTCACCAGCCTTTCCGCTGTACCGCGTACATTTATCAATGCTTCGGCAGGTTATCTGATTGAAGCGATGGGTTACTTTAATTTTTACTGGCTGTGTTTTGCTTTGGGCATACCGGGCATGTTGCTGCTGTTTAAAGTGGCACCATGGAATGGCGAAAAAGTGAGTAACTAGATTGCCAGTCTAAAACTTCTAGTAAAACAAAAGGCCGTCTGAATGTTCAGACGGCCTTTATCATACAAAAATTTTATTCTGCTTCAGGTTTGACAGTACTGCGGACATCACCGCTTTTTTCTTTATGTTTCAAAACAGCGCGGTCAAGCTTGTCCATCAAAACATCAATCGCGGCGTACATATCCTGTTCGATCGCTTCAACGTGCAAATCTTTGCCTGCCAGATGCGCATCGGCTTCGGCTTTTTGATTGACTTTTTCCACCGAGAGTGTAATGGTCACGGAGATGATGTTGTCGGCGTGGCGATTGATTCGTGCCAACTTGTCGGAAACATAGTTTTTGATGGCTTCGGTAACATCAAAATTCAGACCGGTGATTTTCAGATTCATGATACAGCTCCTTCGGTTGATTAGTCCGTCAAAACGGATCGGAATATATCTACTCGGTAAATTTTCGTTTGTGTGCCGGTGGTATGTCTAATGATTCTCTATATTTAGCAACTGTACGTCTGGCGATTTCAATGCCGCGTTGTTTTAATAATTTGACGAGGGTCTCGTCAGAATAGGGTTTGCTGCTGTCTTCACTTTCAATCAGCTGGCTTAATACGGCTTTGATTGCGCCTTGGCTGAACCCTTCGCCGTCATCATCGGCATTCACTGCCTGTGTGAAGAAATAGCGTAACGCAAACAGGCCGCGCGAGCAAGACAAATATTTCTGATTAGCGGCGCGCGAGATGGTACTTTCTGCCAAACCTAATTCGGCGGCGGCATCTTTCATCAGCATGGGCGACAGTCCGATTTCTCCGAAGATGAAAAAATCTTCCTGATTTTTGACGATATACTCGGCAAGGCGGAGGACAGTGCTTTTACGCAGCTCCAAAGAATCAATGCGCTGCTTGGCTTCGTTGATTTTTTCCTTCCACTCCGGTGCGCCCTCTTCCGCTGATTTCATCAGGTCGCAATACTCCTGATTGAGCTGTAGCTTCGGCCAAGCCGCCTCATTGCTGATGACTTCCCAGCCGTCCTTGCCCTCTTTGACCCAAACGTCAGGCTGAATATAAGGCGTAGGCGTGGCAGAGGCGAAACCGTAGGCCGGATAGGGATTGAGCTTGGCAATCATATCGAGCGCGGCTTCTATGGTTTCGCTGTCGGTATCGGGATAGAGTTTGCGGAAACGCAGAACGTTTTGTTTGCGGTTTTTGCCTAAATCTTGAAGCGAACTTTGCACTAAATGTGCGGCCATCTGTCGGGCAGGAGAAGCCGGTAAACGCATCAGCTGCAGCATGAGCGACTCGGTCAAATCGGCCGCCGCCACGCCGGGCGGATCAAAGGTTTGCAATATATCCAGTGCATTTTGCAGGGCCTCTTCGTCCAGCATCCATTCTAACGGCGTGTGGTCGATGATTTCTTCGAGGCTGTCGGTGAGGTAGCCTTGTTCGTCCAAAAAATCAATCAAGACGTGAACATAGGCCGCTTCCACTTGCGAGAGCGGATGCTCGCACACTTGGGCATGCAGATAGTGTTTGAAATCCTTTTCTTCGGCGATGTTGCTCCAAATATCTTCGGCATCGTCGCCGCTCAACTGCTGACCTGCGCGCGGCATGGTGACGGCACGGTTGAGTCCGCTATCGGCAAACTCATCGGTTTCCGGACGCTCAAGCAGAGGATTGTCTAATAACCAGTCTTCCACTTCGCGCTCAAGCTCAAGACCCGACATCTGCAAGATGCGCAGAGACTGCTGCAGCCGCTGGTTGAGCTGCTGGGTCTGTTTGAGTTTAAGGACGAGTGAAGACATAGCGTTTTTTCGAAGTGTATGGATAGTTTTTCAGACGGCCTTTGTACGGAGGGCCGTCTGAAAAACTAGGTTATAGGTATTATATTTGTATTCTTAGTAATTATTTCAATATTTACAGATACCCTCAATTGAAATGAGAGCCTCATGTGAAACCGGTTTTACGATTGCTGTCAAATATGCATTCAATATTTGAAATTTTCACCCAAATAAACCGAACGGACTTGTTCATTGTTGACCAAATCATCCGGCTTGCCTGAAGCCAATACCGTACCGTCGCTGATGATGTAGGCACGGTCGCAGATGCTGAGGGTTTCGCGCACGTTGTGGTCGGTAATCAATACGCCGATACCGCGTGATTTGAGGAACTCGATGATTTTCTGAATATCGATGACGGCAATCGGGTCAACGCCGGCAAAAGGTTCATCCAACAAAATGAAACGCGGCTGCATGGCCAGCACGCGTGCGATTTCAACACGACGGCGTTCGCCACCCGACAAGGACGGCGCAGGGTTGTTGCGCAGGCGTTCGATGTTCAAATCGGCCAACAGTTTTTCCAGTTCGGCATCAATGCGGCTTTTGTCTTTCATGCTGATTTCCAAAATGGCGCGGATATTTTGTTCCACGGTCATTTTACGGAAAATCGAGGCTTCCTGCGGCAGATAGCCGACACCGAGGCGGGCGCGTTCGTGAATGGGCAGGTGGCGCAACTCTTGTCCGTCCAACATCACGCTGCCTGCATCGGCGGCAATCAGGCCGACAATCATGTAAAAGCTGGTGGTCTTACCCGCGCCGTTGGGGCCGAGCAGGCCGATGACTTCGCCGCTTTCGATTTCAAGGGAGAAGCTTTTGACGACTTGGCGTTTTTTGAAACTTTTTTGCAGGTTTTGAACTACAAGACGGCTGTTGTTTGCGCTCATATTCTGTTGACTTTCGATATTGACCTCAGGCCGTCTGAACCCTTTTCAGACGGCCTTTTTGTGTGTTTTCTTATTTGTTTTTCTGCGTGCTGGACGGCTGGATGACCACGCTGACGCGGCCGGATTTCGCAGCGGATTTAACACCGGATTTGGCGCTGCCGTTGATGGTGTAAACCTCGGTTTTGGTGTTGTAAGTGATGACCGCACCTTCGGCCACATCGCCGCCGCGCTGTACTTTGGCATTGCCGGTCAGGGTAACCAGACTGGCTGCGGAAGAATACGTTACAGTATTGGCTTGGCCGTTGACCACGCCTTTGCCGCCGTCCAACTCTTGGCTAAATTTGACGGGCGAACCGGTAGCTTTCATCAACTGCTCGCTTTTGTCGTTGCGTGAAACGGTTACGCTGCCGGCACGGATATTGAGCGTGCCTTGTTTGATGATGACGTTGCCGGAGAAGGTGGTGCTTTGGTTGTTTTGGTCAAGCGAGCCTTGGTCGGCTTCGATTTGAATCGGCTGCTTGCTGTCGCTTTGCAGAGCAAAGGCCGGGCTGGCGGCAAAAACGGCAACAAGGGCTAAGGTTTTACAAATTTTTTGTATCATAAATTGTGGCTTTCACTTTGGAAGGGAAATTCAGCAAACCGGTTTTGTGATCATAAGTCATGCCGTTTGCCTGACCGCTGGACTGTCCGTATTGGAAAGTAACGGGGCTGTCGGTATGAGCATATTGCGCCTCGGTATCGACATTCAAACGTTCGGTTTTGACGATGCCGGCCAAACGCTTGGCATCTGCCGCTTTATTTAGGACAACATTCTGTTCAAAAACGACTTTTTTGTTTTGAATATTGTACGCGGCCTTGTCGCTGCCGACTTCGTACAGCAGGCTGCCGTCGCGGTAAAACGAAAGATGCGGTTTGTCCAAATGCACGTCCGCGCTATTCGGATATTGGACGGCATCGACCGCGCTCAGGTTTTCTTTCAGACGGCCTTCTTGGTCAAAACGTTTGCCGTTGATGCCTTTCATCGAATATTGCGGCTCATTCGGATTGAGGACGACTTCTTCGACTTGTACTTCGCTGATGCGGCCGAGCCACGCCGCCAGTGCGCCGAGTGAGACTGCCAACACCAGCGGAAAGGCGATTCCGTAACGCCATCTGATTTTCATCGTACATACTCTTTCAAAGCAGGTTCAAGCGTACCTTGCGCCTGCATAATCAAATCGCACACTTCACGCACCGCGCCTGCGCCGCCGGAACGTCGGGTTACATAATGGGCGTATTGCAAAGTAAACCAATGCGCTTCAGGGACGGCGACCGCCAATCCGCAACGCACCATCACGGGCAAATCGACAACATCGTCGCCAACAAAGGCGCACTCATGCTCCTCCACACCGGCCTGTTCGCGTAATTGGGCGTAGGCAGCACGTTTGTCATGAATGCCTTTGAAGTAATAGTTGATACCGAGCTGCTTCACGCGGATACCGACGGAAGGCGCATCGCGGCCGGTAATAATCGCTGTTTGCACGCCGCCGGCCTGAAGCATTTTCAAACCGTGTCCGTCCAAAGTGTGGAACGATTTGATTTCTTCGCCGTTGTCGCGGATAAAAATGCGGCCGTCGGTCAAAACGCCATCTACATCCAGTATCAGCAGTTTGATACCTAAAGCGCGTTGTTGCAGATCGGAAGAGAGATTTTGCATAAGGTTTCCTTATTTCAGACGGCCTATTCTAGCATAAGGCCGTCTGAAAACGTTTTTGCCGTCGATTCAGACAATTCGTGCCATCAATAAATCGTGCATGTTCAAAGCGCCAATCAGTACGCCGTTTTCTTCGACCACCAGCAAACCATTCACATGGCCGCTTTGCATAGCTTTCAAAGCTTCAGTGGCAAGGCGGTCGGCAGAGATGGTTTTCGGCGAAGCGTGCATGATGTCGTCCACTTTCAAACCGGCAAAGCTGTCGCGTTCTTGAAACAGACGGCGCAAGTCGCCATCGGTAAATACGCCTTTCAGACGGCCTTCAGCATCGGTTACCGCCAACATGCCCAAGCCTTTTTCACTCATGCGGACGATGGCTTCTTTCAACGGCGTACCCAACAAAACGGCAGGCAGGGCTTCGTCTTTGTGCATAATATCCGCCACGCGCAACAGCAGGCGTTTGCCCAAGCTGCCAGCCGGATGGCTTAAAGCAAAATCATCCGGCGTAAACGCACGAGCCTGCAGCAATACCACCGCCAGCGCATCGCCCAACGCCATCACGGCTGTCGTACTGGAAGTCGGTGCAAGGCCGAGAGGACAGGCTTCTTTGGAAACCGCCGCGGTAATATGGATATCGGCATGACGCGCCATGGTGGAAGTCGGATGGGCAGTGATACAAATAAGCGTGATGTTTTTGCGTTTCAACGCCGGAATAATCGCTGCAATTTCATCACTTTCGCCGGAATTGGAAATGGCAACCACGACATCGTGGTCCACAATCATGCCCAAATCGCCGTGCGCCGCTTCGGCAGGATGGACAAAAAACGCAGGCGTTCCGGTCGAAGCCATGGTCGCCGCCATTTTGCGGCCGATGTGTCCGGACTTGCCCATGCCGGTAATGACGACCCTGCCCTTGCAGTGCAACAACGCTTCTGCCGCACGGACAAAATCATGGTCCAAAGCCGCCGCAATTTCACGCAAACCTTCGGCTTCCGTATCCAATACATCGCGCGCCCAGTCGAGATAAAGTGTGTTTTCCGCCATCAAAGCCACCTTTCGTGCTTGAATTTAGGTTTGTTTTGCCCAAATTAATCGGCTGTAAACTGTTCAAATTCATCGAATCGGCGTAGCATTACCGCCACTTCACAAACAAACCTATTATGTAAAAGGAATCAGAGATGACTATTTTATCGGACGTTAAAGCATTAGGACAACAAATCTGGTTGGACAATCTCTCCCGTTCGCTGGTACAAAGCGGCGAATTGGCAGAAATGCTGAAGCAAGGTGTGTGTGGCGTAACTTCCAATCCTGCCATTTTCCAAAAAGCCTTTGCCGGAGATGCCCTGTACGCCGATGAAGTAGCCGCACTCAAACAGCAGGACCTGACCCCGAAACAACGCTACGAAACCATGGCGGTTGCCGATGTGCAAGCCGCTTGCGACGTATGTCTTGCCGAACACGAATCCACCGGCGGCAAAACCGGCTTCGTCAGCCTCGAAGTTTCGCCTGAATTGTCCAAAGACGCGCAAGGCACGGTTGAAGAAGCGCGCCGCCTGCACGCCGCCATCGGCCGTAAAAATGTCATGATTAAAGTACCAGCAACCGACGAAGGCATCGAAGCACTCGAAACCCTCGTTTCAGACGGCATCAGCATCAACCTGACCCTGCTCTTCTCCCGCACCCAAACCCTTAAAGCCTATGCGGCCTATACGCGCGGCATTGCCAAACGTTTGGAAGCAGGACACGACGTTTCCCATATCCAAGTTGTCGCCAGCTTCTTTATTTCCCGTGTCGATGCCGCATTGGATGCCACCCTGCCCGACCACCTCAAAGGCAAAATCGCCATTGCGCTGGCCAAAGCCGCCTATCAAGATTGGGCACAATACTTCGGCAGCAACGAATTTACCGCGTTTGCCGAAAAAGGTGCCAACCGCGTACAACTTTTGTGGGCATCTACCGGCGTGAAAAACCCTGCCTATCCTGACACTTTGTACGTTGACAGCCTGATTGGCGCCCATACCGTCAACACCGTTCCCGATGCGACACTCAAAGCCTTTATCAACCACGGCACCGCCAAAGCCACTTTGACCGAAGGTGTGGACGAAGCCCAAGCGCAGCTTGCCGAAACCGCGAAACTCGGCATTGATGTCGAAACTTTGGCAACTCGTTTGCAGGAAGACGGTTTGAAACAATTTGAAGACGCTTTCGCCAAACTGCTTGCTCCATTGGCTTAAGCGGATTGAACGGACGGCCGAGAAACTTAAATCATTTTGAAAAGTCTCAGGCCGTCTGAAACCCAAATTCGGGCGTGTACGGCACGCCCTTTTCTATCACGATTTGAATACCATGCAGGCATACTGCCCCTGCCCTACAAAACCACCCTGCCATGTATATAGGACGTTTCGCCCCCAGCCCTACCGGCCTGCTTCATATCGGCTCCCTACTGACCGCCGTCGCCTCCTATGCCGACGCACGCGCTCATCAGGGTAAATGGCTGGTCCGCATTGAAGACCTCGACCCCCCGCGCGAAATGCCCAGCGCCGCTGCCGACATTTTGCGCACGCTTGAAGCTTTCGGTTTTGAGTGGGACGGCGAAGTCGCCTATCAAAGCCGCCGTTACAACCTATATCAAGACACCCTCGACCGCCTCAAAGCGGCCGGGCTGGTGTATCCCTGCTATTGCAGCCGCAAAGACTGGCAGGCGGCGGCAACACATGGCGCAGACGGATTTGTATATAACGGCCGTTGCCGCAATCCTCAGCAAAGACCCGATACGCAAAACAAAACTCCGGCATGGCGCATTCAAGTGCCTGATCGCGTGATCGGTTTTTCAGACGGCATTGTCGGACATTACGCACAAAATCTGGCACACGACATCGGCGATTTCGTCCTGCTTCGTGCCGACGGCTATTGGGCATATCAGCTTGCCGTGGTTGCCGACGATGCCGATCAAGGAATAACCCATATTGTCCGCGGTCAAGATTTGCTTGTTTCCACGCCGCGCCAAATCTATCTGCAACAATGCCTCGGCGTTCCCACACCGGCCTACGCACACCTTCCCCTATTGACCAACAGCCAAGGGCAAAAATGGTCGAAACAAACCCTTGCCCCGGCTTTGGATTTGAATCAAAAAGAACAACTTCTCCGCCAAGTCCTAACCTACCTCAACCTACCCGATGCACCTACCGTGAACCGTCCGCAAGAATTGCTCGATTGGACGGTAGCGCACTGGCAAATGGACAAAATCCCAAAATCGTCCATTATCACGGACTGAATTAGCATGATTACAACAAAATTACTCTAGGTATTACAATATTTCATAAAATTATGTAAGTAATCTTACGATCCATTCCAAACCATGCCCAAGAAGCGAAAAATCATGTATATTTCAAAAATTTCCTAAAATTGTCACAAACTGATAATTTCAAGGTTGTAACAACATACGGCTGACGCGTTATTGAGGATGACAAAGCGCGGCAGATCTCCCACGATACAACAAAAAGAATACCGCTATGCCAAGTGCCATTATTGTAGAAGACGAAGTATTAGCAGCAGAACGCTTACGTGTATTATTGGAAGAGTGCAATGTCGTACTGCTCAACGTCTTTCACCATGCCATGCCAGCATTGGAGTGGCTGAGTGTCCACGAAGTCGACATCGTCTTTGCCGACATCGGCATGCCGGAAATCGACGGTCTCGAATTTGTCGAACGCATTAAGCGTACCGCCAAGCGCCAGCCGGAAATTGTATTCACCACAGCCTACGAAGAACACGCCCTGCGCGCGTTTGAGCTGGCTGCCGCAGACTATCTGCTCAAACCGATCAAAATGACCCGCCTGCAAACCGCGCTTGACCGCATCATCGAGAAAAACCGCGAAAAAGCAGACAGTTTTACCCATTTCAAAGTGTACAACCGCGAACGCATGGTTGAAATTCCATGGCAACAGGCACGTTACCTGATGGCGGAACACAAAACCGTCTATCTGTTTACTGGCGACGGCCACAGCTACGAATTACCGAAGACCTTGGTTTACTGGGAAGAGTTGCTGGGCGACAAAGTCATCCGCATCCACCGCAACGCCCTCGTCTTCCGCCACACCCTCGACAGCCTGATTCGACTGGACGACGACGAAAACGACGAATACGCATCCACATGGGGTGCAAAAATTCTCGATATTCCGACCCCGTTGCCCGTCAGCCGCCGACAACTGTCCACCCTGCGAAAAATCATTAAAAACAGCATCTAACAATGCGCTCCTTGACTAGCTCTTTTTAAATCAAAGGCCGTCTGAAAAGATATTTTCAGACGGCCTTTTAACTTATCAGCCAAATGGTAGAAATTTAAAAAAAGAATAGTCCAAATCTGTCGTTTAGCTCTATCCAAGCTTTCAATTTGATCAAAGCTTGTTTTGCCCTCAAACAAGCTTTTCTATCCACCAATCCAACATTTTTGAATTACTACCACTCAACAGAAAAGGCCGTCTGAAAAAATTCAGACGGCCTCGATATCCAAGCCTTACAGATTAAAAGAACAATTCACGCCAGCTGATGCGTTTGAGTCCGCATGTACGGCCTTGTACTTCCAGACTGTCCAATTGATTGGACAAGAGACTGCGATCACCTTTGGTTGCAAAACATTTATTGTTTGGCACGCTCGGCGTGGCGTTCAACTCCTTATCCGTACCAGTGCCGCCGCTATCGCCATCGGCAGTTACCGGAGAATCGTCGGCTTTGCTGGAATTCATATAAGTAAAGTTGATAACGCCATCAAAAGTCATACCGTTGGCGTAATAAATCTGGCCATTAATTTCACGTTTGATAAATATGCGATCCTTACTGGAGATACGCGCATCACGCAAGCCCAAACGGCCGCCATTTTCAGCATTTACGCCAAGGATTATCGTTTTCGCTGTCGTTTGTGTGGACGTACTGTCCGGCAAACAAACATCGGTACTGGAAGAATCAGTATGAATTGTTTTGGTTTCATACTTGCGGATGGTCACAACGGCTGTACGCAAAATCATCGTCGGTTTGACAGTCACACGTTCATTCGGATCTAAAGTCAGACTCCAGCCTTTTTTGCCTTCACCAACCTTATTGTCGCTGACATAAATGTGTTCGCCGTCACTTTCTCTGGTTTGCTGTTCCAACTCGCTGCTTTTCGCCAAAACCGCTTTTTTGGATTCATCAGTAGACACATCGTCGTAAATACCGTAAACGGCATTGATTTGGCCATTGGTATTGGTCAATTCATTCTGATAAATCTCGCTACCCGTACCAAAAATGACGACATACTTATCTTTACTGCGGCGTGATACCGCAGGCGCAGACGTAATCGGTTGATTACCCGATCCTTGGAAAATCATTTGCGCAGACCATTTGGACGGAGTTTCACCACTCAAGTCAAAGCGGAACATATTACCGTAACGGTCGCCTGCATAGGCAATATCGACAATACCGTCAAAATCGGTGTCTACCAAAGTGGGGGTAGAGAGACCACCTTTGCCATTCGGTGCAGAAATTTTGGCCAAGAGCTTGCCGGCTTTAGAAGAAGAAACATTAGTGCCAGTATTTTTCGTCCCTGCCTCTTTCCCTGTCATATCATAGACATACAAAGCTGTTTCATTGTCGGCACTATTCACATCTTCAGTGCGATAGCCGCTAGCCAAGAAGCCCGCATAACGCACATTCGATTCCAGATTGACCGGAGTGGTATCGCGTTTGATGGAAACACGGCCGATTTGCGTCGAACCAATGGTATAACCCAGCTTATTGTCAGAGCCTTTTTTTGTTTCGAACAAAGGCACAGTCGTATTCCAACCACTACGATCACTGTTAGCTACCGCACCAATATTCAACGCATACGCACCGCGTCCACCCTGCCCCATCGCACCAAACATAAAGGTTTGCTTATCAGGCGTCTGACGGAGAACAAAGCCACCATTGACCATATAGCGGTGTGGTGTGCCAGAGCCGTAACCATCTCGTGCAATATCTTTCAGAACCTTGCCCAAAGTTGTCGCTTGACCTTGATCGTCCTCGCGCTCCATGCCTGCCGGAATATAGCTGAGTTTCAAGTCATAAGGATTGCTAGGCGTACCATTACGGAAAATATGTACCATGCCGTCATTGGCAGCAGCGACCAAAAACTCTTGACGGTTGTCGCGCTTATCGCCAATCGAAGCAACTGAACCGTCCAAAATATCGCCCAAATTGCGCTCATCTTTACTTGCGTCAGCTGGATCAGTTGGACGGATGCGATAAGACTGGTTATAACCTTTTGCCTCTGCATCCGCTTTGATGGTTTCATCACTACCTACTCGGCCAGTCCATTTCAGCAATGCATTTTTCCATTCCAACTTATCTTTCGCACTGCCGTCTGAAATGCCAAAATCGGCATTTGAAGCCTCATTATCTGCAACTCTATCGATAAAATAGGTCTTACTGCCATCATTAACCAAAGTGAGGCGGTTATTAAATGATGGCTGAACAAACTCGGTCGTATTGATAGGCGTACCATCGCGGTTTAATTTATAAAACCGTAACTGACTACTCCAAGAGCCGGTATTCAAATGAACCGTTGCCGCCATATCGGGAATACCCATACTGGTCGTTGCCGGCGCAGTAGAGGATACTCCTTCAAATTTCGTATTCTTGCTGTCATTTTCAATATTATCGACGATGGTTTTAAAAGCATCGAGCAACTTTTCAGGTTTTGCGGCATTAAAATACCAGTCTGGGCGACTGGCACCCTTTTCCAGATACTCTCTCCCGACTTTAGAGATTCCCTCACCAAAGCCCACGGTAAAAGTCTGAACCAATTGCTTACTATAATCCGCGCCTTTAGGGTCGTTTGGATCACCATCCCAGCTCTTACCTGCATCATCTTTGCCATCTTTTTCTGTTTTGATGTCTTTTTCTGCCAAAGTCTGACTGAAGAAACGCATACCGCGTTTCTCATTACCATAGTTTCTATCCCAAATAGGAACAATGATTTCGCCACTACCTATCCACATTCGCCTACGATAATAATCGCTATACCCGAATTTATAATCGGTATATTGGCACATCACTTTTTTCTCATGCGGCGGGATATGGGCATCATATTGATAAAGTGGCAGGTCAAAATATCCACTAAAACCACGACCATCGTTGAAAAATTCACCTTTTCCATATTTATCGTCATAAGCCTTCGCTGCAGACGGCCCGAAATATTGGTATGCAGGTGTATCCGCGCTATGTTCGATGGCTCGGTAGTAGTTTGAATAGTAATAATCTCGATCGTAGTTGAAGCTGGTATTGCGCGATAAGCGAGGATCCTCACCGGCACCCTGATTGCTACAACTCATATTGGCATCACCATCAGATACCACAACAACATAAGATTTCTGGCAACGGTATTTGATATTAGGGATAACGAAATTTTTGACGACTTCATAATAACGGCGCGTTGTCGGCGTACCTTGATAAGCCAACATCTCGTCTACTTTTTTACTGACATATTCCCAGTTTCGACCGACAGAACCATCCGTAAAGCCTTCAGAATCCTTCATATCGCCTTTGGTATCGTCGGGGCTAGGCAATTCTGCATATGCGTAAATAGCATTATTCTCTCTCCTTTTTTTCTCATCCCATTTCCAATACCGAGGATTATTGTGCAAAGTCTGCAAGCCCCAGTTGAACTGATCTTTATATTGCGCTAAAACCTGCTTTAATGCCGATTTTGCAATATTGATTTTTTTTTGCTCATCACGGACATGATAATCACCCTTTGCATCAGCCAACATACTGCCCGAATCATCAATCAAAAACATAATATTGTGTTTGACTTTGGGTTGGCCACTGACGTCGGTTTTGTTTTGCAGGTAAAAAGGAGTTTGGGAAAATTGCTGCGTATTTGCCTGAACGGAAATACTGATGAGTGCTAAAGCGGAAGCTACACTTGCATGAATGAGGCGATGGCGGCCTGATAGAGCGTTTTGCATAATGTGTTCTTTTTTCATCGGATAATCTCAGCTAAAAATGACGTTGTTTTTATTTTTTATAAGGTTACGATTCTAGCATAAACAACCTGTTTCATGTTTGATTCGGCTGAATTTCCCTACACCTGCATTTCAAACACAACAAAAATGAAACAATCTGCCTGCTCAGTTTTCAGACGGCCTGACTGAATATTTAGTTCAACTTTATTCATCAAGCATTCCAAAAGCAAGGGACTGTACCGTAAAGATAAAACGTTTTTAAATTATCGATTATTTGCTCTACGCTTGAAATTCCTATTACTTTGACTTAAAATACACTGCTTCTACGGCATAGACCGCTATGTCTGAAAAAGCACGTTACACAGCAAAATCAAAGCTGCGGAGCGTGTTTTTTTTTAGCCGAGATTTCCGAAGGCTGTCTTTTTTGTAAACAATTTTTATTTTTCAGACGGCCTGACCCATTTTTTTTCGAACCGACCATCATCAGGCAAACAGGATTCCATCATGACCACTCCGGCTCTTCTCGTTCTCGCTGACGGCAGCGTATTTCACGGCACATCAATCGGTTACGAAGGTTCGACTTCCGGCGAAGTCGTGTTCAACACTTCCATGACCGGCTATCAGGAAATCCTGACCGACCCTTCCTACTGCAAACAAATCGTTACCCTCACCTATCCACACATCGGCAACACCGGCACCAACGCCGAAGATGAAGAAAGTCGCAGCGTTTACGCCGCCGGTTTGATTATCCGCGACCTGCCGCTCTTGCACAGCAACTTCCGTGCATCCGAAAGCCTGCACGACTATTTGGTACGCAACAAAACCGTCGCCATCGCCGATATCGATACCCGCCGCCTGACCACCCTGTTGCGTGAAAAAGGTTCACAAGGCGGTGCAATCTTGACCGGTGCAGATGCCACTGTTGAAAAAGCACAAGAACTGATTGCTGCATTCGGCAGCATGGTCGGCAAAGACTTGGCAAAAGAAGTTTCCTGCACAGAAACTTACGAATGGACCGAAGGCGAATGGGAATTAGGCAAAGGTTTTGTTACCCCTTCCGAACAGTCTTACCACGTTGTCGCCTACGATTTCGGCGTTAAAACCAACATCCTGCGCATGCTCGCCTCACGCGGCTGCCGCCTGACCGTCGTTCCGGCGCAAACCAGCGCGGAAGACGTCTTGGCACTCAATCCTGACGGCGTATTCCTGTCCAACGGCCCCGGCGACCCCGAGCCTTGTGACTACGCCATCAAAGCCGTACAAAAACTGATGGAAAGCGGCAAACCGATTTTCGGCATTTGTTTGGGACACCAGCTGATCAGCCTCGCCATCGGCGCAAAAACCCTGAAAATGCGCTTCAGCCATCACGGTGCCAACCACCCGGTACAAGATTTGGACAGCGGCAAAGTCGTCATCACCAGCCAAAACCACGGTTTCGCCGTCGATGCCGACACCCTGCCCGCCAACGCACGCATTACCCACAAATCCTTGTTTGACAACACATTGCAAGGTATCGAACTGACAGACAAACCTGTGTTCTGCTTCCAAGGCCACCCCGAAGCCAGCCCAGGCCCGCAAGATGTCGGTTATCTGTTCGACAAATTCATTGACAATATCAAAGCAGCAAAACAATAAAGCTGACTTTTTCAGACGGCCACACTCAACTCAACAACAGGCCGTCTGAAAACCAAACTTCAAAAATATAAATTCAGACACCTTCTCAACATCTATACTGTCTGAAAACTCAGCCCTCAAATCAGAAAGGAAAAACCATGACAGAAAAGCAAATGCGCATTCTTTCCGTCGTAGCCACCCTGACCGCCGTCGGTATGTACGTTTCTTATATCCCACAAATCCAAAACAACCTTGCTGGCAACCCCGGCTCGCCGCTGCAACCTCTCGTTGCCGCCATCAACTGCACATTATGGGTTGCCTACGGCTTTTTGAAAGAAAAACGCGACTACCCCGTCATGCTGGCGAACGCCCCGGGCATCATTTTGGGCTTGATTACGTTTGTCACTAGTTTTTAAGGAAGTTTTCAGACGGCCTGTGCAACATAAAAACGCAAAAGGTCGTCTGAAAAAGAATGCTTGAAATATCAACAGCAGGAATTTTTCAGGCAGCCTTTATCGCAAGGCAGATGGAACAAACGCCGCGAGCGTTTTTTCAGACGACCTTTGAACCCGTCGGTAGGGTGTGTGCCGCAAGGTACGCACGCGGTGGGTTGGGGTTGCAGGGAAAATGGGGAACGCGTGCGTGCGTACCGCACACACCCTATATGCAGGCTAGGAGTTGTTGGGTTAGCAAACCCAACATTTTAGGTAATTAAGCGATTTGTGTTGGATTTTTAACCCAACCTACGCTTGCTATACGGCTGCGAACCAATTTCAGGCGACCCCAAAGTAGGTTGGGTTGCCAAACCCAACGTTTAACGGATAATTTGATAAGTTTTGTTGGGTCATGACCCAACCTACGCTTGCTAATTTTGGAGAACTTAGGATGGATTATTCAAATTTTAAAGACATCGGTGGAGATATAATAAATATTTATAATAATTGCAAAGATAAAGGTATAGCTTCTTGTTTAGAATCAGTAAAAAGTAATCCATATCCAATAATATATGTACTTGCTGCTATTATATTATTTATTGTTTTTAAATTATATAAAAATATGAATAAAAAAATAAACAATAAACAGCAAGATGAAAAAGCTAAAATCGAAGAAATCAGAAAGCGTTGCTTAGAAGTCATTATCGATTTATATCAAGTAGCAGAATTTTGTGAATTTGATCTCTCTAAGAGCTTAGAAGTTTCGTCTAAATTATGGGTGAAAGCATCTAGAAAAAGCAAATGGATAAAAGGAACTTCATATCGGTCTGATAAGAATCCTTTTGATAGTATCGAAAAAGATGCCAAAGGTATAAAAGATCTAAAGGCTGTAGAATTAATAAAACAAGGATCAGAAATTAATAATAGCTTACTTAATTTTAGGCAGAAACTTGAAACAAATGATATAGAAATTCATACCGACCATAAAAAAGAGGCGTATCTTATCAAATATAAGGCGATAAACTTACTCAATGAATATAAAGTAAACCTTACAGAAAGACAAAAAAATAGGTTTGAATCTATAAACAATATTAAATTTTCCCCATCTATATCTAAATGGAAACGTTGCTTTTGTAAAAGTAAAAAGTACAAACCAAGTGAAGAATATTATGAGTTAGATACACAAGCTCAATATCCCGACAATGATTTAGATGATGATAAATAATCTATTCATGTAATTATATTATTAGATCCAATATTTAGGAGTGTAACCCCCCATGCCCAAACGTACCGACCTAAAATCCATCCTTATCATCGGCGCCGGCCCTATCGTTATCGGTCAGGCCTGCGAATTTGACTATTCGGGCGCACAGGCCTGCAAAGCCTTGCGTGAAGAAGGCTATAAAGTCATTTTGGTAAACTCCAACCCCGCCACCATCATGACCGACCCTGAAATGGCGGATGTTACCTACATCGAGCCGATTATGTGGCAGACGGTGGAAAAAATTATTGCTAAAGAGCGTCCTGACGCGATTCTGCCTACCATGGGCGGCCAGACTGCGCTGAACTGTGCGCTGGATTTAGCGCGTAACGGAGTGCTGGCGAAATACAACGTCGAGCTGATTGGCGCGACAGAAGATGCGATCGACAAGGCAGAAGACCGCGGCCGCTTTAAGGAGGCGATGGAAAAAATCGGTTTGTCTTGCCCAAAATCCTTTGTCTGCCACACGATGAACGAGGCTTTGGCAGCGCAAGAACAGGTCGGCTTCCCTACCCTGATTCGTCCTTCTTTCACGATGGGCGGTTCGGGCGGCGGCATTGCCTACAATAAAGACGAGTTTTTGGCGATTTGCGAACGCGGTTTTGATGCGTCTCCTACTCATGAATTGCTGATTGAGCAGTCCGTTCTCGGCTGGAAAGAGTACGAAATGGAAGTTGTACGCGATAAAAACGACAACTGCATCATTATTTGCTCGATTGAAAACTTCGACCCGATGGGCGTGCATACGGGCGACTCCATCACTGTTGCGCCTGCACAAACATTGACCGACAAAGAATACCAAATCATGCGTAATGCTTCGTTGGCAGTATTGCGCGAAATCGGCGTGGATACCGGTGGCTCAAACGTTCAGTTTGCGGTGAACCCCGAAAACGGCGAGATGATTGTCATTGAGATGAACCCGCGCGTGAGCCGTTCTTCCGCGTTGGCCTCTAAAGCAACGGGCTTCCCGATTGCGAAGGTGGCGGCGAAGCTGGCGGTTGGCTTTACGCTGGACGAGTTGCGCAACGACATTACCGGCGGCCGCACCCCAGCGTCGTTTGAGCCTTCCATCGACTATGTCGTGACCAAAATCCCGCGTTTCGCGTTTGAAAAATTCCCCGCCGCAGACGACCGCCTGACCACGCAAATGAAATCGGTGGGCGAAGTGATGGCGATGGGCCGCACGATTCAGGAAAGCTTCCAAAAAGCCCTGCGCGGCTTGGAAACAGGCTTGTGCGGCTTCAATCCGCGCAGCGAAGACAAAGCGGAAATCCGCCGCGAACTGGCGAACCCAGGCCCCGAACGCATGCTCTTTGTGGCAGACGCGTTCCGTGCAGGCTTCACGCTGGAAGAAATCCACGAAATCTGCGCCATCGACCCTTGGTTCTTGGCGCAAATCGAAGACTTGGTAAAAGAAGAAAAATCGGTTTCAGACGGCCAGTTGCAAGATTTGGATTACGCCGCTTTACGCCGTCTGAAACGCAAAGGCTTCTCTGACAAACGTTTGGCACAATTGTTGAACGTAAGCGAAAAAGAAGTCCGCGAACACCGCTACGCGCTGAACCTGCATCCGGTTTACAAACGCGTCGACACCTGTGCCGCCGAGTTTGCCACTGAAACCGCCTATCTCTACTCCACTTACGAAGAAGAATGCGAATCCCGTCCTTCCGACCGTAAAAAAGTGATGATTCTCGGCGGCGGTCCAAACCGTATCGGCCAAGGTATCGAATTTGACTACTGCTGCGTTCATGCCGCACTCGCCCTGCGCGAATCCGGTTTTGAAACCATTATGGTCAACTGCAACCCTGAAACCGTATCCACCGACTTCGACACCAGCGACCGCCTGTACTTCGAGCCGCTGACTTTGGAAGACGTATTGGAAATCGTCCGCACCGAAAACCCATGGGGCGTAATTGTTCATTACGGCGGCCAAACTCCGCTCAAACTGGCCAATGCCTTGGTGGCAAACGGCGTGAACATTATCGGCACATCTGCCGACAGCATCGATGCTGCCGAAGACCGCGAACGCTTCCAAAAAGTATTGAACGACTTAGGCCTGCGTCAACCGCCTAACCGTATCGCCCACAACGAAGAAGAAGCCCTCGTTAAAGCTGAAGAAATCGGTTATCCGTTGGTTGTCCGTCCTTCTTACGTACTCGGCGGCCGCGCCATGCAGATTGTTCACTCTGCCGAAGAGTTGCAAAAATACATGCGCGAAGCCGTACAAGTTTCCGAAGACAGCCCTGTATTGCTCGACTTCTTCTTGAACAACGCCATCGAAGTGGACGTAGACTGCGTTTCAGACGGCCAAGATGTCGTGATCGGCGGCATCATGCAACACGTCGAACAAGCAGGTATCCACTCCGGCGACTCCGGCTGCTCATTGCCTCCATACTCATTGGACGAAGAGATTCAAGACGAAATCCGCCGTCAAACCAAAGCCATGGCATACGCACTGGGCGTGGTCGGCTTGATGAACGTACAGTTTGCCGTACAAGACGGCGTGGTCTTCGTACTGGAAGTAAACCCACGCGCCAGCCGTACCGTACCATTCGTATCCAAAGCCACCGGCGTACCGCTCGCCAAAGTCGGCGCACGCGTGATGGCAGGCATTTCGCTGAAAGAGCAAGGCGTAGAAAAAGAAGTCATCCCGGACTTCTACGCCGTTAAAGAAGCCGTGTTCCCATTCATCAAATTCCCGGGTGTGGACACCATTCTCGGCCCAGAAATGCGCTCTACCGGCGAAGTCATGGGCGTAGGCGCAAGCTTCGGCGAAGCCTACTTCAAAGCCCAACTCGGCGCAGGCGAACGCTTGAGCACAACAGGCAAAGTGTTCCTCGCCGTACGCGACGAAGACAAACCGCTCATCGTCAAAACCGCACAAAACTTCCAAGCACTCGGCTACGGTGTCTGCGCCACTCGCGGTACCGCCGAATACTTGAAAGAACACGGCATCATCGTGCAAGCGGTCAACAAAGTGCAGGAAGGCCGCCCACACATCGTGGACGCAATTAAAAACGGCGAAATCGCACTGGTGGTCAACACCGTCGGCAGCACAGTACAATCTGTTACCGACAGCCACAGCATCCGCCGCACCTCCCTCACCCAACGCGTACCGCAATACACCACCATCGCCGGCGGCGAAGCCATGAGCGAAGGCGCAAAAAGCCGCGAACACTTGGGCGTGTACAGCGTACAGGAACTGCATGGCCGTCTGAAAAACAAAGCCTAATCAATCCTATCGGATTTAAATAGTTAAAAGGTTGTCTGAAACCTGATTGCTCAGTTTCAGACGGCCTTTTCATATTTCAAATTCCAACCGTCTGTCCATCAAAACAACCTTTTCTGCCATCTCCAAACAAGCAATAGCAACATGAAATATAATTTCGTTATTGATTGGATTCATACGACAAAATTGTTGTTTTTTCATCATAATCCAAAAATATCGAGTTTAACGCCTATTCCCCTTGCTTTATAATGGCCGTCTGAAATAAAAATACAATTAAAGCAAAAGCATGTCTTTGCAACTTAAGCAGATTTGCATAATTAAACATATGCTTTAATCATAATAATGATAAAATAATACGGCTTTCCTCTAAATTAAAGGGAAAACTGCACAAGAAACGGAAAATAAAATGAGTGTCGGATTATTGCGTGTTTTGGTTCAAAGCCAGACCATCTCAAATCAACAAGCGGAACATTACAACAACCTTTTACAATCAGGCAAAGAAATCCTGCCCAACCTGTTTTCAGACGGCGTCATCTCCCCTAAAGCTTTGGGAGAGTTAGTCGCGCGCGTATTCAGCTATCCCCTTTTGGATTTGCACTACTACCCGCGCAATAATGTAGTCAGCGACATCCTGACGGAAGAGCAAATGGTGCAAAACCGTTGCATTCCGATTTTCAAACGCGGACGCAAGGTTTATTTCGCCGTATCCGATCCGACCCAAATCCAAAACTTTCAAAAAATCGCTTTTGCTTCAGGTCTAAGTGTCGACTTGGTCGTAGTGCCAGATGACCAGCTCAGCTCATTGCTGGAATGGCTAGGCCAACGCTCGACCACCATTCTGAAAGAAATCAACGACGAACATGAAGCAACGCAGCAATCTCAATCGCTTTATATCGACAATGAAGAAGCTGAAGACGGCCCTATCCCCCGCTTCATCCACAAAACTTTATCCGATGCCCTGAACGCGGGTGCATCGGACATCCACTTTGAATTCTACGAGCAAATGGCGCGCGTCCGTTTCCGTGTGGACGGACAGTTACGTGAAGTCGTACAGCCGCCTGTCGCTGTGCGCGGCCAGTTGGCATCGCGCATCAAAGTGATGGCACGTTTGGATATTTCCGAAAAACGTATTCCGCAAGACGGCAGAATTCAAATTGCCTTCCATAAACACGGCCGTCCGATTGACTTCCGTGTTAGCACTTTGCCGACGCTGTTTGGCGAAAAAGTGGTGATGCGTATCCTAAATTCCGATGGTACATCGCTCAATATCGACCAGCTCGGCTTAGAGCCTTTCCAAAAAGAAATGCTGCTTGAGGCCATCAACCGCCCTTACGGCATGGTGTTGGTTACAGGTCCGACAGGTTCGGGCAAAACCGTTTCGCTCTATACCTGCCTGAGTATTTTGAACACGGAAGATGTCAACATTTCGACGGCAGAAGATCCGGCCGAGATTAACTTGCCGGGCGTCAACCAAGTCAACGTCAATGAAAAACAAGGCCTGACGTTTGCTGCCGCACTCCGATCCTTCTTACGTCAAGATCCTGATATTATTATGGTCGGTGAGATTCGTGACTTAGAAACCGCCGACATCGCCATTAAAGCCGCCCAAACCGGCCACATGGTTTTCTCGACCCTGCATACCAATAATGCACCGGCCACGCTGTCCCGCCTTTTGAACATGGGCGTAGCGCCTTTCAATATCGCCAGCTCGGTCAGCCTGATTATGGCGCAAAGGCTGTTGCGCAGACTGTGTCCGAACTGCAAACGCGAAGTTGAGCGCCCACCGGTTCCGGCATTGAAAAAAGCCGGCTTTACCGATGCGGACTTGGCTCAAGATTGGAAACTCTACCGCCCGGTTGGATGCGACAGCTGCCGCGGCAAAGGCTTTAAAGGCCGCGTCGGTATTTATGAAGTCATGCCGGTCAGCGATGAAATGCAAAAAGTCATTATGAACAACGGTACAGAAGTTGATATCATGAACATGGCCTATCAGGAAGGCATGGTAGACTTGCGTCGTGCCGGTCTCATGAAAGTCATGCAAGGCCTGACCTCGTTGGAAGAAGTGACTGCTCATACCAATGACTAAACTGCCATATTTTCAAAATTAAAATAAAGCGGCACGGGGAAACAGTCCGCTTTATTTCTTACTAACAAGGGATAACTCATGGCTCAAGCAGAGCAAAAAAGAAGTCTGTTCGGTTCAAGAAGCAAAGGCAAGCGTTTTACATTTGAAGGAAAAAACATCGAGACCGAACGTCTTGTCCGTGGTGAAGTAGTTGCCAAAGACGAAGAAGAAGCACGCAAAAAACTCCAACGCAGAGGCATTCGTCCTTTACGTATCAGCAAAGTCAAAACCGCACGCAAACGCCGTATTACACAAGAAGACATCACGGTGTTTACGCGCCAACTGGCAACGATGATGAAGGCAGGCTTGCCGCTGATGCAGGCTTTTGAAATCGTTGCTCGCGGCCACTCCAATCCGAGCATGACAGAAATGCTGATGCAGGTTCGCTCCGATGTCGAACAAGGTAGCGCATTGGGTAAATCGTTCTCCAAATATCCAAAATATTTCGACCGTTTCTATTGCAATCTGGTCAGCGCAGGCGAGTCCGGCGGCGTATTGGAAAGCTTATTGGACAAACTGGCTGTCTATAAAGAAAAAACCCAAGCCATTAAGAAAAAAGTCAAAACCGCACTGGCCTACCCGATTGCCATTATCGTGGTGGCGATTGCGCTTATCTTCATCATGATGATGTTTGTGCTACCTGCCTTTAAAGAAGTTTATGCCAATATGGGTGCAGAGTTACCAAGCCTTACCCAACTTGTCATGAACTTGTCTGATTTATTCGTTGACTACGGCTGGATTATGATCATCCTTTTGATTGTTTCGGCCTTCGGCCTGTACAAACTCCATGAAAAATCGCCTACTTTCCAAAAACAAATCGATGCTTTGATTTTGAGACTGCCTGTTTTTGGCACCATCGTCCGAAAAGCAACCATTGCCCGTTGGGCGCGTACGACTTCTACCCTATTCGCAGCCGGCGTTCCTTTGGTGGAAGTATTAGATTCAGTTGCAGGCGCATCCGGCAATATTCTCTATGAAGAAGCTACTCAAGACATCCGCGCCAAGGTAACCCAAGGTCTGTCGCTGACATCCAGTATGCAAAGTACGGATATGTTCCCCAATATGGTGATCCAAATGGCGGCCATCGGCGAAGAGTCAGGCTCTTTGGATGATATGCTGAACAAAGCAGCCGAATTTTACGAAGATGAAGTAGACAACTCCGTCTCCCGCTTATCTGCCTTGATGGAGCCTATCATCATGGTGGTATTGGGTTCGCTCATCGGTATTTTGCTGACTGCCATGTATTGGCCGCTGTTTAACTTGGGTAATGTCGTAGGTTGATATGCTTGATAGTATTTACTCTGCCATCGACGCCCTCTCCGTTCTTGCGCCATTCGCCATTCCTTTAGCCGTTATTTTAGGATTGCTGATTGGCAGCTTTCTGAACGTCGTCATTTATCGTACGCCGATAATGATGGAACGCGAATGGACACAATTTTCTAAAGAACATTTGGGCATCGAGCTGACAGACGAAGAAAAACAGCCATTTAATCTGCGCAAACCGGATTCACGCTGCCCAAAATGCAAAAGCCCGGTCAAACTTTGGCAAAACATCCCTATCCTCAGCTATGTTTTACTGGGTGGGAAATGCCACTCCTGCAAAACCGCTATCGGCATACGCTATCCGCTGATTGAGCTGCTGACAGGCGTCTTATTCGGTATTGTCGCGTGGCAATACGGCTGGTCATGGGCAACTATTGGCGGATTAATTCTGACTGCCATATTGATTGCGCTGACCTTTATCGATGCCGATACTCAATATTTGCCCGACAGCCTGACTCAACCCCTAATTTGGATCGGCCTGCTGTTTAATCTGAATGACACATTCGTGCCCCTGCATTCAGCCGTTTGGGGTGCAATCGCAGGCTATATGAGCCTTTATACTTTATGCGCCGCCTATAAACTTCTGACTGGTAAAATCGGCATGGGCAATGGCGACTTCAAACTTTTGGCTGCACTCGGTGCATGGCTGGGGGTAGGAATTTTACCTGTTCTGATCTTCATGGCTGCCTTAGTCGGGCTGGTGGGCGCACTCATTGCCCGCGTCGGTAAAGGTCAATATTTTGCTTTTGGTCCCAGCCTTGCTGTGGCAGGATGGATTATTTTGGTTGCCAATGCACCTATTACCCAACTGGTACAATGGTGGCTCGTACAATCAGGATTCCGATAATGACATTATGGATAGGCTTGACCGGCGGTATCGGCAGCGGCAAATCATCTATCGCCCAAATGTTTGCCGAACTTGGCGTACCCATTATCGATGCCGATGCCATCAGCCGCTCACTGACCGAGGAAAACGGCGAGGCTCTTCCTGCCATCCGCCAACTATTCGGTGATGAGGTTTTTGACAGCGAAGGCCGTCTGAATCGTACGGCTTTACGGGAAGAGGTTTTCAGACGGCCTCAATCTAAAAAACAACTGGAAAATCTGCTTCTGCCATTAATCTTAAACAAAATCCAACAGCAGAAACAACAACTTGCCTCATCCGCCTACGGCATTGTCGATGTACCGCTTTTAATTGAGAATCCGGCATTTAAAGCGGAGACTGACCGCATTTTGGTTGTAGATGTTCCAGAGTCCGTCCAAATCGAACGCGTACATCAACGCAATGGTTTTTCAGAAGAACAAACGCGTCAAATCATGGCCACTCAAGCTTCTCGATGTGACAGACTGCTGCATGCCGACGATGTATTGGACAATACCCATAGCATGGAAGAAGCAAAAATCAAGGTTGCCCGCTTGCATCAATACTATCAATCCATTGCACAATCACTGAAAGAAACTGCATGACTGCTCCTGTTGTAAAATGTCCAACCTGCCACAAAGAAGTCGTTTGGAACACCGACAGCCCCTACCGCCCTTTCTGCAGCAAACGGTGCAAACTCATTGATTTAGGCGAATGGGCACAAGAAAAATACACCGTTTCTTCGGAAGACGACCCCTTTTCAGACCTGTTGGACGGCAAATAACCTACGCCGCTTCCTTCAGCCTATCCAAAACAGGCTCAAAACAGTAAAATACCCTCTTTATTCCAACCTATTCCATCCACCATGCTCACCTTCCAACAAATTATTTTCAAATTACAAAACTACTGGGCAGACAAAGGCTGCACCGTTATCCAACCTTTCGATATGGAAGTCGGTGCCGGTACTTCACATCCAGCCACCTGCCTGCGTGCATTAGGCCCGGAGCCTTGGTTTGCCGCTTACGTTCAACCCAGCCGCCGCCCCAAAGACGGCCGCTATGGCGACAACCCCAACCGCCTGCAACACTACTATCAATTCCAAGTTGCGCTCAAACCAGCTCCCGCCAATATTCAAGACCTCTACCTCGACTCCTTGCGCGAATTGGGTATTGATCCTAAAGTACACGACATCCGCTTTGTCGAAGATGACTGGGAAAACCCTACTCTCGGCGCTTGGGGCTTGGGTTGGGAAGTTTGGCTCAACGGCATGGAAGTAACCCAATTCACCTATTTCCAACAAGTCGGCGGTATCGACTGCTCCCCTGTACTCGGTGAAATCACCTATGGTATCGAGCGTCTCGCCATGTATCTGCAAGGCGTGGAAAACGTGTACGACCTTGTTTGGGCAAAAACCCTTGATGGCAACATCGTCACTTACGGCGACGTTTATCATCAAAACGAAGTCGAACAATCCACCTACAACTTCGAATACAGCGATGCCGATTGGCTCTTGCGCCAATTCAACGACTACGAAGAACAAGCCAAACGCCTGCTTGCAGTTGAAGACACCAGTCTTGCCCTGCCTGCTTACGAGCTTGTACTCAAAGCCGGTCATACGTTCAACCTCTTGGATGCACGCGGTGCCATTTCTGTTACCGAACGCGCAACCTACATCGGCCGTATTCGCGCACTGAGCCGTATCGTTGCTCAAAAATTCGTTGAAAGCCGCGAGAAACTGGGCTTCCCGTTACTTAAAAACCAATAAGCCCGCACATGCTTACCACGCCGCCCTTTGATACATTCAAGTGGCGGCGTTTCTATTTTCAGACGGCCTAACGTCGATGCCATCGCAAACACTTCCTGCCTGCTTTCAGGTAAAATAAGCCCTTTATTACATAAACCGTCTGAAAACATGAGTTCATCCTCTTCTGCAAAAACGCCCTTTTTCTTACTTTCCCTCGTTGCCATCATTCTTGACCAACTGAGCAAATGGGAAATCTTGAAACACTTTACCGAAGGCGAACGCCTCAATATCATTCCAGACTTTTTTGACCTGACCCTTGCCTATAATCCAGGCGCGGCATTCAGCTTTTTGGCCGACCAAGGCGGCTGGCAAAAATTCTTCTTTTTAGGTCTGGCAGTCGTTATCAGCCTGTATTTAGCCCGTGCCATTTTGCGTGATGAGTTTGGCCGCTGGGGCAAATTGGGTGCAGCCATGATTATCGGTGGCGCGATTGGCAATGTGGTTGACCGTCTGATTCATGGCCACGTTGTCGATTTTCTGCTTTTCTATTGGCAAAACTGGTTCTACCCCGCATTTAACATTGCCGACAGCTTTATCTGCGTTGGCGCAGTTTGCTTGGTAATAGACGGTTTGCTGCACAAAAAAACACCTTCAAACGACACAAAGGCCGTCTGAAAACGGAACACACATGACTCAAAAAACCATTATCCTTGCCAATCCCCGCGGCTTCTGTGCCGGTGTTGACCGTGCCATCAGCATTGTTGAACGTGCACTCGAAGAATTCGGCGCGCCCATTTACGTCCGCCATGAGGTCGTTCACAACAAATTCGTCGTGGACAATCTGCGGGCAAAAGGTGCCGTCTTTGTTGATGACTTGGCGGATGTCCCAAAGGGTGCCACACTGATTTACTCTGCTCACGGCGTATCCAAAGCCGTACAGGAAGAAGCGGTGCAACGTGGTTTCCGAGTTTTTGATGCCACCTGCCCTTTGGTAACCAAAGTCCATAAAGAAGTAGCCCGCCTTGATGAGCAAGATTACGAAATTATCATGATCGGCCACAAAGGCCACGTCGAAGTAGAAGGCACGATGGGACAATTACCTCCGGGTAAAATGTTTCTGGTTGAGACAGTGGAAGATGTAGCCGGACTGAACGTCAAGAATCCTGACAAACTTGCCTACGTCAGCCAAACCACTTTATCGGTGGATGAAACCAAAGACATTATTGCAGCTTTAAACCAACGCTTCCCCAATATCCGCAATCCGCACAAAGAAGACATCTGCTACGCCACAACCAACCGCCAAACCGCTGTTAAAGAATTGGCCGAAGAATGCGATCTCGTAATTGTTGTCGGCTCGCCCAACTCTTCCAACAGCAACCGTTTGCGTGAAGTAGCCGCATTGCGCGGGGTCGATGCCTATATGGTCGATAATGCTTCCTACCTGAAAAAAGAATGGTTTGAAAACAAAACTAAGGTCGGTGTCACTGCCGGTGCATCTGCACCCGAAGTCTTAGTTCGAGAAGTCTTACAAACCATTCAAGACTGGGGACATGAGACCATACGCGAAGGAGCAGGCGCAGAAGAAAGCATTGTATTTGTCTTGCCTAAAGAGTTGCGTCGTGAGGGTGAAAACAAGCAAATTCTCAATAAAGGGTAAGTTTGTTATTTGCTTTATTTGAACTTAAGGCCGTCTGAAAATTTTCAGACGGCCTTAAGTATATTTTACTAATAAAAAAGACCTGCCTTAAAGGCAGGTCTTTTCATACATTATCCTGATTATTTCTCAGAAGTATGTTGCTGACGGCGCAAGATAGCAGGAATTTCAAAGTCATCCAGTACAGACTGGTTGCTGAAATCAGCCGCAGTCAGATTCATAGAACGGATATTGCGGTTGGTACGAACCAGGCTTTCAGCACTGCTTTGGCTTTGAGCTTGAGGCGCTTCTTCCGCACCACGTACCAATTGTTGGGTACGGGCAGCAGCACGCAGTTGGTTGTCAGTACCGTTTTCTTTCAAGCCGGTAGCAATGATGGTAATACGGATAGCGTCTTCGCTCATGCTCTCGTCTTCGGCAGCACCAAATTTGCATTCCACTTCAGGGTGTGCATTTTGGTTGACGATACGCATAATCTCGTTGAACTCAGACATTTTCAGGCAACCAGGAGCAGTGGTAATGTTTACCAATACACCGCGTGCACCATCCAAAGTAACGTTATCCAAGAGCGGGCTGGAGATAGCTTGATCGGTAGCTAATCGGGCACGGTCGATACCTTGTGCGAAACCTGAACCCATCATGGCGATGCCGCGATTGCTCATCACGGTTTTCACGTCGGCGAAGTCCAAGTTGATCATGTCGCTCGGGCAAGTCACCACTTCGGAAATACCGGCAACCGCATCACGCAATACATTATCGGCCGCACGGAAAGCTTCGCGCATGGTCACGTCTTCGCCCAAGGCAGTCATCAATTTGTCGTTCGGGATAATAATCAGGGAGTCAACGCGCTCTTTGAGCTGATCCAAACCTGCTTGAGCGATGTGTACGCGTTTGCCTTCGTAAGCAAACGGACGGGTTACAACCGCAACGGTCAGAATACCCATTTCTTTAGCGATTTCAGCCACAACAGGAGCAGAACCGGTACCTGTACCGCCACCCATACCGGTAGTGATGAACAGCATGTTTGCACCACGGATGGCATCTTCGATGGCTTCGCGATCTTCTTGGGCTGCGGCGCGACCGATTTCAGGATTTGCACCGGCACCCAAACCACGAGTCAGGTTTGTACCCAATTGAATGCGTTTAGCCGCATTGTTTTTAGCCAATGATTGCGCATCGGTATTGGCACTGATGAACTCAACACCATGAATAGTGTTGGCAACCATGTTGTTGATGGCATTACAGCCGCCGCCACCCAAACCGATAACTTTAATAACAGCAGGGCTTGTTGCTGATTCTGCTACGTCGTAAACAAATTCCATTCAATAATCCTCCGCGCCCCGCTTTATAAGGACGGTTCAAAAATAATTTATTATCCGTATTATATAAGAAGTATCCTGATACTGGCAAAAATCTTCTTATCATCCGACTGTCGGCGTTATATTTTTACTACAATTTTTAACAGAAAATATACAAGTTTTAAATTATTCACTTAGCAATTATTTAAAACCGTTTAATTCTACTTAAATATTCAGGACAAACGGGTTTTACACCGCCTGCCCTGAACGCTTTTATCAGAAATTGTCTCTGAAGAATCTTTGGATTTTTTCCCACAGACCCATTTTTTTGCCTGAATCATTCAGGGCAATCGCACCGGTTCGGCTGGTTTGTTCACCCTCTTCGGCAGCATAGGCCGTCTGAAGCAGGCCAATTGCTGTTGAATAGCGTGGATTGCGGATACGCTCGGATACGCCGCCCATTTCCTGCGGAACACCGATACGTGCCGGCAAATTAAAGACTTCTTCCGCCAACTCAACAATACCGGTCAACATAGAAGCACCGCCGGTCAAAACGATACCGGAAGTCAGCACTTCTTCAGGGAAGCCGGAACGGCGCAATTCGTTCAGCGTCAATTCCAAAATCTCTTCTACGCGCGGGCCGATGATTTCAGCCAATACACGGCGTGAAATTTGACGTGATTGACGGTCGCCAACGCTAGGAACTTCAATCATTTCATCCAAGCCGTCCATAGTCGGAATGGCGGCGCCGTAATGGATTTTGATGTACTCGGCGGCACTGTGCGGCGTACGCAGGGCTTGCGCCAAGTCTTTGGTAATCAAATCGCCGGCAACGGGAATAACCGCGGTATGGCGGATGGCGCCATTGGTATAAACCGCGATGTCGGTTGTACCGCCGCCAATATCGATGACGCACACGCCCAAATCTTTTTCATCTTCAGTCAAAACAGCGTGACCGCTCGCCAAAGGCTGAAGCATGATTTGATCCATTTGCAGGCCGCAGCGTTGGATACATTTTTGGATATTTTGCAAAGCAGTGTTCGCACCGGTAATGATGTGTACGCGGGTGTCCAAACGCACGCCGCTCATGCCGATAGGCTCTTTCACACCGGGTTGGTTGTCGATGATGTACTCTTGAACCACGGTATGCAAGATATTGTGATCAGGCGGAATATTGATGGCTTTGGCCGTTTCGATGGCACGATCGATGTCGGCTTGCGATACTTCGCCATCTTTAATTTTGACCACGCCTTGTGAATTCAGGCTGCGGATATGGTTACCAGCAATACCGGTGACGACATGGGAAATTTTGGTATCTGCCATCAGCTCGGCATCTTCTACCGCCTGACGAATGGCTTGCGCAGTGGCGTCAATGTTGGTCACCATACCTGCACGCAGGCCGCGTGAAGGGCTTTGACCCAAGCCAACAATGTGGATTTCGTTATCTTCCCGAATCTCACCGATTAAGGCGATGACCTTGGACGTACCAATGTCTAAGGCACTGATATATTTATTTTGTTGTTGTTCCATAATTGCTCGTTCGCTATGTTGTCTGACTGACGGTTTGATTATTTTTGAAACAAGATTGCTTCACGTCTAATCGGCTATTCACTGTCGGAAGGGTTTTCAGACGGCCTGTAACGGACTGAAAAACCATCCTTATAACGCATATCGACATACTCGATACGACTTTGTTTTTTGCGCAACAGCGATGGCCAAATCTGGGCAAACTGCTGCAAACGTTTGATTTCATTTTCACGCCCCAAACGCACGGTAATGCCGTTGTTCAATACAAGCAGCCATGCCGACCGCGGCGTGTAGATCAATTCTTTGATGGTCAGTTTCAACGGGCTCAAAATACCGGAAAAGTCCGCATAATGTTTGACCATGTCTTTGCCTGTCCCCTGCTGCCCTTCAAATATAGGCAGGTCCTGTTTCAGGCTTGCGGCAAACACATTGCCCTTACTGTCCACCAAGCCACCAGCGCGCCAGTGTGCAACCGGCACACGCTCGGTCAGGATAATTTCCACGGTTTCCGGAAAACGGCGGCGTACCATTGCCGAGTCAATCCAAGGCAATTCCTGAAAAGCGGCCTGCGCCGAATCAATATCGGCGCGGAACATATTACCCCTGATATGCTCTCGTGCAACGGTTTGCAATTCTTTGCTGGAAGCATATTTCAGCTTACCCTGAATGGCAATCTGTTTCACTGGGAAATATTTTGAATTGTAAAGCCAAGCTATGCCCGAACCTATCAGTAGAAAGGCCATCAGCAACAATAGCCGGCGGGTCAACCGACCCAGTGCACCTGCATCATCCCACATGAGCGGTCTTCAAAATCTCAATACATAAATCAGCAAAATCTACGCCGGTATGGGCTGCAGATTTTGGCACCAAACTGTGGCTGGTCATACCGGGCAAGGTATTGATTTCCAAAAGATACAACTTACCGTCCGTATCTTTTAGGAAGTCCACGCGCGAACAACCGTCCGCACCAACCGCCTGCGCGCCACGCACGGCCAGTTCGCGCATGAGGTTTTCCTCATCCACACTCAAATCTTCCGACGGGCATTGATAAACCGTATCGTCGCGGTTGTATTTGGCTTCGTAATCGTAAAACTCGGTAGCCGGAATAATATGAATGCTGGGCAGGCCTTTGCCGTTCAATACCGGACAAGAATATTCGCCGCCACCGATGAAGCGTTCGGCAATGATTTCGCCCTGCAAATGTTTCAATTCTTCGTAAACGCTTTTCAAACGGCCTTTTTCTTTGACTTTTACCACACCGACGCTGCTGCCTTCTGAGGCAGGTTTCACAAACATCGGCAGGCCCAATTTTTCTTCAACGGCATCAAAGTCGCTGTTGTCATGCAATACGGCAAATTCAGGGACAGGCAAGCCCACGGCCTGCCAAATCAGTTTGCAGCGGTATTTGTCCATACCCAGCGCAGAAGCGGCTACACCGCTGCCGGTGTAAGGAATACCCATCAGTTCCAACGCGCCTTGAATCGCGCCATCTTCGCCGAAAGTGCCGTGCAGAATATTGAAGGCCGTCTGAAAACCTTGTGTTTTCAATTCAGACAACGGAGTTTCTTTGGGGTCGAACGCATGGGCATCGACACCTTTGCTTTTCAAGGCAGCCAAAATAGCGGCGCCGCTGTCCAGCGAAACTTCACGCTCGCTGGAGAAGCCGCCCATCAACACGGCCACTTTGCCAAAATTCTGCATAATTTCCACTTTCTTAAATACTGATACAGGCCGTCTGAAATATTGTTCAGACGACCTATGTGTCCTCAAAGGCAAATATGCCTGTTTATTATGATTGTTTCGACAATTCCACCAATGCAGACGGAACGCGGTTGATGCTGCCGGCACCCATATTCAGAACAACATCGCCGTCCTGCAAAACATTCAGCAGCATTTGCGGCAGGTCGGCAACGTTTTCGCAGTAAATAGGCTCAAGTTTGCCCAATACGCGGATGGCGCGCGCCAAGGCGCGGGAGTCGGCTGCGGCAATCGGCTCTTCACCTGCGGCATAAACTTCGGTCAACACCAGCGCATCAACAGTATTGAGGACTTTGGTAAAGTCTTCAAACAAATCGCGTGTACGGGTATAGCGGTGTGGTTGGAAAGCCAAAACCAAGCGTTTTTCAGGGTATGCGCCGCGTGCAGCGGAAAGGGTTGCCGCCATTTCGACAGGATGATGCCCATAATCGTCCACCAGCAAAGCAGTTCCGCCGTTTGGCAACTTAATGTCTCCATATTTTTGGAAGCGGCGGCCGACGCCCTCAAAGCCGAGCAAGCCTTTTTGGATGGCTTCAACCGATGCACCAACTTCCAGCGCAACACCGATAGCCGCCAACGCATTGAGGACATTGTGGCGGCCGGGCATATTCAAAACAACTTCAAACGGCTCTTGCTCGTGTCCTTTCATTTGAACATGAACGGTAAATTTCATTTGCGCGCCGACGTTTTCAATATTGGTCGCATAGATATCGGCAGTATCGTCCAAACCGTAAGTCGCGTAAGGCTTGCTCACTTTGGGCAAAATCGCGCGGACGTGTTCGCTGTCGATACACAAAAAGGCTTTACCGTAGAACGGCATACGGTGGATAAAATCGACAAACGCCTGATGCAGTTTCTCAACGCTGTGACCGTAAGTGTCCATATGGTCTTCGTCGATATTGGTCACGACGGACATAATCGGCGTCAGATACAGGAAAGAAGCATCGGATTCGTCGGCTTCGGCAACAATGTATTCGCCTTTACCCAAACGGGCGTTGGTACCAGCGGCGTTGAGCTTGCCGCCGATAACGAAAGTCGGGTCAAGTCCTGCCGCGCCGAGAATAGAAGCGGTCAGGCTGGTGGTTGTGGTTTTACCGTGCGTACCGGCAATGGCGATACCATCACGGAAGCGCATCAATTCTGCCAACATCAACGCGCGCGGAATCACGGGGATTTGCTGTTCCAACGCGGCAACAACTTCAGGATTGTCTTTTTTGACGGCAGTAGAGGTAACAACCACGTCGGCGCCATTGACGTGTTCAGCAGTATGGCCGGGGTAAACTTGGATGCCGAGAGCGCTCAAATGCTCAGTAACGGCATTACGCACCTGATCCGAACCGGAAACTTTAAAGCCCAAATTGTGTAAAACTTCGGCAATACCGCTCATGCCGACGCCGCCGATTCCGACAAAATGGATGTTGGTCACTCGATTTTTCATCATAACGTTGCGTTCCGGTTGGTTTTTAGTGCGTAAAGGCGTTATTTTAAAGGGCTATCCGCTTCTGCGCTATGCTTTTATTGTAAAGGAATTTTAACAAAAGCAATAAAGGCCGTCTGAAACGCCGTTAATCAACTTTTCAGACGGCCTTGAATCGAAGTCTGCCTGCTTATTCAGTACAGGATATGGCAATTTCCGCCACATCGTCCGCGCTGTGCGGCAACGCCAGCGTACGGGCATTTTTCGCCCATTTCAGGCATTTTTCACGGTTTAATCCGCCAAGTATTTCGGCCAGTTTTTCTGCCGTCAGTTGAGTTTGCGGCAGCAGCAAACCAGCTTCGGCCTGCACCATAAAACGCGCATTGGCTGTTTGGTGATCATCCACCGCGTGCGGATACGGCACCAGCAATGCACCCAAACCGGCAGCCGTCAGCTCGGCAATCGTCAGCGCGCCGGCACGGCAAATTACCAAATCGGCATCGCGGTAGGCGGACACCATGTCGGTAATAAATTCGACGCACTCGGCTTGTACACCCAAAGCATCGTAATCTGCCTGCAGGTTGCCCAATTTATTGCGGCCGGACTGATGATACATTTGCGGACGAGCCTCCTCAGGCAACAATGCCAAAGCTTGCGGGACGGTTTTGTTCAACACATCCGCACCCAAACTGCCGCCCACCACCAAAACTTTTAGACGGCCTTGACGGTTTTCAAAGCGTTCTTCAGGAACAGGCAATGCCGCAATATCGGCACGGACAGGATTACCCACCAATCCGCCTTCATGCTGAAAGGCTTTGGGGAAAGCATACAGGACACGTTTTGCCCAACGCGACAGTTGGCGGTTGGACAAACCGGCTACGGCGTTTTGCTCGTGAATCACAATCGGCACACCGGAAATTTTTGCCGCCAAGCCACCGGGGAAAGTAACAAAACCGCCAAAACCGATAACACACTCGACACGGTGTTTCTTAATAATCTGCTGAGCCGCACGGACGGTTTTATACAGCGTAAACGGCAACATCAGCTTGCGCTTGATACCGTTGCCGCGTATGCCTTTAATCGCCAGCGTTTCCAAGCGTATGCCATATTGCGGCACGATGCGCTCTTCCATCGAATCCTGACTGCCCAGCCAAATCACATGATGGCCGCGCTTTTGCAGCGACTCGGCAACCGCCAATGCAGGGAAAATATGGCCGCCCGTACCGCCGGCCATCAGCATAAAAGTTTTACCGCTCATGGTTTTACTCCACCGAATAACCGCGCATTTTTTGGCGGTTTTCATAATCAATGCGCAATAACAAAGTAACGCACACCAACATGATAAAGACAGCCGAACCGCCGTAAGACATAAACGGCAAAGTCAGACCTTTAGTAGGCAGGATACCGATGTTCACACCGATATTGAAGAAACTTTGAATACCAATCCAAATGCCGATGCCGTTGGCGATGTACGCGCTGAACATCAAGCCCGAATCACGCGCCTGTTTGCCGATGGAAAACGCGCGCCACACCAGCCAGCCGTAGCAGAACACCAAAACCAGCATCCCGACAAAGCCAAATTCCTCGCCAATGACGGCAAAAATAAAGTCCGTATGCGCTTCAGGCAGGTAGAAACGTTTTTCCAAACTCGCACCCAAGCCCTCGCCAAACCAGCCGCCGCGTGCAATCGCCATCAAGGAATGCGTCAGCTGATAGCCTTTACCCAAAGGATCGCTCCATGGATCCAAAAACGCCGCCACACGCGCCATACGGTAAGGCGCAGCCAAAATCAGCAAGCCCATACCGCTCACAACAGTCGCCACCAATACAGCAAAATACTTCCACGGAAAGCCTGCCAAAAACAGCATACCCATGGTAATCACGACAATCACGACAAACGAGCCAAAGTCCGGCTGACCCATAATCAAAACCAAACCGACCGCCACCAACATAATCGGCAGAATCAAGGTCTTAAACTTGCGGAAGCGTTCCTTTACCCTTACCCAAGCTTCACTTTTAAAAGGGCTGCACACCAAATCGCCAATACCGGTAAACAAAGACGACCAACCCAAAGAATCCAAATCGCGCAACATTTCTTCACGGCGCGTAAACAGGCTGGACAAATACAAGACCGTCGCCAATTTGAAAAATTCAGTCGGTTGCAAGTTGAGCGGTCCGATATGAATCCAGCGCGTCGCGCCGTTAATCTCGCGGCCGACAAACAAAACCAGCAACAACAGCAAACCCGAAACAGCAAAATAAAACGGAATAATCCGCCGCCAGAAGCTCATTTTCAGAAGGGAAAGCGGCAAGCATATGACCACAGTAAACAGGATAAAGATTGCCTGCTTAGACACAAAAGAAAACTGGCTACCCCCTTCCGATGCCGCATACGCAATAGAAGCCGAATAAATCATAATCAGGCTGAAGACCGTCATTAAGACGACCATCCACAAGAGAGAAACATCAAACTTCCGACCATCGCGCGCAATCGACCGGTCAAGCATTTTGGAAAGACTAATCATGAAAACATCCGTAACGGCTTGAATAAAATATTCAGACGGCCTGCTAATGGGCAAGAGGCCGTCTAAAAAAATGAATTAACGTTATTTTAAAGGTTTATTTCCAAACCAACAATTCAGAATCTACGGTTCAAAAAAGAGAAAGCGTGTTGACCTGTCCTTAGGAAGGATTGGCGGCTTATTTTAGATAAAAATCCCAGTATCAAGTCCCCTGCCCTACCAAGCTTTTCAGACGGCCTGACAAGCAATCGACTACCCGTTCCAACCTGCCCCATCACTTCAACAGGCATAAAACCTACGGCAGAATCTCAATTTCCGCATTGTGTTTCACACTGCGGTAGAGTTCGTCGACTTCCTCGTCCGTTACCGCGATGCAGCCGTCGGTCCAGTCTCTTTGCAGATGCCTTTTGCCGATAGAACCCCAGCCGTTTTTGATGCCGTGGATTTTAATCAGCCCGCCCGGGCTTTTGCCTTGTGCCGCCGCGTAGGCTTTGTCGGCCTCGTTGGGGTAGGAAACGCCAAGGTTTTTATGGTAGCCGCTATTGGGATTGCGCTCATTGATGCGGTATTTTCCTTCGGGCGTTTTGCCGTCGCCTTCAAACTGTTTATGCCCGACAGGCTGCTTGCCCAGCGCAATAGGATAGATTTTCAGTAATTTTCCTTGCGAATACGCCGACATGGTGCGTTTGCTTTTATGCACGACCAATCTGTCGATAACCGCATCTTCAGGCAACGGCGTTTCGGTCGGTGTGGCAATAGTGGTCGTAGTACGAATCGGCGCAGCAAACCAGAACACCGAAGCCGCGACAGCCAGAAGCAAGACTGCCGCCAAGCCGATTTTCAACCCGACTTTCATCTTTCAGACGGCCTTACAAAGCTTTGAACGCTTCGATAAACACTTCCGAACGGTGCGCATAGCCTTTGAACATATCAAAGCTCGCGCAGGCGGGGCTGAGCAACACGATATCGCCCGCTTCGGCTTGGGCGTATGCCGTCTGAACGGCTTCTTCCAAAGTGGCGCAGTCGGTCATATTCAGACCGCAGCCGTCCAAATCGCGGCGGATTTGCGGCGCATCAACACCAATCAGGAACACGCCTTTTGCCTTGCCGACAAGCGCGTCGCACAGGGGCGTGAAGTCCTGCCCTTTGCCCATGCCGCCTAAAATCACGAAGAGCGGGTTTTGCAAACCGGCAATCGCGGCAGCGGTCGCGCCGACATTCGTGCCTTTGCTGTCGTCGATAAACACCACGCTGTTTTTCTCGCCGATTTTTTCCACGCGGTGCGGCAGGCCTTGGAAGGTTTTAACGTGTTCGAGCAACTCGTTTCGCGGCAAACCGATAGCCTCACACAAAGCCACGGCAGCCATAACGTTGGCGGCGTTGTGCAGACCTTGCAGCGGAATGTCTTGCGTGGCAATCAAATCTTCATTGCCTTGTTTCAGGCGGCCTGTCTCACGTTCCAACCAAAAATCAGCTTCGTGTTCCAACGAAAACCATTTCACCTTGCGCCCGGCACGCTTCATGGCGCGGCAGAACACGTCGTCTGAATTTAAAACCTGCACGCCATCGCCACGGAAAATCTTATCCTTGGTATGCGCGTAATCAAGCAGGTCGTCGTAGCGGTCGAGGTGGTCTTCGGAAATGTTCAGCACCGTCGCCGCAGTCGAGCGCAGGCTTTCGGTGTTTTCCAGTTGGAAGCTGGAAAGCTCCAACACCCACACGTCCGCCTTTTTGCCTTCGCGCTGCAATTCCGCCTCCAAAACCGGCGTGCCGATATTACCTGCGATAACGGTATCCAGCCCGCACTTGATGCAGAGATAGCCGACCAGGCTCGTTACCGTGGTTTTGCCGTTGCTGCCGGTAATTGCAATCACCTTGTCGCCGCGGCGGTTCACAACATCCGCCAGCAATTCAATGTCGCCCAACACGCGCCCGCCGTTTTGCTTGAACGCCTCAATATCCGGCTGACGCTCGCTGATGCCGGGACTGAGCGCCAAAATATCGAAACCGTTGTCCAGCACATCTTTCAGACGACCCGTGTAAAACACCAGCCCTTCAAACATCTTACCGATTTGCGACACGCGCTCCGGTTTCAGCTCCGCATCATACGCGGCAACCTCCGCGCCGTTTTTGCGCAGGTAGGCAATCATGGAAATACCCGTGCCGCCGAGTCCGGCGACGAGGATTTTTTTATCTTGGAAAGTCATTTTGGTTTTATCCTAAGTTTTCTCAGACGGCCTTTAGAAAAATTCAATATCCTGTCTGATTCAATTCTCGATAATTATCACAACCTTGTTGAGATCCATTATCACAAGCCTTGCCATACCATTCCTTAGCAATCACAAGATTTTGCCGAACTCCTTGTCCTTGGGTATACATCACACCCAAATTATATTGTGCCTCGGCATCCCCTTGTTCTGCCGCCTTACGATACCACTGCACTGCCTGTGCATCATCTTGACGGACCCCTTGTCCATCATAATACATGACACCCAAATTATATTGGGCATCGACATGCCCTTGTTCTGCCGCCTTGCGATACCACTGCACTGCCTGTGCATCATCTTGACGGACTCCTTGCCCATTGGCATACATCCAACCCAAATTATATTGGGCTTGTGCATACCCTTGTTCTGCTGATTTACGAAACCATTTTAGCGCTTCTTCGTAATCCTGATTAACTCCTACTCCATTGTAATACAGCAAACCTAAATTTTTTTGAGCAGTTTGCTGACCTTGCTCTGCTGCCTTCCGAAGCCAATACGTAGCCGATGCGTAATCTTCACGAAAAAGATAGATTGCTCCCAAACTAGACTGTGCTGGTACACTGCCTTGTTTTGCATTTTGTATTAGTTTGTCCAAATCAGACACATCTTCCGCCCAAGCTGCTTGCCCTATGCCAAAAGCTAGTAAGGCAACCATCATTTTTTTAATAATTTATTCATTCTAAAATCTATTTCTTTCAAGTTATTGTTTCTGTTTTATACTAGTTTTTCAGACGACGTTTTATTTCTTTCTCGGTTTTGCCTGACGATAGCCGTTACCGACATTTTTACCTGTATTGATACAAATGCGCCCTTCACATATGTAGGCATCCGACTCAGCAAATGCTTTGGCAGTTTCAATGGCATGTTCATAACTCTCCAATTCCGCACGCCTATCAGCCAAATCAACAACCATATATCGCACCACCACAAACAATATAATGACAGCAATAGCTAATACTACGCCTATGCCGATATACCAGCTTTTGATAATTTTATTGAGCTTTCCCACTTCACGATTTAATTCATCAACTGCCTTCTTATACCCTTCACTTGCTAAGCCCAATGACTGCTCAGTTTCTTGTCGGATAGTCTTCCCTGCATTGTCAACTATATTACCAACCTGTCGTCTGAACCGGTCAGACTCCTCCGACAAAGCACGCTGTTGCTCATTAATTCGGCCATCAATTTTCTTCCCCTGTTCGATAACGTCCGCCCGCAACATTACCAACACCTTTATAGCCTCATCAAATTTCTTATCGTCCATTTAAACCTTCCCTGATATACGGATTTAAAGCGTTCTGACCATTGCCCGGCTTGAATGTACCAACTCCTGTTGCCGCTCCAATTCCTGCTGTTCTTTATATTCAGCCAACAGATTTTCTCCCTGCCTCAGCATACGCTGACCTTCTTCCGACTGCGCCAGACTTTTACCCAACGCATCCAACTGACTGCTGTCCGCAGACAAAACTGCAGCGTATAAATCACTGCCGTTCAAATTGTTCCAGTCAGGCAAATTATAGTTGAAAGAGGACTTATCTTGAATTTGTTTGACAGGCTCTCCATTTATATCAGTGACCGTCTCACTTTCCACTGGCAAACCACGTTCATCTTGACGCAAATAATCAGTATTTACCGTCTTGATAGTTTCGTTTTTTTCGTCGTAAGTTTTGACTGTTTTACCTATAAGGTTGCCATCTTGATCGTAATGATTGGTTTGAGAATTGATGGGATTAGGTACAGAAACAAACATTGAATCACCGATATAATCAGGTCTTATTGGCTCATTATGAAATTTACTGACTATTTCGTTGGACATCGTTACAGCCAAATATTCAGGAGCGTTATAAAATTTATGTTTCACGTCATCTGATGCAAAAGGCTTGTTATAACTGTCCATTTCAACATCAGATTTTGCCAAATTAGGATCAGTTGCATGAACCAACTCATGAAACAAAACATTAGCAGCAGATTGGATACCTAATGAAACTTTTTTCCCATTAATTTCAGAAAAAATCTCTGCCGATTGATTAGGGTTCCAAAAGATAATCCCATCAGTGTTATCGGGTCTTAGTGGATAAAAAGTGTTATCTCCCTCTTTAAAGATTACGATATGAATACCCATATCAGAAGCCTTTTGAATCAACGAATTAGCTTTTTCATTTTGCTGCAAATATTGCAAAGCCAAGTCTAATTTTTTGACATCATCCGAATCCGCAGGCATTAAAGCATTCACTTTTGTTTTATCAAACTCTTTCGTCTCATTACTGTAAGCGTTATTTTCTATTAAAACTCTCCCAAAAGTTTCCTTATTTTGCACACTGGCAACAAAACCTTTTTTATTAAAATCCACACCGCTTGTCATAAACAGCTCCAACCTAAATTAATCATTTCAGGATATTTTGATTTGGGTCTATCGTATTAAATAACTCTTTTAATCCTTTTGAATCCAATAAAATCAAAAATCTCTCATCATTTTTAATAATTTTACTGAATAAAAAAGCTTCTCCCTCTGCTGCCTCTCGAGTAAGTATTTGGACAGAATGGGTGTTATACTTAATTTCAATCAATATCAAATATACTGAATCAAATTTATCATAGGGATTTAATGTACTTTTAATTCTATTAAAACCAGAGAAAAAATGAGAAAAGTCTTTTGGTTCTAAACGGTAATGGACAGATTTTGTACCAAATAAGTCCTTATAACCCAAACCTTCCCCTACTCTTTGTTTAATTTGCTCAGCAGTAGAAATGGGCGAAAATGATTCAACAAATCCATAGAGAGCATATACATCGATAGATTTAACACCCTCACTAGGAATTTGTATCACCTCATCTAATTTTTTTGTATTCTTAGCAAAATAAGTATTCATATTCATATTATGCAACTCCTGTTTTTTCGAAATGTTCACATCTTTTACCAAAGTTTCTGTTTGGCAAGCTGATAATGTTATACAAAAACTAATTCCAAGTAGAAATCTCAACATAACTATCCTTTCTTATATCTTTTCCACAATTTTAAAAATATAGATAACTGGGAATTTCAAAAACTTCTCCGCAACGGCTCACTCCATAATAGCTTCTTGTTTTTTCAATTTTCTGATAAACACGCTTTTGTTCTTCATCCATTTTAAAATTTGGCCTTATTTGCCAATACTCCAACATTACATATCCATAAAATTTCCCAGTGAATTTATAGACATATTTAACCGGACCGCTACCGTCATTAATAATATCACCTATATATACATGACAGCAATCATCATTAAATGATTTAAAATTAGCAATATCAAAAGTCTCAGAATTTTTAGAAAAATCTTGATTTTTTTTATACCCACCCAAAGAAATATCTGAACCCTTATTTATCAACAAAATTATTGCATCATTAACCATTTTTTCTTTTGAATATTCAGAAAAATACTTTCTGTCCCTAATGCAATATCCTTTATCTACGATTTGCGACATACCCATATATAAAATTAACGGGGTAACAATGATTAAAATTGCTATACCTCGCTGCACTTTTATAGGAAGTGTGCACGTATATTTATAAATTCTCCATACGATGTACACAATAATAGGAAAAAAGACTATTCCAACTAACCACATCAGCATTATTCCTACAACATCCATATTACCTCTTGTTTTAGCCGTAGGCTGGATTCAGAATCCGACCTTTTCATGATTTGAGTTAAAAGTCCCCTTTTATCATGATGATTAATCTATTTTTACATTTGCTATCACAATCACTTTTCAGACGACCTCAACCTTCAAAATAACTATCCACGCCATACTGCTTTAAAACGTTTTTCAATTCGGGAATGCGGATTACGGGATCGACCGCCATCGGCGGCATAGGCGGTTCGATACCGTCTTCGTTTTGGTTACGGCACCAATCTGCCATGGCAAAAACTTGGATTAAAACCGGCTCGGCAAGTGCTTTATCGATGTCCAGTTCGCTCATGGCTTGGGCAAAGCAGGCGATCCATTCGTTGCGGACTTGTACGTTGACAACAAAAGGCATATGGTGGGCGCGCAGTTGGGGATGGCCGTATTTTTCGACAAAAAGTTGCGGGCCGCCGAGCCAGCCGCTGAAAAATTCGTAGAGCTTTTCGCGTATCAGGGTCATGTCTTCGCCGTGCATTTGGCGTAAGGCTTGGTATTTCGGCTCAAGTTCCATTAAGTCGTAGAAACGGTCGGTCAGGGTGCGGATGCCGGTTGCGCCGCCGAAAGATTGGTACATGTTTGGGGACTTTCTGTGTGGATTATTGCGGGATTTGTTTTTGAAATGGAGGATTCAGGCAAGCATACTTACCTTACATAATGGCCGTCTGAAACTTTCAGACGGCCTTTGGAGATTTAGCGGATTTTAAGGGTACTCAAACCAATCAGTACCAAGACGATGGTGATAATCCAGAAACGGACGACGACTTGTGTTTCTTTCCAGCCTTTTTGTTCGTAATGATGATGAATCGGTGCCATCAGGAAGATGCGTTTTTTGGTGCGTTTGTACCAACCGACCTGCAACATAACGGAAATGGCTTCAACAACAAACAGGCCGCCCATGATGACGAGGACAAATTCTTGGCGGATGATGACGGCAACGGTACCAAGCGCCGCGCCAAGCGCGAGCGCGCCGACGTCGCCCATAAAGACTTGTGCCGGATAGGCGTTAAACCACAAAAAGCCGAGACATGCGCCACACATGGCGGTACAGAAAATCACCACTTCGTTTGCGCCGGCAACGTAAGGTAATTGCAGGTATTGGGCAAATTGGGAGTGTCCGCTGGCATAAGCAAAGATGGCAAGACCGGCTGCAACAAGTACAACGGGGAATGCGGCCAAGCCGTCCAAACCGTCGGTCAGGTTAACGGCATTGGATGTACCGACGATGGTCAGGTAGGACAATACCAAGAAGCCGACTACGCCAAGCGGCAAGGCAACTTGTTTGAAGAAGGGAACAATCAGGATATTGTTGGCAGAGTTTGTCGCAAGGTAGAACAACGCCAAACCAGCGATGATGGCAACGCTGGACTGCCACACCATTTTAAATTTGGCAGACACGCCGTTAGGGTCTTTATAAACCACTTTACGCCAGTCGTCGTAAAAACCGAGTGCGCCGGTAGCAAGCAAGACTCCTAAGAGAATCCAGATATAAGGATTTGCCCAGTTGCCCCACAAGATTGTGGACACGGTAATGGCGGTCAAAATCAGCGAGCCACCCATGGTTGGCGTACCGTTTTTGATCAGGTGGGTTTGAGGGCCGTCGGTACGGACGGCTTGGCCGACTTTAAGCGCAGTCAGTTTGCGGATGGTCCACGGACCAAGCAATAGGGAAAACGCCAAAGCAGTCAAAGCCGCCATGACGGCGCGGAATGTGGTGTATTGAAAAATATTCAGACCGGTTAACCAGTTACTGAAATGTGCGAGCCATAAAAACATGGGGCTTCCTTTTTTGTTTTTGTTGTTACAGCGGGCTTATCGCCCAATTAAAAATAAATCGGTATGCCGTCTGAAATTCCAGACGACCTTATTGAGTAAGATTATTTCTCTACCACGCAAATTGGATAGTTTCCGGGATTCTTTCCGCCTCCCAAGTCCAAGCAGGTATCCTCATAGATAAATGCCTGTACTTTCATTCCGGCATAAAATGCGGCAATCAGCAATCCAGCCAATAGTAAAATCTTTTTCATATTTCAGACGGCCTTCTTAAGTTTTATTTTCTTGAGTCTGAAAATAATCCTTGGGATGTAAGCAAAACAAGCTGTAACAAATTGCAACACGAATGATGACATCCAACAATGGAAAACCGTTCCTAGGGGAAACCAAATAACCGACCATATTGTAGACGATATACAGTATACAGCCATACAGCCACAATCTACGCGCCCAATCCTTACCTCTCCATAGCCCAACAGCACTAACCAGCATCAATATCACTTGCACAAGCAAATGAAAATTTCCTAACCAAAATTCAAACCACCCCCAACGTCCACTTGTACTTTCGTATGCTTCGCTTATTGCCTCAAACCCTACATCTTTGATGTACTGCCACACTACAACCGGCCATAAAACTGCTGCCACTACCATCATCCCAACAATAACCTGCAACAGTATAGGCCGTTTCCTTTTCTGTTCCATTTTCAGACAACCTCTTTATCCGTCAGTGCCTCGACCACTTCTTCCATCTTCATAAAGCGCGAGCCTTTGACCAATACAGTAGCGCGTTCAGGCAAGTCGTGGCTCAACACTTGAATCAGCGGATCTTTGTCAGCAAACCACAAACCTTCCGCGCCAAACGTTTCCGCTGCTTCAACGCTGTTGTCGCCGACAAAATATGCGGCCTCGATGCCTTTATCCCGTGCATACGCGCCAACTTCGGCGTGCATGGCGGCGGCTTCGTCCTCACCCAATTCGCCCATGTCGCCCATCACAAAAATACGCGGCGCAGGCATAGCAGCGAGCACATCAATGGCGGCTTTCATACTGTCGGGGTTGGCATTATAAGTATCGTCAATCAAAGTCGCGCCTTTAATGCCTTGCTTGATATTCAGACGGCCTTTGATATTACTGAAATTTTTCAGGCCGTCTGAAACTTCGGCAAGGCTCAAACCTGCCGCCAAAGCCAGAGCAGCCGCCGCTACGGCATTATGCACATTGTGACGGCCGGGGACTGGCAACACCACGGCAACACGTTCATTGCCACGCACCAAATCAAATTCGCAGGACAACGGTTTCAACTCAATATTTTCTGCATGGACATCGCCACTGGCAACGCCGAAAGTCTGAGCATTCAATTGCGCAGTAGCAGCTTCAAATGTAGCGATATTGGCATCTTCGCACGGAATCAGCGCAATGCCGTCTGAAAGCAAACCTTCGTAGATTTCACTTTTTGCTTTAGCAATATCGCCGACGCCATCAAAACCGCAACCGACATGCGCGCGCAAAGCGTTATTAACCAAAGCAACATTCGGACCGGCGATTCGGGTCAACAAAGACAATTCGCCAAAATGGTTCATGCCCATTTCAATGACGGCATAGCGGTGTTTTTCATTCAGTTTCAACAAAGTCAGCGGCAGGCCGATATGGTTGTTGAAATTGCCGGCAGTCGCCAACACAGCTTCATCGCCGAATCGATGACGCAATACGCCGGCCAACATCTCTTTAACCGTCGTTTTGCCGGAAGAGCCGGTAATACCAAAGACAAACGGATTCACATTTTCACGCCACGCCTTCGCCAGTTTTTGCAAAGCCGCAAGCGTATCGTCAACCTTCAAAGCGCCTTTCAAAACCGCACAATCTTCGCGCGAAACCACAACTGCCGTTGCTCCCGCTGCCAACACATCTTCAACAAAGTCATGCGCATCAAAGCGCTCACCGGCAAGCGCAAAAAATACGTCGCCGTCCTGAATATCACGGCTGTCTGTAACAATACGCGAAACGGGTTGATTTTCAGACGGCATCGGAAGGCCGAGGGTTTGACAGATGAAATTTAGGTCTAGTGGTTTCATGATTGTGTTTCTTGTCCTTGTTCTACTTGTTCTAACGGTTCCACATTTTTATCCGTATTTTGGGAAACCATTTTTAAATGACGACAATTGCGTCCTGCCAGCACAATAAAAAGAATAGCGGCAAAATTTACACCGACAGTAAGCTTATGTACCGTAAGACTAAATGATAATTGCAGTACACTTTCTATATAATACGTAAAAGAAAATGCCTCTCCTACAAAGACTATTTGGAACAAGCATGGCATGTACACATACGTCATTCTCTTAAAACCTACTGCACGGTATTTAAACGCATTCCATGCTGCAGACAGCGCCAACACACCCAAAATGAAAAGTAAAATCCCAAAAAACACAGCCCATGCCATGTTGTTAATCAGTCCTTGCACACTCTGAATTGATGCCAGAATCAACCAAACCACGCCCTGCACAAAAGTCAGCCATGCCATAAATTTGCCGCTTTTGGGCAATTTTTTATAATCAGGAAATGTATTGGAAAACCAACTTTTCATACTACAAATCACTTTCTCTTATCAACTGCCGATTTTCCCATACTGCTGGTAATCGGAAAAACACAATACAATGGTTTTTCCGTTTTGGCGGTAGGGGTGGCAAAGGCTGTAATTACCGTCTTTTGCCTCATAACGTATTTCATTTGTTTGTCCGACAAATATTCTTTGCAAGTATTCACGCTCGCTCAGATTTGGGGCATAAAGATATTGCGTTTTGCTGATTGTTTCTTTATTGCTATTCCGAGTAACGACAAAACCATTATCATCGCCTACTCCCTGAGCATTGGGTGTCTGCTCATCAATCCCACTTAACTGGGAATCAACTGAGAAAGCCAAATAAACCTGTTTATTACCGATCGTATCCGGCACAATCACTGTAGCTGCTTTAAAGGCAGAATCTTCCTTCGACATCATCTCAAGGATTAACGCCGCTTTTTTGATGTATGCCAAGTCAAAACGATAATCTGCCAACGCGTTGATTTGCGATGGATTATCCTTGACGATACGCTCTAGCGATTGAGTCAAGATCTGACGTTTTTTCTGAACAGTCAGATAATTTCCGCCAAATAACAAGGCTGCTAAAACAGGAAATACTGCCAACAGCAAATATAAGGTTTTCCGGCCACCTTTGCTTTCTTCCTCTTGTCCTCGCTCGGCGATACGGGTCAGATTCAGCATGATGTTCAGTATCAAGGCACCCGCCATCACGGCAAAAATCCCCAAAATACTCATCAGGAAAATTTCCGTAATGTATTCGCGGAATACCTTAAGCCCGAAAACATTGGATAGAATCAGAACAAATACCCAATACACCAGCAGCACAACTGCCACCATACCGACGATATTCGTTGCCTTAACCAATTTCTTTGCGTTCATACTCTCAAATCTTGTTCAGAAGGCCTATCTGCTCTGATTAATCAGCGGATACGGATTCACCGCGCCGCTGGGCAGATATACGCCGTAATGCAGGTGGGCCGGTGTGGTTCTAGCGTTGCCGGTTTTACCGACATAGCCGATGACCTGCCCTTCTTTGACTCGCTCATACAGGCGGATACGGGCAAATTTATTCAGATGGGCATAGTAATGCCACGCACCCGGCCCTTGAATACCGATAACTTTACCGCCCAATCGGTTGCGTCCGATTTTGGTCACGATACCGGGCGTCGTACTGCGTATCGGCGTGTTTTTCTTAGCAAAAATATCCACACCTTCATGCCTGCGCCCCTGACTGCGCGCCGCGCCCCAAGTGTCGTCAAAACGCTTGCCTTTAACAGGATTGGGCAGACTTTGCTCGGCAGGAGGCTGTTGCGCCCTCAACTGCTCGATTTCGGCAGTAGGACGCGGAAGTTGTTTGGTTGTACAGCCTGCGAATAAAACTACGGCTGCACTGATTAATAAGGTTTTTGTCGGCATTTTCAGCATCAAATCGGTCTCCTTGTTGTTCAGACGGCCTTGTTAAAAAGTCCTCCGAAACAAACAACTGTGATGGGTTTAATGGCTGACGTGCCGTAATGCGTGTGTCGTGTTGCTTTTATTATGGGGGATAAACGTTTTCAGACGACCTTAAGGCTGCTGGGCCGTCTGAAAATTGATTACATCGTTGTTAAATTCATAGTGGGATTGATGAGTCGAATATGAAGTACAACAAAACCACTCTGCATTTATGATGATTTCACTCTGTCTGTATACTCTCAAAAATTAGTCTTCAATATCGACATATCCTAAATCGATCAGTGCCTGCTCGATATTTCCGACTGCCTCATCATCATCTTTTACCATCAGTAGGAAGGCATTTTCGGTATAACCAATGTCTATTAGTCGAAGCCCATGTGGCTTAAGTAATGCATCGTAAGCCTCTAAGACATAGTTACTATCATTGAACATCGCAAACATTTCCATCTCTTCACTCTCAAAAAGATCTTCCAATTCACCTTGATCATCCGGCACGGGGATACCTTCGTGAGCGCAAAATTCTGCTAATGTACGTTTGCATACTTCGTCATCAATTCCTGTCGCATCTATTTCAATGCCTAGCTTTTGTACAGGATAAAACTTCCCTAATTTTAAATGTGGCTCTTTCCACTCCATATACTCCATAAATTGATGATCAGCATAATGCCATTTACCTGATTCGTGATACCAACCTAAATGCTTAAATAACCAACGACACACCAAATCCTCATCTTCAGCCGGAGGCTCTTTTGGTAAATCTTCACGGGTTAAGTAAGGGACGGCTGAAAGTAAAGCATTGAATAAAGGAGTATAACGTTGCATATTTTTACCTATTAAAAGTGAGATGGAGTAATGTGTAATTTCCTATTTGCCAATAACCTTAAGGAATCATCTGGAAAATATTTTTACCTGAGCTCTGCCAATGCTTTTTCTGCGATTTCAAAATCGGAGAAATGATGCTTCACGCCTTGTACATCCTGATAGTTTTCATGCCCTTTACCGGCAATCAGAATGATGTCGTTCGCGGCAGCCTGCTCAACCGCATAACGGATGGCAACGGCACGATCAACTTCGACGCGTTCAGGATGAGGCACGGCAGGCAAAATATCGTTGATGATGTTTTGAGGATTTTCCAAGCGTGGGTTGTCGCTGGTAACCACCACTTTATCGGCACCCTGAACTGCTGCCGCACCCATCAATGGGCGTTTGCCGCGGTCTCGGTTGCCGCCGCAGCCAAATACGCACCATAAAGCCGCGCCCTGCGGTTTGATTTCCTGCAAAGTGGAGAGTGCTTTTTCCAGTGCATCGGGCGTGTGAGCATAATCGACAACGACCAAAGGTTTGCCGCTGTTCATAATGCAATCCATGCGGCCTGAAGCAGGACGGATTTTTGCCAGTACCTCCAAAACGTTATTGAGTGGATAACCGTTGGCACACAGCAAGGCAACGCAGGCGGCGAGGTTTTGCGCGTTGAACCGTCCGAGCAGACGGGTGCGGCATTTTCCTTCACCCCACGGGGTTTGGAATACGGCTTCCATGCCGTCTGAAGAAGCGGTGAAATCGGTAATACAAATATCGGCTTGCTCGCTGAAACCATAGCCGTAAACGGCTAAATCGGGACAGTCTTTTTTCAGACGGCCTGCGAGTTCCGCACCGTATTCGTCATCGACATTAATGATGGCGTGTTGCAGACCATGCCAGTAGAACAGGCGTGACTTGATGGCACCGTAGGCTTCCATGGTGCCGTGATAATCGAGGTGGTCGCGGGTGAGATTGGTAAAGATTGCACTGCGAAACGGCACGCCGTTGACACGCGATTGGTCAAGGCCATGGCTGGAAACTTCCATCGCGGCGGCTGTTGCGCCTTGCTGGCGGAAGCGGTAGAGCAGGGTTTGAACATCAACGGGAGCTGGCGTGGTATGAGTGGTCTCTTCCAATACGCCCCAAAAACCGTTGCCGACTGTGCCGATAATGGCGGTTTTTTCGCCCAACAGATCGGCAGCTTGCGCCAGCCATTGTGTGATAGAGGTTTTGCCGTTGGTACCGGTTACACCCCAGACTTTAAGGCCGTCTGAAACATTGCCGTAAACCTGTGCCGCCAACATACCGGCGCGATGTTTCAGATCTTTAATGCCTTGATTAGGAACGTTCCATTCGGGATTCCATGTGAATTTGCCGTCATCATCCCAAAAAACAAAGGTTGCACCGTTGGCGATGGCGGCAGGAATATAGCTACGGCCGTCTGTATATTCGCCCTGGCAGGCAACGAAAATGTCACCCTGTTTAATTTGTCGGCTGTCTGAATGCAACAAACGCCCTGCTGCGTTTTCACACAGCAGAGGCGGAAAGTTGGTTTCAGCCAAGGGGGTTAACTTGCTGAACATAAACAATATCTCTTTGATTGTTTGGATTATGACGGTACTTTGACAGTAGCGGTATTACTTAAAGGCTTGGTCGGGGAGACGCCCAAGATGTTCAAGCTTCCGCTCATGACTTCTTTGAATACGGGACCGGCAACCACGCCGCCGTAATAGCCGTTGGCAGTCGGTTCGTCAATGGTAACAGCCACAATCACGCGTGGATTTTTAGCTGGAGCGAAACCGATGAATGTACCGACGTGTTTGTTGTCTACATAGCGGCCATTGACCAGTTTACGCGCCGTACCGGTTTTCGCACCTACGTCAAAACCATCCACAGCACCGGCAGTACCGGTACCGCCGGCTTCAGTAACGGAAACCATCAACTCGCGCACTTTTTTCGCAGTAGAGGCTTTGATGACGCGCTTGCCTTTAGGTGCAACCGCTTGTTTTTCAAAGCTGACCGGCAACAATTCGCCGTCATGGGTCAAGACAGTATAAGCACGCGCCAATTGCAATAAGCTTAATTGCAGACCATAACCGAAAGACATGGTTGCCTGTTCGATTTTTTGCCATCTGCGCCAGCTCCTCAACAAACCTGCAGTCTCACCAGGAAAGCCTGAATGCATACGCACACCCACACCTAAATCGTGATAGAAATCGTACATTTCTTTAGGCGTAAACATGGCAGAAAGTTTACTGGTACCGACGTTGGAAGATTTTTGCATAATGCCGCGCACATCCAAAGTAGGATAAACGTGGGTATCTTGTACGGTAGCCGGACCGATTTTGTAAGGCAGGGTATTGAATGTATCGGTCGTATCCACTTTGCCGGAATCCAGCGCTTTGGCAATGGTAAACGGCTTCATGGCAGAACCGGGTTCGATCATGTCGGTTACGGCACGGTTGCGGCGCTGTTCGCTATTGGCCTGACCCGGTTGATTCGGATCATAAGCCGGGCTGTTGACCAAAGCCAAAATTTCGCCGGTTTGCGCATCCAATACCACAACCGTACCCGCTTTGGCTTTGTGATAAGCCACAGCCTTGTTCAACTCGTCATAAGCCAGCGTTTGAATACGCTGATCCAAAGACAAAATCATGTCTTGCCCGTTTTTAGGCACGCTGTTGCGTGGAGAGTCGAGGCTGTCAACGATATTACCTTTGTTGTCACGCAATACGACTTTCGCACCATCTTCACCGCGCAGACTGTCTTCACGGGAAAGCTCCAAGCCCTCCTGACCTTTGCCGTCGATATTGGTAAAGCCGATAACATGCGCAAACAGATTGCCCATCGGGTAATGGCGTTTCAATTCTTTTTGGAATGCGATGCCTTTAATGCCCAATGCTTTGATTTCTTCTGCTTTCTCGTAGCTGAGTTGACGTTTCAGATAGATAAAGCCTTTGTCTTTTTTAGACAATTTATTTTTCAAAACTTCAACAGGTACATCGGCAATGGCCGACAGTTTTTCTAACTGCTCGTCAGTCGGCATTTCCTCCATACCGGAAGGCATGGCATACAATGATTCAGTAGGCGCACTCAACGCCAATGTAGCACCATTGCGGTCGGTAATCATACCGCGTGATGCAGGCAGCGGAAGTGTGCGCACAAAACGTTGGTCGCCCTGATTTTTCAAAAACTCATGCTGACTGGTTTGCAGATAAACCCCGCGCACCAACAGACCGGTAAATGCCAGCGCAACGGCACCCAGCACCAAACCAATACGTCCGTTACTTGTCAGCGGTTTTTTTGTTTTTGTGGTTCCAGACAGCATTTGAGGTTTATATTCGTTCTTAATTAACATGTTGGACTTCTCATGACTTAGCTGCTCAGTGAGCTATTAATTCCCGTAAACACCTTGAAAACAAGGCTATATTCTTATTTTTTGCGTTCCAGCATAGCCGTATTATGCGCACCAGGCGGAAGCAGATGTTGCTTTTCGGCCGCCACTTTAATCAGTTTGTGATTTGCCAATCTTGCTTGCTCCAATTTCAAGCGCGCGTAATCCTGTTCCAACTGAATTTCCCGCTTTTGCGCCTTATCCAACTCGATAAAGTGCAAGCGCGATTGGTTTTGCTTAAACACTACGGCAAAGGCAGAAACCGTCACCAAAACCAGTAATAAAATATTCAACTTACCCATTTCAAACTTTCAGACGGCCTGCCAACAGAAACATCCCTTGCGACAATGCCGAAACGCTTTCCCTAGTCAACAACCGAAAATTCGCCGCTGCTGCGCTCCGCCACCCGCAAAACCGCACTGCGTGCACGCGGATTAGCTTCAGTCTCTGTCGAACCCGGTTTGATTGCTTTGCCCACAGCCTTCAAAGGCGGCTGAGGCAAATCCGCTTCCTTAACCACTGCCCAACGGGGCAAAGGCGCATGTTGCGAATATTTTTTAATAAACTGCTTCACAATTCTGTCTTCCAGCGAATGGAACGCAATGACAGCCAAGCGTCCACCCTCTTTCAGACGGCCTGCAACCTGCGGCAAGACTGCCTCTACCTCTTCGAGCTCGCGGTTAATAAAGATGCGAACTGCTTGGAAGGTGCGCGTTGCAGGGTCTTGTCCGCGCTCACGAGTACGGACGTTTTGCGCCACAAGCTGCGCCAGCTTGCGGGTTGTATCGATGGGACTCTCCTCGCGTTGCGCAACAATGGCGCGCGCAATCTGGCAACTAAACCGCTCTTCACCATAATTCTTAATTACCTCGTGTAAATCCTGTTCGGATGCGGTTGCAATCCATTCTGCCGCAGACATCCCGCGAGTCGGATCCATCCGCATATCCAACGGCGCATCAAAGCGGAAACTGAATCCGCGGCTGCCATCGTCAATTTGCGGCGACGAAATCCCCAAATCAAAAAGTGCACCGTCAATCTTATCAATGCCCAATTCATCCAAGGCCGTCTGAAATGTCTCAAAACCATTGTGTACGACACTGACACGTTTATCTTGCGCCGCCAGCCCATTGGCTACCGCAATCGCCTCAGGGTCTTTGTCAAAAACAACCAAACGACCCTGCTCGCCCAAACGTGACAAAATCAGCCGGGAATGCCCTCCCCTACCGAACGTACCGTCCACATAAATCCCGTCTTCACGGATTGCCAACGCATCCACCGCCTCATGCAACAAGACAGTAACATGCTGATAATTTTCAACTTTACTCACAATTGCAAATCCGTTTGACTCAATTGGAAAGCCAATTCATCAGGATCGATATCCAAAGCCTGATTCATTTCCTCTTCCCAATGTTCGCGGCCCCACAACTCCATACGGTTTGCACGGCCAACCAAAGTAACTTCTTTTTCAAAATCCACGCGTTTGCGCAGATTGGCCGGAATCAAAACACGTCCGGCGCTGTCCCACTCCAAAATCTCCGCATTGTGCAGCAGCAAATTCTGATACCGTTGCAAAGCTTCATTGCCGGCCACTTTCAACTTCAAAATCTGCTCGGCTTTTTCTTCCCAAACGGGCTCGGGGTACATCAATAATTTTTTTCGGGAATCCAGTGTGACCACAATTGCAGACGTATAACGGCGCAGCAAAATATCGCGGAATTTGGCAGGAATCGCCAACCGCCCTTTACTGTCCATACTCAATTCATGAGCACCGCCAAACACATCACACCCCAAATTCGATTAAAATAAAACAGAGTGGGATTAAAAATCCCATCTTCCTAAAATATTTCGTTTTCACTTCTACGGAACACTTTTTAGGGAAAAGTAACCACTTTCACCTACTATGCCCCACTAACCGACACTATAAGAAATTTTGGCAATCAGGTCAAATCAACCCTTTATCTGAAATGAAACACTAAACACTTAAAATTCAATAGGTTATATATATAGAAATGCATGACAAATTGATATTTTAGTCATTCCATATAGCATAAAATACTATATATAGTATTATTTGTATTCTTAAAATACTACATATAGTATTTTTATACCCAATTACCACCCCTCTCACAAGGGGCTATAATATACAAACAAATTCAAATTTTTTACATTATCTAACAGTCATGAAGCCACAACTCCTCTTTCCTTCCCCTGATGCACAAGCCTCTTCAGCACACCTGACGAAGCTCATAAAAAACGAAATTGAACAACATCAAAACTGGATACCCTTCTCCCGTTTTATGGAGCTTGCCCTTTACACACCTCAATACGGTTATTACAGCGGAGGCAGCCATAAAATTGGTACGGACGGCGACTTCATTACTGCCCCCACCCTCTCCCCCTTATTCGGACAAACCCTTGCCAAACAACTTGCCGAATTACTGCCGCAAACAGCAGGCAATATCTACGAATTTGGTGCAGGTACAGGTCATCTCGCTGCCACACTCTTGCAAAATCTTTCAGACAGCCTGAATCATTACTACATTATCGAGCTATCGGCAGAGCTTGCAGAGAGACAACGTCAACATATTCTTGAGCACACATCTCCCGAAGCAGCCGCAAAAGTCATCCACCTCACCGCATTACCCGAACACTTTGACGGCATCATCATCGGCAACGAAGTATTGGATGCCATGCCGGTTGAACGCTTGATTTATCAAGATGAAGGGTTTCAACAAATCGGCGTGAGCCTAGAGAATGACGAGCTAATCGAAGCCATCAGACCATTGACCCAAGCCGAACTGATACAAACAGCCTCCTTGTACTTCCCTCCCCTCCCTTCATACACAAGCGAGCTGCATCCTGCACAATATGCCTTTATCCAAACCCTGGCCGCCAAATTGCAGCGCGGCGGCATGATATTTATCGATTACGGCTTCGACGCCGCCCAGTATTACCATCCGCAACGTAAAGAAGGCACATTTATCGGCCACTATCGCCACCACACTATCCACGACCCATTTTTCAATATCGGCCTGACCGATTTGACTGCGCACGTTAATTTCACCGATATTGCACGCGCCGGCACGGAATCAGGTTTGGACTTAATCGGCTACCTGCCCCAATCTTATTTCCTGCTCAATCTCGGCATCACCGATCTGCTGACACAAATCGGCAGCTCGGATTCGGTTGAATATATCCAAGCCGCAGCAGCAGTACAGAAACTGATACATCAGCACGAAATGGGCGAACTTTTTAAAGTGATCGCTTTTGGCAAAGATATCAATATCGATTGGACAGGCTTCAGCCACGGCGATATTTGCCATAAGCTATAGCCTGACAACCTACTTTTTATTTTTTAAAAACAATAAGAAATAAAAAAAATCAAAATTAGCGCTTGCCAAATATTCAAAAAAAACTATAATAGCGACTTCACGAAACGGCGAATTAGCTCAGTCGGTTAGAGCAGAGGAATCATAATCCTTGTGTCCGGGGTTCGAGTCCCTGATTCGCCACCAAATTTCGGGGGTATAGCTCAGTTGGTAGAGCGCTTGCATGGCATGCAAGAGGTCAGCGGTTCGATCCCGCTTACCTCCACCACTAAACAAAAAAGCTCTTGTTAAATGCAAGAGCTTTTTTGTTTAGCTTGATTAATAACTGATTGCTCATTAATTTTGCCACTTCAATACCCAATCAATACAATACCTAATCAATACAATACCTAATCAATACAATACCTAATCAATACAATACCTAATCAATACAATACCTAATCAATACAATACCTAATCAATACAATACCTAATCAATAAAAGGCCATCTGAAACATTTCAGACGGCCTTTTATCTTTTAATTACTTCACAAGCTTCAATACTTTTTTCGGTTTTTCTTCCGCAGATTCAGCTTTTTTATCTTCAGCTACCGCAACCTCGGCAGAAGCAGGCTGATATGGTTCTACCTCAAAACCCATACCCTCTCCACTTTCGCGGCCAAATATACTGACAATATGACCGACCGGAATCCAAATCTCGTGCGCTACGCCGGAAAAGCGTGCAGAAAAATTGACCCATTCGTTGTCGATATTCAAGTTATGGCTGGCGGTAGGACCAATATTTAAAACAATTTCATTGTCGCGCACATACTGCATAGGCACACGGGTATGTTCATTTACCCAAGCTACGATGTGCGGTGTTTGGTTATTATCCAAACACCATTCATACAAAGCACGCAACAAATACGGTTTGGTTGAAGTTGCCATAGATCCGTCCTTTAGCGGCGCATGGCTTTTTCAGCCGGCGTCAATGCTTCAATAAAGGCTTCACGTTGGAAAATCCGCTCGGCGTATTTCAGCAAAGGCGCAGCAGATTTACCTAGTTTGATGTCGTAATAGTCCAAACGCCACAACAGTGGAGATAAGGCAACATCAATCATAGAAAAGTCATCGCCCAAGATGTATTTGTTTTTAGTAAAAGACGGTGCCAATAGTGTCAAACCATTGCCAATGGCTTCACGCGCTTTAGCTTGTTCTTTATTGGTAGATTCAGGGTTTTCCAACACTTGCACCAAGCTGAACAATTCTTTTTCCATACGGTACAGTACCAAACGGCCGCGACCGCGCATAACAGGATCACCCGGCATCAACTGAGGATGAGGGAAACGCTCATCAATATATTCATTAATAATATTTGATTCGTGCAAAATCAAATCACGCTCAACCAGAACCGGTACTTGGTTATACGGATTCATCAAAGCCAAATCTTCAGGTTTATTGAACACGTCCACATCTTTGATTTCAAAATCCATGCCTTTTTCGTACAGCACAAAACGGCAGCGTTGGCTGAATGGACAAGTAATACCTGAATACAATGTCATCATAATCTTTTACTCCTGATAAATCTTTTCAGACGGCCTTAAGCCTTATAAAAATTCAGAAAGAATTATACATAATTTCAAATACTTAATCCAGAAATTTAAAATAACATACTGTTTACATTAAGCAATTTTTAGATTTGCATTAATCCGACATAAATTGATTAAGCAAACAAAAAAGGCAAACCTAAAACAGGTTTGCCTTTTTGATTCAAAAGAATTAGTGAACGTCTTTCCAGAATTCTTTTTTCAGGAAGTAAGCCAATGGGAGCATTACTGCAAACAGGAATGCCAGAACCATGTAGCCGATACGGTGGCGTTGCAACTGAGCAGGCTCACCCATGTATACCAGGTAGTTTACCAAATCGCGCACATAAGCATCGTACTCTTTTTGGATTACTTTACCGTTAGGCAGACGACGGCTATGCAGACCGGTAGATTCCCAATACAGTTTAGGAGTCAGGTTGCCATGCTCGTCTTTAATCATAACGGGCTGACCTTTGGCATCCAACTCAACGGCTTGAACACCTTGTTGCTCCCACAATGGGTGAGGCATACTCGCGCCGGCCAAAACGGTATTATTCCAACCGTTCGGACGAGTTGGGTCTTTATAGAAACCGCGCATATAGGCATACAGGTAGTCTGCACCTTTAGAACGAGCAATCAGGGTCAAATCCGGCGGAGGCGCACCCAACCATTTGGAGGCATCTTTCGGATCCATTGCCGCTACCATTACGTCACCAACGTTGTCTGTTGTGAACATCAGGTTTTTCTTGATTTCATCTTCAGTCAAACCAATATCTTTCAGACGGTTGAAGCGCATACCGCTTGCAGAGTGGCAAGACAAACAGTAGTTTGTAAAGACTTGCGCACCGTGCTGCAGACTAACTTGATCACGCAGGTCGATATCGACTTTTTCGTAGTTTGCATGGCCGCCACTGGCGACGGCTGCACTCATAGGCACTGCCAGCAATAAGGCAGCAAACCAGTTTTTCAGAGTTTGTTTCATTTTCGCTGCCCTCATCAGATATTGGTTGCAAACAAGTAAGCACCAACAACGGTAATACCGACGTAAACAAAGAACATAATTTTTTGTTTAGTAGTGCTCATGGTTACGCGTTCAGGAACTGGTTTGTTGGTATCCAGTTTGGTATAGAACGGCATACCCAGGAAGAATGCAAAGTAGACGAAAGACAGGATACGTGCAACCAAAGTACGAGTATCAGTTGCTACCATTGCACCCAAAATACCCAAACCGATGAAGGCAATGATGAACAGAACCAACGCAGTTTTGAAGATTGGGCCGCGATAGCGGACAGATTTAACCTCGCCTTTATCCAACCAAGGCAACAAGGCGATCAGGACAACTGCCGCACCCATACCGATTACACCCCATACTTGAGTACCGGCAAAGGAAGGAATCGCACGCAGAATTGCGTAGAACGGAGTGAAGTACCATACCGGCGCAATGTGCGGAGGTGTTTTCAGCGCATTCGCTGCATCGAAGTTTGGCGCTTCCAAGAAGTAGCCGCCGCCTTCAGGTGCAAAGAACAACACAGAACAGAAGACAATCAGGAATACAACGACGCCCAAGATGTCTTTAACGGTGTAGTAAGGATGGAATGGGATCCCATCGCGTGGAATACCGTTTTCGTCTTTGTTTTTCTTGATTTCAACGCCATCAGGGTTGTTAGAACCCACTTCATGCAGGGCGATGATGTGAGCCACAACCAAGCCGAGCAATACCAGAGGTACTGCGATAACGTGCAGGGCGAAGAAGCGGTTCAAAGTAACGTCGGAAACGTTGAAGTCACCACGAATCCAAGTGGACAAATCAGGACCGATAACAGGGATGGCGGAGAACAGGTTAATAATTACCTGCGCACCCCAGAAGGACATTTGACCCCAAGGCAACAGGTAACCCATAAAGGCTTCTGCCATCAATGCCAAGAAAATCAGGGAACCGAAAATCCACACCAATTCACGAGGTTTTTTGTACGAACCGTAAATCAGACCACGGAACATATGCAGATAAACGACGATGAAGAAGAAAGATGCGCCGGTGGAGTGCATGTAGCGGATAATCCAGCCGCCGGACACGTCGCGCATGATGTACTCTACTGCGGTAAAGGCAGCAGGCAAATGGTAGGCGTTAAGGTTGCCGTCCGGTTTGTAGTTCATGGTCAGGAAAATACCGCTGACGATTTGAATCACAAGGACAAGCAGGGCCAAAGAGCCGAAGTAATACCAGAAGTTGAAGTTCTTCGGCGCATAGTATTGAGCCAAATGCTCATTCCACATTTTAGACAGAGGGAAGCGAGCGTCCATCCAGCCTAACAATGCTTTTGCTTTGCTATTGGTTTGGTTTGCCATAATTATCGTTCCTTATTTTTAGTCTTCGCCCACCAAAACAGTTGTATCGCTCAGATATTTGTAAGGCGGTACAACCAAGTTGGTCGGTGCAGGAACACCTTTGTATACTCGGCCTGCAATGTCGAATTTCGAACCGTGGCAAGGGCAGAAGAAACCGCCTTTCCAGTCTGCACCCAAGTCGGCGGGAGCAATGTCGGGACGGTAAGTCGGAGAGCAACCCAGGTGGGTACAGATACCGATAGCGACGAGGAGGTTCGGCTTGATCGAACGGTGCTCGTTTTTAGCGTATTCCGGTTGCTGATCCACTTCGGAATTAGGGTCTGTAACTGCACCATCCAAACTTTTCAAGTCTTTGAGCTGTTGATCTGTGCGGTTGACCAGCCAAATCGGTTTGCCCTGCCATTCGGCAGTCAGCATTTGGCCTGCTTCGATTTTGCTGACATCTACTTCGACAGCAGCACCGGCAGCCTTAGCTTTCTCCGATGGGAAGAAGCTGGCCACGAAAGGCGTAGCTACGCCCAGAGCCGCCACACCGCCTGCACCGCATGTAGCCAGTGTCAGGAAACGGCGGCGACCGTTGTTGATTTCTTGATTATCCATTATTCAGTCGTCCTAAAATTTTGGGAATACCGAGCCATTAAACAGCGTAATTCTACCTAGTTTGTTGTAATACTCAAAGCATTATTTAAAATAAGGTAAAGTTTTATGATATTGCTCAATACTCAGGCAGGGTTGTTTTCATCAAAGTGAACCACTTCGATACCGAATTTTTCTGCCACGGCATCGCCTAAGGCACGTACGCCGTAGCGTTCTGTCGCATGATGGCCGGCACTGATAAACGCCACACCCGTTTCATTGGCAAGATGATATTGCGCTTCGGAAATTTCACCGGTCAGATATGCATCGACACCTTCGTCTACGGCCGTCTGAAAAAACCCCTGCGCACCGCCGCTGCACCAGGCAATACGTTTGATTTCGCGTTCAAAATCACCGATAACGGTCGGCTTGCGGCCAAATACCGCCTCAATGCGTTCAGACAACTGCGCCAATGTTTGCGTGGTTTTCAGACGGCCTGTATTCAACAGGTTTTGCTCGCCGAATTGTTTTTCGAGCACCCAATCGAGTTTCTCGGCCAACTGCGCGTTATTGCCCAGTTGTGGGTGAGCGTCCAGCGGCAAGTGGTAGCCCGCCATATTGATTTGGTGTTGCAGCAAGGTTTCAATGCGTGCTTTTTTCCAACCGGTAATCGTGACGGGCTCGCTTTTCCAAAACATGCCGTGGTGAACCAAAAGCATATCTACCCCATGCTCTACGGCAAAATCGATTGCAGCTTTGCTGGCGGTAACCGAAGTGGCGATTTTGGCAATTTCTTCTTTGCCTTCGACCTGCAAACCGTTGGGCGCATAGTCCTTAAACAGCCCGACCTGCAATGTCTCATCGCACCAAGCCAGAATTTCGCGGCGTAAAGCCATATTCCGCTCCTTATATCTATCTTCAAAAACAGCTTCGCATTCTAACCGCAAAATCTGTTTATGCCTCAAATTCTTACATTCCGATTTCAGCAATCATTCCCAACATTAATCATTTGCACATCATCATGAATTATTTTAATATACGCTACCTTACCCACAGGCCGTCTGAAAACACATGGACTCTATTATCGAATTGCGTCATCTCAAAACCTTGCTGGCTTTAGAAGAAACCGGCAGCGTTTCCCTTGCCGCCAAACGGGTTTTCCTGACCCAATCCGCCCTGTCGCACCAAATCCGCGCCTTGGAAAATTATTACGAAACGCCGTTGTTTGAACGTAAATCCACACCTTTGCGCTTCACTCCGGCCGGTATGCGCCTATTGCAACTGGCGCGTGAGCTGTTGCCGCAGGTTGCCGCCGCCGAACGTGATCTGGTACGGATTATCGAAGGCGAAGCGGGCGAACTCAGACTTGCCGTCGAATGCCACACCTGCTTCGACTGGCTGATGCCTGCCATGGGCGAATTCCGCCCGTTATGGCCGCAAGTTGAATTGGACATCGTTTCCGGTTTCCAAGCCGATCCGGTCGGGCTGCTGCTGCAACACCGCGCCGACCTTGCCATCGTTTCCGAAGCCGAGCCGCTCAACGGCATCAGCTACCGCCCTCTGTTTGCCTATGAAATGGTCGGCATCTGCGCAGAAGACCACCCGCTTGCCGACAAAGACGTTTGGGAAGCGGAAGATTTTATCGACGAAACCCTGATTACTTATCCCGTCCCCGACGAAATGCTGGATTTGCCCAAAAAAGTGCTGCTGCCCAAAGGCATTAATCCGCCGCGCCGCCATAGCGAGCTGACCATTGCCATTATCCAGCTGGTTGCCAGCAAACGCGGCATCGCCGCCCTGCCCTATTGGACGGTCATGCCGTATCTGGAAAAAGGCTACGTCGTCCACCGCAAAATCACTTCAGACGGCCTGCAAAGCAAACTTTATGCCGCCATTCGTACGGAAGATGCCAACAAAGGCTATCTGGACAACTTCTGCCAAATCACGCACGACCGCTGTTTTGCCGACTTGCCGGGTTTGAGCGAATTGGAAATGTAAACTTGAAACAATCAAAAGGCCGTCTGAACAATTTCAGACGGCCTTTTTTAATATACACAAAAATCTCACTGCTTCTATTCGGATTCATCCGAACCCAAACACGCCGACAAATCGATTTCAGACGGCCATGTTTTATCAGGCGTAACCCGAATATCGAAATGCTCGCCGCGATAGTCGAAAACCAAACGCCAAGCGTGCAAAAACAGATGTTCTGCCTCATCGCCGCCATACAGCGTATCGCCCAAAATCGGGCTGCCTATGCTTTTCATGGTCACGCGCAGCTGATGGGTTTTGCCGGTGAACGGTTGCAACACAAACAGGCGCAAACCGGGCTTCAGGCTTTGGCTGCTGAAACGGGTAACGGCAAAATTATCCTCATCACGCGTCAGCTTCCATGTACCGCGCCGCGAACGCGCCATACCGCCCTTCACCCAACCCTGCTTTTTCGCCGGCTTGTGCGTACCGAGTGCCAAATAAGTTTTACGCATGGTTTTCTCGACAAACTGTGCCGACAAAGCCGCCGCGCTGTCGCGGTTTAACGCAAACAGCAACAGGCCGCTGGTGGCTTTATCCAAACGGTGAACCAGCCACACGCGCTCAACGCCGAGCTGCTGCGCCAGCGATGCGGTCAGACAAACATCCCCTTCTGATTCGCTGTGCACCGATACGCCGCAAGGCTTATTGATGGCCACAAAGTCTTCGTGTTCAAAAACAATGTCCCACATTTCAGACGGCCTTCAACACAATACCGTCGCCAAGCAGGGTCAAAATGCCCAGCAGGCAGAACAAGATACACGCAACAATGCGCACTGCTTTGGCCGGAATCTTGCGCATCAGCATTTCGCCCAAATACACGGCAGGCACAGAAGCAATCATCAAACCGGCAATACTGCCGACCACAACCAGCAGGATAGATTGGTATTTTGCCGCCAAAAGAACCGTCGCAATTTGCGTTTTATCGCCGATTTCCGCCAAGAAGAACAGGATGACCGTCGCCGTAAATGCGCCGTATTTCAACCATTTGCCATCAGGGTCTTCGTCTTTATCCGGCAACAGCAACCACAATCCAACCGCAATAAAACTGCCTCCGACCACCCATTTCATGACTTCGGGCGAAATAGCGGATGCCAGCCAGACACCGAGTGCGGCTGAAACAAGATGGTTCAACAGGGTTGCAATAAAGATACCGGCAACAATCGCGTTTTTGTGGGCAAAACGTGCAGCCAAAAAGAGCGCGAGCAATTGCGTTTTATCGCCGATTTCGGCAATGGCAACGCCCAGCGTCGAGGAGAAAAAAGCTTCCATGATTTAAGATACTCAACCGAAAAGCGGGCAAACAAAAAGCGCTGTGCATACCGCCCGCAAGGGTATGGACAACGCTTACGTCTTGCCTGTCTTCCGATAAAGCAGAGAAGATACCGCTGCCACGGCCGCACAAGCCGATTATGTTGACAACGGTTTCGGCATTGCACCGAATGGCTACTCCCGTAAGAGTAAAGCGCGAATTGTAAGGCAAATCATGGCCTGAAGCAACAGAAAGAAAAACAAAAGGCCGTCTAAAACCCAATGTAAAGCAGATTTCAGACGACCTGCGATTACTTGCCGCATACTTCAAATTTACGGCCAAATCCTTTGCCACTATATCTGCCAAAACCATGCGGCATATCGTTTTCAATCACTTTAAACAAACCCGGGCTTGCTGTAACCCCTTCAGACATATTATCCGGTAGGGCCTGACGCATCTTGGCAGTAGCGGCTTTAAAATCTTCCATATTGCGCCAACGGGTTACGTTGACCAAATGATATTTACCGTTTGGATCTATATTTTGGTGCAGGCGCGTAGCTATATAGCCCGGCTGGGTTTTCAAAAAATCACGCGCTTTTTGCCAAGAAGCCAAAGCTTCGGCTTCTTTACCCTGCGGCACTTCAAAAGTATTAATGAGGACAACACTGTTTTGAAAGGCTTCACATTTTTCCTGCCACTGTTTGGCATTTGCAGTACAACCGACAGCGACAAAGGCAGTGACGGCAGCGGCGATCAGAGCTGTTTTTTTACGGATATTCATATGGATAGTTCCTTATAGGTTTAAATTGATGTGAGATATTTAAGCTCTTCCGAACATTCGGGGCATTACGGATTCGCCTTTGATGTAGTGGTAAACGACCATGCCGATATGTCCCAGAGACAAGAACAGCAACGAAAATGCCAGTGTTCCGTGAATCTGTCCTTCCTGAGTAATTTGTCTCATAACACCTGTGACTGGAACGGCAAGCATCAGGAGATACATTGCCCAATGTCCAAATTTGGCAACCATACTGCCAACCGGTCGATTGCTGGACTGGCGGATTGCCCGCATCACACGCCAAGCAGACAATATCAGCAGAAGAAAGCCAACCGCCTTATGAGGATTAGTCAAAAACTTCAGACTTTCATCCATATTCCAAGCAATGGCGGTTGCAAACATAAACAGATAGCAGGTCGCCATAGTCCAATGCAGAAAGCGGGTTGTAGTGCCGTAACGTTGCGGAATATCAGGTTTCATGATGTTTTCTCTTAAATTAACAATTAAATGGATTTCAATTTGGGTTTACGGATAGAAAATCCGTCTTTCATGCTCAGTCCCAACAGCGTCAGATTAGCCATACCGGCAATCAGTTCTACGATTTGAACGATATAAAACACGCTGTCAAACTGTCCGGCAGAAGCGCGGTTATTCAAGAAAAAGGCACAAGGCAGCAAAATCAGCATTCCATTGGCAGCGATAAACGGCATGCGTCGGCGTTTCGCGGCAATCGCGGCGTGTTTGCTTTTGCCGCCCATTTTCATGCCTGTTGCGCCTGCGGTTGCCATGCAGGCAATCAACCCGAACAGCGCATAAACAATGGTTTGCTTCACGGCGGCGACAGTTTCGTGCGAGCCGAAGAGTTCGCTGAACACGGTGCTGCTCCAAAACGAAGCGATGAATAAAAATGCACCCACCCCTGTGGCGGCGTGGATTTTGCATAAAGTATTGCGGTTCATTATGGTTTCCTTGAACATTTGAGAGAGGTCGTCTGAAAACATTTAAATAGCAAGCTATCGAGTTGAAATAAGTATAGCGTGCTATGAATTAAGATAGCAAGCTATATTTGTGATATAATCCGCAACAATCTGATTTTAAAGGAAACAAAGTGAACGAAGTTTTCAAAACTGAATCGGCAGGCTATCTGATGAACCACATTGCCCGCCAATTTGCCATTTTATTGAGCGAAGGCTTAAAACCACTGGGGATTGCGCCTGCACAATTTCCAATTTTGATCGAGCTATGGAATAAAGACGGCTTGAGCCAACAGGAATTAGTTGAGCGTGCCGATTTGAAGCAGGCAACGATTGCCAACACTCTGGCACGGATGGAGCGAGACGGATTGATTACACGGGAGCCTAATCCTGAAGATGCACGCAGCCGTTTGATTATGCTGACAGAACACGCGCGTGCTTTACAATCAAGCTCCACCGAAATTGCCAAAGCCATCAACCAAGAATCCTTGGCGGATCTGTCGGCAGACGAGCAGAAACAGTTTTTGGAAATGGCACAGAAAATTATATTGAAACAACAAAAGATGATAAAAGTCTAAAAAATATAAAAAAGGCCGTCTGAAACCCAATGTAAACAGGTTTCAGACGGCCTTTTTCACAGCGATTAATTATCGGAGAACAAATCGCCTACTTTTTCCCAAAACGATTTTTTGCGCGGAGTTTGGCTGAGGTCGAGGCCGGAGGAGATTTTTTCAAATTCTTCCAGCAACTCTTTCTGACGGTCGGTCAGGTTGACCGGAGTTTCAACCAAAATGTGGCAGTACAAATCGCCTGTCGAGCTGGAACGCAGAGACTTGATGCCTTTGCCTTTCACGCGCATACGGCGGCCGGTTTGCGTTTCTTTCGGAATGTGCAGTTTGACTTTGCCGTCCAAAGTCGGCACTTCGACTTCACCGCCCAATGCGGCAATGGCAAAGCTGATCGGCAGTTCGCAATGCAGGTCTAAGCCGTTACGCTCAAAGATTTTGTGCTGTCTTACGCGGACATTGACGTACAAATCGCCTGCCGGTGCGCCGTGTTGACCCGGCTCGCCCTCGCCGCTCAAGCGGATGCGTTGACCGTCGTCAATGCCTGCCGGAATGTTGACTTCAACTGTTTTGCTGGTTTTGGTGCGGCCTTCGCCACGGCATTTGACGCAAGGATCTTTGATTTCTTTGCCAGTACCGTGACAAGTCGGACAAGTCTGCTGCATTTGGAACATGGCTATGCGATCCTGTACCGTACCTGAGCCGTGACAGGTCGAACAAGTCGATGCGGATGTGCCCGGTTTGGCACCTGAGCCGTGGCAGACATCACATTCTTCGTAAGTCGGAATGTTGATGCGTTTTTTCACACCTTTGGCGGCTTCTTCAAGCGAAATCTCTATGCCGACCTGCAAGTCCGCGCCGCTGTAATCCGGCTGACGGCCGCCTGCGCTGCCGCCACCGCCGAACATTTGGCTGAAAATATCGGAAAAATCGAAGCCTTGCGCGCCACCGAATCCGCCAAAGCCACCGAATCCGCCCGCACCTGCGCCCTGTTCGAACGCGGCATGGCCGTATTGGTCGTACATGGTACGTTTTTCCTTGTCAGACAAGGTGTCGTAAGCTTTTTGGACTTCTTTAAATTTTTCTTCCGCTTCTTTGTTGTCAGGGTTGCGGTCGGGATGGTATTTCATTGCCAGCTTGCGGTAGGCTTTTTTGATTTCATCGTCGCTAGCGCTGCGGGCAACACCAAGGGTTTCGTAAAAATCTTTATTGCTCATAATTTTGATAGTGTTAAGAATGAATTCAAACTGGGTGGGATATGTGGGCGAGTATCAAAAACTCAAGTCAGTATTTTCAAGGCCGTCTGAAATTGTGCTTTTCCGACATCCAAACATTCAGACGGCCTTTGTCAAACCGACAGGCCCGACAACCTGCTATAATCCCATCTTTATTTTTTCCAACGTTTTCAAGCGAAAAACAGAATGACCATGCAAGAACATTACCAACCCGCCGCCATTGAGCCTGCGGCGCAGAAAAAATGGGACGACGCCCGTATTTTCAACGTCTCCGAAGACGCTTCCAAACCCAAATACTACTGCCTCTCCATGTTCCCCTACCCCAGCGGCAAGCTGCACATGGGGCATGTGCGCAACTACACCATCGGCGACGTATTGAGCCGCTTCAAACGCTTAAACGGCTTCAACGTCATGCAGCCTATGGGTTGGGACGCGTTCGGCATGCCGGCGGAAAACGCAGCGATGAAAAACAACGTCGCCCCTGCCGCTTGGACGTACGATAACATCGAATACATGAAAACCCAGCTCAAAAGCCTGGGTTTTGCGATTGACTGGGAGCGCGAAGTCGCCACCTGCAAACCCGAATACTACCGCTGGGAGCAATGGCTGTTTACCAAGCTGTTTGAAAAAGGCATCGTCTATCGCAAAAACGGCACGGTAAACTGGGATCCCGTCGATCAAACCGTCCTTGCCAACGAGCAAGTCATCGACGGGCGCGGCTGGCGTTCGGGCGCGTTGATCGAAAAACGCGAAATTCCGATGTATTACTTCAAAATCACGGATTACGCCGAAGAGCTGCTCAACGACTTGGACAAGCTGGAACACTGGCCGGAACAAGTCAAAACCATGCAGCGCAACTGGATCGGCAAATCACGCGGTATGACCGTGCGCTTCGCCGTTTCAGACGACAGCAAACAAGGCTTGGAAGGCGATTACGCGAAATTCCTGCAAGTTTATACCACCCGCCCCGACACGCTGATGGGCGCGACTTATGTTGCCGTTGCCGCCGAGCATCCGCTGGCAACCGCCGCAGCCGCCGACAAACCCGAATTGCAGGCATTTATCGCCGAATGCAAAGCGGGTTCCGTTGCCGAAGCCGACATGGCGACAATGGAGAAAAAAGGCGTGCCGACCGGCCGCTACGTCGTCAACCCGCTCAACGGCGACAAGCTGGAAGTGTGGATTGCCAACTATGTATTGTGGGGCTACGGCGACGGCGCGGTGATGGCTGTTCCGGCGCACGACGAACGCGATTTCGAGTTTGCCACCAAATACAACCTGCCGAAAAAACAAGTCATTGCCGTCGGCGACAGCGCATTCAACGCAAACCAATGGCAAGAATGGTACGGCGACAAAGAAAACGGCGTATTGGTCAACAGCGGCGACTTGGACGGCATGAATTTTCAGACGGCCTTCGACGCCATCGCTACCAAGCTGCAAAGCCAAGACGCAGGCGAACCGAAAACCCAATACCGCCTGCGCGACTGGGGTATTTCGCGCCAACGCTACTGGGGCTGCCCGATTCCCATCGTCCATTGCGAACAATGCGGCGACGTCCCCGTCCCTGCCGACCAACTGCCCGTCGTCCTGCCTGAAAACGTCGTACCCGACGGCATGGGTTCGCCACTGGCAAAAATGCCCGAGTTTTACGAAACCACCTGCCCATGCTGCGGCGGCGCGGCAAAACGCGAAACCGACACCATGGACACCTTCATGGAATCGAGCTGGTATTTCTTCCGCTACATGTCGCCCAAATTTTCAGACGGCATGGTCGATCCTGCCGCCGCGAAATACTGGGGCGCGGTCGACCAATACATCGGCGGCATCGAACACGCGATTCTGCACCTCTTATACGCGCGCTTCTTCACCAAACTGATGCGCGACGAAGGCTTGGTCAATGTTGACGAACCGTTCGAACGCCTGCTCACGCAAGGTATGGTCGTCTGCGAAACCTACTACCGCGAAAACGCCAACGGCAGCAAAGACTGGATCAACCCTGCCGATGTCGAGCTGACTTTCGACGACAAAGGCCGCCCTGTTTCCGCTGTTCTGAAAGCCGACGGCCTGCCTGTCGTCATCAGCGGCACGGAAAAAATGTCCAAATCCAAAAACAACGGCGTCGATCCGCAAGAGCTGATTAACGCCTACGGCGCGGATACCGCCCGCCTGTTCATGATGTTCGCCGCACCACCCGAACAGTCCCTCGAATGGAGCGACAGCGGCGTCGAAGGCGCACACCGCTTCCTGCGCCGTCTGTGGCGTACTGTTTACGAATACCTGAAACAAGGCGGCGCGGTCAAAGCGTTTGCAGGCAGCCAAGATGGTTTGTCTAAAGAACTCAAAGACCTACGCCACAAACTGCACGCCACCACCGCCAAAGTCAGCGATGACTACGGCCGCCGCCAGCAGTTCAACACCGCCATCGCCGCCGTGATGGAACTGCTCAACCAATACGACAAAACCGACACCGGCAGCGAACAAGGCCGCGCCGTTGCCCAAGAAGTATTGGAAGCCGCCGTACGCCTGCTGTGGCCGATTGTGCCGCACATCTGCGAAACCCTGTGGAGCGAATTGAACGGCGCGAAACTGTGGGAAGCAGGCTGGCCGACAGTCGATGAAGCCGCTTTGGTCAAATCCGAAATCGAAGTGATGGTTCAAGTCAACGGCAAACTGCGCGGCAAAATCACCGTTGCCGCCGACGCATCCAAAGCCGACCTCGAAGCCGCCGCCCTTGCCAACGAAGGCGCAGTGAAATTCATGGAAGGTAAACCTGCGAAGAAAATCATCGTCGTACCCGGACGCTTGGTGAATATCGTCGTCTAAACCGCTTTTAAGGTTTAGCCATACGGATAAAGGCCATCTGAAACTTGGAAACAGGTTTTCAGACGGCCTTTTATTTTTAAAACCGTTATTTCCTTGAATTGTAAGGTTTACCATTAAATTAAAGTTATGAAGATATTTTTTGAACCATCGTATTCAAATGAAGACCTTAGCTTTGATAAAAACTAAGGTTTAGACGAATAAAGAAAGGCTGAGACCTTTGCAAAAAAGCCCTTCCCACGACAGCCTAAATCCAAACAAAGGTCTCATCAGGTTCATTTAGCGGAATTCAAACAGCTCTTGATGCAATGAGCGTGTCTTAAGTTTTCCTGCAATACTGTTTGTAAAGCTACGACTACCACAAAGCCATAGACTGCGGGTTTCACTATTCTGAACGCTTTGTACAATATGATCAGCTGATAATCTTTGGGTTTCAGAAGGAATATAGTGGAATGTAACATTCGCTTGTTGAGCCAAATCTTTCCATTGGTTGATTATTTCTGCAGATAAATTTCTATCGGCATGGAACCAGTCAATTTGTTGATTGGATGGTTGTTTGGCTAATTCTTTGAGCCTTGCAAGGAAAGGCGTAAAACCAATACCGTTACTCACCCAAATTTGTTCATTTTTATCTGAAAAATTGAAGCGGCCATATGCACCATCAATTTTAACGGTATCACCGATGTTCAAACGTTGAGACAGACGATGGGTGTAGTCGCCCAAGTCTTTGATGATAAGATTGATTTGTTGATTTTCAGGATTCCAGTTTGAAGCGATGGTAAATGGGTGGCTTTCTCCATGTGCACGTAAAAAGAGGAATTGACCGGCTTGGTGTCCCTGCCATTTTGGCGCATTCAGGGTAAGTGAAAGCAGGGAGCCGTTTTGGTTCATGGCAGTTACTGTTGCGGTTTGCGGTTTACCAATGCGTTTAAAGAGGGCGAGGAGGGAACAAATACTACCGAAGAATAGGGCGGTAGCCAGCAACCAGCCAAGTGGCTGAGCCCAGTAAGCAAAGTTTGCCAATACGATGGTGTGCCATACGAGTGCAATATAGACAGGGACAATTAAGATGTGAAGTTTGGCAAACCAACGGTAGGGAATAAGTTTGATCAGTGCGATAACCAATAAGACGACTGCAACGTAAAAAGCAATCTCACCCACTTCTTCAGCAAAATGGCGCTGGGTAACTAACCAATCTTTTAAAGTCAAGACTTCCTGCATCGGTGGGCGCGGTGGCTTTTTGCCGTCAAACAGACCGAGCTTTACCAGCCATTTGGGGAATTGCTTACTGATCCAATGCAGGATACTGCCTGAAAGGGCAATGATGCCCAACCATTTATGCAGGCGGTACATTTTATCCAATCCGCCAAATAGTCCTTCCAACATTTTGGGACGTACTGCAAGAATCATACAAGCACTCATGGCCAGTATGCTGATGCTGCCGGTGAACTGTAATAATAGGTTACGTACGGGAAATACGCCCCACTTGTCTGGAAATGGCGTGGCAAACAGCCATAAAGCGGATATGCCGACTAAAAAGGCAAATAAGGTAAATTTAATATTTTTCATGGTAGTGTTCTTTGTGAAATTAAAATATAAAACAGTTGGTGCTTGTTTTAACAGGACTAAGTATATCTTGGAAAAATTAGGCCAAAATTATCGATAAAGTGCTTCCTGTATTCATTGTTAGGGCTTAAAACGCCAATGTTGGTATGCTCAGCCTTTCTTGTCGTTGATAGTTTAAAGTGGAACATTATTTAATAAATTCCACCACTTCGCGTTTTTGGGTGAGGCTCTTACTTGCGATAGCCAAATGCTGCCATCACACTTAACTTAAATTCTTGGGGATCAAACAAGCCTTTTTCTGCCAATAATGTATCCATTTTGGCATGAGGGAAACCTTCAACAGTGGGAAGCGGTCGATGTGTTTGGCAATCATGGCTTGGGCAGTTTACTGGAAGAAAGTACTCATGAGAAATCCCCTAAATGTCTTGGTGGAAATTTAGGGGATTTTGGGGAATTTTGCAAAGGTCTCAGGCCGTCTGAAACCCTATATTCAGGTTTCAGACGGCCTTTTTAACTACCCTATTTTATTCGCCGTAGTAGGCTTTGGTCAGGATTTCTTCCATATCGGCCACCATCGCGAGGCGTGGGTTGGCCGGGGTGCATTGGTCTTCAAAAGACATCATGGCCAGCTCTTTTCTGCCATCGAGGAAGGTTTTCTCATCGATGCCCTGCTCTTTAAACGACATTTTGATGCCGACGTTGACCGCCAGTTCGTGGCAGGCGCGGGCGAAGGATTCTACGCCTTCTGCCGGTGTGCTGCATGGCAGGCCTAAGGTACGGGCGATTTCCTGATATTTCAGGTCGGCTTTGTAGTAGTTGTACTTCGGCCAAGTGGCGGTTTTCTGCGGACGCGTGCCGTTGTAGCGGATGACGTGCGGCAGCAGGATGGCGTTGGCACGACCGTGCGGAACATGATATTTGCCACCGATTTTGTGTGCCATCGAGTGGTTGATGCCCAAGAACGCATTGGCAAACGCCATGCCTGCGATGGTAGAGGCATTGTGCATATGCTCGCGCGCTTCAGGATCGGCCGCACCATGTTTGTAGGAGCGTTCGAGGTATTGGAACACGAGCTTAATGGCTTGCAGAGCGAGGCCGTCTGTAAAGTCGTTCGCCAGTACGGAAACGTACGCTTCTACGGCATGGGTCAATACGTCCAGACCGGTATCGGCGGTTACGCCTGCCGGAACTGTCATGGTAAAAGCAGGATCGACAATCGAAATGGTTGGTGTCAGTGAGTAGTCGGCAATCGGATATTTTTTGTCTCCGTCGCTGATGACGGTAAACGGCGTCACTTCGGAGCCTGTACCCGACGTGGTAGGAATGCCGATAAATTTGGCTTTGCGGCCCAATTCAGGGAAACGGAATGCGCGTTTGCGGATGTCCATGAATTTTTGCACCAAGTCTTCAAAATCGACTTGCGGCTGCTCGTAGAAGAGCCACATGGCTTTGGCCGCGTCCATCGGCGAGCCGCCGCCCAGCGCAATAATGGTGTCCGGCTGGAAGCTGCGCATCAAATCCGTGCCTTTATAGACGGTTTGGACGCTCGGATCGGCTTCAACGTCAGTAAACAGCTGGATGGTCACTTTGTTTTTGCGTTGATGCAGTTGATGGGTGATTTTATCGACAAAGCCCAGGTCAACCATCGAACGGTCAGTCACAATCATGACTTTTTCGCAGTCTTTCATGTCTTGCAGATATTGAATGGAATCGCGTTCAAAATAGATTTTGGCGGGCACTTTGAACCATTGCATGTTGTTTCTCCGACGGCCTACTTTTTTGATGTTTAACAGATTGACTGCGCTGACGTTGCCGCCGACGGCGTTTTTACCGTAAGAGCCGCAACCGAGTGTCAGAGAAGGCAGGAAGGCGTTGTACACGTCGCCGATGCCGCCGAAGGTGGAAGGCGAATTCCAAATCACGCGTAGGGCTTTGACGCGGGAGCCGAACGTTTTGACCAATTCTTCGTTAGCGGTATGGATGGCGGCGGAGTGTCCCAAGCCGTCAAAGGCAACCATTTCTTCGGCGAACTTCAAACCTTGTTCGGTCGAATCCGCCTTAATCATGGCCAAAACAGGCGAAAGTTTTTCGCGGGTCAACGGCTCGTTCGGGCCGACTTCGCGGCATTCGGCGATGATGATGTTGGTTTTTTCAGGCACTTTAAACCCAGCCTGTTCGGCAATCCATGCCGCCGGTTTGCCCACTACCGCAGAATTGAGTTTCGCTCCGCCGCAGCTGGCGCAATTCGCCGTTATGCCGAAGATAAACTCTTCGAGCATGGCTTTTTCTTTTTTGTTGGCGAAGTACACGCCGTAGGATTTGAATTCTTCGGCCAACTCTTTGTAAATCTCTTTATCGGCAATGACGGCTTGCTCGCTGGCGCACACCATGCCGTTGTCGAAAGATTTCGACATCACAATATCGTGCGCCACCTGTTTGATGTCCGCCGTTTTTTCAACATAAGCAGGTACGTTGCCCGCCCCGACACCGAGCGCAGGTTTGCCGCAAGAATACGCGGCTTCTACCATCGCATTGCCGCCGGTCGCCAAAATCGTTGCCACGCCCGGATGCTTCATCAGCGCGGAAGTGCCTTCCATAGACGGCTTTTCAATCCACTGGATACAGTTTTCCGGCGCACCGGCCGCAATCGCGGCATCGCGCACGATTTGGGCGGCGTGGGCGGAACACTGCTGGGCGGACGGGTGGAACGAGAAAATAATCGGATTGCGGGTTTTCAGCGCAATCAGGGATTTGAAAATAGTGGTGGAAGTCGGATTGGTTGTCGGCACAATACCGCAAACCACGCCGACCGGATCGGCAATTTCAGTAATACCGGTTACATCGTTTTCACTGATGACGCCTACGGTTTTCAAATCACGCAGGCGGCGCACGACGTTTTCGCAGGCAAACAGGTTTTTCGTCGCCTTATCCTCAAACACGCCGCGTCCCGTTTCCTCTACCGCGTGCATGGCGAGTACACCATGTTTGTCCAGCGCGGCGATAGAGGCTTTGGCAACAATAAAATCAATCTGCTCCTGATCAAGCTTAAGAAACTCGTCCAATGCCCGTAAACCCTTGTCAACCAGGCTGTTTACCTCGGCTACGGCTGGGCTGACGACGTTGTCGGCTGATGCGTTCATGGTGTATCTCCTTAATAAAAGGTGGCAATAATGTCAATAAATTTTCACTACGATAACTATAGGTAATTTAGTTACATTTTGCTTTGACCTACATCACAAACCATGATTGAACTTTTCAGACGGCCATTTTATCGTTTATTCATTTTAATTCTTTGAAGTATAATATTTTTATCTACACAAAAACAAAGACGGTTATTCTTCATCGCTTTCCTCGATAATTAAGATAAAAACAGAAAAAAGATGTATTAAAATTACATACTCGAAATAAAACAAAGACCGTCTGAAAATCTTTATCAGACGGCCTCATTTTCTTAAATATACTTCTCAAGCAATGGCTTAGATGTTAGAATGACAACGTTGTTCCCAATAGGGAACAACAGGTTTTTCAGGGTAAGTCAGACTTGGATTGCCCTTATTTTTCAGGCGGAAGCCTTATTTTCTATGTTAATCCCCGTTTATCTTTGTGAATATTTGTAATTTAGATATTGACCATTTTAACCTGCTGAATTTAATAGAGAAAACACCCCTCCGCTCTCTGAAAAACCTCCCCACCACATGGGGATTAAGACTCAAATACGCCAATGTCTTCGTTAGCAGATTTCAGAGCTCTGAAAAACCTCCCCACCACATGGGGATTAAGACACTGGTTTTTGTTGGATTTTCAGGGGTTAATTCCCTCTGAAAAACCTCCCCACCACATGGGGATTAAGACCCAACAGCTTCCAAGGTAGTAGTGATAGGTGAAAGGCTCTGAAAAACCTCCCCTCCACTCGGGGATCTTGGCAAGGCAAAAAAAGGCCGTCTGAAAATATTTTTCAGACGGCCTTTGTTTTATGTATGCCTTTTATTGACTGATGTCTTCCAGCGTACGGCCTTTGGTTTCTTCACCCAATACCAAGATTACCGCCACAATCAGCAGCATAACCAGCGCAAACATCATAAAGATATTGCCGAAGCCGCCGCTGTTGCCCACCATCGCCGCCACCACCATAGGCGCGAGTATGCCGCCGACGCGGCCGATGGCACCTGCCCAGCCGGATGCGAAGGCACGGAAGCGCAAGGGGTAGAGTTCGGGGGTGTAGGTGTACAAAACGCCCCATGCGCCCAAATTAAAGAAGGACATCAGGCTGCCCCAGATCATGACTTCGGCCGCAGTGGTGCTTTGCCCGAAAAACCATGCGCACGCGGCGCACGCGGCCAGGAAGCCTGCCAGCGTTGCTTTGCGGCCGATTCTCTCCACCAAAGCCGCAGCGGCTATATAGCCGGGCAGTTGCGCAACAATCATCACCAGCACATATTCAAAGGTTTTAACCACGGTATTGCCCTGCTCGACCAGCAATTTGGGCAACCAAGTGAAAATGCCGTAATACGAAAACACGATGCCGAACCAAACCAGCCACAACATCAGCGTGCGCCGTGCAAACGGCTGTTGCCAAAGTTGGACGAAGCGGATGCGTTCGCGCGGGGTGGCCGGTGCGGCAACGGCTTGTGTCGGCGGCGTGATGCCCGACTGAATTTCCAGCGCGGATACCAAACGGTGCGCTTCGTCGGTTTTGCCGCGGGAAAGCAGGTAAGGCACGGATTCGGGAACGAATTTCAACACCAACGGCACATAAAACAGGGGCAAGGCGCCGAATAAAAACGCGCTGTGCCAGCCGGTTTGCGGAATAAAGAAATAAGACACCAGCGCGGCCGAGAGCCAGCCCAAGCCCCAAAAGCTTTCCAGCAATACAATAAAACGGCCGCGTACTTTCGGCGGCGCATATTCGCTGACCAGTGACACGGCGACGGGCAGTTGGCCACCCAAGCCGACGCCGACAAAAAAGCGGCACACCAGCAAAACCGTCAAATCAGGTGCGAGCGCGCACAAACCTGTGGCAATACTGTACACCACCATCGTGCCGGCAAAAACGGTTTTCCGTCCGAACCTGTCCGCTAGCCAGCCGCTGAATACCGCGCCCAAAGCCATGCCAACAAAGGCAATGCTGACAATCCAGCCCAACTGCGCCGGAGCCAGCGCCCAATCTTTGCCCAAAGCCGGCAATACAAACGACACCAAGCCCGTATCCATGGCATCAAACAGCCAGCCGATGCCGACCAACACTAGAAGTTTGTAATGAAATCGGGAAGGCGGCAGATTGTGCAGCCGCGTCAGAATATCCATCACTTCTTTCCTTTGTTTGTATGATTGAATTGGGTTTTAGCAATAAATGCTTTAATTTCAGTGACAAACCTGAAACCGAGACATTGTGTCGATTTTAACATTGGTACCCTATGCAAAGAATAGGAAGCGCGTGTTTTTTGGCTATTTTTGAATATATTCATCTCGGCGATAAACCGCATACCATATTAAAACATGAAACAAGAAATCACTTCAGGCCGTCTGAAAGCCGATTATTTGGTTTTCAGACGGCCTGCCGTTTTTTGCAAAGGCTTCATGCTTGGGTTATGATGTTTATTTGTAATATGTAAACAGACGATTGCCTGTTTTTACATAACAGGCCGTCTGAAACAACGGAGAACGATATGAATGCGGTTGTAATTGCGGTCATCATCATGCTGGCGCTGTCTTTATCGCGCGTGCATGTGGTGCTCAGCTTGGCTGTCGGCGCGTTTGTCGGCGGCTTGGTGGCCGGTATGCCTTTGGAGAATGTAACCAACGCGGCCGGCGATGTGGTGCAGCAAGGGATTATTCCCGTTTTTAACGAAGGCTTGAAAGGCGGGGCGCAAATCGCGCTGTCTTATGCCATGCTCGGCGCGTTTGCCATGGCCATCACGCATTCCGGCCTGCCGCAACAGCTCGCCGGCGTGATTATCCGCAAGCTCAACGGCGGCGAAGGCAATGCGAAAGGCGAAGGCGCGGTCAAATGGATGCTGCTGGCGATTATTTTGTGCATGGGCGTGATGAGCCAAAACGTTGTGCCGATTCATATTGCGTTTATCCCGATGATTATTCCGCCGCTGCTGTTGGTGTTCAACCGTTTGAAACTCGACCGCCGCCTGGTGGCCTGCGTGATTACGTTTGGCTTGGTAACGACTTATATGTTCCTGCCTTACGGTTTCGGCTCCATCTTCTTGAACGACATCATGTTGGGCAATATCCGCTCGGCAGGGATGGACACCGGCGGCATCAATGTGATGCACGCAATGGCGATTCCGGCTTTGGGCATGGTCTCCGGCTTGCTGCTGGCCTTTTTGCACTACCGCAAGCCGCGCATTTATCAAAACAACGCCGCCGATACGGAAGACAATCGTGAAGCGGTGCAGCAGCAAGAGCCGTCAACCTATCGCAGCTTGGTGGCGGCCGTGGCGATTGCCGTGTGCTTTGCCATTCAGCTTTTGTATGAAAACTCGTTGGTATTGGGCGCGATGTTGGGCTTTGCCGTGTTTATGATGTTGGGCGTGATGAACCGCTCCGCCGCCAGCGATGTGTTCGGCGAAGGCATCAAAATGATGGCGATGGTCGGCTTTATTATGATTGCGGCACAAGGTTTCGCCGCCGTCATGAACGCGACCGGCGACATTCAGCCTTTGGTCGAGCGCAGCATGGCTTTGTTCGGAAGCAATAAAGGCATGGCCGCCTTTACCATGCTGTTTGTCGGCCTGCTGGTAACCATGGGCATCGGCTCGTCTTTCTCCACCTTGCCGATTATTACCGCGATTTATGTGCCTTTGTGCATCAGCTTGGGCTTCTCCCCAATGGCTACCGTGGCCATTGTCGGCACGGCAGGCGCGCTGGGCGATGCGGGCTCCCCCGCTTCCGACTCAACGCTCGGCCCGACCATGGGCTTGAACGCCGACGGTCAGCACGACCACATCCGCGATTCGGTTATCCCGACCTTTATCCACTACAATATCCCGCTGATGGTTGCAGGCTGGATTGCCGCGATGGTGCTTTAATATGAGCGATATTCAGGAATTGGAACACCGCGTCACCGAGCTGGAAATTCAGACGGCCTTACAGGAAGACTTAATCGGCAGCCTGAACGACACCATCGCCAAGATGCAGCAGGCTTTGGATTTGCAGCAAGGCCAGCTGCGGCTGCTGTACCAACGGATGCAGGACAAAGGCGCAAACGGCGAACGCGAACCGTACAGCCTGCGCGATGAAATTCCGCCGCATTATTGATAACCTAAAAAAGGGCGTGTTGGATACATGCCCTTTTCTTTCATAACAAAGGCCGTCTGAAAGTCAATCAAGCTTTCAGACGGCCTTTTAAACAATCCAACCTTACAAACAAGCCAATTCGTTGGCCATTTGCTGCTCGACGGTTTCACGTTGGCGGATAAGTTTGTATCCGCTGCCGTCAACCAATACTTCCGCCGCACGATTGCGCGTGTTGTAGTTGCTCGCCATGCTTGAACCATACGCACCGGCGCTGCGGATAAGCAACAAATCCCCTTCTTCGCAGGCGATGGTGCGGTCTTTGCCGAGGAAGTCGCCGGTTTCGCAAATCGGGCCGACGATATTGGCCGTCAGAGGCTCAATGTCTTTGGTTTCGACCGCTTCGATGTGATGATAGGCATCATAAAGCGCCGGGCGCATCAAATCGTTCATCGCCGCATCGACCATCACAAAGTTTTTCTCTTCGCCATATTTGACGAACTCGACGCGAGTCAACAACGCGCCTGCATTGCCGACCAAACTGCGGCCTGGCTCGAGAACCAGTTTCAGACGGCGTGTACCGATCAGTTTTTGAACGGCTTGGGCATACGCGCCCAAATCAGGCACATTTTCGTCTTGATAAACAATGCCGACACCGCCGCCCAAGTCCAAGTGTTCCAACACAATGCCTTCGGCTGCCAATTGGTCAACCAAGGCCAAGATACGTTCGCAGGCCTCGACAAGCGGGCTGAGGTCGGTCAGTTGTGAGCCGATATGGCAGTCGATACCGACAATTTTCAAATGGCTTTGTCGGGAAGCATGACGATAGGCCTCAAGCGCATCGGCATAGGCAATACCGAATTTGTTGGCTTTCAGGCCGGTGGAGATATAAGGATGGGTTTTGGCATCGACATCGGGGTTGACGCGCAGGGAAACCGGAGCGACTTTACCCAAACGCGCGGCAACTTTCTGAATGCGGTCGATTTCGGGAATGCTCTCCATATTGAAGCATTTCACGCCTGCATTCAGCGCAAATTCAATTTCTGCTTCACTCTTACCCACACCGGAAAAAATCGTTTTCGCCGCATCGCCGCCTGCCGCTAAAACACGCGCCAACTCGCCGCCGGACACAATGTCAAAACCACTCCCCAAAGAAGCAAAGTGCTTGATGATGCTCAGGTTGCCATTCGCTTTGACCGCATAGCAGACAAGCGGATTTAAAGCGGCAAACGCGGTTTGGTAGTTTTCAAACGCCTCGGTCAGCGCAGATTTGCTGTACACATAAAGCGGCGTGCCGAATTCCTCGGCAAGATGGGAATAAGGGATTTGTTCGCAGGATAAGGTCATGTTTGTGAAGTCTTTTTTTAATCGTTGGTTTGAGTGGTCGGCTCTTTTGCCGTATCGAATTTCAAGCCGGTCTGAATCACGCCGAAGCGCGCCTTGTCGCCTTCTTTGGGCAGGTAGAGGTCGCCTTTGTAGCCGCAGGCAGAGAGCAGCAGAGCCGTTGCCGCTGCAAAAAATACGCCGTATTTCATCAGTAAAACTTTCTTCATCATTACGAATGTGGCAAGATTCGGTATCTTAAACAAAAACCACACAAAAAGCCATGATGACCGAAAGCGAATTCATCCGCATGAGCGAAGAATTGTTTGAACACATTGAAGACCAAATCGATGAAAACGGCTGGGATTTCGACTGCCAGTTTGCCGGAAACGTACTGACCATCGAAGCCGAAGACGGTACGCAAATCATCGTCAACCGCCACACGCCCAACCAAGAATTGTGGATTGCTGCCAAAAGCGGCGGCTACCATTTCGCCGAGCAAAACGGCAAATGGCTGGCAACGCGCGACAGCCGCGATTTCTACGACGTTTTAAACGAAGCACTAAGCGCGGCTTCGGGCGAAGCAGTTGAGATTGCGGAATTGTGATTCAGTCTCCAAATATCCCTAGCTAAAAATCTATTTACCTCAAAGGACACCCAAATGCCCCTACTAGACAGTTTCAAAGTCGACCACACCCGTATGCACGCCCCTGCCGTACGCGTGGCAAAAACCATGACCACGCCCAAAGGCGACACCATTACCGTATTCGACCTGCGCTTTTGCGTTCCCAACAAAGAAATCCTGCCTGAAAAAGGCATCCACACGCTGGAGCATTTGTTTGCAGGCTTTATGCGCGACCACTTAAACGGCGACGGCATTGAAATCATCGACATTTCCCCGATGGGTTGCCGCACCGGTTTCTACATGAGCCTCATCGGCACGCCCGACGAGCAAAAAATAGCCGACGCATGGCTCGCTTCAATGCAGGATGTTTTGACCGTTCAAGACCAAAGCAAAATCCCCGAGCTGAACGAATACCAATGCGGTACCTACATGATGCACTCGCTTGCCGAAGCACACGAAATCGCCCAAAACGTTTTGGCACGCAAAGTCGCCGTCAATAAAAACGAAGAGCTGACATTGGACGAAAGCCTGTTGAACGCTTAATCCGCCATGACAGCAAAGGCCGTCTGAAACTTTATATGACAAGTTTCAGACGGCCTAAGACCTTTTATTCCAATTTTCAACCTTTCAGCCACAGTTTTACACCGCCTAAAAATAAGTTGGCGGATGCTGACAGTGTACATAGTATAATTACACTTTAAACAAACAACCTGATTCTATTGCTTTTATGAAACCGTTTTTCTGCAAAACCGCCATTGCCCTCAGCCTGACCCTCCCCGCCGCCGCCAACGCTGCCGAGTATGTCTGCAATGTTGAAGGCATCTCTGTTTATGCTTCATACCCACTCAACAATACCTGCCGCGTAGTTGACACAAACACCACCACAGAGAGCAGCATTGTTGCAGAACCTAACGTATTCACTGAATCTGAACCAACTAATAAATCCGTTACAAATGGTTCTGCTATCCTCAACGATATGTCCGCTTTAAAAACGGTACAAACAACAGAATTTAAAGCATCTGCCACTGACTACGTTCATGCTTCTCAAGCAATGCCTGCGGTACAAACCCCAGTCGTTGTTGCTCGAAACGAAAATGGTATTCCCGCACCTATTTCCATTCCTATTGCACAAGCACGTCTAACTTCTCAAATTGACAAAAATGTTGCTGACGGCCTTGCCATTCTCAGCGATACAGCTGTTTTAGACACTACCCCTACAATAAAATCTGAAATTGACACTACCGACGTTCTCAATGTCATGCCTGCTACTACACAGCCTCAAACTATGGCTGATCAAACTCCAAACAATACTCCTGCCCCTATTACGCAAACCCTTCCAACAACATCTGCGATTCAAATCCCTCAAACAATTATTCAGAATCCTGTTGTTTCAACCCAAACACCTGATAAAACTACGGCCAAACAAAATAACCAAACCGTAATTGCCTCAGATGAAGCAATTGACAAAACACCTATCAAAGTTGAAACCAAGCGTAAAGGTAAAGCCTATACCAAAACCGCAACCCGACAGAATACAAAAAACACCAATACTGGTAAAACAACTGTCGCAAACACGGCTAACGAACAAACGATTAAAACCGTTGTTGCGCCAACAGTAGAATCAAATGTACCAAACAAACCTGCTGCAACGTTTTCCCCAGTAGATCAAAGCAAAACATCCGTACAAACGCCTTTCCCTAAGGCATATAAGCCGGCTGCCGATATTCCGTTCGATCCAAGCAATGTTTACAACGATATTAAAATTTTGCCCCATATTCCAATTACAAGCGTGACCAATACAGCCGAAGCCGCCAATCCGCGCATCAATATTATCCTGCGCAACCACCCAGGGAAAGCACGCGCCTCTTCATACAGCAAATACAAAGCCCCTGTTGTCCGTACTGCACCTGTAGTTAAACCTGCACCCAAACCAAATCCTAAAGAAGCCCGGAAACAGGTATTGCAAACTGAAGTACGCAACGAACAGGCCGCTATTATCCGCGCTCAAACACAGCTGAATGCAGCGAAACAAAAAGGCGATCAGACTAAAATCCAACAGCTGACCCGTACCATCAACGACCGCAAAGCGAATATCCGTGCTATTCAAGGCGAGATGTCTCGTTGATTGGGTTTTGATACAAAAAGGCCGTCTGAAAATATTTTCAGACGGCCCGAACTTTATGCAAAATCGCCCCAAAGCGTCTGCATGGCGGCGATGGCCGCAAGTGAGGCGGTTTCGGTACGCAACACCCGTTTGCCAAGCGTAACGGATTGAAAACCGGCATCAAATGCCTGTTGCTCTTCCTTCTCCGTCCAGCCGCCTTCCGGGCCGACCATAAACACGACCTTGCCGGATTGAGGCTGAACATCGCTCAGGTTTTGTGCGCGGTTCAAGCTCATTAACAGTTTGGTTGTTTCCTGCGGCAACTGCTGCAGAGCCTGTGCATAAGTCGTCAGTGGCAAAACCTTCGGCACAATATTGCGGCCGCTTTGTTCACACGCCGAAACGACTATTTCCTGCCAACGTGCCACCCGCTTTTCAGCGCGTTCGCCGCTCAAGCGGACGACACAGCGTTCGCTGATGACCGGGCGAATTTCTGCCACGCCCAATTCCACGCTTTTCTGCAAAGTGAAATCCATGCGCTCGGCGGAGGATACCGCCTGTACCAACGTAATGTTCAGCGGCGATTCGTTGTCCGTTACCTCTTCACGCAAAATCCGCACGCTGGCGCGGCGTTTTTCTAAAACTTTGGGCAAAGCCGGATATGCCTTGCCATTGCCGTTGAACAACACGATTTCTTCCGTGTTTTTCACGCGCAATACATTCAGATGGCGCACCACATTATCAGGCAATTCGACCACGCTATCGGGGCTTAAGGCAAAATCAACATAAAATCGGGGCATGGTTTCCTGCTTTATTCATGTATATAATTTGAACTTTCGTGAACGAAGTTGAAACACGGCAACATACACTTGCCTGCCTGATTTCGATTTCATCCACTATAATTTGAAAACTTCCCGAATTTTAATCCGCTGTCACGCAAAACTGCAAAAAACAAGGATACGCCGTGCTATACCGTTTACAGAAAGTCGTCCGCCACATCGCCCAAACCGAAGTCATGCCGCGTTTTCTGAACACGCCGTCACGACGCAAGGAAGACGGCTCGGTTTTGAGTGAAGCGGATTTGGCCGCACAAACCGCTTTTGCCGCCGCCCTGCCCTTATTGGAGGATTGTCCGATGTTGGGCGAGGAGATGAGCGTTCAGGAGCAAACCCGTTTGTGGAACGAACATTCAGACGGCCTGTGGATTGTCGACCCTATCGACGGCACAAACAACTTCGTCAACGGTTTACCGCATTTTGCCGTATCCGTCGCGCTGGTTAAAAACGGCCATGCCGAATTGGGCGTGATTTACAATCCGGTCAGCGGCGAATGTTTCTATGCCGAACGAGGCAAAGGCGCGTTCCTCAACGGCACGCCGCTGCCGCTGCGTTCCGAAAACAAAAAACTCAATGAATCCATCGCAGGCGTAGAAATCAAATACCTGCGTTCGGGCAAACTCGCCAGCCGCATGAATACCCTTGCTCCATTCGGCACAATCCGCAGCATGGGCAGCAGCACGCTCGACTGGTGCTACCTTGCCAGCGGCCGCTACGATATTTATATCCACGGCGGACAAAAGCTGTGGGACTACGCTGCCGGCGCATTGATTTTTGAAGAAGCCGGCGGCTGCCTGACCACTTTGGAAGGCGACGATTTTTGGAGCGGCGAACATGTATTCAAGCGTTCCGTCATCGCCGCATTGCAACCCGAGCTGTTTCAACAATGGGTGAAATGGATTCGAGAAAATCAGTAAAAATACCGTTTATCTTCAAAAAATCACGATTATCTTGCAACTTATTGAAATTATTTCACTTCTTAACAGCATTTAATACTAAAAACGGTAGAATATTAATCGCTGACACAACACCGCTCTTTCATCCCTTTTGGGCGGTGCAGCAAGTAAGACGTTTTCCCGCAATGTATTGGCCATTCATACTTCTCCCTTAGTATGAATGGTTTTTTTTATCTGCAAAAACAGCTCAGGCCGTCTGAACGTTCAGACGGCCTGTTTACACTACTATTTGAAAAACTGTCCGCAGCACGCCTTAAACTTTTTGCCTGAACCACACAAACAAGGCTGTTTCATAGTCGGCAAAGCAACGGTCGGATCAATAAAGTACCAACGCCCGTCTATTTTCACAAACGCCGACAATTCATGATGGCACTCAGTTTGCCCGTTCTCTTCAAAATACGCCTCAAACTCGACCAAAGCATGCAGCTTGCCAAACGGCACATGACGGATAACCTTCAATCCCGACCACTGCGTCTGCTTACTCCACGACTCCAAATCCTGCTTGTCCAACAAATTCTGCTGCGCAGGGACAGTCGTGTCCACGATATAGTCGATTTCCTGTAAAACATACGCGCTGTAACGCGAACGCATCAACTCTTCCGCCGTCAAGGCCGCCACCTCACACGCATGAAACGGTGCGCAACATTCCGTATAAACACGCCCCGACTGACAAGGGCAAAGTGTAGCCGTCATTTCTAATTACCCGAATAAATCCATTTCAAAATTATAACGCAAACCCGGCTCAGGCCGTCTGAAAACGAGCGTAGCGAGTTTCGCTAAAATAAGCAAAGCGGGTTTTGCCAAAATAAACGCAACAATCTGATATAATGCGCCTTTTCGATTTTGACTATCCATAATGACCATTCCCATCCAAAGCATCAGCCGCCTGTTGCCGCAAACCCAATGTCGTGAGTGCGGCTATGAAGGTTGCCTACCCTATGCGCGCGCCCTGTCGGCAGGAGAAGCGCCGGTAAACCTGTGCGCGCCGGGTGGGGAAACCGTCATGAAAGACATTGCCGACCTGTTGGGCAAGCCATACCTCGCTCCGGCAAAAACACAAATCAAAGCCGTAGCCCTGATTGACGAAGCCGTCTGCATCGGCTGTACCGCCTGCATCCGCGCCTGCCCTGTCGATGCTATTATGGGCGCGTCCAAACTGATGCACACCGTCATCAGCGACGAATGCACCGGTTGCGGCTTGTGCGTTACCCCATGCCCCGTCGACTGCATCGACATGGTTCCCGTATCGCAGCCCTTCCTGCCGTCAGCACGCCGTTTCAGCACATCTGCCGAACCGCGCTTTGCCGCCGCCGAACACGCACAAAGCCGTTTTGAACGCCATACCGCGCGCAAACAACGCGATGATGCCGAACGCAAAGCCCTGCTGGCGCAACGCGAAGCCGCCGTCAAAGCCAAACAGGCCGCACAGGCGCAAACCCAAATAGCCGCAACAAGCGCCGCATTCAACCCCATGGATTTGATTGCCAAAGCCATGGCCAAAGCGCAATCACAACAGGACAAACTCGTCTCCTCCGACAACCGCGAAGACTTCAAAGCGCGTCAAATCGAAGAAGCCAAAGAACGCGCCGAACTGCGCCGCGCCCAACGTGATGCCAAATACGGCAACGAAGCCGAAAAAGCCGCCGCCATCGAATTTCTGCGCCGCTACAAAGCCGAGCAGGAAGCGGCCAAAGAAGCGCGCTGATTTCCAAAACAACAAACCATTCCTATAAAACTTCAGGCCGTCTGAAAATATCTTTCAGACGGCCTGATGCTTGATATGCTATGAATTGTTTCAATAACAAAATCCTAAACTCCAAACGCAAAAAACCTGCTTTTTTCAAAGCAGGTTTTCATATTTGGTGGGTCGTGAGCGATTCGAACGCTCGACCAACGGATTAAAAGTCCGCTGCTCTACCGACTGAGCTAACGACCCGATAAGCTGTGTATTATAGAGATGGGGCACACAGCTGTCAACAACTTTTTTAAACTTTTTTATTCGACGACGATTTTCGGGAAGCGGCTGCTGAAGTCTTTGCCTTTATCGGCAATAGCCAGCGCGATTTGGAATGCGGCTTCGGTGTAGATGTCGGCGATGGTTTGGTTGTTTTCAAACAAAGCTGAAGATGTGCCGCTGTCCATGGCTTCGCGTACAGGCAGGCTCAACGGAAGCTGGCCGAGCAACGGTACGTTCAAACGCTCTGCCAAGTTTTTACCGCCTTCTGCGCCAAAGATTGCTTCGGCATGGCCGCAGTTGGAGCAAATATGAACAGACATGTTTTCCAAAACGCCCAAAATCGGGATATTGACTTTGTTGAACATATCCACGGCTTTGCGTGCATCAATCAGGGCGATGTCTTGCGGCGTGGTAACGACAACGGAGCCGGTTACGGGGATTTTTTGCGACAGGGTCAATTGGATATCGCCAGTACCGGGCGGCAGGTCGATGAAGAGATAATCGACATTGTCCCACTCGCTTTGGAACATCAGCTGTTGCAATGCTTGGCTGACCATCGGGCCGCGCCAAACGACGGCTTGGTCGGTATCGACCAGGAAACCGATAGACATTACTTGAATGCCGCTTTCGGCTTCAACGGGAATCAGTTTTTTGTTTTGTTGGTCGGGTTTGCGGTCTTGTACGCCGAGCATGGTGGGCTGGCTTGGGCCGTACAGGTCGGCATCGAGTACGCCGACGCGTGCGCCCATTCTGGCCATTGCGGTGGCAAGGTTGGCAGTGGTCGTTGATTTGCCGACACCGCCTTTGCCGGATGCAACGGCAATAATATTTTTCACGCCTTTGATGGTCGCCACGCCGGGTTGGACTTTGTGCGTACCGATTTCGGTATCAATACTCAAATGAATATGCGTGTCGCCAGTATGGGCCATGACGGCTTCTTGGAGGACGTTGGCAATGTCTGCGGCGATATGGGCAACTGGGAACGCGAATTTCAGGCCGATATGCAGGCCGTCTGAACGCTCTTCAAGGAGTGTAACGGCTTTTTCGCTGCCCAAAGTACGCATTGTATGGGGAATCAATACGGCATCGAGTGCGGTTCGGATGGCTGGGATATTCATAATCTGCCTCTTGAATGTGGGAAATTGTTTATGTGCGCGATTTGTCGTGCGACAAATCTGCTGAATTATACCCTTGAACGCCATGCAAGGGATACGCCCGAAAAACTTCAGGCTGCCTGAATCATCGGGCAGCCTGAAAAAAGGTCAACTGAAACGCGGCCTTATTCGCTCAAGAGCGCAATGTCGGCAACTGCGTTCATTTGTTCTGCCAAGCGGTTCAGCAGGTTCAAACGGTTTTGCTTCACGGCGGCATCTTCAGCCATTACCATCACGCCGTCGAAGAATGCATCGACTTGCGGCTTGACGGAAGCCAGCTCGGACAAAGCAGTTTGGAAATTGCCTTCGGCAACGGCGGCGGCAATTTTCGGCTGCAAACCTTGCGCGGCAGCATACAGGGCTTTTTCTTCGTCTTGTTGCAACAGGCTTTCGTTAACCGCGCTCAACTCGGCATCGGCTTTTTTCAGCAGGTTTTGTACGCGTTTGTTGGCTGCGGCCAATGCGGCGGCTTCGGGCAGCTGTTTGAACGCGGCAACGGCCTGCAGTTTCGCCACTACGTCGTCCAAACGGCGTGGCTGTTTCGCCAATACGGCGGCGACGATGTCTTGCGGATAATCGTTTTGCAATAACACGGCCAAACGCGCCTGCATGAAGTCGGCAGTTTCAGACGGCGTTTTCTCGTTGAGCAAACCTTGCGGGAAGCTGTTGAAGGCCGTCTGAATCAGTTCGTTTACGTCCAAACCGTACTGCATCAGCATACGCAGAATACCCAAGGCGGCGCGGCGCAGGGCGTAGGGGTCTTTGTCGCCGGTCGGAATCAGGCCGATGCCCCAAATGCCGACCAAGGTTTCCAGTTTGTCGGCCAAAGCAACGGCGGTTGCCACTTTGCCCTCTGGCAGGTTGTCGCCGGCAAAACGCGGTTGGTAGTGCTGCTCGATGGCTTCGGCGATTTCTTCGGTTTCGCCGTCCAAGCGGGCGTAGTATTTGCCCATAGTGCCTTGCAATTCTGGGAACTCGCCGACCATTTCGGTTACCAAGTCGGCTTTGGCCAAACGTGCGGCACGCTCGGCTGCGGCGGCATCCGCGCCCAATGCTTTGGCGATATGGGCGGCGATGCTTTGCAGGCGTTCGATGCGTTCGGCCTGCGAACCGATTTTGTTGTGGTAAACCACGCTGGACAATTTCGGCAGGCGGCTTTCCAAAGTCGCTTTTTGGTCTTGTTTGTAGAAGAACTCGGCATCAGACAGGCGCGCGCGCAAGACGCGTTCGTTGCCTTGGATGATGTGTGACGGGTCTTCGGTTTGTAGGTTGGACACCAGCAGGAAGCGGTTCATCAGCTTGCCGTTCTGGTCGAGCAGCGGGAAGTATTTTTGGTTTTGCTGCATGGTCAGAATCAGGCATTCTTGAGGCACGGCGAGGAAGTGTTCTTCAAAACCGGCTTCCAATACCACAGGCCATTCGACCAATGCAGTCACTTCGTCCAACAATGCTTCATCGGCGGCAACGGTCGCGTTCAGACGGCCTGCCTGCTCGTTCAAGGCCGTCTGAATGGCGGCTTTGCGTTCGGCAAACGAGGCTTCTACTTTGCCTTGCTCGCGCATTTGTGCGGCGTAGCTGTCGGCATTTTTGATGGTGATTTCGCCGCTGGAAAGGAAGCGGTGACCCAATGTTTTGTTGCCGCTTTGCAGACCCAAAACGCTGACGTTTACGATGTCGCCGCCGTGCAGCACGATCAGGCTGTGTACAGGGCGCACGAAGGTAAATGTGCTGCTGCCCCAACGCATGACTTTAGGAATCGGCAGTTTTTTCACTGCGGCATTGATGATGTCTTCCAAAAGTTCGCCCAATGATTTGCCGGTTTGGACGTACTCGTAGGCGTACACGTCTTGCTTGCCGTCGTTGATGATGGTCAGGTCTTCGATTTTCGCACCCGCACCGCGCGCAAAACCTTCCAAAGCCTTAGTCGGCGCACCGTCTTTCATGGCATTTGCCACGGCCGGGCCTTTTTTCACGATTTTTTGATCGGCTTGAACGGCTTTCACGTTTTTGACTTGAACGGCCAAACGGCGCGGAGAAGCGTAGGCAGTGTATTCGGCTGCGCCGTCAATCAGTTGCGCCTTTTCCAAGCCTTCGGCAACGGAAGCGGCAAAGTGGTCGCCCAGATTATTGAGGGCTTTTGGCGGGAGTTCTTCAGTGAGAAGTTCGATTAAAAGGGTTTGGGTTGTCATGTGCTTATCGTTAAATAGGAAATTGGTTTGGCGTCTGAATACGGCATCATGCGGTTTTCAGACGCAAGGTTAATTGAATTGACGGCGATTTTATCATTTTCAGACGGCCTGTGGCTGTCTTTCACAAACAATTTGCCCGATTTTCAAGCAACTTCGTCCGCAACGGCTTCAATTTGCGACGCGGATATACGGCAAACCGCTGGTTTCGTCGTATTCGGGAATGTCGCTTCCGGCAAACAGCGCGCCGGCCAAACGCACGGCCGCACCGGTAACGGCCGGAGAAATCATAAAGCCGTGGCGGAACAGGCCGTTGACTTCAATCAGGCGGCGTTCGCGGTTGAAGCGGATTTCGGGATTGTGGTGGTTTAAAGTCGGGCGCAGGCCGGTGGCCAGTTCCAAAAGATTCGCCTCGCCAAATGCCGGATGCACGGCATACAGCGCAGACAAAAGTTCCAAACCGGAACGCACGCTTGCCGGCGCTTGGCTTTCACTTTCAATTTGGGTCGCACCAATCACAAAAATATGGTTTTCCTTCGGCGCGATATACAAAGGATAGCGCGGATGCAGCAGGCGCACGGGGCGGGACAACTCGATTTCAGGGGCGTAAACGCGTGCCACTTCGCCGCGAACGCCGCGCAACACACTTTCAGACGGCCTGTTCCACGCTGCTTTTGCGCCATAACCGCGGCAGTCGATGACCCAATCGTATTGCGCCGCCAAATCTTCGACTTCGCGTTCGCACGACCAATGACACGCTACATTCATTGATTCCAAAGCATCGGCAAGCGCATTCAATACCTGCCGTCCGTCCAACTGCCCTTCTGTCGGCAGGTACAGGCCGTCTGAAAACCGCCCTGCCAGTTGCGGTTCGTTTGCCGCAACTTCATCCGCGTTCCAACGTATGGTTTCATGTTCCGCCACACCGCCGCGCTTCAAATGACGGGCAAACTCGGCAGAAAGCGGCTTGTCCTGCGTGTGCCAGACAATCAGGCTGCCGTTTTCCTGCATCATCACCGGCGTATTCAGACGGCCGACAATCGCGCGCCAAAGCGCGATGCTTTGTTTGCCCAAACGGATGACTTCGGGCGTTGCCTCCACCGCTTCGGCAGACGGCGCCAACATGGCCGCGGCAACATAAGCGGCGGCTTGCGCGCCGTTGCGTTCGCCTTTCTCAAACAACTCGACCGAAATGCCCTGCTCTGCCAGTTGGAACGCCATCAGACGGCCCGACAGACCGCCACCGAGTACCGTAACCTTAGACATCAGTTTCTCCTTGTTTTTAATATATAAATAAGCAGCATATTTTAGAACTTGTTTTGCTATATCACAATATCGACACAAAATGAGAACAGTTTTTGCATATCATGCTCAAACTGAATCAGTAATACGCAAACCAAAATCTTCCCTCCGCACTAGACAGTTAACCGCTTCAAGCTGCCAATCAACTTTCATAAAAATATCTTCCTTACATAAAACCTACTATAATACCATCTTTTGACATATTTACATTCACTCAGCATCATTGCACCGCTGATTGGCTTTGATGCACCCATTTGATTTTATAAGGAATAATGATGAAAAGCTTGGGCAGTACTTTATTTATCCTCGGCGTATTGGCATTCGGTTTGAATTATATGAACGCCGTCCCAAAAGTCTTGGCCTGGATTTACGAATGGGGCGAAGATACCGCCATGTGGATTAAAGCAGGCATTATGTGCAGTGGCGCTTTACTGTGGTTGACAGACAACTTCCTTGAAAAACCTGCAGAGACAGAGATAGAACAGGAAGAAGAATAAATGCCATAAAAGGCCGTCTGAAAAGTTTCAGACGGCCTTTTTTATATCTTCGGCAAAACAGTACCTACTTTATGTCCGAAAGTATGCCTTAATTGAATAAATTGCTTGCTTTATTACTCCATGCGTCGAAGTTGACTTTTATGGATATAACCCTGAATCGAAACATGATGACCATACTCGTCTTTTTCTGTGTAAGCTCCCTGATTGCTGTACCACAACCAGTCGCCTTTTCTGAAGGCTGGGGCGATCTGTACACGTGTTCCGTTTGGGAGTGTTTTGATGATTTCGCCTTGCCTGATCGGTTCTTCGGGGTAGCTGTTGTTACGGATGTTTGCCGATCCGTCAGGGCTGGCGACAACATAATTGTGCACGATAAAGCCTTGGCTTTGATGGACGTAGCCTGTACGGATTCCGTCTAATTGAATATGAAACCATTTACCCTGTTTACTGAGTATTTTATGTTTTTTGCTTTCATAATCCAATACGGTCATGATTTTGCTGCGTGTATCAGGAGCAGCACGAACGTTTGCAGAGCCATCGCATTCGGTATAAGGCAACAAATATTCAGCAGCTTGGGCTGCAGCCGACGACAGTACAACCGTTAAAAACAGTGCCATTTTCTTCATGGTTGGTTTTCCTTATATGTTTAGAGTGAGTTTGTTGTGGCGGTAAATTGTGTTGCCGTGCAGGCTTTTGACGTTGAATACGCCACCTGCTTATCCGAACTTCACTTCTGCCCCAAATACTTCCTGCCACAGTTTTCGCACGTTGCCGTAATGGGTCAGCAATTCGTTCGTCACTTCGGTTTTTTTGGCATCGCGCAGTTTGGTGTTGTGTTGCTGCTGGCGGTAGAAGCGGTAGGCGGTGCGGCTTTGTTCGGCTAGGGTTTTGTCGATGAGGCCGCAGTCGGCAGCGATGTTCAATAGGGCGATGTTGCCGTAATTATCGAGGAGTTGCGGATATTGGCGGGCATGGGCAAGGATCAGATATTGGACGATAAATTCGACATCGACCACGCCGCCGCGCGCGTATTTGACGTTGCTGTCGGCTGGAGGATGAGTAGGGAACATTTTTTCGCGCATTTCGATGATTTCGCCTGCTAAAACGGTTTGGTCGCGTTCGGCAGTCAGCATTTCGGTGCGTATGCGGTCAAAGGCCGTCTGAACATCAGGCGTACCGCAGATGAAACGGGCACGGGTAAGGGATTGATGTTCCCACGTCCAGGCGTTTTCGCGCTGGTATTTTTCAAAGGCGGCGATGCTGTGGGCGAGGAAACCTGCATCGCCGTTGGGGCGCAGGCGCAGGTCGGTTTCGTAGAGGCTGCCTGCGCCGGTGGCGGCGGAAAGCCAGTTGGTCAGGCGGCGGGCAAGGCGGCTGTAAACATCGCCTGCATCGGGATGTGGGTCGTCGTAAAGATAGACTAAGTCGAGGTCGGAGGAATAGCTGAGCTCTTTACCGCCCAGTTTACCGTAGCCGATGATGGCAAATTGCGGCGTGTCGCGGTGTTTTTTGGGCATATCCGCCCACGCACACTGCACGGCGGCGGCGAGGATAGTGTCGGCAAGTGCGGAGAGTTGATCGGAAAGTGATTCAACTGTCCACAATTCGGCAAGGTCTTGAACGGCGAGGCGGAAGACTTGGGCGTGTTGGAAATGGCGCAGAGTATCCATTTGCGCTTCGGTGTCGCCGCCGCAGGCTTTAAGGTCGTTTGAAAGCGAGACGGCGAGTGTCGGCCAGTCAAACGCGGTATCCAAAAGCTGGGCGCTGATGAGTTCGTCCAGCAGAATCGGGTATTTGCTCAGATACGCCGCCACCCATGAGCTTTGGCTCATGATTTGTGCCAGGTGCGCCAAGGTTTGCGGATGTTCGTTGAGGAAGGCGAGATAGGCGGAGCGGCGGCTGATGTTTTCGAGGAAGTCAAACAGCCGCATTAATGTGTCGGTCGGGTTGGGTTGCTCGGCCGCCGCCTCTACTAACAACGGCACAATGGCGTCAAAACGCGGCTGGGCGTGTGCGGAAAGGTGGCGGTATTTATGGCCGTTGCGGATTTGGTCGAGCCGCGTGGCGATGGTTTCGGCATCAAACCCATATTCTTTCAGACGGCCTAGCCGTTCTTCTTCATCGGGTTTTTCCTGCCATGCCCATTGCCATTCGCTGTTGTCTTGCGTTTGTTCTTCGGGTTCGCTCAAAATTTCGTTGAACAACTGATTGACTTTGCTCCGATGAACGTTGAGGTCGTCTGAAAAGGCGGCGTAGCTGTCGAAACCCATGCTTTCGGCGAGCAGTTGTTGCTGTTCGGGCGAGGTGGGCAGGGTTTGGGTTTGCTGGTCGTCCCAGTATTGCAGGCGGTGTTCGACATCGCGCAGGAAGCGGTAGGCGGCAAGCAGGGTTTCGACGTTTTCAGACGGCATGATGCCCAGCTCGGCAAGTTTCTTCAGCGTTTCTTGCGTGCCTTTCAGTTGCAGCGCGCGCATTTGGCCGCCGCGTATCATCTGGAAAATCTGGGCGATAAATTCAACTTCGCGGATGCCGCCCGCGCCGAGTTTGATATTGTCCGCCATGCCTTTTTTGCTGACTTCGCTGCGGATTTGGCGGTGCAGGTTGCGCATTGCCTCGTACGCGCTGTAATCCAGATATTTGCGGAACACAAAGGGGCGCACCAGCGATTTGATGTCGTTCGGATACGGCGTAACCACGCGACCTTTGCACCACGCGTAGCGTTCCCATTCGCGACCCTGCGTAATCAAATATTGCTCCAGCGCGGTTTCGCTCAAAACCAGCGCGCCCGAATCGCCGTCCGGCCGCAGCCGCATATCGACGCGGAACACCTGCCCGTCGGCGGTGATGTCGTTCAGCAGCGCAATCAGTTTCTGCCCGACTTTGGTGAAAAACTCCTGATTGCCCCGTTCGCGCCTGCCGTCTGTGTCGCCAGACTCGGGATAGATGAAAATCAAATCGATGTCAGAAGACACGTTCAACTCATAGCCGCCCGCCTTGCCCATCGCCACTACGCTCAAATGCTGCGGCGATTTCGTATAACGCCCGATCGGCGTACCGTACATGTCCTGATAATAGGCGTAGGCGAAATCCAGCGCGGTATTAACGGCAAAATCGGCAAACAGCGTAATCGTGCGGGTTACTTCGTTCAAATCGCTGATGCGGTTGATATCGCGCACGATAATCTGCGATACGACATAACGACGCAACTCGCGCAACTGCCGCGCCAATTCCTCCTCGTTTTCTTCCGTGCGGATTTTGTCCCAATCGGCAAAAGCTTGAAAATCAGCTTCGGTCAAAACCTTGTCCAACATGGGCAGGAAGATTTCGGGCTTGAGTTTGCCGGAATCAAGGTTGCGGGCGAGAAAAAGGGAATAACGGCGGGCAGTATCGAGGCGGTTCATAATCTTTGCCTGAATAAACAGAAAAGACCATCATAGCAAGGTTTCAGGCCGTCTGAAACCCACGCTTTCCCCTATCCGTGCAATCGGCTAAAATACCAACCTTTGCAACCCCACATAAGGAAACCGCCATGACCCGTATGGTTCACTGCGTCAAACTCGGCAAAGAAGCCGAAGGCATGAAATTTCCGCCGCTGCCCAACGAATTGGGCAAACGCATTTTTGAAAACGTTTCCCAAGAAGCATGGATGGCTTGGACCCGTCACCAAACCATGCTCATCAACGAAAACCGCCTAAGCCTTGCTGATCCGCGCGCACGCGAATACCTTGCCCAGCAGATGGAACAATACTTCTTCGGCGACGGAGCAGATGCCGTACAAGGCTATGTTCCGCAAGAGCCTAAATAAGCATTGAAAAGCCAAGGCCGTCTGAAACCCGATTTTCAGACGGCCTTTAAAATTCCCGATTGCCCCGCATATTAGGCAAATAGAACAGATAAATCATACAAACCCATGATTCTCTGTTAAAATCCAAATTTCATTCATTTCAATCCACACTGGAGCAAACGCCATGCAAAACGACGTTTACGACTATACCTCGCAAGGCTCGGTTGCCAAAAATACCGTCCTGCAAAAAACCTACCGCCTGCTCGGCCTGTCTTTCATTCCTGCCATTGCCGGCGCGTTCTTTTCCGCCAAAACAGGCTTTAACATTTTCGCCATATTCGGTTCATACTATGTTGCCCTGGCCGCCTTCTTCGGCTTTTTCTACGGCATGACCTTCCTGATTGAGAAAAACCGTTACAGCAACGTCGGCGTAGCCCTGTTGATGATCTTCACTTTCGGCATGGGCCTTGCCATCAGCCCTATGTTGCAATACACCCTGTCTATTAATAACGGCGCGCAAATCGTCGGTACAGCCGCCGCCATGACCGCCGGTGTATTCTTCACCATGTCCGCCATGGCGCGCCGCACCACAATGAACATGAACAAACTCGGCAGCTTCCTCGGTGCCGGTGCGATAGTGCTCATGATTGCCGTTGTGGCCAACATCTTCCTCAACATCCCAGCCCTGAGCCTGACCATCGCGGCCGGCTTCGTTGTCTTCAGTTCCCTGATGATTATGTGGCAAGTTCGTGCCGTTATCGATGGCGGTGAAGACAGCCACATCAGCGCGGCGCTGACCATCTTCATCTCCATCTACAACATTTTCAGCAGCCTCCTGAGAATCCTCATCTCTATTAGTGGTGACGACTGATAAAGCCGCAAAGGCCGTCTGAAATTTCAGACGGCCTTTTTGATTTTTGACATCACCGGCAAACTCCCCTATCCTGAACGTACACAAACCCCATTCCCAACCTAAAATGACCACGACCACTCCGCGCCGTGCCGTGTACGCAGGCAGCTTCGACCCTCCCACCCTCGGCCACCTGTGGATGATACAGGAAGCCCAGTCCCTCTTTGACGAACTCATCGTCGCCATCGGTACCAATCCCGAAAAGCGCAGCACCTACACCATAGAAGAACGCCGCGCCATGCTCGATGCCATTACCCACCCCTTCCCCAACGTCCGCATCAGCGTGTTTGAAAACCGCTTTTTGGTCGATTACGCCCGCGAAGCCAACGCCAATTTCATCGTCCGCGGCATCCGTTCCTCCGCCGACTACGAATACGAACGCTCAATGCGCTACATCAACAGCGACATCGCCCCCGAAATTTCCACCATATTCCTGATGCCGCCGCGCGAAATAGCCGAAGTGTCCTCCACCATGGTCAAAGGCTTGGTCGGCCCACAAGGCTGGCGCGACATGATAGGCCGCTACCTCCCCGACCCCGTCTATCAAAAAATCCTGCAAGACCACGAAACAAATACATAAAACAAAGGCCGTCTGAACATTTCAGACGGCCTTCCAATTTCCATTGATTATTTACGGGCAGACATCAATGCCTGCAGGTTTTGATTCAACGTTTCCATGTCCAACCAACCGGCGGCAATAAACAGCATCAAAATCACCGTACCCACACACAACACGCCGAAACCATACAACAGATAACCCACCAAAACACGGCCTACCGTCGCATTCCCCATCCACATCAAACCGCGTACCTGCACCACAAAAACCCAAGCCTGCCACAACAGCGCAAACGCAGCCAACGCCGGCACATACAACACCAGCAACAGCGGCAGCAGCAAAGCCTCAGATACCAAAATAAAGCCCCACAAAGGCAGTTGGGGCGCACCGTAATAATGCAGCACCTTACGCATCGAGCGGCTCAACACCAACCATTTCACAATCACCAAAATCACCGACAGGCACACCGCCGCCGCGCCACTGCCAAACAAAGGCGACATGCTGGCCGCGTTCACCACCCCCAACAGCAGCAACACCGCCGCCATCACTAAAGGCGAATACAAATACGTCTCCGGCGAACGATAGCGCAAACGCAAAACATCCCACATATCACGAACAAACACATACAGCATGGCATAAATCCAAAGCAAAAAAGCCGATTGTATCTTAGGCCGTCTGAAAATCAAACCGGCAAACCTAAAAACTGCCAATTAAAACGAAAAATAATTCAATACAAAACAAAATCTTAATTTACCGCCTCAAAAATAAAGCCTGCAAACGCTTGCACAAGGCAACAAAATTTGGTTTAATTCACATCTCGCGACGAAACACGCGAAGGCCAGATAGCTCAGTTGGTAGAGCAACGGATTGAAAATCCGTGTGTCGGCGGTTCGATTCCGCCTCTGGCCACCACAAACCGCCTTGAAGCGGTTATTTTTTTATCTAAATTTTATTCAAAACTAACCATACACCAAAATATCCTATCCATCTGTTGTTGGTATCTATAATTTCCCCACTCCATCACATTATTCTTGCAAATACGCCGATGCCTGCCAAATCAGCATAGACGGCCTCAAACAAACCGATATCTAAAGCCCCTCATGATTACCCTACATTCGCTCGACCAATCCCGCGCCCTGCGCATCGTTTGGCTGCTTGAAATCCTCGGTACACCCTACCGCCTGCAAACCTACCGCCGTCATCCCGACACTTTACTCGCCCCTGACGAACTCAAAGCCATCCATCCCTTGGGCAAATCGCCTTTATTGGATGATGACGGCTTTATCTTGGCGGAAAGCGGCGCGATTACCGACTATCTGATTCAAACCTACGGCAACGGCCGTTTGATGCCCGAACGCGGCAGCCGCGAATACTGGCAATATCAACGCTGGCTGCATTATGCCGAAGGTTCACTGATGCCGTTATTGCTGCTCGGACTGGTATTTCGCCGGATTGAAAGCGCGCCCATGCCGTTTTTCGTCAAACCGATTGCCCGCAAAATCAGCGGCAGCGTCAAAAGCAGCTTTATCCATCCGCAAGCCGCGCTGCATCTTTCCCATATCAACAACGAGTTGGAAAACCGCGAATGGTTGGTCGGCAACAGCCTCAGCGGTGCCGACATCATGATGAGCTATCCGCTGCAAGCCGCGGCCGACCGCTTCGATTTTGCCGATTACCCCAATATCCGCGCTTATTTGCAGCGCATCGAAGCGCATGAAGCCTACCGCCGCGCCGTTGAAAAAGCAGGTTCGCCTTTATTGAAACTCGACAAATAAAACAAGGCCGTCTGAAACATTTTCAGACAGCCTGAAACCTTGGTTCACTTATCGAATAGCTTTGCGGCAAACGGCGTTTTTACCAACGCGCCGCCCGAATGCTTTGTTCCCCCTCGCCGTTCCACTATAATGGCAAACCATATCCTTCTAAAAAATAACACCATGCCAACCGACAACCGCCCGACTCTTGCCATCGACACCAGCACATCCTTTCTGTCCATTGCATTGGAACATCAAGGCGAAATCCGCCTGTTTCACGAAAACGTCGGCACCAAGCAATCCGAACAAATCCTGCCGCAAATCGATCGCCTCTTTAAAGAAGCGAGTATTACTGCCGCCGATTTGGGCTGCATCGTTTATGCACAGGGTCCCGGCGCATTTACCGGCCTGCGTATCGGCGCGGCGGTTGCACAAGGTTTGGCCACACCGTTTGACACGCCCATGATCGGCATTCCCTGCCTCGATGCCGCTGCTTCGCTGTTGCCGCCATCCAGCTGCGTACTGGCAGCCACCGATGCGCGCATGGGCGAAGTGTTCTACGCATGGTTTAATACGCAAAACCACGTCCGCTTGAGCGATTACACGGTTGGCAAAGCCGTCGCCATTACCGCGCCCGAAGGCCAAACGCCTACCGGCGGCATCGGCAATGCCTTTGCCCTCGCCGACAAACCGCCTTTTGACGGTCAAGCCGATATGCCGACCGCCGCCGACTATCTTAAACTTGCCCGCAGCGGCCGCTATCCTGCTATTGACGCGGCACACGCCGAGTTGCTCTACGTCCGCAACAAAATTGCCCTGACCGCGCAAGAGCAAGCCCAACAAAAGGCCAAACCGTGAACCTGCGCCCAGCCGTACTTGCCGACTGCCCCGCTCTTGCCACCATCGACGCACAAGGCAATCCCTCGTCGTGGACGGCGCAGCAGTTTGAATCGGCGGTTCAACACCATCCCGACAGCGTTTGGCTCAGCCAGACCGACCACCAAATTACCGGCTTTATCGTGTGGCAAACCGTGTTTGACGAATCCGAGCTACACCTGATTGCCGTCGCGCCCGAATACCGCCGCCAAGGCATTGCGTCCGCCCTGCTGCAACACTGGCAAAATGCAGTGCAACAGCAAGGCACAACCCGATTGCTGCTCGAAGTCCGCGCAAGCAATGAAACCGCGCAACAGCTCTACCGCAAACACGGCTTCCAAACCTGCGGCCGCCGCAAAAACTACTACGCCCTGCCCGACGGTGGCAGCGAAGATGCCGTATTGATGGAGAAATCATGTTAAGCAGCCGCTATCTGCACCTGCACGAAGCCTTGGGTTTGGGCCCGATGTGGCTGAACCGAAACGCCAAAATCATCCATGCTGCGCCCGTCCGCCCCAAAACCATTGCCGCCGATACCGCGCAAGCCGTGCGTACTTTATCCGCAGGTGCCCATCAGGCACGCACTGCCGCCATTGCCACTGCGCAAACGGCCAAACCTGCTGTCCGCGTTCCCGAAGCTGCACCCAAAGCCATCGCCGAAACACCGGCAAAAACAGAAAAAGCCACGCATTCAGACAATCTGCCCCGCCTTGAAGTAACCATCAGGCCGTCTGAAATCATGGTGGTCAGCATTTGCCCGTCTACCGAAGACAGCCTGCACGGTACGCTGTTTAGCGGCGACGTCGGCACGCTTCTCGACAACATCCTCGCCGCCATCGGCCTCAAGCCCGAGCAGGCGCACAAAACCGCATGGGTCAAAACAGCGCCCGTATTTACCGCCCTCCCCGATGCCGAACACATCCGCTCCGAGCTTGCAGAAATGCAAAACGAGCTGACTGCATCGCAAGCGCGCGCAGTATTGTTCCTCGGCAAAATCTTCGACAGCCCCGACATGATCGGGCTGATGAACGAATTGTGCGCAGAGCGGCCGCATTTCGTCATTCCCCACCCTGCCCGCCTGCTGATGCAGCCGCAACTCAAAGCTCAGGCATGGCAAATCTTAAAGCCATTGAAACAGCTTTTGTCCAAGGCCGTCTGAACATTCTGTTCAATCTGAAATCAGGTTTTCCACCGACAAAAAAGGGCGTGTTCGACACGCCCTGACGTTTATCAATATTCCGCCGAATGCCAGAAAGGCTGGCCCACCGTCGGCGTACTGGCGCGCGCTTTCTCACGCGCCTCCACAGGTTCCGCCTCATAAGCCAGACGACCCGACTCGACCGCAAGCGCAAAAGCGCGTGCCATATTGACCGGATCTCCGCTGCGGGAAACGGCGGTATTCAGCAGCACGCCGTCAAAACCCCATTCCATCACTTGCGCCGCCTGCGAAGGCAAACCCAAGCCTGCGTCGATAATCAACGGCGTGTCGGGCAGACGTTCGCGCAGGACTTTCAACGCATAAGCATGAACCGCGCCCAAACCCGTGCCAATCGGCGCCGCCCACGGCATCAACGCCTGACAGCCTGCGTCAAGCAGTCGGCGGCAGGCAATCAAATCTTCAGTGCAATAAGGCAGCACCTTGAAGCCATCTTTAATCAGGATTTCCGCCGCTTCAACAAGCTGAAACACATCGGGCTGCAACGTGTCATCATCGCCGATAAGTTCGAGCTTGATCCAATCAGTATCAAACACTTCGCGTGCCATTTGCGCAGTGGTCACGGCTTCCTGAACACTTTGACAGCCTGCGGTATTGGGCAACACAGGTACGCCCATTTCTTCCAACAACGACCAAAACCCTTGCCCGTGCGCCTCGCCGCCGCTTCCCGCGCGGCGCAACGAAACGGTAATCATCGCCGGTTGCGCGATTTGGACAGACTGCTTGAGGATTTCCGGCGTCGGATAAGCAGCCGTACCGAGCAGCAGCCGTGAAGGGAAAGTTTCTCCGTATAGGGTAAACATGATGGATTCCTTTGTAATATTATTTTTGAGGCAATAGCCTTCTAAAAAATCGGTTCAGATAGTTTCCAAATAGTTTTCAAGTCCTTCGGCGACCTTAGTCGGAATAAACTCGGTAATCGTGTATTTCGCTACGCCTTCTCGGTGAAACGGGTCTTCTGCAATTAACTTTTCCACCTGTTCCCTGCCTGATGCTTTCATCAGGATAACGCCGCCTGTCCGCGGCTGTTTGCGTCCAGACATCACAAATACACCTGCTTGATAATACCGTTCGAGATACGCGATATGCTCGGCCAGGTAGGTTTCAACCGCAGCCAATTCTTTCATATATTCCAACGATACGATAAACATCTCTTTTCCTTTTCTCAGCATTAAACCAATAGCGCAGCTATACGCGCAGTAAAACCGCTTATCCGCCGACTACCGGGCGCACAATGTCCACTTTATCGTTTTCGTTCAAAACCGTTTCCGCATACGTGCCTTTGGCGACAAACTGGGTATTGACGGCAACGGCAAACGGTTTTGGCGGCGAAGTTTGGGCGATAAGGTCGGCAACGGTTGTGCCGTTTAATGTGATGGTTTCATTGTTCAATATAATCTTCATGATGTTTGCTCCTCTTGTCAGACTTCTTATTTTCAGACGGCCTTATTCATCCCACAAAGCCTGAAACGCTTTAACCACCGCTTCGGGATTTTCCGCTTCGGTCACGGCGCGGACGACGGCAAGTGAGGAAACGCCGGTGGCAAGCACATCTTCGGCGTTGTTCAAATCGATGCCGCCGATGGCGACGACGGGCGTGCCGCGTGCCTGTCTGACGTATTCGCGCAGTTTGTCCAAACCTTGCGGGGCGGTCGGCATTTGCTTGGTCGTGGTCGGGAAAATCGCACCGCTGGCGACGTAGCTAGGTTGTACGGACAAGGCGCGATCGAGTTCGGCAACAGAGTGCGTACTCAAGCCCAAGCGCAAACCGGCAGCTTCAATCGCGGCTAGGTCGGCAGTGTCCATGTCTTCCTGCCCGAGATGCACGCCGTATGCACCTGCGGCAATCGCTTCGCGCCAGTGGTCGTTGATGAAAAGCTGGGTTGCACTGTTTTGACAGGCTACGACGCAACGTTCGATTTCGCGTTTCAACTCGTCGCCATGCAGGATTTTACAGCGCAGTTGCACCGTGTCGGCACCTGCTTTGACCATGCGCTCGACCCAGTCAGCAGTGGGAACAACGGCGTAAAATTTCAGGGGAGATTTGAGTGGCGGGAAGGTCATAACGGCTCCGAAAGGAATAATTCGTTGTTATATTATCAGAAAAGGCCGTCTGAATAATATTTGTTTTCAGACGGCCTGATTGAAAAAATGAATATTGCCCTATTCGGCTTTGGCTTTATAAAAATATGAACATACTGATGGGTTATCAAAATGAGTGCCATATTGGCGCCCCACATTCGGAGACCCAACCCATGAAAAAAATTTCTCTTGTTAGCCGCCCTTCCCTTACTGTTTACCACTTATTCAAATGCCGCCACGCCTAAAGCGGAAGCTTCAAAACCAGCTTCGGCACACAAACAAACCAAGCAGCGTTTTTCCGGCAAAATCACCGGCTATCAAACCGCCGAGCATTTGTTCTCCGTACGCAAGGGCGACCGCCTGCGCATCAGTAAAACCGGCAGCCCTAACGCCTATTTCAACGTATGGGCACCCAAAGACGATGAAGCCGTATTTAACGGTTCGGCACAAGGCGATAAATTTGACGGTATCGCTACCCAATCGGGCAAATATAAAGTGCAGGTCTATATGATGCGCGCCCAAGCCCGCCGTAACACTACTGCCCATTACGCCGTAAACGTCATCAAAAACTAAGGGGCTGACGTAGATTAGCCCTAAATTCCACACCAATCTCGCAGGATTTTAAGCTGTTGAGACGGTGTGCCGAAGTTAAATCGAAATTCGCATTCTTTCAAGAACAGCGGGAAAGATTTGCGATCGATTCCGTTGTATTTTCGCAAGAAACGTTTTGCCTGATTCCAAAAATTCTCAATGCCGTTAATGTGGTTCTGACGGTCGACAAATTCCTTGGAATGGTTGATGCGGTAATGGATAAAACCGCTCACGTCCAACTTATCATAGCTGCTCAGGCTATCCGTGTAAACAATGCTGTCCGGCATGATTTTCTTTTTGATGACAGGGAATAACGTTTCAGACTTGGCATTATCCACCACAACGGTATAGACCCGTCCGTTGCGTTTCAGAATGCCGAAGACAACCACTTTTCCTGCCGCACCTCGACCACGTCTGCCTTTACGCTATCCGCCGAAATAGCTTTCGTCCAGCTCGACAGAGCCCTCGAAAACCTCATCGGCAGCCAAGGCCAAATGATGGATGATGACATACATATTTTGCGGTAGAATAGAGTTATTTATCCTGCGACTAGGTAGAAGGCGCGGAAAGTCCGGCAGAACTGGTCAGCCTGATTGAAAGCGGCGACTACGAAGCCCTGCTTGCCGAAGATTCGGACGAACATGGCCAAGGCCACGAACATCATTGCGGCTGCGGCTGTTCCCTCGGCTGAGTCAGCCTGCCCATATTATCTACCGCCTCGATTTTCATATTAAAAGGAGACTTACCAGCATGATAAGCAAAGCAAAATTCAATACCGTTGTCGGCAGCATAGGAGCGGCAATAGGTATTTTCGTATTTGTCGCCTATATCCCCCAAATTATCGCCAATATGCAAGGGGCAAAGGCGCAGCCGTGGCAACCCCTGTTTGCAGCAGTATCCTGTCTGATTTGGGTTTTGTACGGTTGGAGCAAAGAACCCCGGAAAGACTGGATTCTGATTATACCCAACGCAGTCGGCGTGATATTGGGATTTCTGACTTTTCTGACTTCGCTTTAAACAAGGGGCTAATCTACGTCAGCCCCAAAACTAAACGCCCTCATGATGTAAAGCTTTAAAAAACAGCAAAGGCCGTCTGAAAATTGAAATTTCAGACGGCCTTTTAAACGGTTTGAAAAGGACGTATCGAACACGTCTTTTTTTTCCTATTACAACAGGAACATGGTTGCTAATCCCAAGAAAATCAGGAAGCCGCCGGAGTCGGTAACCGCGGTAATCAACACCGAGCTGCCCAATGCCGGGTCGCGTCCGGCTTTGTCCATCATGACGGGAATGAGGACGCCGACGGTCGCGGCCAGCAAAAGGTTCAAGGTCATCGCGGCCACCATGACCAAACCGATGCCGATGTTGCCGTAGAGCAGCCATGAAATCACGCCCATTACCGTGCCCCAAATAATGCCGTTGACGAGGGCGACGCCGACTTCTTTTTTCAGCAGGCGGCCTGCCTGTGTGCTGGTCATTTGTCCCATTGCCATGGCGCGGACGATCATGGTGATGGTTTGGTTGCCGGAGTTGCCGCCGATGCCGGCGACGATGGGCATCAGCGCGGCCAGTGCGACGATTTTCTCGATACTGCCTTCAAATGCGCCAATCACGCGGCTGGCGATAAAGGCGGTACACAGGTTGATGGCAAGCCACATCCAGCGGTTTTTCACCGAGTCCCAAATCGGGGCGAACAAGTCCTCTTCTTCTTGCAAACCGGCCATGTTAAACATGTCGGCTTCCGATTCTTCACGGATCACGTCCACCATTTCGTCAATGGTGATCCTGCCGATCAGCTTTTTGTTTTCATCGACAACCGGCGCGGTTACCAAGTCATAACGTTCAAACGCCTGCGCCGCTTCTTCCACGTCGTCTTCGGGACGGAAGCGCACGACATCGGTGGCCATCACGTCCGCCACCATGTCTTCGGGGTCGGCGACCAAGAGTTTGCGGATGGGCAGAACGCCTTGCAACACGTCGTTTTCATCGACCACGAAAATCTTGTCGGTATGGTCGGGGAGGCTGTCGAAACGGCGCAAGTAGCGCAACACGACCTCACACGTTACATCGGCGCGGATACTGACCAATTCAAAGTCCATAATCGCGCCGACTTGGTTGTCTTCGTAAGACATCGCCGCTTTGACCTGCTCGCGCTCTTCTTCATCACGCGTTTGCAGCGCTTCGTACACCACTTGGTGCGGCAAGTCGTCTGCCAGTTCTGCCAATTCGTCCGCGTCCAAATCATCGACGGCGGCCAACAGCTCGTCTTTGTCCATGGACTCGATCAGCGTTTCGCGTACGGCGTCGGATACTTCCAGCAACACTTCGCCGTCGTCTTCCGGGGCAACCAAAAGCCAGACGATGTTACGCTCGCGCGGCGGCAGGGATTCCAAGACGGCGGCCACGTCGGCAGGGTGCAGCTCGGCCAAGAGGACGGTCAGCTCGGTAAACTTGTCGCGCAGGCTTTCGTCTTCAATCGGCACACCGGCTTCGATTTGTTCAAAGGACGGCTCGAGGATTTCACATAAGGCGTGGATGCGGTCGATATCGTCAGAGATGCGATCGTCAGAAATGCGGTCTTCCACCGCTTCATTGTCGGGGGTATGGTCGAGATTCGGAGGGGTTTGTTCGATGCTCATAAATGCTCCGCCCGCCGGACGCGGGAAGGCATTTCGGCGGGATGATTATTGTTGTTGTGTATCTGATGGGAAGTTCAAAGGCGAACTGGGAAGGTCCATAATTCGAGCCTGCTGAGAGGCGCAGAGTTTGTAAACGGTGCATATTCTACTCTTTTTTAGGCCGTTTTACCATTTTTAACGGGAAAGGCCGTCTGAAACCGGGTGATAGCGACACCCTTTTTTTTTTCAGACGGCCTGATGATTTGATTTTATTTGTTTCGCCTGCCGAACGCTTCCCTGACCACGTCCAACCAAGCCCTTAAGGCCGGCGTCGGTCGTTGGTGTTTTTTCCATGCCATGGTGAGCTGCCAGCGGATTTCAGGTTCGACCAAAGGAATGGCGGCAAAGACATCGGGATTGATTTTTCGGGCATAGTATTCGGGCAACAAGGCAATGCCCATATTGTGCGCAACCATGTCGGCGACCAAATTCCATTGCCCGGTACGGCAGACAACGTTGGGCGTAAAACCTTGATTGCGGCAGGCCGTCTGAATGGTTTCATTGAGGGAAAACCCTGCACCGAAAAGGATGAAGGGCTCGTGTTGCAGGCTTTTGAGCGTCAGCGCATCGTGTCTCGCCCGATTTTTCGGCATCAAAACCACCAACGGATAGTCGCATAAAGTAATGCTGTCGAAGTCTTCGTGAACCGGCGCGAGCAGCTGCCCGGCATCGAGTTCGTTGTTGCGCAGGGATTGCTCGATGGCGAGCGAGCCTTGTTCCAAAAACGACAATTCGATGTCCGGCCATTTTTGGTGGAAATCAAACAGCGCATGACTGAGCAAATCGCTGCCGAACAGGGCCAAACCCAAACGCAGCGTCCCGCTTTTGACATGGCGGTAATCGTCAATGCGGGCCAGCAGCAAATCGCGTTCGTGCAAAAGGTTTAACGCATGGCGATAGACTTCTTCGCCAATTGCGGTCGGCTGCACCTGCCGCTTTTTGCGTCCGTTTTCTTTGCACAAAAGCGGCACGCCCAATTCTTCTTCCAAAGCCTGAATGATTTTGCTGACCGTCGGCTGCGTCAAATTCAACGCGGAAGCCGTGGCCGAAAAACTTTGCAGGCGGATGAGTTCGGCAAAACAATGCAGGCTTTTGAAGTCCATTATTCCTCTAAGGCATGATTATTCGTTTAATAATTCATATTATGCAGAAACAAGGTTTCTATAATCAAGCCTTTCATTCAACACACACCCATATCATGGATTCCCTCACCAGATTTTTTCAGACGGCCTTGCAGCTTGCCATCATCGGCGCAGTATGGGGCGTCTCCGACCTTATCGTCCGCTTCACGCATCTGCCTGTTTCTTCAGGCGTATTGGGCTTGTTCCTCATGCTCGCCCTTTTGGGGCTCGGCATCATCCGCCCGGGCATGGTTGACCGCGGCGCAAAATGGGCATTGGGCGAACTCGTCTTTTTCTTCATCCCCATCATGGTTTCCGTCTTGCAATATCAAGACCTGCTGATGTCCGAAGGTTGGCAGCTGATTTTGACCATCGCCGTCGGCACCGCGCTCGTGATGATCAGCACCGCCCTTACCCTCGACTTCTGCTACCGCTGGAAACGCCGCCTCTACAAAAAACTCCACTCCTAAAAATAGAGAATAAAAATGGACTACACCGCCCTCGCCTGCTTCATCTGGACTTGCTTTGCCTATGTCGTTGCCAAAAAAATCCACCGCAAAAAACCCTTAATGATTTTCTCCCCCGTCGTTACCGTCTCCGTCAGCACCATCCTCCTGCTGCTGGCATTCGGCGTCAATTACGACACCTACCACAAATATACCCAAGGCATCGTCTTCCTGCTTACTCCGGTTACCGTTGCCTTTGCCGTCCCCATTTATGAAAACCGCGAAGTCATCCGCCGCCAGCTGCCCATCCTCTCCATCGCCATTATGGTGGGCATGTTTGTCGGCGTAGTCAGCGCATTCCTCATGAGCCATATGTTCCACTTCAACAACGAAGTAACCAACAGCCTGATGGCGCGTTCCATCTCCACGCCGTTTGCCGTTGTCCTCGCCAGCGAAATCCACGGTTCAGCCTCGCTTGTTTCCCTGTTCACCATCATCACCGGCTTTGTCGGCATGATATTCGGCGACCTGTTTTTGGCCTTCACCCGCATCCGTTTCCGTACCGCCAACGGCGTAGCATTCGGCAATGCCGCCCACGGCTTCGGCACATCACGCGCCGGACAACGCCACGAAACCGAAGGCGTCATGGCGAGTCTGACCATGATTCTGGCCGGACTGTTTATGGTATTGTTTGGCCCGACCATGGTGCATTTGGTAATTTGGATGATGAGTTAGGCTTCGTCCCGATGACCATACACAAAAAGGCCGTCTGAAACACATATCGGTTTCAGACGGCCTTTTATATTATGGAACGATTACAGTTTGAAAATAGAAGCCTCTGCTAAATCATGAATGGTATCCAACGCAGATGAACCTGTACCATTGCTTGAATAGGTCGCATTGTCTGAGGAAAGACCGACAGAAGAATCAAGAGGATCAACCTCACCAAAGGCACGGCTCAAAAGTTCATCGCCATCGAAAGCTTTGGATTCCAATATCGGCTTCGCGGCCGGTTGTGCAGGCTCAAAACCTTCCCACTCACGCGGATCAAGGCGGATGATATGGTCATCATCATAACCGTCATTAGGACCTTTGCCTTCTCCTGAAAAAGTACCGTCCCACTCGCGCGGATCGAGGCGGAAAACATGCTCATTATGACCATGATCGGACTCTACTCCTTTTGAAAAAAAGCCGTTCCACTCGCGCGGATCGAGACGGAAGACATGCTCATTATGGCCATTATCCGACCCTATGCCTTTTGAAAAAAAGCCATTCCACTCGCGTGGATTGAGACCGAAAACAAAATCTTTAGAATCAATTTCTGTACCTGGTTGATATACTTTAGCCACGGAAGTCTCCTTAAAAATAAACAGTTGCTGTACCCAATGCCCCATCAGGTCGATGAGAGCCTTTATTCTAAAACAAAGAAAATAGCAGGTAGGGTTCAAAGGGAACAACGGTTCATTAAAACGACAATCGGACTAAAATCTTTTAAAAACAAATAGATATAATTTACACATCATAATCAATAATACATAATCAAATTTCCAGACTACCCCACCAATCAGGGGAATCCTTCTTTCCCACTTTCCCCGTCATGTCGCAAAAAGACCGTCTGAAATTTAAGTTTCAGACGGCCCTTTCATTTGCCCAAGCCTTATTCTTTAGGCAGGCGCAGGACGGAGACGATGAATCCGCCCCAAATGACAATCAGTGCGACAAGCATCATAATAATGGCTGAAGTACTCATTATTCGTCTCCTTCACGTTCGTGTTCATGTTCGTCTTTGACGTTGAAATTCTGACCATGTTTCCACGGCAAGAACGACAGCAAAACCGACAATACGAGGATGGCGCCTACCATGCCCCAACCGAAAATATTGAGGAAGCTGTCAGGATAGCCGCTGTAATTCTCTTTTAAGAGGCCAGCGGTATCTTGATAAAGCATATAGCCGAGCATAGCAACGGTAACCACCACGCTGGCAGTCCACACTTTACCAACACGGATGGAAGACAGCGCGTTCAAGTGGTTGCGCAGTTCCGGCAGCTTGTTCAACAAGACAATCGCCAAAACATAAACAAAACCGGAAGCCACAATGCCGTAAGTATTGATGAATTTGTCCAATACGTCCAACACAGGCAGGCCGGTGGTCGTACCGAACAGCAAGGTGGAAATAATCGCCATGGGAACGCCTGCAATCATCGTTGCGCTGACACGGCCGATGTTCATTTTGTCTTGAATTGCGGCCACAATCACTTCAACGATGGAAATCATGGAAGTCACACCGGCAAACACCAGCGAGCCGAAGAACAACACGCCGATCAACGCGCCCATCGGCGCTTGGTTAATGATGGTTGGGAACGCGATAAACGCCAAGCCGATACCGCTGGATGCCACTTCGCTGACTTCTTTGCCTGCGGCTTGAGCCATAAAGCCCAATGCTGCAAATACGCCGATACCGGCGAGCAACTCGAAGCTGCTGTTGGCAAAGCCGACAACCAAGCCTGTGCCGCCCAAGTCGGTTTTTTTCTTCAGGTAAGAAGAATAAGTAATCATAATACCGAAGCAGATGGAGAGCGAGAAGAAGATCTGGCCATATGCGGCTACCCAGACTTTCGGATCGGACAATCGGCTCCAATCAGGAGTAAACAAAGCGTCCAAACCTTTTGCCGCACCCGGCAAGGTCAGTGCAATACCTACCATGATGACAAACATCACCACCAACAAAGGCATGAAGAATGTGGACGCACCGGCCACACCTTTTTGCACGCCCAAAGCCATAATCGCCAGCGTAAACACCCACACGGCAATCAACGGACCGGCAACTTTACCGACAAAATCCAAGCCCAAGTCTTTGGCATCGGCCATTTGCAGGAAGTCTTTGAAGAAGAATGCCTGCGGATCCGTACCCCATGCCGAAGTCAAAGAATAATAGGCATAGCTTGCCGCCCAGCCGACAATCACGGCGTAGTAGATACAGATGATGACGTTGGTCAGGAAGTTCCACCAACCCACCGGCTCAAACCAACGGCCGAGGCGGCGGAAGGCCAAAGGAGGCGAACCGCGGTAACGGTGGCCGATGGCGTAGTCGAGCAGCAACAGCGGAATACCTGCCGTCAACAGCGCAACCAAATAAGGGAGGACGAAAGCACCGCCGCCGTTGTCGAAGGCGATGTAAGGGAAACGCCAAATGTTGCCTAAGCCCACGGCCGAGCCGATGGCGGCAAACATAAAGGCACGGCGACTGCTAAACGTCGCGCGTTCGCTGGATTGAGAATTTGACACAATGAACCTCTTAAAAATCGAGTGTCGTCAAGGCCTCCCGGCCTTGCGCGTATATATTTAGGAATCAGGTCGGACAAACCGGCCGGTTAAAATAGATATTCGGACAAGGATAATATCCGGTATTTAAAGAATGCACCGCTTATGGCCATGCAAACATAATCTGACCTTATCGTAAAAAAATTTAACACTGTTGGCAAGTCAGTATTGCATTAAAATCGCAAGGAAAATCTTCATGCACTACGACTAAAATCTTCATACACTTCTTTATATACAAGCCAAACGCAACACCCAATCCCCGTTTTTCCCTCCCCTTCCCACTGACAACCGCCCTCGCCGCAAACCGCCTTTCCCTTATCCCGTAAGGAAAAGCGGCAACCCAACGCATTCAAATCCCCCGTCATCAAAATGTTTCAGACGGCCTGTTTTCCTTCCGTCCAATCCCGGCCGTCTGAAAATTCCACTGTTGTATGTTGTAATCAAAAGCCACACTCAAATTCCGTTTAATATAAACAAAAACAATCCGCCTTTTCCCGTTTCCTTCATTACCATGATTTAAAACGGACATAAAACACCAAAAAATGGAATTAATAAAAATAAAATTTCAAAAAATATAAAATAACATTAAATTTAAACCTGTATTTCTACTCTAATCATCTACAATTAAAAATAATCAAACCAAAAAATTTCAATAAAACATTAATTACACAGCACTACATTTTTGCTATAATTGCCGCCATTCAATCCACAACCCAAACCCAAAAGAAGAGGAAAAGCCATGGGTATCAAAGTTGCCATCAACGGTTACGGCCGCATCGGCCGCCAAGTAGTGCGCGCTATTTTCGACTACAAACTGCAAGACCAACTCGACATCGTTGCCATCAACGCCAGCGGCAGCATCGAGACCAACGCCCACCTGACCAAATTTGACACTGTTCACGGCCGCTTCAACTCTGAAGTTTCCCACGATGAGAAACACCTCATCATCGACGGCAAAAAAATCCCTTACTTCTCTACCCGCAACCCAGCCGAATTGCCATGGGGCGAATTGGGCGTTGACCTGGTAATGGAATGTACCGGCGCGTTCACCAGCAAAGAGAAAGCCAAAATCCACTTGGAAAGCGGCGCGAAAAAAGTACTGATTTCCGCTCCCGGCGGCGATGACGTTGACGCAACCATCGTTTACGGCGTAAACGACGACGTGATTACCGACGACATGACCGTTATCTCCAACGCGTCTTGTACCACCAACTGCTTGGCACCCGTGGCCAAAGTGTTGAACGAAAACATCGGTATCGTAAACGGCGTGATGACCACCATCCACGCGCTGACCAACGACCAAACCGTAACCGACGTACGCCACAAAGACCTGCGCCGTGCGCGTAGCGGCGTGGAAAACATGATTCCGACCAAAACCGGTGCTGCAAAAGCCGTCGGTTTGGTATTGCCGGACCTGAAAGGCAAACTCGACGGCCTCGCCATCCGCGTACCGACCGTCAACGTTTCCCTGGTTGACCTGAGCTTCCAAGCAGGCCGCGACACTTCCGCCGAAGAAATCAACGCGCTGATGAAAGCCGCTTCCGAAGAAGGCCGTCTGAAAGGCGTATTGGCCTACAATACCCTGCCACTGGTTTCTATGGACTTCAACCACACTACCCAAGCCAGCACATTTGACTCTACGCTGACCAAAGTAACCGCAGGCAAAATGGTTAAAGTGTTCGCATGGTACGACAACGAGTGGGGCTTCAGCTGCCAAATGCTGAATACCGCGCGCCGTATGTTCGGTTTGGAAGTACGTCCGTTCTAATCGGCTTCCAACACAAAGGCCGTCTGAAACATCTTTTCAGACGGCCTTTTGTATTTCCTTTAAAATATCGCATTCCCATTTATTTTCAGACGGCCTCTTCATGTTTCCCAACGAATCCGCCCCCAACCTCCTGCAAGGCTTAAACCCCGAACAACTCTCCGCCGTAACCTGGCCGCCGCAATCCGCCCTCGTTTTGGCGGGCGCGGGCAGCGGCAAAACACGCGTACTGACCACGCGTATCGCATGGCTTTTGCAAAGCGGACAAGCCAGCGTACACAGCATTATGGCGGTAACGTTTACCAACAAAGCCGCCAAAGAAATGCAGACCCGTTTGGGCGCGATGATTCCCGTCAACGTCCGCGCCATGTGGCTCGGCACGTTCCACGGCCTCTGCCACCGCTTTCTACGGCTGCACCACCGCGACGCCGGTCTGCCGTCTTCCTTTCAAATCCTCGACAGCGGCGACCAGCTTTCCCTCATCAAACGCCTGCTCAAAAGCCTCAACATCGCCGAAGAAATCATCGCGCCGCGTTCGCTGCAAGGCTTTATCAACGCGCAAAAAGAATCCGGCTTGCGCGCTTCCGTCTTGAGCGCGCCCGATCCGCACACACGCCGCATGATTGAGTGCTACGCCGAATACGACAAAATCTGCCAACGCGAAGGCGTGGTCGATTTTGCCGAACTCATGCTCCGCAGCTACGAAATGCTGCAAAACAACGAAATCCTGCGCCAACACTACCAAAACCGCTTCAACCATATTTTGGTCGACGAGTTCCAAGACACCAACAAACTGCAATACGCCTGGCTGAAACTGATTGCCGGCAACCACGCCGCCGTCTTTGCCGTCGGCGACGACGACCAAAGCATTTACCGATTCCGCGGTGCAAACGTCGGCAACATGACCGCGCTAATGGAAGAATTCCACATCGACGCTCCCGTCAAACTCGAACAAAACTACCGCTCCGTCGGCAACATCCTCGCCGCCGCCAACGCCGTCATCGAAAACAATGACGAACGTCTCGGCAAAAACCTGCGCACCGACGCCGAAGCAGGCGACAAAATCCGCTACTACTCCGCCTTTACCGACCTCGAAGAAGCCCAATTCATCGTGGATGAAACCAAAGCCCTCGAACGAGAAGGCTGGGATTTGGACGAAATCGCCGTCCTCTACCGCAGCAACGCCCAATCGCGTGTCATCGAACAAAGCCTGTTCCGCAGCGGCATCCCCTACAAAATCTACGGCGGCCTGCGCTTTTACGAACGCCAAGAAATCAAACACGCCCTTGCCTATCTACGCCTCGCCGTCAATCCCGACGACGACAACGCCCTCTTACGCGTGATTAACTTCCCACCACGCAGCATCGGCGCACGCACCATCGAAAACCTTCAGACGGCCTCAAACGAACAAGGCATCACCCTCTGGCAGGCAGCCTGCAATGCCGGCGCAAAAGCCGCCAAAATCGCCGCCTTCGTCCGCCTGATTGAAGCCCTGCGCAACCAAGTCGGACAAATGCCCCTGTCCGAAATTATCGTCGGCATCCTCAAAGACAGCGGCCTGACCGAACACTACAAAACCCAAAAAGGCGACAACCAAGACCGCCTCGACAACTTAGACGAACTTGTCAACGCTGCCATCGAGTTCAAACCCGAAGACAGCAACTTTGAAACCCTGCCCGAAAACATTTCAGACGACCCCGCCTTCCCCATCCTCGCTTTCTTGAGCAACGCCGCCCTCGAATCCGGCGAAAACCAAGCAGGCGCAGGCGAAAAAGCCGTCCAACTCATGACCGTCCACGCCTCCAAAGGCTTGGAATTCAACGCCGTATTCCTCACCGGCATGGAAGAAGGCCGCTTCCCCAGCGAAATGAGCCTTGCCGAACGCGGCGGCCTCGAAGAAGAACGCCGCCTCATGTACGTCGCCATCACCCGCGCCCGCAAACGCCTCTACATCACCATGGCGCAACAACGCATGCTGCACGGACAAACCCAATTCGGCATCGTCTCCCGCTTCGTCGAAGAAATCCCACCCGAAGTATTGCACTACCTGTCCGTCAAAAAAACCGCCTACGACAGCTACAGCAACACACGCCAAACTACCGTACAACGGGACAAAATCATCGACGACTACAAACAGCCGCAAACCTACGCAGGCTTCCGCATCGGCCAAAACGTCCGCCACGCCAAATTCGGCACCGGCGTGATTATCGACGCCGTGGACAAAGGCGAATCCGCCCGACTGACCATCAATTTCGGCAAACAGGGCGTAAAAGAGCTGGATACCAAATTTGCGAAATTGGAAGAGATGTAAAAATTAGAAGGCTTGGAATGATAAAGGCCGTCTGAAAACGTTTTAGCTCAAAATTGCTATCCGTTTTCAGACGGCCTTTGTTACATTCAAACCACTTTTAAATCATACCTTCATATTAAATAACAATCGCAAATCAAGGCATTTAGCTGCTGAAGGTATCTTTCTTCTTCGTCAAAACATATTGATAAACCTCTTCTACCGTAGCCTCGTCATAGCTTTTGCCAAAGCGTTTTTTGTAGCCCAGTTCGTATAGTTTCACATGATGCCCTTCCGAGATTTCAACGCCCACATTTTCCAAACACGATTTGGCGCAATGCAGATGACAGCCGTCAATAACCAACATCGGCCGTCCGGACTGCGCTTTGCGTACCAACGGTGCGACTTTGCCGCCCACGCCGGAAATGCACGACATTTCAAATTCTCCGGCATGGTCGAGCGCCACGGCAGTGTTGTTGGCCAGCTGCGCCACATCGGAACATCCGGAACAAGAATAAATTAAGGGAAGCTCATTGCGGTTAGGCATTTTCTATTTCCTTCGGTAGCGGTTTTTATCTTTATATGTCCACCCATGGTCAGTCTGTCGGGCGCATCATGCGTGGTATGTGAATATTCGGGTTGCACCCGTTTTCGTTTTTTCAGACGGCCTACGGCTTATCCATTTATATATTAAAAGGCATCATAACTCAATACGATTAGACATTCTAGAACAAAGCAGATGGCACCTTCTAAAAAATAAAGGCCGTCTGAAAACAGATAACGCTGCTTTTTTCAGACGGCCTTTTTATTTGAAGTTAATGATTAGGCTTTGTGTTCGCCATCATTCTCTGCTTTGGGCGGAACGGGGGCAAACCAGCCGACCAAAAGCAGCAACAGGCCGACGATGATGAAGGAGACGATGCGCGCGATACCGCCGCTGTTGGAAAGCTCGATCAGGAAGAGTTTGACGACTACGATGCCCATCAGCGTCGCACCTGTCATCCAGTAGGAACGCTGTTTGCGGCGGTTGCCGAGTACCATCAAGATGATGGCGGTTACTGCCCACACGACGGAGAGGCTGGCTTGCAGGCCGAAGGATTGGAGCATGATGTCGAGACGCCAAGTGATGCCGTCGTAGAAATGCCATACGCGCATCACGCCCGCGCTGATCAGCATAAATGCCAAGGCGGCGACTGCGGTTACCGTGGTACGGCGAAGGTCGGGCGGCAAGGCTTCGGGCAGGGATTTCAGGGCAAACCAAAGCATACCGGCACTGGCGAGTTCTACTGGGTTAAGCACGGGAATATACGGCAACGGCGCAGGTTGGAACGGCGTGGAGAAGTTGGTCCACAGCATCCACCAGGCGGCAGCAAGGGCGCACAACGGCAAGGCGAAATGCTGATAAATGGTTTGATGCCGTCTGAAAAATGCGCGTTGGCGCTGCGTATGGAAAACAATCCACATTGCCAAAGGCACGACCAGCCATGAAAGCTGAGTCCAAACGCCGGAGAGGAGGCCGCCGACATACAGCGCGGTCCACAGCGTCCAAAGTATGCCGAGTATCGTGATATTGAGTTTGTGCAACCAAATCAGATCAGGGCGCGGATAGTTGTTCAGAATGATGAAGTTCAACACGGTAGCGGCGGCAAGCGGCAAGGCTGCGGCGGCTGTCCATGCGTGTTCGGTATGGTAGAAGACAAAATGCAGGGCAAACACGGGCAGGAATGCCAAGTTTGCCTGCAGCAACTCTTCCCATTTCAAACGTTTTGCAAACAGCAGTAAGCTGGCAAATATCGGCCACATCCACAACTCGATAAACAGGGTTTCCTCGCCTGTCCATTGCATATAAAGGGCGTAGCTGCCTGTCGCCAACGCTGTAAGCAGGATGATCCAGCCTGAAACCTGCGCAAAGTAAACCTCGTTTCCTTCCGGTTTTTCGCTTGCAACCGGCACACGCGGATATTGCAGCGCGTAGGCAGCCGCAAACAGCAAAGGCGTAGCGGCAATAAGGTACAGATGGCTCAGGAAGCCTTGGGATTCATAAATAATACCGGCTTGCAGCAACAGGGCGAACAATACATTGCCCAAGGCAAATGTGATAAATACATTCGGCTCGTGTTTGCGCCGGCAGAATGCCCACGCCGCAGCCAAAGCGGAAAGAGCGACAATGCTGCCTTGGTCGGCCAAGAAGAGCAAAGGCAAAATAGAGATGTACAGCAAGGCGGCCGACAACACGGCCGTCTGAACGGATTTTTCCCATTGCGCCGAACCTTCGCGACGCGAGAAATACCACAGCAAGTAAATCGCTGCTCCGCCAAGCAACACCACAACCGTTGTAAACCACTGCCCTTCCAGAACGGTATCAGCGCCGAAGCCCTGATAATTGCCCAACTGAATCAGTGCCGCCAAGAGATAAACAATCAGCGCACCCAAACGGATATGCGGACGCTGTTGGCGCAGACCGAAGAAATAAACCAGTGCGGATTCGGCACTCCACAAAATGACCGTATTGCTCGGTTCAAAATAAAGCGGAACGGCAATCGTGAGGAACAACACCGCCAACGCAAAAAACGCCTGACGCAAAATATACAGCCCCTGCTGACGTTTCAGCAGCAGCGCGGCCAGTCCGTAAACAGCGGCAAAACCCAATGCGGAAAGCGCATCCGCAGACGGCCAATGCTCCACCATGCGGTATTGCAGGCCGAACGCCGCCGCCATCGTGCCAAACAATAAAGTATGGTCGAGGACATGCACGCGCAGGCCGTGTGTATAAATACTCTTGCCGATTTCTTCCAAAGTCGCATTGTCGGCAATCGGCGTAACGCTGTCTTCGCTGTTTTCCGTCAGCTTACGGCGTGCGAACAGATACGCGATAAAGGTATAGAGCAGCCAGTGGTAAATCAAGAAAGGCTCGGTAGTGGCGAAATGTTGCGGCGTATAACTTCGCATGCCCCACAGCGCGGCAATGGCAAAAGTAGCGGCAAAACCCGTCAGGTTCAGCGGACGCCATGCCTTAAACCAAGCAATCGCCGCCACACCGCCGTTGAGCAGGGCGAGATAAGAAAACAGCACCAAATAATTGCCGCTGCCGTCTGAAGTCAGCAAAGGCGCGGCCATACCGCCGATTAAAGCAACCTGCGCCATAATCTGCGCATTCTGCCTTACCGCCAGCCACGCCATCAGCGCAACCATCGCCACCATCAGCCCGAACACGACCGACACAGGTAGCAGCGGATGCAGTTTCAACGCAGCCAACGCCGTCAAATACATCACCGCCACGCCGAAACCCTGCAACACCAAGCCATATTCACGCTTACGGCTTTGCAGCTTCCAGCCGCCGACCACCGCCGCCAAACCGGCACCTGCCACAGTCAGATAACGCAGCTCCACCGGCACATGAACCCGCTCAGAGGCATAGCGCAAGAGGAACGCCAAGCCGAGGAACAGCACCACAATACCGGTTTTCAACAGCGGATTACCGCGCAAGAACCAAGCAACAATCGGATTGTCGGAAAACTTATACTCTCCGACTTCCACCTTATCTTTATGGATAACGAATTGACGCGATGGCGCTTCTTCGCTTTCAGACGGCATCGAAGCAACAACAGCCTCTTCCTTAGGCAGCCCTGCTTGTTCAGCAGCAACCGGAGCAAACGCCTCGACAACTTCTTCCACAACAGGCTCAGACGAAGCAGCAGCCTTGGCAGAAACAGGATTAATAGGTATAGAAAAAGAAGGAGCAAATGCCTCTTCAATTTTCTGCTTAACAGGCGCAGCTTCCGCCTCAGGCTCAACCCGAACATGAAGCGGCTCAGAGGCCGTCTGAACATCAGCAACAGCCCGAGCCTCAAGCCCCTGCCCTACCTTCGCCTCATCACGGACAGCCTCATGCTCCAACACCGACAAACGCCGTTTCAGCAGCTCGATTTCCTGCTCCAGCTTCTGCATCCTGTCGCCTGCCGTAGCAGATTCAGCCAAACGCTCTTCTTGACGCTGTTTGGCAATCGACCAAGCAACCAGCCAAAACAACGACCCAATAATCACGCCCGTGGCCATCTCATCAAGAAAATAGCCAATCATAATAGGAATAAGCAGGCCAAAAAACTGCATGAAACACCTGTTTGATAACAATAAGAATATGCCGATTGTAACACCAGCAACATTATTCATGAAAAAAAGAGACAAAAGGCCGAGAACAAAAGCATACGGCGAATAGAATGTAGAGAATCGGCATAGAAAAAAGGCCGTCTGAAAATGTTTAGGGATTTTTCAGACGGCCTTCAATTGATTAATCTTTTTTAATCGGCGGATTGGCATTAATTGGCAACGACGAGCGGGAAACTTTAACGTTTGGATAATATTTCCGCATCAAATGCTGAAACACTTCCGCCTTGCGCTCTTTTCCGCTCTTTTCGTAATTCGTCCCCAAAATCACTTCATCCACAATATCGCGTATATCGGCATAAGGCAGATAGACGGATTTTGTGGTTTTGCAATATTCGATTTTGTCCGAACCGATTTGTTCGATTTTCAGCAGACGGAATTCTTCCTCATCGCGGAAAGCGAAATCTTTAAAAAGATAACGGATATATTCCAAAGCTTTTTTATCTTCATCGCTGATATTATTAGATTTTTTCATTAACTCTATCAACGCTTCTTCAAGCTTGTTGATACGCAATTGATACAAACTTGGATTTTTTCCTACAGGCTTTAATCGAATGCCGAATTTTTGGTTGTTCTCATTCATCAACCATTTCTTACATTTCTCTTCAGCAACATATTCATCGTAATAAGCGATATAAGCCACCTGATAAAGTGGCAGGCTTTCATCTTCTAAACCCGCTACATCTACCTTCGCTAATTCTTTTAAACCTTCGTTCTGTTTGTTTGTAAAACCTCCGAACGAAGCAGAAATATCAGGCTCTTTCAACCAATCTCCGTTTTTATTAAATACCAAGCAGCAGCCCGATGCTTCTACTCCATTTTCTTTGCCATACAAACGGAACTGGTTCAAATCGTTGACGCGGCTGGAGAAACAGGTAAAGAAAGCATTATGGACAGGGCAGTCAGCCTTGTTTTCCAATTCCAAATCCTGCAGATTCAACAACTCCAACAGCCCTTCCCCTTCGGTCGGGTCGTTCATATAAGTGGAGCTGCCAATTCTCATCGGACTAACCTTATTACTATCAACAGGAACTTTATCATCGGCTTTATCACTAACAATGCCGAATAATCTTTCGCATACTGAGGGCGAAGTATAATGGGCAAGAGGAATTGACCCTAATTCCATAGGCGGGATATTTAAAACTGCCAGAATGGTAGTAATGTCGTCTATTACTGTTTTTTCTTTTTGAGTTCCAAATAAATCTCCCTGTATTTTCTGTTTTTTCCAGTCAAAATATCTTTCCCAGTTTTTTTGAATTATGGCTTGTTCGAAATAACAACGGCCTAACCAAGATTGTGCATTGTTTTGTTTTTGAAGGCTGTTTGGCTTGTCTGCCAGCTGTTTAGCAAATTCCAATGATTGTTGGAAATGCTCAACTGCCCGTCCAAATAACTGTTCTGCCTCCTTGCCTTTGGCTTTTAGTGCCTGCTCAAAATAGCAACGGCCAAGCCAAGATTGGGCATCGATTTGTTCTTGAAGGCTGTTCTGCTTATCTTCCAGCTGTTCGGCAAGACTCAATTGCTGTTGGTGGTGTTCAACTGCCTGCTCAAATAACTGTTCCGATTCCTTGCCTTTGGCTTTCTTCGCCTGCTCTAAATAGCAGCGCCCTAACCAAGATTGTGCATAGATTTGTTCTTGAAGGCTGTTTTGTTTATCTTCCAACTGCTCGGCAAGCCTCAATTGCTGCTGGTGGTGTTCAACTGCATTTCCAAACAACTGTTCCGATTCCTTGCCTTTGGCTTTTAGCGCCTGTTCAAAATAGCAGCTGCCTAACCCAAATTGTGCATTGTTTTGTTCTTGAAGGTTGTTTTGCTTGTCTGCCAGCTGTTTGGCAAATTCCAATGATTGTTGGAAATACTCAACTGCATTTCCAAACAACTGTTCTGACTCCTTGCCTTTGGCTTTCTTCGCCTGCTCTAAATAGCAACGACCAAGCCAATATTGGGCATTGATTTGTTCTTGAAGGCTGTTTTGCTTGTCTGCCAGCTGTTTGGCAAATTCCAATGATTGTTGGAAATGCTCAACTGCATTTCCAAACAACTGTTCTGACTCCTTGCCTTTGGCTTTCTTCGCCTGCTCTAAATAGCAGTGGCTAAGCCAAGATTCGGCATAGATTTGTTCTTGAAGGCTGTTTTGCTTATCTTCCAGCTGTTCGGCAAGCCTCAATTGCTGTTGGTGATGTTTAACTGCCTGCTCAAACAACTGTTCCGAATCCTTGCCTTTGGCTTTCTTCGCCTGCTCTAAATAACAACGGCCAAGCAAAAACTGAATATCGTTTTGCTCCTGAATTTGGCTATTTTTATCTTCAATTTTATCTAAAGCCTGATTCAGCTTCTCAATCGCTTCGTCAAATTTTTTCTTATTGAATAACTCTACACTGTCGTCAATTAAATCTTGAACACTCATTACTTTATTCCTTTCTCAAAACAATCTGTTAACCACCATACTATCTCAATGTGCCTCTTCCCAATTCATACCCACGCCCACTTCTGCCACCAGCGGCACGTTCAACATCCCTTCGTCCACTTTCGCCATAATCTGCGACAGTTTTTCTTTCACTAAATCCAGCTCTGCTTCAGGTACTTCCAACACCAATTCGTCATGCACCTGCATAATCAGTTTGCTTTGCAGGAGGTCGCCTGAAAGCCAGCGGGATACGTCTATCATGGCGCGTTTGATGAGGTCGGACGCGGTGCCTTGCATGGGGGCGTTGATGGCGGCGCGTTCGGCTCCGGCGCGGGCGTTGGCGTTTTTGTTGTGGATGTCGGGCAGGTAGAGGCGGCGGCCGAACAGGGTTTCGACGAAGCCTTGCGCGGCGGCTTGTTCTTTGGTGCGCTGCATGTATTCGGCGACGCCGGGATAACGTGCAAAGTAGCGGTCGATAAAGTTTTTGGCGGAGATGTTGTCGATGCCCAATGATTTGGCAAGGCCGTATTGGCCCATGCCGTAAATCAGGCCGAAGTTGATGGTTTTGGCGTAGCGGCGTTGTTCGGACGAGACGTTTTCGGAGGCGGTGCCGAATACTTCGGCGGCGGTGCGGCGGTGTACGTCTTCGCCGCTTTGGAACGCGGCGATGAGGGTTTTGTCGCCGGAGAGGTGCGCCATGATGCGCAGCTCGATTTGGGAATAGTCGGCGGAAACGATAACGCTGCCTTGCGGTGCGGTGAAGGCGCGGCGCACGCGGCGGCCTTCGGCGGTGCGGATGGGGATGTTTTGCAGGTTGGGGTTGTTGCTGGCGAGGCGGCCGGTAATGGCGACGGCTTGGGCATAGGTAGTATGCACGCGGCCGTCTTTGGGGGAAATCATTTCGGGCAGCTTGTCGGTATAGGTGGATTTGAGCTTCGCCAGGCTGCGGTTTTGTAGGATGATTTTGGGCAATGGATAGTCAGGCGCAAGCTGTTCGAGCACGGCTTCATTGGTGGAAATGCCGCCTTTGGCGGTTTTTTTCAGGCCTTTGGTGGGGATGCCCATTTTGTCGAACAGGATTTCTTGCAGCTGTTTGGGCGAGTTGAGGTTGAACGGCTGGCCTGCGGCGGCGTAGGCTTCTTGTTCGAGCTTCATCAGCTCGGCGCCGAGTTCTGCACTTTGGCGGGCGAGTTCAGCGCGGTCGATTTGTACGCCGTTGCGTTCCATTTCAAACAATACCTGCGCGACGGGCAGCTCCATTTTTTCATACATTTCAAGCTGTTTGGCGTCCATCTGCGCGCGCAGGTGCGCTTCGAGGCGCAGGGCGAAATCTGCGTCTTGGGCGGCGTATTCGGTCGCCTGCTCAATGGCGACGTCGGCAAAACCGATTTGCTTCGCGCCTTTGCCGCACAGCGATTCGTAGGTAATGGTTTCCAAGCCCAGCCAGCGTTCGGACAATTCGTCCAAACCGTGTCCGAGATGGCTCTCTATGATGTAGGAAGCGAGCATAGCGTCGCCGGCAATGCCGTTTAGGGCGATCTCGTAGTTGGCGAAAACGTGTTGATCATATTTGAGGTTTTGCCCGATTTTTTTCAGGGCGGGATTTTCCAAATGCGGTTTCAGACGGCCTAATACGTCTTGTAAATCAAGCTGTTCCGGCGCAGCAGTCAGGCTGTGTCCTACGGGGATGTAAACCGCTTCGCCTGCTTGGAACGCGATGCTGATGCCGACCAGTGAGGCGTTCATCGCGTCTAATGACGTGGTTTCTGTATCGATGCCGATTTTTTCCGCCTGAGCCAGTTTGTCCAACAAAGCGGCAAACTGCGCTTCGGTGGTAACGGCTTGATAATCCAGTTTTTCAGGGGCTGGGGCAAGTTCGGGTTGTTTTTCCGGCTGTGTTTCCATCGCCAATGCGGCCTGTTCGCCGATATGCTCGCTGCCGAACAAATCTGTGTTTTGCGCTTCGTGCATACGGCTTTCTGCTTCCTTCAGCCAAGTGCGGAAGCCCCAGCGTTTGAAATCGACCGCAAGCTGCGACCATTTCGGCGAAGTGCGGCGCAGGCTTTCGAGGCCGTCTGAAAGCTCGGTGTGCAAGTCCACATCGGTTTTAATCGTTACCAACTCATACGACAGCGGCAGTTGTTCCAAAGCGGCTTGCAGGTTTTCGCCCACTTTGCCTTTGACTTCGCCAGCGTGTTCCATCACGCCGGCCAGCGAGCCGTAGGCTTCCAGCCACTTCACCGCCGTTTTCGGGCCGCATTTTTCCACACCCGGCACGTTGTCCACCTTGTCGCCCATCAGTGCGAGATAATCGCGGATTTGGTCGGGGCGTACACCGAATTTTTCCTTCACGCCTTCAATGTCCAGCGTTTCGCCGCTCATCGTGTTCACCAGCGTCACACGCTCGTTCACCAACTGAGCCATGTCCTTATCGCCGGTAGATACCACCACGTTCCACCCTGCTTCGCTAGCCATCTTAGCCAAAGTGCCGATAACATCGTCCGCTTCCACCTGCGGAATCACCAATACCGGCCAGCCCATCAGGCGCACCAAATCCGGCAAAGCTTCCGCCTGCGAGCGCAAATCGTCCGGCATTGGCGGACGCGTCGCCTTATAGTCGGGGAACATCTCGTGGCGGAAATTCTTGCCCTTAGCATCAAACACCACCGCGCAATAATCGTGCACATAATCCGCCCGCAGCCGGCGCAGCATGTTCAACACGCCATACATCGCCCCAGTCGGCGCACCGTCGGGCGCAGACAAATTCTGTCCCATAGCATGATAGGCGCGGTAAAGATAAGAAGAGCCGTCAACGAGAAGGAGTGTGGGTTTGTTGGACATGGAGAACCTGCTGTGTGTATGAAAATAATGTACGGATTATAAAGGAAAAGGCCGTCTGAAAACCGAAAATCAAGTTTCAGACGGTCTGATGTTTACATAAATATACGGTTTCAGGTATTGCACCTCAGAATCTCATCTTGTATATTTGTATTCAAATGAATACAAACCAAAGCAAACGAATATGAATGCAACGAACCGTATCCCAATTAGTGTGCGCATCACTCAGGAAGATGCTGATTTTATTGCTGAACTCAAAATCGAAGGAGCGAATACGCCGTCTGAAAAAATCCGCGAACTGCTCAAGCTGGCGCGCTTGGCGCATACGCAAACGCGCGATTACAGCTCTGCACTGACGGCGCAGGAGCAATTTTTCCAAGCGGCAAAACATGAAATCTTGCACGCTGAAAAACAGGCCGGAGTGCATTCGCATATCGTAGCGAGATTGTTTGAGCAGCTGCCCGACTTGGGTGCGACGCTTGCAGCCGACCTGCCCGAAGAAGCCGACCTCGACGATTTGAAAAAATACGAGCGCGAACTGATGTGGCGCATCGTCCGCCTGACCGACAGCATCCTGCAACTCGCCGTAACCGGTAAAGGCGCGGCATACGACGATACCGTGTTGCAACAGCTTGAAAATACTTTGAAACTGGCGAAGATTGTGCAGCAGGCAAATGAAGTTTAAGGCTGCCTCCATACCAAATGAAACAAACACATTTTAGTGAAAGGAAAATCCAAATGAGCGAAACCCTATCCCGCCGAGTAGGCCGTCTGGTAAGCGGCGGTTTTCATGCCCTGATTGATGCGGCGGAAAACCTCGCGCCTGAAACGGTAATGAACGAAAGTATCCGCGAAATCGAGCGCGCAGTAGATGAAGTTCGTGCTGAGTTAGGCAAAGTGTTGGCGCAGAAACACCTTGCCGCCAAGAAAATGGCAGACGAGAGCAACCGTCACGAAGCCATCGATGCCAATCTGCAAGCTGCCGTAGATGCCGGTCGCGATGATCTTGCCGAAGCGGGTATCGCCGAACAAATGGACATCGAAGCGCGTCTGCCTGTTTTGGAAAACACCATTGCCGATTGTGCCGCACAAGAAAAAGAGCTCGAAGGCTTTATCGCCGCCTTGCAGGCGAAAAAACGCGAGATGCAGCAGCAGTTGCAAGATTGGCGTGCCGCACAGCAAAGCGTGGGCGCAGGCAAAGCGGCAGGAGGCAACGGCAGCGACCTCAACCGTATCGCCCGTGATGCCGAAAAAAGCGGCAAAGCTTTCGACCGTGTGATGGGTCGCCAAAACTCAGTACACAGCAGCACCGATGCGGCGCAGTTAGCCAAGCTGAAAGAACTGGAAGACTTAAGCCGCAACAACCGCATTGCCGAAAGATTGGCAGCATTAAAAGCGAAATCATAAGCCATATTGAGAAAATCTCGGTTTCAGACGGCCTCTATCTTCACGGGGCCGTCTGAAAAAAGAAAACCATACACACCTCAATAACAAGAAGATGCCGAATTGGGAAAAATCCTGTCAGTTACGACAAATTAATAAAAATACCCATATCCAATCGGCTTAACTTTAAAATAAAATATATGCCGTCTGAAAATTAAAAAGAATAAGGAAATGCAATATGTGGAATTTAATCAACGCCCCCGAAACTGAAATCTTCGGCATTGCCATTGCGCTGATGGTTTTGCTCGGTGTGTTGGAAGTCATTTCCATGCTGGCAGGCGGTATCAGCGACTGGCTGGACAACCTGTTGCCCGACAGTCTGACCGAAACCGCGCACGCCGAGGTCGGATTGGATGTGGCGGATGCAGGCATATTCGTGCGTTTCCTGAGCTGGCTGTATGTCGGACGTATCCCGGTGTTGATGTTGATGGTGGTGTTTCTTGCCGTATACGGACTGACGGGTTATCTGTTTCAGACGGCCTTTGCCACTGTATTCGGCAGTTATCTGAATGGCACGCTGGCAGCAGTCATCGTTTGGTTTCTTTCCCTGCCCTTAGTACGGGTGACGGCTAGCGGTTTGTACAAAATTATGCCGAAAGATGAAACCACTGCCGTTTCGCAAGAAAGTTTAATCGGCCGCGTCGGCACGGTGGTATTGGGCGAAGCTCGGGTAGGCAATGCGGCGCAGGTGCGCGTGAAAGATGCTTACGGCCAACAGCATTATGTGATGGTAGAGCCTGACTCTGAAGATGTATTAAAACAAGGAGATGCGGTATTACTGGTGTCGTTGAACGGAAATACATTTAAAGCGATTTTGAATCCGAGCGGCAGCTTGGTAGATTAAGGCCGTCTGAAACCGCTGATTTATCGATACGGGAAAAATAGATACTTTACCGCCCTATCCTCACTATCTAGAAATTTGAAATAACAATTAGAACACTCCTATTATTTCAACCCATATTTTTAACCCTTTCAGACGGCCTCTTTCTCTCAAAGCCTTCTGAATCCACCGCCCCCAAAGGCATATTAACAAGAAGAAAGGAAAAACCATGAATTTGGTCTCCATCGGCACTATCGCCGGCGTCATACTCGTCGCGCTGTTTGTACTCGGTCTCATCCTGACCCGTCTGTATCGCCGCGCCAGCAAAGAAGTCTCGTTTGTCCGCACCGGTTTTGGTGGTGAAAAAGTCATCATGAACGGCGGTGCGATGGTGCTGCCCGTATTGCACGAAATCATCCCCGTCAACATGAATACACTGCGCCTTGAAGTGCGCCGCGCTGCCCAACAAGCGCTGATTACCCGCGACCGTATGCGCGTTGACGTAATGGCGGAATTTTACGTCCGCGTTAAACCCAGCGCCGAGAGCATTGCGACCGCCGCACAAACGCTGGGTATGAAAACCATGTCTCCCGATGAGTTGAAAGACCTCGTCGAAGGTAAATTCGTTGACGCCCTGCGTGCTGTTGCCGCCGAAATGGCGATGGAAGAGCTGCATGAGAAACGTGTTGATTTCGTCCAGAAAGTACAACAAGTCGTGAGCGAAGACTTGTTCAAAAACGGTCTCGAACTCGAAACCGTTTCCCTGACCGGCCTCGACCAAACCAGCTTTGAGTTCTTTAACCCGCAAAACGCCTTTGACGCGGAAGGTTTGACCAAACTGACCGAAACCATCGAAGGCCGCCGCAAAAAACGTAACGAAATCGAACAAGACACCGATTTGGCAATCAAAACCAAAAACCTCGAAGCCGAGCAGCAACGCCTGAAAATCTCGCGCGAAGAAGAATACGCCAAACTCGAACAAGAGCGTGAGATTGCCGTCCGCCGTGCCGAACAAGAGGCCAGCATTGCCGAGCAAGAATCTCAGAAAAAACGTGAAGCGGAAGAAGCCAAAATTGCCGCTGAACGCGAAGTGGATTTGAAACGCATTGCCGCCGAACGCGACATTAAAAACGAAGACATTAGAAAAGCCCAAGCCGTTGAGCAGGCCGAGGTTGAACGCCGCAAAGCCATCGAATTGGCCGAGCAAGACCGCGCCATCGCCGTTGCCGAAAAATCGCGTGCCGAATCCGAAGCCAAGGCCGAAGCCGACAAAGCCCGCGCCGCCGCCGTTCGCGAAGAAGAGAGCGTGATTACCGTACGCGAAACCGAACGCGCCGAGCGTGCCAAAGCGGTTGAATTGATTGCCGCAGAAGAAGCCGCGCAAAAAGATGCGATTTCGCTCACCGTCGCCGCTGAAGCTGAAAAACAAGCTGCACAAGACCGCGCTGAAGCCGTGCGTATCGCCGCCGAAGCCGAAGCCGAGAAACAACGCCTTCAAGCCAAAGGTGAGGCCGATGCCAAAATTCTGTTGGCGCAAGCGCAAGAGCAACAATACAAGGTTGATGCAGAAGGTACCCGCGCTGTGAACGAAGCTGCCAACGTCCTGAGCGTTGAACAGGTTGAAATGCAAGTCCGCCTTGCCCTCTTAAAACACCTGCCGGACATCATCCGCGAATCCGTCCGCCCAATGGAAAAAATCGAAGACATCAAAATCTTGCAAGTCAATGGTCTAGGTGGCTTTGCCGGTGGTGCAAACAGCGCGGAAGGTGCTTCAGACGGCCAAACCACACAAGCCAGCCTTGCAGACCAAATGGTCAACAGCGCCCTGCGCTACCGCAGCCAAGCCCCGTTGGTTGACGGTCTCTTGAAAGAGTTGGGATTGAATGGTGGCGACATCAACGGCCTGACCCAAGGACTGGATAAAAGCATCGACCAATCATAAACAGATACCGTCATAATGGTTTAAAGGCCGTCTGAAACAGGTTTTCAGACGGCCTTTTGTTTATACAAAAACTTCCACAAATTCTAATATTTTCAATACTGATCAATTCAGATCTGTTGCGGTTGCAATAAATTAGGAATTATCCAACCTGCTTTTTGTGGTTAAAAAAGATTGAGTGGGCTATTCTTAGCCAAATAACAAGGCTAACTGCTTTGACAATGATCCGCCAACAATTGAGTCATAAAAACTGATTCTACCGTTTCGATTTCAAGCTTGCCATCTACTCGTCTATCGGTATTTTAATATCAAACCGCTTATCTTCAGGCAAATAAAAAAGCACAACATTTCGTTGTGCTTTTTCTTGATGAACCCACATTACTTGTTTTTTTGCGAACGAAGGTAGTCCAAAGTTTTCAGCTGGGCAATGGCTGCTGCCAATGCTTTGTGCGCTTCGGCCAGAGATTTATCATCTTTGGCTGCAGAAACACCTGCCTCGGCTGCTTTTTTAGCTGCTTCAGCACGCGCCTGATCCATTTCTGTACTGCGAACGGCAACGTCTGCCAATACAGTAATCTTATCAGGCTGTACTTCTAAAACGCCACCGGAAACGGCAACCAGCACTTCTTTAGCTTCACCCGGAACAGTCAAACGCAATGCGCCGGGGCGTACCAAACTCATAATCGGCTCGTGTCGTGGATAAATACCAAGCTCACCTTGAACGGTCGGAACCACCACAAAGCTGGCCTCGCCCGAATAGATGTTTTGCTCGCTACTAACCACTTCAACTTGCATGGTGCTCATGCCGGCCTCCTTAGTTTAAGGTTTTCGCTTTCTCAGCCGCTTCTTCAATGCCGCCTACCATGTAGAACGCTTGTTCAGGCAGATGGTCGTATTCGCCGTTCAAGATAGCTTTAAAGCCGGCGATGGTGTCACGCAATGAAACGTATTTGCCTGGAGAACCGGTAAATACTTCGGCAACGTGGAACGGTTGAGACAGGAAGCGTTGGATTTTACGGGCACGCATCACAGTCAGTTTGTCTTCGTCAGACAATTCGTCCATACCCAGAATGGCGATAATGTCGCGCAATTCTTTGTATTTTTGCAGAGTAGACTGTACACCGCGCGCTACGTCGTAGTGCTCTTGACCCAATACCATCGGATCCAATTGGCGTGAAGTAGAATCAAGCGGGTCAACTGCCGGGTAAATACCCAAAGATGCAATATCACGGCTCAATACGACGGTCGCGTCCAAGTGGGCGAAAGTTGTCGCTGGAGACGGGTCAGTCAAGTCATCCGCAGGTACATATACGGCTTGGATGGAAGTAATGGAGCCGGTTTGGGTAGAGGTAATACGCTCTTGCAAACGACCCATTTCTTCAGCCAATGTCGGTTGGTAACCCACTGCAGAAGGCATACGGCCCAACAGTGCAGATACTTCGGTACCGGCCAGAGTGTAACGGTAGATGTTGTCAACGAAGAACAATACGTCGCGACCTTTACCGTTTTCATCTTTTTCGTCACGGAAGTATTCGGCCATGGTCAAACCGGTCAAAGCAACGCGCAGACGGTTGCCTGGAGGTTCGTTCATTTGGCCATACACCATGGCTACTTTATCCAATACGTTGGAATCTTTCATCTCGTGGTAGAAGTCGTTACCTTCACGGGTACGTTCACCCACACCTGCGAACACGGACAGACCGCTGTGCGCTTTGGCGATGTTGTTGATCAATTCCATCATGTTCACGGTTTTGCCCACACCGGCACCACCGAACAGACCTACTTTACCGCCCTTAGCAAACGGACACAGCAAGTCGATCACTTTAATACCAGTTTCCAGCAATTCGGTAGTTGAAGACAACTCGTCGAATTTTGGAGCAGTTTGGTGAATGGCACGGCTCTTGTCGGTATCGATCGGACCTGCTTCATCAACAGGCGTACCCAATACGTCGACAATACGACCCAATGTACCTTTACCTACCGGCACAGTGATTGGCGCACCAGTATTGCTTACAGACATACCGCGTTTCAGGCCGTCTGAACTACCCATTGCAATAGTACGGACAACACCGTCACCCAGAAGTTGTTGAACTTCCAGAGTCAGACCGTTCTCGTCCAATTTCAGGGCATCGTAAACATGCGGGATAGCGTCGCGTGGAAATTCCACGTCAACCACCGCACCAATAACTTGTACGATTTTGCCTTGGCTCATTATCGTATCCTAATTTCCTGTTCAGGCTTCAGACGGCATTAAACTGCCGCTGCACCTGCTACAATTTCTGACAATTCTGTGGTAATCGCGGCTTGACGCGATTTGTTGTACACCAAACGCAATTCTTTGATGGCATTGCCTGCGTTGTCGGTTGCGGCTTTCATCGCTACCATACGCGCGGCTTGTTCAGATGCCATGTTGTCGCTCAATGCCTGATAAACCACAGACTCTAAATAGCGGCGAACCAAATATTCCAATACGGCGATAGGACTCGGCTCGTAGAGGTATTCCCAAGTAAATGAAGAATGACCTGTTCCGTCGTCAATAACGTTTTCACCGATAGGCAGCAAAACTTCCATACGCGGCTCTTGGCGCATTGTGTTGACAAAACGTGAGTAAACCATATGGATACGGTCTAATTCATGCTTCTCATAACGTTGGAAGATTTCGGTCAAAGGGCCAAGCAACGCTTCCATTTTCGGGGTATCGCCCAAATTGGTTGCACTGGCAATAACATTCAAACCGATACTTTGGCATGCAGCCAAACCTTTACTACCCAGGCACACGACTTCGACTTCGATGCCTTGTTCCTGATACTCTTGAACTTGCGCCAAAAACTTTTTCAGTACGTTTGCGTTCAAGCCACCGCACAAACCTTTGTCCGAGGTAATCAAAATGAAACCGGCACGACGCACTTCGCGGTGCGGCTCCAACAATTTGATACCATGATCGGCATTGGTCTGTGCAAGATGGCTCATCACTGTACGCACTTTTTCGGCGTACGGACGCGCTAAGCGCATCCGGTCTTGAGTCTTCCGCATTTTAGAGGTCGACACCATTTGCATCGCTTTAGTGATCTTTTGGGTATTTTGAACACTACGGATTTTGGTGAGAATCTCTTTTCCGACTGCCATTTCAGACTCCTTTCATCTCAATACTTATGCTTGGTAAGCGTAAGAAGATTTGAAAGATTTCATGGCTTCGGTCAATGCTCTTTCGCTTTCGTCAGACATTGCGCCTGATGCATTAATCGCTTCCAGAACCTCAGGATGTTGCGTACGTACGAAACTCAAAAATTCTGCTTCGAAAGCCAAGGCTTTGGATACCGGAACATCTGCGTAAGAACCGTTGTTGATCGCCCACAAAGTCAATGCCATTTCGGCAGTGTTCAATGTGCTGAATTGTTTTTGTTTCATCAATTCAGTAACCACTTCACCGTGTTGCAGCTGTTTGCGTGTTGCTTCGTCCAAATCGGAAGCAAATTGCGAGAACGCTGCCAACTCACGGTACTGTGCCAACGCCAAACGGATACCGCCACCCAGTTTTTTGATGACTTTGGTTTGTGCTGCACCACCTACGCGCGATACGGAAATACCGGCATTGATTGCAGGGCGGATACCGGCGTTGAACAAGTCGGTTTCCAAGAAGATTTGGCCGTCTGTAATCGAGATTACGTTGGTTGGTACGAATGCTGATACGTCACCGGCTTGGGTTTCAATAATTGGCAACGCAGTCAGAGAACCGGTTTTGCCTTTTACTTCGCCATTTGTCAGTTTTTCAACTTCGTTTTCGCTGACGCGGGCCGCACGTTCCAACAGACGGGAGTGCAGGTAGAATACGTCGCCAGGATATGCTTCACGGCCAGGAGGACGACGCAACAGCAAGGAAATTTGACGGTATGCAACGGCTTGTTTAGACAAGTCATCGTATACGATCAACGCATCTTCACCACGGTCACGGAAGAATTCACCCATGGTACAACCGGAGTAAGGAGCGATATATTGCAGTGCAGCGGCTTCAGAAGCAGTTGCAGCAACCACGATAGTATGCTCCATCGCGCCATGCTCTTCCAATTTGCGTACTACGTTGGCAATAGAAGATGCTTTTTGACCGATAGCCACATAAATACAGATAACGCCTGTACCTTTTTGGTTAACGATGGCATCCAGTGCGACAGCAGTTTTACCGGTTTGACGGTCACCAATGATCAACTCACGTTGGCCACGACCAACCGGAACCATAGAGTCAATAGCTTTCAGGCCGGTTTGCATTGGTTGGTCAACCGATTTACGCGCAATCACACCTGGTGCAATTTTTTCGATTGGAGCGGTCAATGTTGTGTTGATTGGACCTTTACCATCGATAGGACGACCCAATGCATCAACTACGCGACCAACCAGTTCGCGACCGATCGGCACTTCCAAAATACGGCCGGTACAGGTAACTGTATCGCCTTCTTTAATGTGTTCGTACTCACCCAACACTACGGCACCGACGGAGTCACGCTCCAAGTTCATGGCCAGACCGAAAGTGTTACCGGGGAATTCGAGCATCTCACCTTGCATCGCGTCTGACAAGCCATGAATGCGCACAATGCCGTCTGTAACAGAAACAACGGTACCACGAGTACGCACTTCTGCATTGACGGACAGATTTTCGATTTTGGCTTTAATCAAATCGCTAATTTCAGCAGGATTAAGCTGCATGAAAACTCTCCTAATTTGTCATAGTCGCATACAAAGCATTCAGTTTGCCTTGTACGGACAAATCCAAGACCTGATCACCCACTTCTACTTTGATGCCGCCGATTAATTCAGGGGCAACTTTAGCTACCACATCCAATTTGCTGTTGAAGCGTTTTGTCAGGATATCGGTAACATCGGCCAGCTGCTGAGAACTGAGTTCATACGCGCTGTAAATTACTGCCGATTTCGTATTGTTGTGTATCAAGGTCAAATCTTGATATTGGGCATAAATTTCCGGCAATACCAGCAAACGCTTTTGCTCGGCCAAAACGGTAATGAAATTTGCCAATTCGACATTTTTGATACCGACAAGACCTTTGAGCGTTTCTGCTTTTTCGGAAGCTCCCGTTTCCGGTTGCTCGATGAAAGCAATGACTTTCTCATCCTGAACAACCGCTGCGAGTTCTTTCAGTTCGCCCAACCAAGACTCGATTTGGTTTTTTTCCTGAGCCAGACTAAACAATGCTTTCGCATAAGGTCTGGCAATCGTTGCGAACTCTGCCATAAGATTACAGCTCCTGTTTTAAGGTACTGAGCAAATCTGCATGTTTGGAAGCATCAACTTCTTTACGCAAGATAGATTCCGCACCTTTAACAGCCAGTGTAGCAACCTGTTCGCGCAACACTTCGCGCGCACGGTTAACTTCTTGCTCCACATCAGCTTTTGCTTGAGCTGCAATGCGTGCTGCTTCATGAGAAGCTTGCTCTTTGGCTTCTTCTACAATTTTTGCAGCACGTTTTTCGGCGTTGGCAACCATTTCGGTTACCTGATTACGCCCTTCGGCCATAAGTTCTGCAACTTTTTTCTCTGCCTGCTCAAAATCGCTCTTACCGCGCTCGGCAGCAGCCAAGCCCTCGGCGATTTTTGCGGCACGCTCATCCAATGCTTTGGCGATCGGAGGCCATACGAATTTCATCGTAAACCAAACCAAGCCAAAGAAAACTAGGATTTGCGCAAATAAGGTTGCATTAATATTCACGTTACTTAACCTTCGTATCTGGGTTAATCAAACAGACGGCAAGCCTGTATCTGAACGGATCGCTCCGTCTTGATTACGCACCACTAAACGGGTTAACGAAGGCGAACAACAGGGCAATAGCCACACCGATCAAGAAAGCCGCGTCGATCAGACCAGCGATCAAGAACAGTTTGGTTTGCAGAGGACCGATCAGCTCAGGTTGGCGAGCAGAAGATTCCAAGTATTTAGAACCAACCATTGCGATACCGATAGAGGCACCCAATGCGCCCAAGGCAACGATCAAACCACATGCGATAGCAATCAAACCCATTTTTAAACTCCTTAAAATAGTAAAGGTTAAACTACAAAAAACAAACTACAAAAAAACTACTTGATTAGTGTGCATCATGCGCCTGTCCGATATATACGAACGCCAACGCCATGAAAATAAATGCCTGCAAGGTGATAACCAAAATGTGGAAAATCGCCCAAGCCAAACCGGCAATCAGGTGGAACACAAATAAAATCGGATCCAAAGTTTCGACACTACCGGTTGACGCCCATGCACCGCCCAACAGAGCGATCAACAGGAACACCAGCTCGCCGGCATACATATTACCAAACAACCGCATACCGTGGGATACGGTTTTGGACAAGAACTCTACCAAATTCAGCAGGAAGTTGGCCGGAGCAAGCATTGGACCAAAAGGCGCGCTGAACAATTCGTGAATCCAACCGCCAAAGCCTTTAATTTTGATATTGTAATAAATACATACCAACAATACGCCAATTGCCAAAGCCAAAGTAGTATTCAAGTCAGCAGTCGGTACGACACGCAACAGTGCGTGATGATTACCGGCAACGCCTTGCCATACCATTGGCAGCAAATCGACTGGCAACATATCCATGGCGTTCATCAGGAAAATCCAGACAAACAGAGTCAAGCCTAAAGGCGCAACAGCTTTACGCGATTGTTCGTTATGAATAATGCTTTTACACATGTCATCCACGAATTCGAACAGAATTTCAACAGCCGCTTGGAAACGACCGGGAACACCGGCCGTCGCTTTTTTGGCACCGCGCCACAAAAGGAAGCTGCCGATTACACCCAACAGAACGGCAAAAAAGATTGCATCAAGGTTAATGAACGAAAAATCAGCGATGTTTTTCAGTCCTTGACCCTGAGTAACATCCGACATACTGGTCAAGCTTTGCAAGTGGTGCTTGATGTAGTCGGCAGCGGTCATAGTTTCACCTGCCATAGTGTTTCACTCTCAACAATACTAAAAAAACCAAATGACTGACGCCAAGAAACGCCAATAAAAATGGGTAAAATACCAGTGATCGATGCCATATCGCAAAAACGACCGACATAGATACCAGCGACAGCACTACTTTTAAAACCTCTCCGCCGATAAACATCGAACTTTGCAGATCGGGATTTCGTCGGGAAAACTTTAAAAGTAAAACTGCAACCAGGGTAGGCAAAATATACGAAAATCCTCCCGCCAAAGCAGAGAGGAAGCCGGGCAATCCGGAAAATAACGCACAAACAACTGAAATTATTAACAATACAATCACTTGCAATGGGACTATCTGATTCATTGTACTTCACACCCCAAAACGCAAGGTAAATTAATATAATCAAGAAGTTTGTTAACGTCAAGCAATATGTTAATCTTTGTGAACCTTTCACAGATAAATGATTAACACATATAAAACAAATCTTTGCAGGAACGGAGTTTAACACAAATTACATGTTGCTACACAGATTTTACAGAAGATTTTGATTTGTATTGTAAACATCTGTACGACCAGTCCTTTTATCAAAAATTCAGGCCGTCTGAAAAACTTTTTTCAGACGGCCTGTTTATCAAACCGTTAAAACTCTTGATTAATGCCTAACTGTTTCAGTAGATATTCGAACGTTTCCGGCGTATCAAAATGCAGTACGATTTTGCCTTTTTTCTGATTGCTGGTTTTGACTTCGGCATTGACACCTAAACGCTCAGTCAGGGCATCATTAATACGGCGGATATCCGGGCTGATGGTTTTGGCTGCTTCCGGCTTGGCTTTTTGATGTGCCAACTGGCTGCGGCGCTCTACCTCGCGCACCGACCAACCGTTTTTGACGGCTTTTTGAGCCAACTCCAATTGGTCAACCACATGCAAGGTCAGTAACGCACGAGCATGACCCATTTCCAGACGGCGTTGGTAAAGCATTTCCTGAACCGGCTCAGGCAGGCTCAACAGACGCAGGCTGTTGGAGATGGCACTACGGCTTTTACCGACGGCTTTTGCGATGGTTTCATGAGTCAGGCCAAATTCGTCGGCAAGGCGTTTCAAACCTTGAGCTTCTTCAATCGGATTGAGGTTTTCACGTTGCAGGTTTTCAATCAAACCCATGGCCAACGCGGTTTCGTCGCTGATGGTTTTGATAACGACGGGAATTTCGGTCAAACCGGCCAACTGGGAAGCGCGCCAACGGCGTTCGCCGGCAATCAATTCATATTGAGACAAACCACGTTCGCGTACGATAACCGGCTGGATAATGCCTTGCGCTTTAATGGAATCGGCCAATTCCTGCAAAGCTTCATCATCAATTTGAACACGCGCCTGATAGCGGCCGGGCTGAATATCGGCGATGGCAACCGTTGTCAGGCGGTCGCTACTGCTGCTGTCCACTGCATTGGAAATCAGCGAATCCAAACCGCGTCCCAATCCACCTTTTGCTTTTGCCATATTGTTTTCCCTTTCAGACGGCCTCATTGTTGAAATGACGTATTCTATCGGATATTGCCGCTTTACGACAATTTGAATCACAATGATTTGACTATTGCCATTTATTTACGGAGCGAAACCGCAAACACGCCCCTTAAAGCGTTACTCAAGCCGATTTCTTCCGCATTTTCCAACATAGAACGCGTGATGCGGGTTTCTTTGATTGTATCCGCACCTAAAAGCCGCGGCTGCTTCAATACCGCTTGGCGCATTACCCCGTTCAAAATATCCAAATCCAAAGACGGCGTGAGCCATTGTCCTTGATATTTGACGAACACATTGCTTCTTCCACCCTCTAACAAAAGGCCGTCTGAATTGAAAAACAGGCTGTCAAATGCACCCTGCCCTTCTGCCGTTTTCCATGCTTGGTCAAAAATTTCACGGCGTGTGGTTTTGAAACGGCGCAGATAATCGCGTTGGCTTAATGTGTGCTCACTCAGGATGACGTATTGTTGCCCATCCAATTCAGAAACAGCCGCATGGCTCAATGCAAGGCCGTCTGAAAACAAGGCGGCTTTGACTCTAAACAACCCATTTGGCAACGCATCTATATAATGTTGGATTTGCTCTATTGCATTTTGAGGCCAAGGCAGGTTGAGCGCTTGCGCCGAGCTGTTCAGACGGCCCAAATGCAAATCAAGCAAACGGCATTGTTTGTCTTCCACGCGCATGGTTTCAAAAATACCGAAATCAGGCCGTAATTCATTGATGAAACGCGCCTTCCAACCGCACTCGCGATATTCGGCCTCAGGATCGCTATCAATCACAATCCCCGAACCTACGCCATAGACACCTTGATAAAGGCCGTCTGAAACCGGTTTCAGGGATAAGGTGCGGATCACGACATTAAACACGCCTTCAAACCCCAAACCCGTATCACACGGATGCAAAAAACCGATGCTGCCTGTGTACAAACCACGCGGCTCAGATTCAAGGGACTCAATAATCTGCATACTCATGCGTTTGGGTGCGCCGGTAATACTGCCGCACGGGAAGGCTGCACGGAGAATATCGGCAACCGAAACATCAGCCAGCGCCTGCGCTTCGATGGCACTGGTCATCTGCCAAACACTGCCGAAACGGGAAACTTTAAACGGTTCAGGCACACGTACTTTGCCCGTTTGCGCGATTTTGCCGAGGTCATTGCGCAACAAATCGACAATCATCACATTTTCGGCGCGGTTTTTAGGGTCATTTTGCAATTCAACGGCGCGGCGTTCATCTTGTCCGTCATGAAGAATCGGCGCAGTGCCCTTCATCGGCTCGGTTGTAATCAGGCCGTCTGAATCGATTTTGAGGAAAAGTTCGGGAGAAAAACACAAAGTCCACGCCTCCTGCCCTGCCCCGTCAGGCAGACAAGACAAAACGGCATACGGCACAGGCTGGCGCAAGCGGCGGTAAAGTTGAATCGGATTGCCGTAAGTTTGCAGGTGCAGGCGTGCGGTGTAATTGATTTGATAGGTATCGCCGCGGCGGATGGCTTCGTGGATTTGACGGATATGCTCGAGATAATCGGCTTCGGATACGGAGAATCGGGGAGTAGAGATGCCTGCCTCAAGGCCGTCTGAATGATTGGCCAGCCAGCTTTCGGCATCGATTTCGGAATAATCGGCAAACCAGTGCAAACGCAGACTGCCACTGCGACCAGACGGAATATCCATCAGCGGCAACCCGAATTCGTAGTCTGCAAACAACACTGCATGCAAACCCTTTTTCCAGCCGGCTTGCAAAATACTTGTTAACGAATCCAGTTCGTTATGATAAAACCGATGGCTTTCTACATGATTTTGATAGAGTTTTGCTCGGCCGCTCACGGCATCGTCAAACAGGGCGAAATAAGGCATGATTGCTGTACAAATAGGCTGATTATACGCTGCTTTTACATAAGTTAGCAGACAAATTCAAAAAAAGTACTCTAATGTAATTTTATGTAGTCGAACGAGGCATAAAAGGGTAGAATCAAACCATACCACACTATATCATTTAAAACTTAATCGATAAGGAGACTTTATGGCAGACCACCAACTAGAACCGTTCGAGAATGTTGAACTGGGCGAGAAACAAGACCAGCTGCAAGTATTCGAAAAGGCTGTTTTGGAACACGAAGGACGCGGTTCAGACGAAGATTCCAGCAGCGCACCGCTTCCTGCCAACTACCCGTACAAACAACGTATGCGCCGTTCTGTTTACGAAAAAGAAAAACAGAAGCTGCAAATCGAATTATTGAAAGTACAAAGCTGGGTTAAAGATTCCGGTCAGCGTATCGTCAGCCTGTTTGAAGGCCGCGATGCAGCCGGTAAAGGCGGTACCATCAAACGTTTTATGGAACATTTGAACCCGCGCGGCGCACGCGTTGTCGCACTGGAAAAACCGACCACTACCGAACGCGGCCAATGGTATTTCCAACGCTACATCCAAAACCTGCCGACCGCAGGCGAAATGGTATTCTTCGACCGCTCATGGTACAACCGTGCCGGCGTAGAACGCGTAATGGGCTTCTGCGAACCTAACGAATACCTGCTCTTCATGCGTCAAACCCCTGAATTGGAACGTATGCTTGTTGCCAGCGGCATCCACCTGTTCAAATTCTGGTTCTCCGTATCCCGTGAAGAACAACTCCGCCGCTTCATCTCCCGTCGTGACGACCCCCTGAAACACTGGAAACTGTCCCCCGTGGACATCCAGTCGCTCGACCGCTGGGACGACTACACCGAAGCCAAAAACGCCATGTTCTTCCACACCCACACCGGCGACGCGCCTTGGGTCATCATCCGCTCCGACGACAAAAAACGCGCACGTTTGAACTGTATCCGCTACTTCCTGCACCAGCTGGACTATCCGGGCAAAGACGTGAAAGCCATCGGCAAAGTGGACGATAAAATTGTTTTGATTCCCGACACACGTTACAAAGAAAAAACCGTAGACATCGGACACGATTAATTCTTAAAGCATCAAAGGCCGTCTGAAATTTCATCTTTCAGACGGCCTTTTCTTAATCCTCACGATTCCAATACGTTTTTTGTGCAAATACCAATTTATTGTCCGTGAATTTCACATTGTCCAAATTCAACGCCCAGACATCACTTTTCATCACTCGAGCAGCAGGATGCGCTTTGTAAAATAAAGACTGCGCCGCTTTCAAATCCGCTTCATCTTCAATCAAAGCGGCAGTCGCCGCAAACTGAACACCGCTGATTTTCGTGATACTATCGAGCTGACCAGCGATGGTGCCGGCTACTTTGGCAGAACGGCTCATCATTCCGCCATGCTTCGTTTTCAAAGAAGTCAGCACAATCAATCGGGCATTCGCCTCGTCAAACACATAAAAACAGCAAGCCGCCCAAACTTCGCCCTCTTCCGCAGCAGCAATACTGACAACATGATGATTACTCAAAAACTTCACGATATTGGCAGGAATCGTTTGCATGGCTTTTATCTTCCTTCTCAGTCGTAACTTATGCTCAGGCCGTCTAAAGCATCAACCCTGCCAGCGCGGCGCATCGGTTTGAAAAATACCGAACAAGTCCAAAGCATGAGAGACGCTGTGTGTAATCATATCTTCGATAGATTCGGGCTTCTGATATAAAGCCGGAACGGGGGGAAACACGATGCCACCCATCTCTGTTACACGGCGCATATTATCGATGTGTGCCAAGTTTAACGGCGCTTCACGCACCATCAACACCAGCCTGCGCCGCTCTTTCAACGTTACATCCGCCGCACGGCTGAGCAAATTATCGGCAAACCCATGAGCAACCGAAGCCAAAGTTTTCATTGAACACGGCGCAATCAACATTCCGTCCGTCAAAAACGAACCGCTGGCAATACTTGCGCCGACATTACGGACAGAATGCACGACATCCGCCAAAGCATAAACGTCTTCTTTGGTGTAATCCGTTTCCAAAGCACGGGTCATCTCCGCCCCTTGCGAAACCACCAAATGCGTTTCTACCTGATGCTCACGCAAAAGCTGCAAAGCCTTCACGCCATACTGAAAACCGCTGGCACCGCTGATGCCGACAACCAAACGCTTCATTGTATTTCCCTGTCTCGGCCTAAAAATAAAGGAAAGGCAGATTCTAAAGACGAAAAAATAACCGCTAAAAAGCGGTTAGATTTTCTAATGTGGTGCCGACAGCGAGATTTGAACTCGCACAGCCTACGGCCACTACCCCCTCAAGATAGCGTGTCTACCAATTCCACCATGTCGGCATAAATCAAATTGTCTTACTGCTGCTGAGGATTCGGAGCAACAGGAGTTGTATTGTTTTGTGCAGGCGTTGCAGGCTTAGGAGCCTGTTGGGTCTGCTTCACATCGCTGAAGTCTAAACCGTGCTTATTGGAGTGGGTGTGAATATACACCATTGCCATGCAGGTCGCAAAGAAAAATGTTGCAGCAACGGCAGTCGAGCGGCTGAGGAAGTTGGCATTACCGGCAGAACCGAATACGCCTTGCGCGCTACCGCTGCCGGAACCGAATGTTGCGCCGGCATCCGCACCTTTACCGTGTTGCAGCAATACTAACACGATTACGAACAGAGCGGAAATAATATTAATAATCCAGATAAGGGTTTTAAAGGCTTCCATATGTTTTCTACGAGGCTTGTGCTGCGTTGATGATGGCGGTAAAGGAGTCATAGGATAATGACGCGCCACCAACCAATGCGCCGTCTACATGAGGTACTGCGAAGATGTCGGCTGCGTTATCCGCTTTCACACTTCCGCCGTAAAGAACGCGGATTTTAACATCGCTTCCGCACAAAGACAAGATTTCTTTGTAGATAAATGCGTGCATGTCGGCGATTTGTTCGACGGTGGCGACTTTGCCTGTACCGATCGCCCAAACCGGCTCGTAGGCAACGGCGATGTTTTTGGTGTTCAAACCTTGCAGGATGGAAAGCTGATGGGCAATGACTTCGTGTTCTTTACCGGCCTCGCGCTCTTCCAGGCTTTCGCCGACGCACAACAATGGAATCAGGCCGACGTTGAGGACGTTTTCCATTTTGCGGCGTTGGATTTCGTTTTTCTCGCCGAAATAAAGGCTGCGCTCGGAGTGGCCGATGAGGACGATGTCTGTACCGATGTCGGCAAGCATTTCGGCGGACACTTCGCCAGTGTACGCACCGTTATTCGGGAAACGGCTCACGTCTTGCGCACAGGTCAAGATGCGGTTGTTCAAAACGATTTGCATGGCGTTGTGCAGTTGCAACAGATAAACGGTCGGAGCGGCCAGGCCGATTAACACGCGTTCTGCGGTTGGCATGACACGGAAGCGGTGCATAAGCGCATTGTTGTTTTGGAGTCGGCCGTTCATTTTCCAGTTGCCGATAACCCATTTTTGGTCCCACATTCCGATTTGGTGATACATCTTTATTGCTCCGTGTGTTGGTTGTTGCTTGTTGTAGCGTCGTGTGATGTGAAAGTTTAGTGGATATATGTGCGCTTGGCAATTATTAACAAGCCTTGAGGCCGTCTGAAAGATGGCACACTCTCCGACAAGGATTTATAATGTATGTTTCGATAAAATTAAGAATTGAACGGAGCACAAATATGGACTTTGAAAAAGCGCGTTTCAATATGGTTGAACAGCAGATTCGTCCGTGGGATGTCTTGGACTTCGACATTTTGGATGCTTTGGAGGAGATCGAGCGCGAACATTTTGTCGGCGAGGCTTTTCAAGGTTTGGCCTATGCGGATATGGAGCTGCCGCTGGCCAACGGCCATAAGATGTTGGAACCCAAAGTCGTTGCCCGCCTGGCTCAAGGTTTGAAACTGAAAAAAGACGAAACCGTCTTAGAAATCGGTACAGGCTCAGGCTATGCAACCGCCCTGCTGTCCAAACTGGCCGGCAAAGTCGTAACCGACGACATCGATGCCGAACAGCAGCAACGCGCCAAAAAAGTTTTGGATGAATTGGGCTTTGCCAACGTCGATTATGTGCAAAGCAACGGCCTGACCGAAGCATCTCAAGGCGCGCCTTTTGATGCGATTTATGTAGGCGGCGCAGTAGACAGCGTACCTGAAATTCTGAAAGAGCAACTGAAAGACGGCGGCCGTATGGTGGTCATCGTCGGCCGCAAACCGGTACAACACGCGCTTTTGCTGACGCGTAACGGCAATGAGTTTTCCGAAAAAGTATTGTTCGACACTGTCGTGGCACACTTGGAAGACAAATCGGCCAATCCGTTCGGCGATTTCGATTTTTAAACAACAGGCCGTCTGAAAGTTCAGACGGCCTCATACTTTTATACCCAACCCTATGACCGATATTATCCAACTCTCGCCCACCGAATTGAAACAATGGCAGGACGAAGGCCGCGCATTTCATCTGCTCGACGTCCGCACCGATGAAGAACGCACCATCTGCACCCTGCCCACCGCCATTCATATCCCGATGAACCTCATCCCCCTGCGCCAAAACGAGCTGCCCGACGACGATTTGCCCATCGTCATTTACTGCCACCACGGCATCCGCAGCCTGCACACAGCAATGTATTTGGAAGACGCCGGATTTGAAAACCTTTACAACCTGCAAGGCGGTATTGATGCTTGGGCAATGCAGGTGGACAGCAAAATGATGCGGTACTGAATCGGTTTTATCAATAAAAGGCCGTCTGAAACTGGATTTCAGACGGCCTTTTTCAAACCTTTCTGCTTATGCTTGTAAGCTAGCGACAAACTGCTGTACGGCCGGCACAGCCAAAATCAACAGCAATACCAATACGGCTTTTTCCATACGGTTGAACTGACAACTTCCATAGTGTTTCTTTTGCGAATAGAGAAACAGCAATACGCCGGGTAAATAGAGCAAGACTGAAAGCAGCAAATATTCCGTGCCTGCCGCATAGACAATCCAAGCCGCATAAAGCGTTGCTGCAGCGCCGATAAGACGGTATTTTGCCGCGGCCTTTTGTGTCAGCGATAATTTGAGCAGATATGCACCAATTAACAGATACGGTATCAAAATCATGGAAGTCGATACCATCAGCAAGGCAGAATAATCTTCGCCTTTTAACCACACCAGCAATAGGCAAAACTGCACGGTCAAAGTGGTAAACATCAACGAACCCTGCGGCACTTCGTTTTTATTCAACGGGATAAACGATTTTGGAAATGCGCCGTTTCTCGCACCCATGTGCGGAATCTCGGTCGCATACAGCGTCCAGCTTAAATAAGACGACAGCACAGACACAATCAGGCAGGAAGAAATCAGCACGTTACCCCAAGGGCCGACCATGTGCGCCAACACGCCCGCCATAGACGGATTAGCCATTGCAGCAATATCCGCACGAGGCAAAATACCTTGAGCCAAGACGGTAATTGCCACATACATGGCCAGCGTCAAGCTGACTCCGATAATGGTTGCTCGACCGACATCAGCACGACTTCGCGCATGCTTGGACAAAACCGCCGCACCCTCAATACCGGTAAACACCCACAGCGTAATCAGCATTGTGTTTTTCACCTGCGTCATCAGGCTGACATCAGGATTTTCAGGCGTAGCAAGGCTCGCCCCTGTCCAATCGGACATAAACACTTCGGTTTGAAAGAAATAGGCTGCCATAGCGATAAATAAAATCAGCGGAAATACTTTGACTGCCGTCGCAATCAGGTTCACTCCTGCCGCTTCTTTAATACCGCGCACTACCAACCAGTAAATCAGCCACACAATTACTGATTCTCCAACAAAAGCAGCAAATGTGTTGCCTTTGCCGAAAATCACGTTGTCCGGCGTATCGACAAATCCGCCTACTGCTTCAAACGCAACCACCAAATAGCCGACAATACCGACCGTGGTGCAAAGCCAATAGCCCCACGCCGAGAAAAAACCCATCAAATCGCCGAAGCCGTCGCGGGCGTACGTATAAATACCGCCATCCAATTCGGGCTTAAGTTTGGACAAGGCCGAAAATGACAAGCCGAGAAAGATAATGCCCACACCGGTAATCAGCCAACCCAACAGCAAAGCCTGCGAACCTGCAACGGCAGCCATATTCTGCGGCAGGCTGAAAATACCCGAACCAATCATGGAACTGATAACCAAGGCCGTCAGTGCAACCAAGCCGATTTGAGATTTTTGCGACATGTTTATTCCTGATTTTTATCATTATGTGTTTGTGAAGCGACGGCATTACCGGCTTTTTTAGCCTGTTCTAACCGTATCAAAATATTATGCAGCCGCTTTCAGACGGCCTTAAATCCTTGCGCCAACGCACGGATATGTTCAGGTGCGATACCGCAGCACCCGCCGATGATTTCAGCACCCAAATCCGCCCATTGTCTCGCCCACGCCAAATAATTTTCCGGCGTGGCATCAGCGCGAATCGGGTCCAAACCGTCGTTGGCCTCGTTCATCTGTCCTTTTACCGGTTCAAATGCATTGGCGTAAACACCCAGTTTCAGACGGCCTTGGGCTTCATGTGCCACTTTCAAAGCTTCTGCCATTACTTCAGGCTGACTGCAATTGAACAACATTGCCGCCGCACCTATTTCTACCGCGAAATCCGCCGCCTCGCGCACGTTTTCTCCCGAACGCAACACCGGTACATCATGCGGCATCGTATCTTCTAAAGTAAACGATACCCAAAACGGCTTACCGTCATCAGGCAGACTGCTGCGCCAGAAACGCGCTTCTTCCAAGCTGGATACGGTTTCTGCCAACCAAATATCAGCAAACGGCATCAAACCCGATATTAAAGGGCGCGCCAAAGCAGGTGCGACTTGTTTGTCAAACAAGTCAGGGCGGTAAGAACCGAATAACGGCGGCAGGCTTGCGGCCACTTTTGCAGTAGTCCCGCTTTGTTCCACCGCTTCACGCGCCAAACGGCCTGCCTGCCTTGCCCATTCGGCAGCTTGAGCATCAAAGCGCTCCTGCCCGATATGAAACGGAACAAGCGCATAGCTGTTGGTCGTAATCACCTGTGCGCCTGCGCGAAGAAAGTCCAAATGCGTTTCGCGTACAATCTCCGGCGCTTCCATCAAAGCCAAAGCAGACCATTCCGGCTGACGAAACGGTGCGCCGCGCCGATGCAGTTCACGCCCCATTCCACCGTCTAAAATCGTTACCGTCATGATCGACCTCCAATGATGAATTTTTAAAATCGCCATTCTACGCTTTTTTAACTCCTTATCTTTAATTTATACAGAACTAAACTTATGCAGTTTCGTTATATAAAAGGCCGTCTGAAACTGGATTTCAGACGGCCTTTACGATTATTTCACAAACCGTGCATCTGCCATAAACGGCCGTGTAGCGGCTGGTTTGGCGGAATAGAAGCGGGAGAACGTGCTGTCGATTTTGGTCTGTATCGGCTTACCATCCAATGTTGCCGATGCTTCCAATTTCACACCACCGCCACTGGTTTCACCCAATTTCATATTTGGCAACGTCAGTTTGGCAATATTGAGTTTCGCATTTTCCACTTTGGTATCGGGAGACATCAGCTGTTTGCCGACCGGACGGATTTTTTCACCCTCATCATGAGGCGCAGCACCACCGTTATCGTCAACCACGCCGATATTAATCAATCTGGCAGACGCCAAATCCATCTTACCGTTTTTGACCGGAATACCGACAAACAGTTTTACGCCGCGATGAATGAACGTATTGTCCCGCCACTGAGTTTGGCCCTCTTTTGGCGGTTTGGTTTCTGCCGCCACCGAATAAGTGCGGCCCATAATCATCAATTTATAACCTGGAATTTTTTTCGAACCGAATCCATCGGTAATGTCTTCGACCAGTTGCGGCGCAGTCAGGGTTTCGTTTGCCAAAATACGGGCTGAAGTTTCTGCCAAATGGGCAGGCTTGCCGTCTATGGTCAATGCCTGTTCATGGCCGAAATCAGACGCAAATGCAGGCACGGCGGCCAGTGCAGCGGCCAATGCTAGAATACGGATAGTTTTCATTGCAGACTCCTTAAAAATGTAATTGGGTTGATTACCCGATAAAATTCGGGCGATATTGATAGGAGTCGATATTTTTATATAAATGATACAGATTATCAAGAATATTTGTATTTTAAAATAAAAAAGGCCGTCTGAAACCTAGTTTCAGACGGCCTTTTAATCTACTTAAAACCTTCTGTCAGTCTTTGAAGCGTTTGAATACCAATGTGCCGTTGGTACCGCCAAAGCCGAAGGAATTGGAGATGGCAACGTCGATTTTCGCATCGCGTGCTTCGTTGGCGCAGTAGTCCAAATCGCAACCGGCTTCAACGTCTTGTTCAAAGATGTTGATGGTCGGTGGAGATTTTTGCTCGTGTACTGCCAACACGCTATACAACGCTTCCACGCCGCCGGCCGCGCCGAGCAAGTGTCCGGTCATGGATTTGGTGGAGTTAACAATGACTTTGCGCGCATGATCGCCCAAAGCGCGTTTGAGGGCTTTGGTTTCGTTGGCATCGCCTAAAGGAGTCGATGTACCGTGTGCGTTAACGTAATCAACGTCTTCAGGGTTCAGGCCAGCATCTTTCAGGGCGCGGGTAACGGCCAATGCAGGGCCTTCTTCGTTAGGCGCAGTAATGTGGTAAGCATCGGAGCTCATACCGAAGCCGACGATTTCGGCGTAAATTTTCGCACCGCGTTTTTTCGCGTGTTCTAATTCTTCCAACACCAGCACGCCTGCTCCTTCGCCGATGACGAAACCGTCACGGCCTTTGTCCCACGGACGGGAAGCGGTAGCAGGATCGTCGTTGCGGGTGGAAAGTGCCTTCATGGCGGCAAAACCGCCAACGCCCAAAGTGCTGATCGCGCCCTCTGCACCACCGGCAATCATAACGTCTGCATCGCCGTATTTAATCAGTCGTGCAGAGTCGCCGATAGAGTGTGCGCCGGTCGTACAGGCAGAAACCATACCGTAGCTCGGGCCGCGGTAGCCTTTGAGAATGGTGACGTGGCCGGAAATCAGGTTAATCAGCGAGCCTGGGATAAAGAAAGGATTGATTTTGCGCGCGCCGCCTTCGATAACGGCTTTGCCGGTCGCTTCAATGCTCGGCAGACCGCCGATACCGGAACCGATGTTGACACCGACGCGGTCTTTGTCAAGGGTTTCCAAATCGTCCAAGCCTGAATCATTGATGGCTTGCAGGGCGGCGGCGATACCGTAGTGGATGAACACGTCCATACGGCGCGCTTCTTTCGCGCTGATGTATTGGCCGATGTCGAAATCGCGCACTTCGCCGGCGATTTGGCTGTTGATGTCGGATGCGTCAAAGCGGGTAATCCGTCCGATGCCGCTTTTGCCTGCGAGCAGATTGCTCCATGCGGTGGCGACGTCGTTGCCGACCGGTGATACTTGGCCAAGACCTGTGATGACTACTCTTCTCTGACTCATGATAATCTCGCTGTTGGTTGTCGGGATTTTCGCGGCAGCCTTGCTCTTTTTCTTCGTGAAACGGGCAAAACTCATGCCGTCTGAAATTTCAGGGGTTTAATAATAAGGTAAAAGCCTCTATTGCGATGGCGCAGCAGAGGCTGGATGTTTGGTGCGACCGATTAGCCTTGGTGGGCGTTGATGTAGTCGATAGCCAATTGTACGGTAGTGATTTTTTCAGCGTCTTCGTCAGGGATTTCGCAGCCGAAAGCTTCTTCCAAAGCCATCACCAGTTCTACGGTGTCCAGAGAGTCAGCACCCAAATCGTCTTGGAAAGAAGATTCGTTTTTCACTTCGGCTTCGTTTACGCCCAGTTGTTCAGCAACAATTTTTTTAACTTGTTGTTCGATGTTTGACATGTCAGTCGTTCCTTTTCGCCTTGCGGCAGGTTGTTTAAGGGAAATAATTCGTCGGTATTGTACCGAATTCGGATAGAGTTTTCCATCTAATCCTGCATTTTAGCACAGATTATTCTGGAAAAACCTGTTGTTGCGCATATTAGCATAGGCTGATTTTAACCTACAAGCAGGAATTTGTTTTTCCTTGGTATCAATAAGTTAATAAGCGGAAAGGTCGTCTGAAAACTGATTTCCCCGTTTTCAGACGATCTTTTATTCAATCAAGGCAGATTTGGGATAACCCAAGTAGCGTGGGCTTTGCCCACGAAATCCACCATCCAACAACTAAATCCGACAACAGTCACATAGACTTTCATTTTGGCATTCATCTCGTGGGTAAAGCCCACGTTACGGCTTGCTGTAACGGCAACTTTGCCCTTCCTTCATCTAACGGAGGAAAAGTTTGCGGACGTATGCTAATATAATATATTGTGGGAAGTGTGCCTGTCAGATTTAGCCGTAATGGCAAGGCATTATTTCATTACTCAAAAATTCTTTATGAATTAGATGTTTAAAATAAACTATTAAAACTTTAGGATACGCATATGCAAGATCAGGAAGAAAGTAAAAATCAGGAAATACAAGAAAAGCAGAAACAAGAAGACAATGGTGCCATGACCAAGTTGCAAGATGTGTTCAATCTTGCGCATGACCAAGCTCATCCCGATAAGATCGATGCCACCATCCGCGCCAATACTCGGGTGACCGGAACCAGTATGTGGGTATTGATGTTTGCCATTGCTGTGTCGAGTATCGGTCTGAATGTAAACAGCACGGCAGTAGTGATCGGAGCGATGTTGATTTCGCCGTTGATGGGGCCGATAGTCGGTATGGGTTACGGTTTGGCGGTAGGGGATACTGCGCTGATCCGTCAAGCCGTGCGCAATATTATTATATTCGTCGTCATCAGCTTGATTACCGCTACGTTGTATTTCCTGTTAACCCCGCTTAAAGAGGCGCAAAGCGAGATTTTGGCGCGTACTCAGCCGACCCTTTGGGATGTGTTGATTGCCTTCTTCGGCGGTAGTGCGGGTATTGTGGCGCTGACCCGAAAAGAGGGAGGCAATGCCATACCGGGTGTGGCGATTGCTACCGCATTGATGCCACCCCTGTGTACTGCGGGCTACGGACTGGCACATGGCAACTGGCACTACTTTCTCGGTGCTTCATATCTTTTTGCCATCAACTGCGTGTTCATCGCTTTTGCGACCTTGTTGTTTTCCAAGCTGCTCAAGCTGCCGCGCAGGGGGTTGGTAACGGAATCCAAACGCCGGTTGCACAGCATCATTATTACTGCCGTCGTGTTGGCTGTGATGATTCCGAGCGGCTATATGGCATCAGGACTGGTGCGTCAGGAAATCTTCAACACCAGAGCCAATGCTGCCATTGCCACTGCGAAGCAACAGGAAGGTTTTTTCGTGCTGCGTAAGATGTTGAACCATAGAGAAAATAAAGTCAGTCTGATTGTCAATGGAACGGGCAATGCCGAGAAAATTTCCGCCTTGCTCGTGAAAAGCCTTGAAGCGTCAGGTGTGAAAGAGCCGAAGGTCAACGTGGTCTATGCGGGAGGGGACAATGCCAAAATCGAAGAATTGCTGGCAAGCCAAAACAACCCGGTTCAGCAGCAAAATGAGCTGAAAGAGCAACAGGCCTATATCGATACCGTACTGGCAGGCAAAGCCTCCGATATCGACGATGCAGCGGTACTTAAGGAATTAAAAGCCCAATATCCGGAAGCGGAAAAAATCGTTGTCGGACGCGGCTTGGCTTGGGATAAAGCGCAAACAACGCCTGTTTCCGAACAGTCTGAAAGCCAAAAAAACGCAGAACCGAAGACAGATACATATGACGATATCGTCGTTGTCTCTCTCGAATTGGAGCAGCCACTACCTGCCAAAGATTACGAGCGGATACAGGCGTGGTTACGCCAGCGTTATGAGGGTAAGGTAGTGAGCATATTGCAAACGCACAAGTCTCAGACAGATAAACCGTCTAACGAATAATCGCCTTCAGGCTTTATCCATTTCCGAGAAATCATTGATTGTTCCTAGTACACCAAATCCGCCTCAAACACGCCTCTCAAGGCGTTGGAGAGGCGGATTTTTTCTGCGCGTTCGAGCATATCGCGGGTGATGTGTGTTTCGATGATGGTGTCCGCGCCCAAGTAGGTTTGCAGCTGCTGCAACACGGCTTGGCGCATGATGCCGTTGAGGATATCCAAATCCAGAGACGGGGTGAGACGGGTGTTTTTGTGCATGTTCATGTTTCAGTATTCTCCTGGAAATACTGTAAACAACGCTACTAGTTTCTACAGCATCGAGTTGATAACGTTCGCCCACACCGGCAAGGTTTTCTACGCCAAGGACGAGTTTGAGTTTCTCAAAGTCGATTTGGTCTTCGCAAAAGACTTCGGGAAAGATTTGTTTGAGTTTTAATATATTGTTTTGTTTGAAATTATTTTCTAAATCGTGTATAATTTTTCGGTTCGGTTGCCATAATTGCGTCTTCCATCAATGATCACTTACAAAGTGTCCATTTTATCGGGATATGTTGAAAGTTAAAAGAAAAGAAGGCCGTCTGAAAAACTTTAATATTCGTTTTTCAGACGGCCTTCTTTTCACTTGCCGAAACAAGAGTATTTTGTTTCTCAACTTTACGAAACAGTCAGTCCTGCTGCTTACTTCTACCCTAAAAACTCTTTCAAAAACAGCAAGACACAGGCAAGTTCGTCGGCGGATTCGCGTTGCGTGCCGTTGCCGGTATGGCCGCCGCCGTCCGGGGCGTAGAGCCACGATTGCGGCGAGGTTTCGCGCAGTTTGGCGTAGAACTTGAGCGCGTGGGCGGGATGGACGCGGTCGTCGCTGAGGCTGGTGGTAATGAGCGCTGGCGGATAATTGATGCCGTCTGAAAGATTATGATACGGCGACAATTCGCCCAGCCAGCGTTTGCAGACTTCGTATTTCTGCGGATTGCCGTATTCATCCGTCCAGCTTGAACCGGCGGACAGCAGCGGATAACGGATCATATCGGTCAGCGGCACTTCGCACACCAGCACGCCTATGCTTTGCGGTTCGCGTACGAAGGCGGCGGCGGTAATCAGGCCGCCGTTGCTGCCGCCCTGCAAACCGATGTGTTTAGGCGAACTGATACCGCGTTCGGACAAATCGCGCACGACTGCCAGCAAATCATCAACGCTTTTATGTTTGCTGATTCCCTGCGCCGCCTGATGCCAGCGCGGGCCGAATTCGCCGCCGCCGCGTATGTTCGCCAACACGAAGGCATTGCCCTCTTCCAGCCAATATTTACCGACGCTGCCGAGATAATGCGGCAATTCGGGAATGCCGAAACCGCCGTAGGAATAAACCAAGGTCGGCGTGTCGGGCGTGGCGTTTTTGCCGACGTGGAAATAAGGAATGCGCTCGCCGTCGGCTGAAGTCGTCCAAAACTGCTGCACGTTGATGCCGTCTGAATCGAACTGCTGCGGCTGACGGCGCATGACGGTCAGTTCCATCACGTTCAAATCCAGCGCAAACAGCGTCAGCGGCGTGGTGAAATCGCTGGCGGCAAGGTAAACCACGTCGCCACCCCACGGTTGGTCGGTCATTTCCAACGCACCCGAAGGCAAGCGCGGCAGTTCGACTTCCTGCCATTTGCCGTCGGTAAAGCGCCATGCTTTCAGACGGCCTTGTACGTTCTCCAACAGGCTCGCCACGACAAAACGCTTGGTCGTTTCCACGCTTTCCAATGCCTGCGTTTCATCGGGCGCAAACAAAAGCTGCGCCGCGCCCAATTCGCCGCGGTTTAATTTTACTGCCACCAATGCGCCGCTCGGATAGCTTTGGTTCGCGCGGTTCCAGTCTTTGCGCAGTGTCAGCAAAAGATGTCCGGCCAGATAGCCGACTACGTCGCAATCGTTGGGCAGGTTTAACGGTTTCGCCTCGCCTTCGGCCGACACCTGCAAATAGGTTTTGGTGTAAAAACCGTCCGACGCTTCAATCAAATCAATCGGCGAACCCTGCGGATCGAGATAACGCCACGCGTTCACCATCATGCCGTCTTCGGCAATTTGATACACAGGCAGGCTTTCCTCGAAACTCTTGCCGCGTTCCACCAGCCATACTTCGCGCGGATAGCCCGATTCGGTCAACTGCCGCTCGTCCCAGGCCGGACACACCCACACGCTGTTTTCATCGCGCCACGACACATGGTTTTTGCCTGCCGGAAAGTGAAAACCGCCTTCTACCAATTCCCCTGCTTCCAAATCCACTTCCAGCGTGTACGCCGTATCGCCGCCCGATTTGCTCAGTGTTAACAACGCGCGGTTGGGCTTTTCCACCAAGTGCGATACGCCGCCCAAATATACATCGTCGCCGAGCAATTCGTCGAAATCCGCCACCGAAAACAGAATTTTCCACTCAGGATAGCCGGAACGGTACGTCGCCGCTGTACATACGCGGTACACGCCCTTCGGATATTCCGCGTCCTGATGGAAATGGTACATCCGCGCGCGGTGTTCCTGACAAAACGGAATCTGCCGCGTGTCCTGCAACTGCGCCAAAATGCCGTCAGACAATTCGCGCGCCTTGTCGTTTTCTAAAAAACGCTTGCGCGTTTCGGCATGCGCCGCGGCGGCAAAATCTTGCGTTTCGGGAGATTCGAGGTTTTCAAAATGGAGATAGGAATCGGGGTAAGATTTCATAGGAAAAGGCCGTCTGAAAGATTGGGAAACGGAATTATAACGGCAAAATCAAAAAAGGCCGTCTGAAACCTGCGTTTCAGACGGCCTGAGACATTATCCAACTTAACGTCCGTATATTTTCCACAAACCTTCCTGCAAACCAAACGCAGGCTCGCCGTCTTGCGGCTGGGTGCGGACATAGCTGCCGTCAGGCTGCATCAGCCAAGCCTGGGTATTGTCTTCCAAAGCCATTTCCAAACCTTCACGGATCACGCGTTCTTTGAGTTCGGGCGTGGTAATCGGCGTGGCAACTTCAATGCGGCGGAAGAAGTTGCGACCCATCCAGTCGGCGCTGGAGATAAAGGTATCGTCTGCGCCGTTATTATGGAAGCAATACACGCGCGAGTGTTCGAGTTGGCGGCCGATAATGGAGCGGACGCGGATGTTTTCGGACAAGCCTTTTACACCCGGGCGCAAAGTACACATACCGCGCACAATCAGGTCGATTTGCACGCCTGCCGTGCTAGCTTGATACAGCGCATCAATCACGCTCGGCTCGATGAGGGAGTTCATCTTGGCGGTAATCCGCGCCGGTTTGCCTGCTTTGGCGTGTTCGGTTTCCTGCTTGATGCGGTCGATGACCATTTTGTGCAGGGTAAACGGGCTTTGATAGAGCTTGTTCAGACGGCCCGGTTTGCCCAAACCTGTGATTTCCATAAACAAAGTGTTCACATCGGCAGTAATCTGATCGTCGGCGGTGATGATGCCGAAGTCGGTGTAGATGCGCGATGTGCCTTGGTGGTAGTTGCCGGTACCGAGGTGGGCATAACGCTTGAGCACGCCGTCTTCGCGACGGATAACCAAAGCCATTTTGGCATGAACTTTGTAGCCGAATACGCCGTACACGACGTGCGCGCCTGCCTCTTCCAGCTGTTTCGCCCAGTTGACGTTGTTGGCTTCGTCAAAACGTGCCATCAGTTCGACCACGACGGTAACCTGCTTGCCCGCTAGTGCGGCCTTCATCAATGCGCGCACAAGCTCGGAATTGCTGCCGGTACGATAAATGGTCATTTTGACGGCCAACACATCCGGATCGGCAGCGGCCTCGCGTATCATTTGGACAACCGGATCGAAAGACTGATACGGGTGGTGCAGCAAAATCGGCGACTGTTTGACCAGTTTGAATACGGAGCCATTTTTACGCAAGGCTTTCAGACGGCCTGCATTGCGCGGCGGAAACTTCAAATCCGGCCTGTCCACCAAATCGGGGACGGCATTGAGGCGCACCAAATTGACCGGCCCTTTGACCTGATACAGCTCGGCAGAAGTTAGCTTGAACTGGGCAAGCAAGAAGTCGTGAATATGCGCCGGACAAGTGTCCGCTACTTCCAAGCGCACGCCGTCGCCGTATTCGCGGTCGTGCAACTCGTTTTGAATCGCGGCACGCAGGTTTTTCAAATCTTCTTCATCGACCGTCAAATCGCTGTCGCGCGTGAGGCGGAACTGATGGCAGTCTTTAACCTTCATGCCGGGAAAGAGTTTGCCGACATGGGCGTGCAAAATCGAAGACAAGAACACAAAGCCTGCATCACCGCCGCAAATTTCAGACGGCATGGGGACGACGCGCGGCAAAATGCGCGGCGCCTGAACAATCGCCATTCCGGACGGACGGCCGAACGCATCCGTGCCTTCGAGTTCGACGGCAAAGTTGAGCGATTTGTTTAACGGGCGCGGGAACGGGTGTGACGGATCAAGGCCGATGGGGGTAAGAATGGGCAACAGCTCGTTGTCGAAATAGTTTTCGATCCATTTTTTCTGCGCAGCCGTCCATTTGTGACGGCGATAGAAATGAATGCCGGCGCGGCCGAGTGCAGGCTGCAATACTTTGTTAAACAGATCGTACTGCTCGCGGATCAGAGCCTGCGCCTCTTTCGCCACCGCTTCGATGGTTTCGGCTGCGGTTTTTCCGTTGTCGAGCAGTTGATGCGGACGCAGTTTGTTTTCGCGTTTCAACCACGCCATGCGCACTTCAAAAAATTCGTCCAAATTGGAAGACACGATGCACAAAAAACGCAAACGCTCCAACAAAGGAACTTTCGTATCCTGCGCCTGAGCCAGTACACGGCGGTTAAACGCCAACAGGCTGAGTTCTCGGCAAAGAATGCGGTTTTGCTCGGGCATGGTTCACTCCTGAAACATCGGTCATTAAGACTATAAAGTATAACGTTTTGCCGCCGTTCCGTCAGGTTTCAGACGGCCTTGGCAGAAAACCTTATCCCTATTTGAGGCAAGACAAAGGGTTATCCGTTTTTTTCTATGCCGAAACAGCGGTTTTTGCTATAATGCGCAGTTTAATGCAACCGCAATACCACTGCTAAAGGATAAGAAAATGGGCTTTTTGCAAGGCAAAAAAATTCTGATTACCGGCATGATCTCTGAGCGTTCCATCGCTTACGGCATCGCCAAAGCCTGCCGCGAACAAGGCGCGGAATTGGCATTCACCTACGTTGTCGACAAACTGGAAGAGCGCGTCCGTAAAATGGCGGCCGAACTCGGCTCCGAACTCGTGTTCCGCTGCGACGTTGCCAGCGACGACGAAATCAACCAAGTGTTCGTTGACTTGGGCAAACATTGGGACGGCTTGGACGGCCTCGTCCACTCCATCGGCTTCGCCCCCAAAGAAGCATTGAGCGGCGACTTCCTCGACAGCATCAGCCGTGAAGCGTTCAACACCGCTCACGAAATCTCCGCATACAGCCTACCTGCGCTGGCCAAAGCCGCCCGTCCGATGATGCAGGGCCGCAACGCCGCAATCGTTGCCCTGAGCTACTTGGGCGCCGTTCGTGCCATTCCTAACTACAACGTTATGGGCATGGCCAAAGCCAGCCTCGAAGCCGGCATCCGCTTCACTGCCGCCTGCCTGGGCAAAGAAGGCATCCGCTGCAACGGCATCTCCGCAGGCCCGATCAAAACCCTGGCCGCTTCCGGCATCGCCGATCTCAGCAAACTCTTGGGCCACGTCGCTTCCCACAACCCATTGGGTCGCAACGTTACCACTGAAGAAGTCGGTAACACAGCCGCCTTCCTGCTGTCCGACCTCGCTTCCGGCATCACCGGCGAGATTACGTACGTTGACGGCGGTTACAGCATCAACGCACTGAACGACGAAGAGAACTAAACGGTTTACACGCAAAACGCACTTTCATGATGAAAGTGCGTTTTTTATGACTATTACATTATGGCTTGAATAACTGCATAACCAAAAAGGCCGTCTGAAAGTCAAATACGGATACGAAACATTACCTTTACAGGTTTTTAATGATTATGTTTTCAACATTATTATATTATCATTCCACCTTAATCTGAAATTCCGATAGAGCATTGATTCTAAAGATAACATTCATGTTATCTGATACTTAGCCGCTGATAAAAAGTGGTGTAAAAAAGTAACAGAAAAAATTCAGACGGCCTGTTTTTTCATACAGAAGGCATAGAAGCCGGGCATTTTTAGCATGAAATACAAAATTTAACATTAATGAATTTTTCTTAACCGATAAAGCGTTAATATGCCTGCCGTTTTATTGAACTACATCTGATTTTGACTCAAACACATACAGGAGATTAATTATGTCAATCGCTTCAGAATTTAAAGAATTTATTATGCGTGGCAACGTTGTCGACCTCGCAGTCGGTATGGTTGTCGGTACAGCATTCAGCGGCATCGTCAAATCATTGGTTGACGATGTAATCATGCCTCCTATCGGTCTGCTGATCGGCGGCGTTGATTTCTCCAACCTGTTCATTACCCTGAAAGACGGCGCACAAGCCGCTCCTGCTGAAGGTTACGCCAACCTGGCGGCCGCTCAAGCAGCCGGTGCCGTTACCCTGAACATCGGTCTGTTCATCAACACTGTAATCAGCTTCCTGATCGTTGCCGCTGCCATCTTCTGCGTGGTTAAAGCCATCAACTCTGTGAAAAAAACCGAAGCTCCTGCTGAAGAAGCACCAGCAGAGCCTAGCGAAGAAGTTCTGTTGTTGCGCGAAATCCGTGACTCTCTGAACAAAAAATAATCACAATACCTAAACATACACACATAAACCAAGGCCGTCTGAAACCATTTCAGACGGCCTTTTTTCATACCGATCTATTTATCGTCAAGCCCTTCCCATCGAAAGAATCACACTCCTCCCTTTCTCAGCAAGCTATCCTGCTTTTTAACCATGAAGCAACCACTCATAGCAAATACAAAATAATAAGTGGCTTGCTCCCTCTCAACCAATAAAAAAGCCCGATGCGTTCAACATCGGGCTTTTAACTGGAAAACCAATCTTAGTCTTTGCGTGTTTCCACCAAAATCATTTCGATTGCTACATCTTCCACTTCTACTTTAGGCACATCCGAACGGCGTGCTTTAGCGACCGGTTCAGGTTGTGGCTGCGCGGCAAAAGCGGCAACGGCTTGCGGATCGGTTTCAACGAAAATCAAATCGCCCAAGCTCTCAGGTACAACGATTGCGACAGGCGCTGCTTCAGCTGCGGCCTCAGTTTGCGTTGCCACAGTTTCAGTTGCCGCTTCAACCGGTTCTGCGACTTCTGCAACGGCAGTTTCATTCGGAGATAATACCGCGGAAATAGCTTCTTTGACGTTGCTGACGGCAGAAGCAAGCAGGGCTTGTTCGGCATCAGCGCCTTCAGTTTGCGCTATGGCAGGCTCGTCTTCGCTTTCAATCGCAAATACGAATGGCTCTGCGCTGGTCACTTCAGGCTCGGATACCACAATCACCAGTGGCTCGGCTTGGTCGCTTTCAGAAGACAATGTCGCATTTGCAGCTTCAACCGTTTCGTTCAAACCCAAAACATGCGCTACGGCAAAGAGTACTTTGTCGGCGGTATCGGTAATGTTCAGGTATTGCTCGATTTTTGCCGAAGACGGAATATTGCGTTTTTTGCTGTTGGAACGGCGGTCGTTGCGGTTGTTGCGCTGACGGTTGTTGCGGTCGCGTCCTTGACGGCCATTGTTTTTCACACCCTCTTCGCTGCGGGCGTTGTCGTCCGCTTCGACTTGCGCCTGTTCGCCATCGGCTTGAACGTTCACGTCCTCAACACGGTTTTCCGCAGGTTGATGACGGTTGCGCTCGTTGCGGCCGTTGTTGCGGCGGCGTTTATTGCCGTTTTGTTCCGCTTGGTTTTCAGACGGCATCTCAGCCAGTGCAGCCACTTCTTGAACATTTACGTCTTCAACCACTTCCTCAACACGGTTGCGCTCGTTGTTGCGATCATCGCGGCGGTTGTTGTTACGGTTGCGGTTGCGGCGGGTGTCTTTACGCTCGTCGTTGCGGCTTTCGTTTGATTTGTTTTCTTCAACCTTGCTGTCGGCAGCTTCGGCATTCACTTCGCGCACTTCGACTTTGCTGCCGTCGTGTTTGTTATTGCGGCGTGGATTTTGACGGCGGCTGTTTGAACGGCGGTTGCTGTTTTGGCTACGGTTGGTTGTAGTGCGTTTTTCGGCAGGCTCTGGAGCAACTGCGGCAGGTGCAGGCTCGCCGCCGAAAATGCGTTTCAACCAAGCTTTGAAGCTGTCCCACCAAGAGGCTTTTTTCTCAGGGGCAACGGTCGGTGCAGGCTGTGTATGGCGTACTCCTTTGACAGCCGGCTCAGGACGGGAAGCTTTGGCTTTTTCGCTGCCGAAAGGTTTGGCGGATTCGTCTTCTTCCGGCTCGGCAACGCGTTTGTAGCTCGGTTCACCGTCTTCTTCTACGTCATCAATGCGGATGCGGTTGATTTCGTAGTGCGGGTTTTCCAGATGGATATTCGGAATCAGGACGACGTTGACGTCCAAACGCTCTTCCATCGCAAACAGCTCGGCGCGTTTTTCGTTCAACAGGAAGGTGGCGACATCGACGGGTACTTGTGCATGCACTTCGCCAGTGTTGTCTTTCATCGCTTCTTCTTGAATGATGCGCAAAACGTGCAGGGCGGTGGATTCGATGCCGCGGATGACACCGGTACCGGCACAGCGCGGACACGCAACATGGCTGCTTTCGCCCAAAGCCGGTTTCAAACGTTGGCGGCTCAATTCCAAAAGGCCGAAACGCGAAAGTTTGCCCATTTGCACGCGGGCGCGGTCTTTTTTGAGTGCGTCGCGCAGGACGTTTTCAACATCGCGTTGGTGTTTCGGATTTTCCATGTCGATGAAGTCGATGACGACCAAACCGCCCAAGTCGCGCAGGCGCATTTGACGGGCAACCTCTTCGGCGGCTTCCATATTGGTTTTGAACGCGGTGTCTTCAATGTCAGAGCCGCGTGTGGCACGCGCAGAGTTGACGTCGATGGAAACCAGGGCTTCGGTGTGGTCGATCACAATCGCGCCGCCGGAAGGCAGGCTGACGCTGCGTGAGAACGCGCTTTCGATTTGATGTTCGATTTGGAAACGGGAGAATAGCGGCGTGTGGTCTTGATAGAGTTTCAGACGGCCTACATTGCTCGGCATGACGTAGCTCATGAACTCGGCAACTTGGTCATAAACTTCTTGATTATCCACCAAAATCTCGCCGATATCGGGACGGAAATAGTCTCGAATCGCACGAATCAGCAGCGAGCTTTCCATGAAGAGCAGGTAAGGGTCATGATGTGCTTTGCCTGCTTCTTCAATGGCTTGCCAGAGTTGTTTGAGGTAGTTCAAGTCCCATTCCAACTCTTCCGCACTACGGCCGATACCAGCAGTACGGGCAATAATGCTCATGCCGTTCGGAATGTCGAGTTCGGCCATAGCGGCTTTCAACTCTTGACGCTCTTCGCCTTCGATACGGCGGGATACGCCGCCGCCGCGCGGATTGTTCGGCATCAATACCAAATAGCGGCCGGCCAGGCTGATGAAAGTAGTCAGTGCCGCGCCTTTGTTACCGCGCTCGTCTTTTTCGACTTGGACGATAACTTCCATGCCCTCTTTGAGCACGTCCTGAATACGCGCCCTGCCGCCTTCGTAATCGCGGAAATATGAACGCGATACTTCCTTAAACGGCAAAAAGCCGTGGCGGTCGGTTCCGTAATCGACGAAACACGCTTCCAGCGACGGCTCGATGCGGGTAATGATACCTTTGTAGATATTGCCTTTACGCTGTTCTTTGCCCAGCGTTTCGATGTCCAAGTCTAAAAGATTTTGGCCATCGACAATGGCAACGCGCAGCTCTTCGGCCTGCGTTGCGTTGAATAACATTCTTTTCATAGTCACCTCGTGAACAGCGGCCGTTTGATTTGTGAATATCTTTTTCAGACGGCCTGTCTGTCCGGTTGGCACTCTTCAAAGGCAAGATGGGAAAATCCCCGTGTAACCAGTATTTGATTTGAAATCCGCAAGGTTGCATGCTTGAGCTCAAGCCATGTGCGGACGGATTCAGATAAAGAAGGAAATAAAGAACAATGCGGCGGAAAGGTTGATGGTTCCGCTGCCGTCCGAATGCTGATGCTTCGGACAAAATAAGGCAGCCTACATCTTCTTATTATCGTAGCGCCGGTAATTTCGGACGGTGCTGCGCAGACTGCGTCTTACGCCCGGCCGGACGGCAGGTTCAATTCAAACTTAATTACGGGATTGCGTTTGCCGGCTTTGAACAAACACAAGGAAATGCTTTGCGGAGTGCGTTTTTAATATAAAATCTCGTTTTAACAATAAATCCGTTTCAGACGGCCTGCGACGGCAGGTTCGGGTCCAGAAACGGACGTTTGGGATTATAGAGAAAATGCACGCAATACGCAAAGATTCAGTCAGCCTGATTGCCGTTGCCGAACACGAGGAAGGCCAACGCCTTGATAACTATCTGATAAAAATCCTCAAAGGCGTCCCGAAAAGCCATATCCACCGCATTATCCGCGCCGGCGAAGTGCGGCTGAACAAAAAACGCTGCAAACCCGACACCCGCATTCAGGCAGGCGATACCGTCCGCATTCCGCCGATACGCATCGCCGAAAAACAAAGGCCGTCTGAAAGCCAGGCCGCGCCTGCGCGCGAGTTTGACATCATTTACGAAGACGATGCGCTTTTAGTCATCAACAAACCGTCCGGCGTTGCCGTCCACGGCGGCAGCGGCGTGAGCTTCGGCGTCATCGAACAAATCCGCCGCGCCCGTCCCGAAGCGCGTTATCTCGAACTCGTCCACCGCCTCGACAAAGACACCAGCGGCCTCTTGATGATTGCCAAAAAACGCAGCGCCTTGGTGAAACTGCACGAAGCCATCCGCAATGACCATCCGAAAAAAATCTATCTCGCGCTGGGTGTCGGCAAGCTGCCGAACGACCGCTTCCACGTCAAGCTCCCCTTGTTCAAATACACCGGCGCACAAGGCGAAAAAATGGTGCGCATCAGCGAAGACGGCCAATCCGCCCACACCATCTTCCGCGTGTTAAACCGTTTTTCAGACGGCCTTTTGCACCAAGTCGGCTTATCCGACCTGACCTTTGTCGAAGCCACCCTAAAAACCGGCCGCACCCACCAAATCCGCGTCCATCTGCAATCGCAAGACTGCCCCATTGCCGGCGACGAACGCTACGGTGACTATCAAGCCAACAAACGCCTGCAGAAGCTCGGTTTGAAAAGAATGTTCCTGCACGCTTCCGAGCTGCACCTCGCCCATCCGCTGACCGGCGAAAAACTGATTCTGAAAGCCCCCCTGCCGCAAGAATTGGCGCAATTCGTTTTAATGTTGGAAAATCAGGAAAAGGCCGTCTGAAAGGAAAACCATGAAACCCAAACTTATTATTTTCGACTGGGACGGCACGCTTGCCGACACCACCAACCCCATCATCCACACCTTTCAGCAAAGCTTTGCCGATTGCGGCCTACCCGTTCCCGAAGCCGACCAAATCCGTCCGCTCATCGGATACAGCCTGTCCGGCATCATCCGCCGCCTTGCCCACAACGTCAGCGAACACGTTCAGGAAACCCTGATCGAGACCTATGCCGCGCACTACCTCAATCCCAACAATCACAACATGACCCTGTTCCCCGAAGCCCTACCCTGCCTGCAACGCTTGAAGCAACAAGGCTATTGGCTTGCCGTAGCGACCGGCAAAGGCCGCAGCGGACTGGATAGGTCCATCGAGCAAACCGACACCCAAGCCTTTTGGCTGGAAACCGCCTGCGCTAGCGAATATCCGTCCAAACCCGCGCCCGACATGGTACTCGCCCTCTGCGACCGACTGGGTGTTGAGCCGGAAGAGGCCGTCGTCGTCGGCGACACCACCCACGACCTAGAAATGGCCGCCAATGCCAAAATCCGCGCCATCGCAGTCACCACCGGCGCACATACCGCCCAACAGCTTTCCTCCCTGCCCCATGTCGCCATGCTCAACAGCTTGGCCGAATTGCCTGATGTATTGGAAACCTTATAAAAATCTATACAACATCTATATGAAAGGCCGTCTGAAACCTATTTTCAGACGGCCTTTAATTTGTTTTATCGATCCGAGCGCACCCTGACAAATGTTGCAAATTTCGGCGTTCCCTTTTGCGTAAAACCACGATAACGGTAAGTAATCAGCGCACCGATTTTCGGCGGATGGTCGCGGTCTTTATCCTTAAAACCGCTGCCGATACGAAACTCGCCATATTGGTTTTTGCATCCTACCGCACCCAAACGCCCGACATTGCGCCCTTTGCCCTCATAATGACGCGTCACCGTACATTCATCATCATATTCACTTTTCAGCTTCAACAGCTGCCCATTTCTACCGCCTGCATAACGGGCTTCAGGTTGACGCAGCATCACACCTTCCCCACCCAGCGCTTCGACTTGTTTCAAAAAATCCAAAGCATGCTGTTTGTCGCGCACCTTGACTTGCGGAATAACCGTAAACCGTGCCGACGGGTGTGATTTCAGCCATTTCGAAGCCGTTTCCAACCGCTGATACAGATTACCCTGCGCCTGCGGCACATCAAAAACATGCAAGCGGATGCCGTCCCAATTTCCCGAGGCAGAACGCACCGTCGCGGAAATTTGCTCAAACCGCCCTCGTCCGCTGTACAACTCACCATCCATCGGAAACGGCGGAAAACCTGCTGTAAAACCTTTGGGCGGTGTAAACGCATAACCCTGACGACTGACCAGCTGCCTGCCGTCCCAATACGCGCGTACGCCATCCAACTTTTCACTCATGGCCCAACCGGAAATATCTTGATTTTTATATTCCTGCGCCAACAACAAATCTGCACCAAACACCGCAGAGATGAAAGAAGCCGCAAAAATCGGTATCATGGTTCGCATTACATTATTCATAAGACACTCTTCCAGACTTGCTTTTTATTATATATGCATAATAACAAAAGGCCGTCTGAACCGTAAACAACATTAAATAAGCATTTCCTAGGAACACCCATGGCACTCCAATTTGAAATCAACGCCGTTACCCCCTTCCGTCAAAACTGCACGCTGATTTGGGATGACGAAACCAAAGAAGCCGTTTTGACCGATGTCGGCGGCGACGTACCCTATTTATTGCAACAAGTCCAAAACAAAGGCCTCAAGCTGACCGCCATTTGGCTGACTCACGGCCATCTTGACCACGCAGGCGGCGTGGTTGAGCTTTTAAAAACCTGCAACGTACCCGTTCTCGGCCCGCACAAAGACGATGAATTCCTGCTCCAAGCCCTTCCGCAAACGACGGCGCAATACGGCTTCCCCGTTTCTCCGTCATTCACGCCGACACACTGGCTGGAAGAAGGGGAAACGCTCAAGGTCGGCAACCACAGCTTCCAAGTCCTCCACATTCCCGGCCACACTCCCGGCCAAGTCGTTTTTTACAACGCTGAAAACGGTCTTTTAGTCGCAGGCGATGTTTTATTTTATGAGACCGTTGGTCGCACAGATTTTCCGCGCGGCAATCATGATGACCTCATAAACAATATCTGCGCTAAACTATTAACCCTGCCCGAAACCACGCAAGTTATAGCCGGACACGGCCGCATGACCAGCATCGGGCATGAGAAAAGGTACAATCCGTTTCTGGTCCGTTAATATGAATGTTGTATAAAGCCAACATTCTGGCATACACAGATTATGCGTATAAAGGAAAACTGGCATACAATTTGCAGGGATAACACCCGAAAGATTAAGTACCTAATCTCCGGCAAATGCCAAAATGAACTAAAGCACAAAGATAACAAGGTATTACGCAATACAACCTGATTTATCGAAAACCGGACATCTCTAAACCCCAAGCCTTACTCGCAGTGAAATTGTTACAAAGTGACAATAAATGTCAGTCAGGCCGTCTGAACGGTTCTGCCGACTCAGGCGGATACAACGGAGATGAGGCGCAATGCCCTGCCGGAATGTGCCGATGTTCTGTTTGTCAAACCGTCGGGTACATCTTTAAGAAGCACAACATTATTTGGGTAAACCGGCAAACTCGCTGCCGGCACTAACAGGCCGTCTGAAAAGTTCGGCTGGTAAAATCAATAAAAGGATTATCAAATGAAAAAAATCGCAAAAGTGGGCTTCGTCCTGCTGGCTACCGGCCTGCTGGCCGCCTGTGCTACTAAGAGCAAAATCACTCCTGAAGGCACTACAGACGAACCACGCTTCCCTAAACCTTACTCCCTGACCTTCAACAAAGACCGCGGTACATTCCCGACTTTTGACGAGCTGGATCAAATGCGTCCTGGCCTGACCAAAGACGACATCTACAAAATCCTCGGCCGTCCTCACTACGACGAAGGCATGGTTGGCGTGCGTGAATGGGACTACCTGTTCCACTTCTACACCCCAGGCGTAGGTGTTGACCCTGAAAACACTTCCGGCGTTGAAGGCATCACTACTTGCCAATACAAAGTGATCTTCGACAAAGACAAATTTGCACGCAGCTTCTTCTGGAATCCAGTATTCCCTAAAGATGCTGTATGTCCTCCTCCAGCACCTACACCTAAACAAGAGCCTCAAGTGATCATCCGCGAGATCATTAAAGAAGCTCCTAAACGTATCCGTCAATAAGGACAAATTTGAAACGGATCCTATTGGGTATAGCCTTGGCAGCAGGTCTGAATTCTTTGGCCGCTGCCGATGCTGTCAGTGACTATATCCAGCGTAAAAAAGTTGTGGTCAATACAGCTAAGGCGGAGCTTTGCTTTGCCGATGACGGTCAGTGCCATCCGGTACTGATTGGCAAGACCACTCCGAAAGGCAAATTCAATATGACGCCGATGATGACCAGCAAACCGGGTTACGGTGGCGAGGTTATCGGCTTCAAAGAAGAAAATGACTTTCTGTTTGCGTTACACAGGGTATGGACGCTCAAGCCGCAGGAAAGACGCATGGAACGCATCGCTTCTCCTCATGTGGCCGACCGCATCATAACCAATGGTTGTATCAACGTACAAAATAATGTGTACGAAAAACTGCGTCAGTATTTCATTCTGGAAATCATCTGATGTAAGTCAGTCAAACAAAGGCCGTCTGAAACTTTTCAGACGGCCTTTCTTCTCAAACGAAAATTCAACGGCAATTTGCTTGCTCCGTCAGTACCAAACAAAGAATATTTGACCGCTTCATCCTCAATTCATCCTCAAAGCCATATCATTTTTTACCATATCCAAAGAACCAACGGTTATTTATGCCGTTTCTCGCCCAATGGTAGAATCGCGCGTTTATATATCGGCTCACCGAGAAATCAAATAAATAATATAGTGGCAGGAATAGCTTTTATTCCCTGCCCCCTTACACACAAACATCATGACCGATTCTTCTGCCAAATTACCCAATTTGTGGCTGCTGATTGCCGCTGCCGCCTCCATCCTGCTGATTACCATCGGCATGAGGATGACTTTAGGGCTTTTTGTCCTGCCCGTCGTTAACTCTACCGAATTGAGCATGACCCAGTTCAGCCTGATTATTGCCGTTTTCCAATTGATGTGGGGCATATCGCAACCCTTGTCCGGCGCGTTGGCCGACCGCTTCGGCGCGTTTAAGGTTTTAGCCGGCGGTACGGTTCTATTGATTGCCGCCTGTCTGATGGTACCGCAAATGCCGACTTATTGGGGGCTGATGCTGGGTATCGGTTTATTGTTGGCATTCGGTACGGGTTCGGGCGGATTTTCCATCATTATGGGACAGGTCGCCGCCAAAACGCCGCCTCATCGGCGTGGCTTGGCTTCCGGCTTGGTCAATGCAGGCGGGTCCGCAGGGCAATTTTTGTTCGCGCCGCTGGTTCAAGGTTTGATTGCCCTCCCCCACGTCGGCTGGACGGGGACATTTTATGTTTGGGCAGTCATTGCCATCTTGATTTTGCCGATTTCTTGGTGGCTGGCCGGCGGCAAACATGCTTCTCACACCGTCCATACCGACAACGGCGGCCAAACCCTGAAGCAGGCCGTCTGCAAGGCTTTCGCCAACCGCAGCTATATCTTGCTGCATTTGGGTTTCTTTACCTGCGGTTTCCACATCGCCTTTTTGGTTACCCACCTACCGACCGAAATTTCACTTTGCGGCCTCCCCGCTACGGTCGCTTCGACCTCCATTGCCATTATTGGTTTGGCAAACATCGCCGGCTGTATTTTTTCAGGCTGGTGTACCGGCAGATTTTTGGGCAAATACGTCCTCTTCGGTTTATATGCTTCGCGTGTCGCCATGATATTGATTTATCTGGCCGCACCTAAAACCGATTTGAACTTCTATCTTTTCGCCGCCAGACTCGGTTTTACTTGGCTGGCAACCGTCGCCCCCACCGCCGCCATTACCGGCAAACTTTTCGGCACGCGCTACTTGGCCACCCTCTTCGGATTGACCATGTTGAGCCACCAAATTGGCGGCTTTTTGGGTTCGTACATCGGCGGCATCGTCATCACGCACTTCAACGATTACGGCTGGATGTGGTACGCCGACGCAGTCTTGGCAGGCGCGGCCGCCCTGTTGAATTTACTGATTCATGAACAGAAAGCGGCTGCCGCCTGACGCGGAAACCTTGACATTTCAAGGCCGTCTGAAACGTTTCAGACGGCCTTTGCCTTATTCCATTTTTTGTGTTTTATCCACAATCGATATTCCTATCCATTATTTAACACTCTCTTACAAACCCGTTAAAATACTGCCTTTATCATGCTGATTGTCTGACTCTGATGAACTGGTCTTATCTGATCGATGCCATCCCTAAATTTGTCGATGCGGCAAAGCTGACGCTGGAATTGTCGGTATATGGCGTCGTTTTGTCGTTGCTGTTCGGCCTGCCCGTTGCCGTGGTTACGGCATACCGCATCCGCCCCTTCTACGCATTGGCACGCACCTATATCGAGCTGTCGCGCAATACGCCCCTGCTGATCCAATTGTTTTTCCTGTATTACGGCCTGCCGAAAATGGGCATTAAATGGGACGGTTTCACCTGCGGCGTGATCGCACTGGTTTTCTTGGGCGCAAGCTATATGGCGGAAGCCATCCGCGCCGGTATTTTGGCTGTCCCCAAAGGGCAGATCGAAGCGGGCAAGGCCATCGGTTTGAGCCGCTTTCAAGTGTTCCGCTATGTCGAATTGCCTCAGGCATGGGCGGTCGCCGTTCCTGCCATCGGCGCAAACGTATTGTTTTTGATGAAAGAAACATCTATCGTCAGCGCGGTCGGCATTGCAGAATTGTTGTTCGTTACCAAAGACATCATCGGCATGGACTATAAAACCAACGAAGCCTTGTTCCTGCTGTTTGCCAGCTACCTGATCATCCTTCTGCCCGTTTCGCTTCTGGCGCGCTGGGCAGAAAACCGCGTACGGAGTGCAAAATATGGTGTTTGACTGGCTGTTTGAAGGACAAAACGCGGCACGCTTGGGCGAAGGCTTATTGCTGACGGCGCAGATTTCCCTGGCCTCCGTTGCCGCCTCCTGTGTATTGGGTACGCTGTTCGGCTTGGTTTTACGTTCGCGCAACCGGCTCATCCGCTTTATCGGACGATTTTATCTCGAAACCATCCGAATCGTGCCGATTCTGGTGTGGCTGTTCGGCCTGTATTTCGGCCTATCCGTCTGGACAGGCATCCACATCGACGGATTTTGGGTCTGCGTCTGGGTATTTACCATGTGGGGCATCGCCGAAATGGGCGATTTGGTCCGCGGCGCATTGGAATCGATTGAAAAACACCAGGTCGAATCAGGCCTAGCACTCGGCTTGAGCCGCGGGCAGGTATTCCGCTACATCGAGCTGCCGCAAAGCATCCGCCGCGTATTGCCCGGCGCCGTCAATCTGTTTACGCGCATGATCAAAACCAGCTCGCTCGCCTCCCTTATCGGCGTCATCGAAGTCGTCAAAGTCGGCCAGCAAATCATCGAAAACTCGCTGCTGACGCAACCCAATGCTTCATTTTGGGTTTACGGCCTGATTTTTATGCTGTATTTCTTCTGTTGCTGGCCGCTGTCGCTGCTGGCGGCAAAACTTGAACAAAAATGGGAACACTGACATGGCTTTACTGAGCATCCGCAACCTGCACAAACAATACGGCAACGTAACCGCCATTCAATCCTTAGACTTGGACTTGGAAAAAGGCGAAGTCATCGTACTGCTGGGCCCGTCCGGCTGCGGCAAATCCACCCTCCTGCGCTGCGTAAACGGTTTGGAGCCGCACCAAGGCGGCAGCATCGTGATGTATGGAGTCGGCGAATTCGGCAAAGACGTTTCCTGGCAAACCGCCCGGCAAAAAGTCGGCATGGTCTTTCAAAGCTATGAACTGTTTGCCCACATGACCGTCATCGAAAACATCCTCTTAGGCCCAGTGAAAGTACAAAACCGCAACCGTGCCGAAGCAGAGGCACAAGCCGACAAACTGTTGGAACGCGTCGGTCTGCTCGACCGCAAAAACGCCTATCCGCGCGAACTCTCCGGCGGCCAGAAACAACGCATCGCCATTGTCCGCGCCCTGTGCCTGAATCCGGAAGTCATCCTGCTGGACGAAATCACCGCTGCACTCGACCCCGAAATGGTGCGCGAAGTCTTGGAAGTGGTTTTAGAACTCGCCCATGAAGGCATGAGCATGCTCATCGTAACCCATGAAATGGGGTTTGCCCGCAAAGTTGCCGACCGCATCGTCTTCATGGACAAAGGCGGCATCGTCGAATCGTCCGACCCCGAAACCTTCTTCTCCGCCCCCAAAAGCGAACGCGCCCGCCAATTCTTGGCAGGCATGGACTACTGATTTTATTTTCAGGCCGTCCGAACCCTTTTTCAGACGGCCTCCACTTTCAACCAAACATTTGAAAAGGAAACACTCATGCAATTGAATGCCAAATTCAAAGCCCTCCTCGCCTCCGCCGCCATCGCCGTCGGCCTGACTGCTTGCGGAGGCGGCTCCGGCGATGCCCAATCTTCACAAAGCAGTGGCGCGGCAACCGTTGCCTCCATCAAAGAAAAAGGCGTCATCCGTATCGGCGTATTCGGCGACAAGCCTCCGTTCGGCTATGTTGACGCCAACGGCAAAAACCAAGGCTTTGACGTTGAAATCGCCAAAGACCTGGCCAAAGACCTGCTCGGCAGCCCCGACAAAGTCGAATTCGTCCTGACCGAGGCCGCAAACCGCGTCGAATACGTCCGTTCCGGCAAAGTCGACCTCATCCTCGCCAACTTCACCAAAACACCCGAACGCGCCGAGGCCGTCGATTTCGCCGATCCTTACATGAAAGTGGCCTTGGGCGTAGTTTCCCCCAAAGACAAACCGATTACCGACGTTGCGCAATTGAAAGACCAAACCCTTCTGGTCAACAAAGGCACCACCGCCGACGCCTTCTTCACCAAAAACCATCCTGAAGTCAAACTGCTGAAATTCGACCAAAATACCGAAACCTTCGACGCACTGAAAGACGGCCGCGGAGTAGCACTCGCCCACGACAACGCCCTGCTGTGGGCATGGGCAAAAGAAAACCCGAATTTTGAAGTCGCCATCGGCAACCTCGGCCCTGCCGAATTCATCGCCCCAGCTGTTCAAAAAGGCAACACCGACCTCCTGAACTGGGTCAACGGCGAAATCGCCGCCATGAAAAAAGACGGCCGTCTGAAAGCCGCCTATGAAAAAACCCTCTTGCCCGTGTATGGCGAGAAAGTCAAACCGGAAGAATTGTTGGCAGAATAAACCGACTATTTTCTCGGCAAAAAGTCACTTGACCGTATTTCAGCTATCCGATTTGTGATTGATTTAAACAAATATCATATCTAACAACAGGCCGTCTGAACGTGCTATCGATACCTTCAGACGGCCTGTTGTTTAAAAACGAATAACATGATAACCTTTTAATAACGGATGAAATAATTCGTCCGATATTTCTACAAAGCAAAAAGGAAACTATGATGAACCGTCGTCAATTTATCGGCAGCGCCGCTGCTGTCTCTCTCACCGCCGCCGCTTCTTTCGCCCGCGCTCACGACCATGCCGGCCATGCACACCATGCCGGTCACGCACATTCTGCACCACGCGCCTACGAAGCTGCGCGCAAAGCCGCCGCACATTGCGTTGAAGCCGGTCAAATCTGTTTGGCACACTGCATTGCCCTGTTGAGCACAGGCGATACTTCCATGAAAGACTGCGCAACCGGCGTTAACCAAATGTTGGCACTGTGCGGCACCTTGCAAAACCTTGCCGCCCAAAATTCACGCCTGACTCCGTCTTTGGCGAAAGTATGCATCGAAGCCTGCAAACAATGTGCTGCCGCCTGCAAAGAACACGCCGGCCACCACGCCGAGTGCAAAGCCTGCTACGAATCTTGCTTGGCTTGCATTAAAGAATGCGAAAAAATTGCCGCTTAAGCACTATTGAAAAAAGGCCGTCTGAATTTCAGACGGCCTTTTATTTTGCTATTTTGTTTACGCTATTCGGCTGCAAGCTCTTGCTCATCGAGCAGATTTTTCCGAACAATCGCAGGATTGCCCGCAGCCACGCAATAAGGCGGCACATCTTTGGTCACCACCGAACCTGCGCCGATTACCGCGCCCTTGCCGATGGTAACGCCGCCCATGATAATCGCACGCCGACCAATCCAGACATCGTCTTCAATCACAATCGGGCGGATGTCCGTATAGCCTTCAAAGCTGCGGGTTTCAGGGTTGAATTTGTGGTTGGTCGAATAAAACAGGCATTCCGGCCCCATCATCACGTTCTTGCCGAGGGTCAAACCGCGGCAGATTTCGCAATTTACGCCGATGCCCGAATTATCGCCGACTACTGTATCCGGAAAGACGTATCCGCCTTTTTCAATATTGACGTTTTTACCGATGTTTGGAGAAATGCACGCAGCCAAAGCAGCACGGAATTTTTGCGCAATCCGGCCGAATGGTTTGCAATAAGACGGAGGCAACATTCCTCCCCAAACACGCAAAATGCACGTCAATATCCTTTTCCACATTGATTCCGTCTCCTGTTCGTACAAGCGTAAATATTATTCAGACTATTATTCTTCTTAAAGTTTCACATCTAGAGGAGGTTTTACATCCTCTTTTCAGTGAGATTACAATCTGACCGCATAATGTTTGGTTCGAGAGTCTATTCTAAACTGTTCTTGTCTGTTGCGAAACTGCCCTGCTACAAAATATCCTCTTGACGAAACAGCCAAAAATAGCGAAAATTCCACGCTTAACTGAAGTACAGGCAAAATCCCTGTGCCCGCTTAATCGAAAGGAAATCAAATGAAACAAGGTATTCACCCGAACTACCACGAAATCAACGTTACCTGCTCTTGCGGCAACAAATTCGTGACCAAATCTGCAATGGAAAAAGACAGCTTCAACGTTGAGGTTTGCTCTCTGTGCCACCCTTTCTACACCGGTACTCAAAAAATCGTCGACACTACCGGTCGTGTGGACAAATTCAACAACAAATTCGGCAACCTGTTCAAACGCTAATTGCCGCTTTGTCAAAAAGACTGCTTCGTGCAGTCTTTTTTGCATTCAGGCCGTTTGAAACATTTCTTTCAGACGTCCTGAGCCTTTTGTCGTCAACCGAATGCCATATCATTCCAAACACCCGATAAAAACGAGCCGTCAGCATTATTTTACAAAGCTCTCCGGTCCGGCATGTCGCGCAAACCCGTCAAACCCTGTACCATTGCTATTCAAACCAACCGTTTTTTGACCTTCCATGCTGACTTACACACCGCCCGATCCGCGCCGCCCCCAAAAAACCCATGAAAAACCATGGCTTCTGCTGCTAATGGCCTTTGCTTGGCTGTGGCCGGGCGTGTTCTCGCATGACTTATGGAACCCTGCCGAACCCTCCCTCTTTACCGCCTCCGAATCCATGAAAAACGGCGGCAGCCTGCTGGTTGCGCAAATCTTCGGCCAACCCGATTTCACCATCTCCCCTGCTTTTTTATGGGCGGCAACCGCATTCCAAACCCTGTTTTCGCCTTGGGCGGCCGATGCCTATGATGCCGCACGTTTTGCCGGCGTGGTATTTACCGCCATCGGACTGACCGCCTGCGGTTTTGCCGGTTTCAACTTTCTCGGCAGACACCACGGCCGCAGCGTTGTCTTAATCCTTATCGGCAGCATCGGTTTGCTGCCCATCGCCCACTTCCTCAATCCCATGTCGGCCGCTTTTGCAGCGTTTGGATTGATTCTGTGCGGCTTTTCACTGGCACGCCGCCGCGTCATTATTGCCATTTTGCTGTTGTGCGGCGGCTGGGTTTTACTCTCCCTATCCTCAGGCTATCTGCTGACCGCGGCCATGATGTTTTTGGCACTTGCCCTGTCGTTCCATTCCACTTGGCAAAGCAAACGCTATCTGCTGACTCTGATTGGCACCATCGTCGTTTCCCTGCCCCTGCTGATTCTGTATCCGCTGGTTTTATCCAAAACCAATCCAGAATGGTTTGATATTTGGTTCAACCATTATTCCTTAGGCATATTCGGCGGTTTCCATCAGATTCAGACGGCCTTCAACCTGCCCTATTATCTGAAAAACCTGCTGTGGTTTACCCTGCCTGCTTGGCCGCTGGCAGCATGGACGCTCAGCCGCACGCGTATCCACGATAAAAACTGGGGCATTCTGAGCCTGTCGTGGCTGGTTATCATGACAGCCCTGCTCGCCATCAACCCGCAACGCCTACAAGACAACCTCGTTTGGCTGTTGCCGCCACTCGCCCTGCTCGGCGCGGCACAACTGGACGGACTGCGTCGCGGTGCAGTGGCATTTATCAACTGGTTCGGCATCATGGCATTCGGTCTGATTGCCGTCTTCCTGTGGCTGGGCTTCTTCGCCATGAACTACGGCTGGCCTGCCAAACTGGCCGAACGTGCCGCCTATTTCAGCCCGTATTACATCCCCGACATCGACCCGATTCCAATGGCCGTCGCCCTGCTGTTTACCCCGTTATGGCTCTGGGCGATTACGCGTAAAAACATCCGCGGCCGCCAAGCCGTGACCAACTGGGCGGCCGGCGTTACCTTGGCTTGGGCTTTACTAATGACCCTGTTTTTACCGTGGCTCAACGCCGCCAAAAGCCATGCGCCGGTAGTACACCAAATGGAAGCCGCGCTTTCTTCCGAATTGAAACAGAAACTTTCAGACGGCCTCGAATGTATCAGCATCGACGGCCAAGACCAGCGCACACGCATCGCGTGGACACAATACAGCCATATTAAAACCACGACCGACAACCCATCCTGCCGCTACCGCCTTATCCGCCAAGCCGCCAACATCGGCGCACCTTCGGGTTGGCAAACCTTGTGGCAAGGCGCAAGACCGCGCAACAAAACCGAAACTTTCCTATTGCTGGAAAAAACTGCGATGCAATAAATCACACCAGCCTCAAAACTGAACATTCCCAGTCCAACAAAGGCCGTCTGAAAGAACTTTTATCCTTTCAGACGGCCTTTGACTCACTTTAACACCGCTTCCCGTACAATGGCCCTTTTCCCTTATCTACCTAAAAACATGAAACCCAACCGCCTTTTGCCCCTCGTCCTCTTATTGACCGCCCTCTCCGTCCATGCCAAAGATTTCATTATCTACGACCGCATGGACTATGTCGGCAAACCCGACCTTACTGCCGACAAACTCTCCAAAGTGTTCTTGGTTTACGAAAGCGAGCTGGTCAAACCCGATCCGACGGGCAAACGCAAACACGGCGTACTCAACGAAGCGCGCATCCGTGAATTGGCCAAACAATCGCGCCGCGAAGGCTACCGTACCATTTCTACCGACATCGAAAGCTGGTTTGCCGAAAAAGACGGCCAGCTGCTGACACCCGACGAATTGAAAACCGACTTCGCGCGGATGTACCAAATCTTCAGAGAAGAAAACCCGCGCGCCTTCATCAGCAACTACGGCATGCCCTCCGAACACCTGCACGGCATCCGCCACTACCGCCCCAACGTTGACAACGAAGCCATCTTGGCCAAATGGCGGCAAGTCAGCAAACGCCGTGCGCCCACCGCCGCCATCAGCGACTATGCCAATCCTGTGTTCTACATCACTTCCCCCGATTTGGTGCAATGGGAAAAAGACGTGAAAACCGCCGTTGATGACATCCACCAACGCTTTCCCAACAAAAAAATCATCGGCTACATCTGGCCGCAATATTATTCGGCCACCAACAGCCCTTATTTCAAACAATTCATCGACCCCGTCCGCTGGCGCAAAATGCTTGAAATCAGCAAAAAATACACCGACGGCGTGATTATCTGGTCGGACAAGCGCGATGAAAACAACCAAATCGTGCGCTGGAACGATCCACGCATTCAAGCCACGATGAAAGCAACTCAAGCCTTCATCAATGCCAATGCAAAAGAAATCAAGGTAGAAGGTTTGCAGAAATATTAAAAATAAGGCGGGCATGTTTGCCCGCTTCTTTATATACCTACACATCTGTCTGTATGTTTGACACAACATACGACAAAACGACCGTAGCACCAACGCTTCTGCATTCTTTCACACGTTTTTACCCGTTATTCCTAAGCGCAGGCCGTCTGAAAATTGCCCGAATATCCAATACCCTTTACAATACTCGTAATTAAAATACATTTTTCGACACCCCTCTCCTGCATGAGTTCCACACCCTTCATCGAAATGAAAGACGTTGCCTTCGCATATGGCGACCGTCCTATTCTGAACAACATCAACTTCAGCATTCCACAAGGCAATTTCGCCGCCGTAATGGGTGGTTCAGGCAGCGGTAAAACCACGCTGATGCGCCTGATTACGGGTCAAATCCGCCCGCAATCGGGCAAAGTGCTGATTGAAGGGCGTGATTTGGCCGCATTTTCAGCGCAGGAGCTGTACGAACACCGCCGCCGCATGGGCGTTTTGTTCCAACACGGCGCATTGTTCACCGACTTATCCGTCTTCGACAACATCGCCTTCCCCATGCGCGAGCTGACAGATTTGCCCGAAGCGGTCATCCGCGATTTGGTGGTGTTGAAACTGAATGCAGTCGGTTTGCGCGGTGTTGAAAACCTGATGCCTTCCGAGCTTTCCGGCGGTATGTCGCGCCGCGTCGCCCTCGCGCGTACAATTGCGCTCGACCCTGAAATCATGTTGTACGACGAGCCTTTCACCGGCCTCGACCCGATTTCGCTGGGCGTCATCGCCCACCTCATCAGCCGCGCCAACAAAGCCCTGCGCTCCACTAGCGTAATGGTAACGCACGACATCGAAAAATCACTGGAAATCGTCGATCAAGTGATTTTCCTGGCACACGGCGAAATCATGTTCTCCGGCTCACCCGAAGAAATGCGCGAACTCGACTCGCCTTGGGTACGCCAGTTTGTCGGCGGTTTGGCAGACGGCCCCGTCGCCTACCGCTATCCGGCGCAAACGACTTTAAAACAAGACTTGCTGGGCTGATGTTCAGACGGCCTGAAACTTAAACAAGGCCGTCTGAAAACCATTTAACCAATCAACTGAAATCTATGAATTTTATCCGTTCCGTCGGGGCAAAAACCCTCGGCTTCATCCAATCGCTGGGCAGCATTACGCTGTTTTTCCTGCAGATCCTGGCCAAATCAGGTACGGCGTTTGCCCGCCCGCGCCTGAGCATCCGCCAGGTTTACTTTGCAGGCGTGTTGTCTGTCCTGATCGTTGCTGTGTCCGGCCTGTTTGTCGGCATGGTATTGGGCTTGCAAGGCTATACGCAGCTGGCAAAATTCAAATCCGCCGATATTTTGGGTTATATGGTTGCCGCTTCCCTGTTGCGCGAATTGGGTCCTGTATTGGCGGCGATTCTGTTTGCCAGCAGCGCGGGCGGTGCCATGACCAGCGAAATCGGCTTGATGAAAACCACCGAGCAGCTTGAAGCAATGAACGTGATGGCGGTCGATCCTGTGGCACGCGTGGTTGCGCCACGCTTTTGGGCAGGCGTGTTTTCCATGCCTTTGTTGGCTTCGATTTTCAACGTTGCCGGTATTTACGGCGCGTATTTGGTCGGCGTCGAATGGCTGGGTTTGGACGGCGGTATTTTCTGGTCGCAAATGCAAAACAACATTACCTTCCATTACGACGTACTCAACGGCTTAATCAAATCCGCCGCTTTCGGCGTAGCCGTTACGTTAATCGCCGTACATCAGGGCTTCCACTGCGTACCGACTTCCGAAGGTATTTTGCGCGCCAGTACACGCACAGTAGTGTCTTCCGCCCTGACCATCCTCGCCGTCGACTTTATGTTGACCGCGTGTATGTTTACCGACTAAAGGCCGTCTGAAACGACACTTGAAAAGAATGAAACAAGGACAATAGCACATGAAAAAAAATGCTTTGGAATTTTGGGTAGGACTGTTTGTCTTATTGGGCGCGGCCGCTATCGGCTTTCTCGCCTTCCGCGCCGCCGGCGGACAATCGTTCGGCAAATCCTCTCAAACCTACACCGTCTATGCCGATTTCAGCGACATCGGCGGCTTGAAAACCAACGCGCCAGTCAAATCCGCAGGCGTACTGGTGGGTCGCGTTGCCTCTATTCAGCTCGACCCTAAATCCTATCAGGCAAAAGTCGCCCTCAATCTGGACAGCCAATATCAGTTCAGCAGCGACGTTTCCGCACAAATCCTGACTTCAGGCTTGTTGGGCGAACAATACATCGGCCTGCAACAAGGCGGCGATACCGATTCTTTGGCAGCAGGCGACACCATTACCGTCACCAGCTCCGCCATGGTTTTGGAAAACCTTATCGGCAAATTCATGACCAGCTTTGCCGAGAAAAACGCAGATGGTGAATCTGCCGGTCAAAACAAACAATAAACACATATCCACTCAATATTCAGGACACTCCCATGAAAAAAACTTCCTTCATCAGCGCATTGAGCATCGGCGTATTGAGCATCAGCATGGCATTTGCCTCTCCTGCCGACGCAGTCAACCAAGTCCGTGAAAACTCCGTTCAAGTGCTGAAAATCCTCAACAGCGGCGATGCCAACACTGCACGCCAAAAAGCTGAAGCCTACGCCATCCCTTACTTCGACTTCCAACGCATGACCGCTTTGGCCGTCGGCAACCCATGGCGTACTGCAACTGACGCACAAAAACAAGCGTTGACTAAAGAGTTCCAAACCCTGCTGATCCGCACCTACTCCGGCACCATGCTGAAATTCAAAAACGCCAAGGTCAACATCAAAGACAACCCAGTCGTAAACAAAGGCGGTAAAGAAATCGTCGTCCGCGCCGAAATCAACGTTTCCGGCCAAAAACCGGTCAACATGGACTTCACCACCTACCAAAGCGGCAGCAAATACCGCGCATATAATGTCGCAGTCGAAGGCGCAAGCTTGGTTACCGTATACCGCAACCAATTCGGCGAAACCATCAAAGCCAAAGGCATCGACGGCCTGATTGCCGATTTGAAAGCCAAAAACGGCGGCAAATAATCCACCCCCGCACCATGCCGCCTGATCTTCAGATGGCATGGTGCCTTACATCATAAAGACACCATGCAAACAGAAATCCGCAACGGCACGCTCTACATCAGCGGCGACGTTACCGTCAAAACCCTGACTGCCTCCGCCTTTGCGCGCTACGAACAACAATGCCGTCTGAAAGAAACAGACAACATAGACTTCAGCCAAGTAGGCAAAGCAGATTCAGCCTGCGTTTCCCTGCTGCTCAACGCTCTGCGCCGGACAGACAAAAAACCGACCATTCAAAACATTCCCGATTCCGTCCGCGCACTGGCCGAACTTTACGAAATCAAAGACTGGTTGCAATCATGAAAAAAACCACCGCTTCCCTTTGCCTCATCATCAGCCTTGCCTCCGCTCCCACACTTGCCGAACGCAATCCGGCCGACCCTTACGAAGGCTACAACCGTACCGTTTCCAAGTTCAACGACAAAGCAGACAAATACGTCCTTTCCCCTGTCGCACGCGGTTATCGCAAAGTAACGCCCAAACCGGTGCGTACCGGCGTGAGCAACTTCTTCAACAACCTGCGCGATGTCGTCAGCTTCGGCAGCAACGTTCTGCGCCTTGACGTCAAACGCGCCAGCGAAGACCTCGTCCGTGTAGGCATCAACACCACCTTCGGCCTTGGCGGTTTAATCGACGTAGCCGGTGCAGGCGGCGTACCCAGCAATAAAAACACCCTCGGCGACACCTTCGCCTCATGGGGCTGGAAAAACAGCAACTACTTCGTCGTCCCCCTACTCGGCCCGTCTACCGTACGCGATACCGTCGGCAACGCCGTCACCACCATCTATCCGGTTAAAAACGCCGTCTTCCACACCAGAGCAGGACGCTGGGGCACAACCGGCCTGCAAGCCATCAACACCCGAGAAGAGCTCCTCGACCTGACCGACAGCCTCGAAGGCGCAGCCATCGACAAATACAGCTACACACGCGACCTTTACATGAAAGTCCGCACCCAACAAACCGGCGGCACGCTCCCTCAAAGCGAAGACGACAACATCGACATCGATGACTTGGTGGACAGCAATGCCACTTCCGAACCGGTAGCAACACCCCAAACCGCTCCGGCAGAAATCCCCGATACAGCCAATCCCCAAACCCTGTATCAAACACCATCAGAAAACCCCTGATTGTTCCCAAAAATAAAGGCCGTCTGAAATTCAGACGGCCTTTATCCCCCAAAAGATAGCCAGTCTACCACCTTTGCTATATCATTCAACTATACAGAAACCAAGGAAAACACCATGTACGAAGTCAACCGCAGCGTCTTCCTGCTTATCCCCCTCGATCCTTTTTGGAACTGGCTGAAATCCCTGCCCGGCAATCACCTAGACGGCCTGACGCTTGAAGATATCCAAGCCGATGCCAATTCCTACCTCGTTCGCCCGTGCGAAACCGCCGACGAAGTATGGGACGAAATCGAAGCGCGTTTTGAAGATATTTTTGCTGCCGAATTGGCCGACTGGTGCGAAGACGAAAGCGAATGGCCGGATTTGGACGCCGACATTTTCAACGAATGGTTCGACATCCAACTCTCCACCGTAATTACCGACCTTGAACACGAACCAATCGCACGTGAAGAGTTCCAACCCATCAATCTCAACTGATGAAACTGACCGTCCGCAACTACCACCTCGACGGCTACGGCCACGTCAACAATGCGCGCTATCTCGAATTTCTCGAAGAAGCGCGCTGGACGTTTTTTCAAGAGCATGACCTTCTGTCCGAACTCAAAGACATCATGCTCGTTGTTGCACGTGTCGATATCCGCTATCGCCGCCCGTCGCTTGAAGGCGATGTTTTAACCTTCACAGGCCGTCTGAAAGACATCGGCACACGCCACATCATCCTCAGCCAAACCGCAACCCTGCCCAACGGCAAAGCCGCCATCGAAGCCGAAGTTACCCTTATGCCCGTCAGCAGCGAAAGCGGCCGCAGCATCAGCGTTCCCCAAACCTTAGCACACGCAATTCAAAATCTCGAATCATGAAAAAAATACTCACACTCCTTGTCATTGCCACAATTGGCGCGCTTCTTGCCTTTGTCCTTATCCCCAGCAACAAAGCTGCCCCTGATTTCGCCCTGCCCGACCTGCAAGGCAAAACCATTACCAACGCCGATTTGAAAGACAAAGTTACCCTCATCAACTTCTGGTTTCCCTCCTGCCCCGGCTGCGTGAGCGAGATGCCTAAAATCATCAAAACCGCCCAAGATTATCAAGGCAAAAATTTCCAAGTCCTCGGCATTGCCCAGCCCATCGACCCTATTGAGAGCGTCCATCAGTACGTCAAAGAATACGGCCTTCCTTTCACCGTCATGTACGATGCCGACAAAACTGCCGCAAAAGCCTTTGGCACACAGGTTTACCCGACTTCTGTCCTGATCGACAAAAACGGTAACATCCTCAAAACCTACGTTGGCGAACCCAATTTCACCCAACTCTACCAAGAAATCGACCAAGCCCTCGCCCAATAAATCCAAGGCCGTCTGAAACCATATTTCAGACGGCTTAAAACCGAAATATCCTTTATAATAAGCAACATTTTATCCGTTCAGACACCAAGCTCCTCTATTAACAAAGGCCGTCTGGAACAACCGAATACCCATAAGAGAACATCATGAAATTCATCGACGAAGCAAAAATCGAAGTCGCCGCAGGCAAAGGCGGTAATGGCGCAACCAGTTTCCGCCGCGAAAAATTCGTACCGCGCGGCGGCCCTGACGGCGGCGATGGTGGCAAAGGCGGCAGCGTTTGGGCAGAAGCCGACGAAAACACCAACACCCTCGTCGAATACCGCTTCGTCAAACGCTACCAAGCCCAAAACGGCGAAAAAGGCCACGGTTCCGACCGCTACGGCGCAGGTGCGGACGACATCGTCCTCAAAATGCCCGTCGGCACCCTCATCCGCGACCTCGATACAGACGAAATCGTCGCCGACCTGACTTACCATGGCCAGCGCGTCTGCCTTGCCAAAGGCGGCAAAGGCGGCTTGGGCAACATCCACTTCAAATCCTCCGTCAACCGCGCGCCCAAACAATCCACTCCCGGCGAAGAAGGCGAAACCCGTTCCCTGCAACTCGAGCTTAAAGTCCTCGCCGACGTCGGCTTGTTAGGCATGCCCAACGCCGGCAAATCCACCCTGATTACCGCCGTATCCGCCGCACGCCCCAAAATCGCCAACTACCCCTTCACCACCCTGCATCCAAACTTGGGCGTCGTGCGCATCGACGAAAACCACAGCTTCGTCATGGCCGACATCCCCGGCCTGATTGAAGGCGCAGCAGAAGGCGCAGGCCTTGGCCACCGCTTCCTCAAACACTTATCGCGCACCGGCCTGCTGTTGCACGTCGTCGATTTGGCTCCTTTTGACGAAACCGTCAACCCCGCCGAAGAAGCCCTCGCCATCATCAACGAATTGCGCAAATACGACGAAGAGCTCTACGACAAACCACGCTGGCTGGTTCTGAACAAACTCGATATGCTTGATGAAGAAGAAGCCCAAGCGCGTAGCGCCGCCTTCCTCGAAGCCATCGGCTGGGATTACCCCAAACCCGATGACCGCTTCCAATTCGACATGGAAACCCCGCGCCTCTTCCAAATCAGCGCACTAACCCACCAAGGTACGCAGGAATTGGTACACCAAATCAACCAATACCTAACCGAGAAAAAACGCATCGAAGCCGAAAAAGCAGAAGCGGAACAGGCAGTGGCAAAAGCCGAAATTGCCGAGCAGCAGCCTAAAACGGATACTGGCGTGTTTAAACCGGAGTAAAAAATTTCAGACGGCCTTTTTTATCCACAGGCCGTCTGAAAATACAAAACATAGGGCGGGTTTTATACCTGCCCTTTCGGTAAGCAGCATTCTCCTTTTTTCAAAAATCAAACGATAAAGTAGCAACGGACACAGCCATAAATTTGTTTTAGAATTCTATAACCGTATTCAATTTATAAACGCCGTTAAAGTATGATTAAGACGGCCTCTACACCAAACGACAACCTTTAGCGAAACCTCATGACCACCATCTACAACACCCTTACCCGTCAAAAAGAACCCTTCACCCCCATCGACCCTAAAAACGTGCGTATGTACGTTTGCGGCATGACTGTTTACGACTATTGCCACTTAGGCCATGCCCGTGTGATGGTTGTGTTCGATATGATTGCCCGCTGGCTGCGCGAGTGCGGTTATCCGCTCACTTATGTGCGCAACATTACCGACATCGACGACAAAATCATCGCCCGTGCGGCTGAAAACGGCGAAACCATCGGCGAGCTGACTGCGCGTTTCATTCAGGCCATGCATGAAGATGCCGATGCTTTGGGTGTGTTGCGTCCCGACATCGAGCCGAAGGCGACGGAAAATATCCCGCAAATGATTGCCATGATTGAAACCTTGATTCAAAACGGTAAGGCATACCCTGCCGCAAACGGCGACGTTTACTACGCCGTGCGCGAGTTTGCCGCTTACGGTCAATTGTCGGGCAAATCGTTGGACGACCTGCGCGCAGGCGAACGCGTGGAAGTGGACGGTTTCAAACGCGATCCGCTTGATTTTGTGTTGTGGAAAGCGGCCAAAGCAGGCGAGCCGGCATGGGAAAGCCCGTGGGGCAATGGTCGTCCGGGTTGGCACATCGAATGCTCTGCCATGAGTGAAAACCTGTTCGGCGACACCTTCGATATTCACGGTGGCGGCGCGGATTTGCAATTCCCGCACCACGAAAACGAAATCGCCCAAAGTGTCGGCGCGACAGGACATACCTGCGGCCACGACCACGCGCAAACCCACCACGGTCGAAGCATCACCAGCCACGTCAAATACTGGCTGCACAACGGCTTTATCCGCGTGGACGGCGAAAAAATGTCCAAATCGCTGGGCAACTTCTTCACCATCCGCGAAGTGTTGAAACAATACGATCCCGAAGTCGTGCGTTTCTTCATCCTGCGCGCCCACTACCGCAGCCCGTTGAACTACTCCGACGCGCATTTGGACGACGCAAAAGGCGCGCTGACCCGTCTGTACACCACGTTGAAAAACACACCAGCGGCTGAGTTTGATTTGTCTGAAAACGCTAACGACTACACCCGCCGCTTCTACGCCGCCATGAACGACGATTTCGGCACGGTCGAAGCGGTTGCCGTGTTGTTTGAGCTGGCAGGCGAAGTGAACAAAACCAATGATGCGCACCTCGCCGGCTGCCTGAAAGCTTTGGGTGGCATCATCGGTCTGTTGCAACGCGATCCGATTGAGTTTCTGCAAGGCGGTGCTGTTTCAGACGGCCTGTCCAACGAGGAAATCGACGATTTGATCGCCCGACGCAAACAGGCGCGCGCGGATAAAAACTGGGCGGAATCCGACCGCATCCGCGACCTTCTGAACGAACACAAAATCATTCTGGAAGACAACGCCGGCGGTACGACTTGGCGCCGAGGTTGATTTCATGGCATAGATAAAAGGCCGTCTGAAACTGTTTTCAGACGGCCTTTTTAATTTTGGTATTTCAAAAAGTGCGCAAACATCGCGCCCTTTGTTTAAAACATTACTTCATTTATGCGCCAAATACTTTCAGACGGCCTTCGATTGGTTGGAAGGCTTTTTCACCGGCTGAAGCCGCGATACCGCCAATCACCATTTGCGCACGCAACAACCAGCTTTCCGGCAAGTTCCATTCTTTGGCAATGGCCGCATCAGGCAGTGGATTGTAGTGTTGCAGATTGGCGCCGATACCGGCAGCCGCCAATGTTGTCCACACAGCATATTGAACCATGGCATTTGCCTGATCCGCCCAGATCGGGAAGTTGGCCGCATAAGATGGGAACTGCTCTTGCAAGCCTTTGATAACATCTTGATCTTCAAAGAACAAAACTGTCGCCGCACCTGCTTTAAACAAGTTCAGTTTTTGTGCAGTGGCTTCAAACTGCTCAGCAGGAACAACCGCACGCAACGCTTCTTCAACAAAATGCCACACTTTGGCATGTTCTTTGCCAAACGATACGACTACTCGGGCAGATTGCGAATTGAAAGAAGACGGCGTATGCAAAACGGCGTGTTCGATGATTTTGGTTACTTCCTCATTGGACAGGGGCAGGGTGTTGTTCAATGCATAGATAGAACGACGGGTTTCAGCAGCTTGTTGCAAAACAGAATAAGTCATGATCTTTTCCTTAAATTAATCTTTATCTTTACCAAAAGCGTTATCCAAAGCCCACGCTCCGCCACCGGCTACTGCCAGATACAAAAACACGAAGCAGAACAAAACGGCAGATTCGCCATGGTTGGCCAATGGAAACAAAACATTACCAAAAGACGCGTGCGCCATAAAGTAGGCGGCTGCCATCTGACCCGACAAAACAAACGCGGCCGGACGCGTAAACAGGCCCAATATCAATAAGATACCGCCAACAATTTCCAAAATACCGGCCACCAGCATCAAGCCTTCCGGCGCACCGCCCATAGACATCGGAAAACTGAAAAACTTGGCCGTGCCATGCAGCAAAAACAGATACGCCGTAACAATACGCAAGACAGACAATACAACAGGTTGGAATGATTTGAGGGCTGACATCTTAATAATCCTTATTTTAATGGCTACCTGAAAGAGGTAGGGAGCAATTTCAATAAGTGCAGTATAGATAATTCCCAGTAAGAGATATATACTCAAATTATTGATACAACGTTTCCTAATAAGAAATCATGGATACCCTATTCAGCCTGAAAGTTTTCCGCCAAGTTGTTCAAAGCGGCAGTTTTACCCGTGCCGCCGATCAGCTCGACATCTCCACCGCCATGGCCAGCAAACACGTCAGCCATCTGGAAAACACCATTCAAGCCAAGCTCTTACACCGCAACAGCCGCAACCTCCACCTGACCGAAGCAGGCGAAGAATACTACCGCCAATGCAGCTACGCGCTGGATACCTTGGACACCGCTGCCCAAAAAGCGGCAGGCGGCGCCGACACGCCGCAAGGTATGTTGCGCGTTACCATGCCCCTGTGGTTTGCAGGCGGCAATATGAGCGCATGGTTGGCCGAATACCGCCAGCATTATCCCAAAGTTACACTCGACCTCGTCCTCGACAACCGCCATATCGACCTCATCGCCGAAGGTTTCGACCTCGCCTTGCGTGTTTCCAAAACCCCCTCCCCTTCGCTGATCGTCAAACCGCTGGCCAAAATCGAGTTTGTCTTGCTTGCCGCCCCCGACTATCTCGCCCGACACGGCACACCCGATACACCCGAAGCCGTCATGCAGCACCAAGCCATCCTGCCCTCCTATACCAGTCAACAAAACTGGGAAATTACCCACCGCCACACCGGAGAAAAAGCCATTCTCCACCTCTCCCCCGTTATCCGCAGTGACAACACGCTGATGATACGCGAGCTGATTAAAGCAGGCGCAGGCATAGGCTATCAGCCCCTTTGGGCGGTTCAGCAGGAATTGAAGGACGGCACATTGATCCAACTTCTGCCCGATTACACCATCTGGACAGACCAACTGAACGCCACCTATGTCGACAGGGCATTTCTCAGTGCGAAAGTGCGCAGCTTTATCGACTTTCTCAATAAAAAAATATCGGAAGGATAAACATCAAGGCCGTCTGAAACACTTTTCAGACGGCCTTTAATCAAAGCAACAATCCAATCAATAATTGGTCGAGCAGAACTGTTCGCGTTTGTCCGCATCGGCGACATAGCATGTCAAACCCATGCCTGACGCATTGCTGTTGTTCGCTTTCGCACCCGGTTTCTTGTTCACCAAAACCTTACCGTTTTTTCCGATTTCAACGGTCACGCCTTTGCCGTTTTTCAACTTCCATTTCAACACTTGCGCATCGGCACTTTGGCACTTGCTGACTGTACAGCCGCCTTCTGTCGCGACGTTGCCGTTTTTATAAATCACGCACTGTTGCTGGCTGTCGGTACAAGCCGCATATGCAGCAACGGAGAAACAGGAAATCAGCGCGGCAAACAAAACAGGTTTCATGGTTTGAACTCCTAAGGTTGTGATGATGGATTTGTGATATTTGGAACTATACGCTTATTTGAAGATACCTACTACTCTTCAAATATGCATAAGTTGCAGCCATAGAAGCTGAAGCAACTGCCCTATTCAATTGATATGCAGCTCCCGTCAACATAGCACCAGCTGCATTTGCATTACCAGAGAGACCTGCATTGGCTACAGAAGCTCCCATAGCAGCACTTGTAGCGGCGAAAGATAAGGCTGCGATTGCAGCATCAAGGCCATCCAATGAATTTCTATCTGCTTCAGGCGTGGCTAAATATTTCTGAATATTATTAGCATTTTGAATCGCATCAGCAGTACTTAATCCATTTTCGCGTGCAATATTTAAAAAACTAAATCCAGCGTTTGGCATTCTCATACTCCAAATTTTAAACTAAAAACCACAACCCAAAAAACGGAAATACAAATTGCAAAAAATATAAATAAATTAACATACTGAACAATATAAAAAATCATATTAATTTGTTTAAAAAATTTACTTGACTCTGTAATATTACCAATAATAAACTTTACACTAGAGGAAAGAAAAAAAAGAGTGATCCCCCCACCATAGAATATATACTTATTAATTCTTACAAAAATAATAAAAATATCATAATATTCTCTCCTGTATACATATAAAATTCCACCTAATAAAAAATAACATATCATAAAGATAAAATAAAAAATACATATAAAAATCTTTACCATATTTTAAAATTTCAACCGAAATATCTTTTATTAATTTAATAAATATAGAATGGGTTACAAACCCAATATTCAAAAGTAGTCTAAAACAATATCTGTTTTCCAATAATCTTTCATAACAATAACAAAATACTAAACAGATACTCAACTTGTAATTTTGAGTAAAATACCATTATATCTAAAATCTACAATCCATTTCAGATAAACGGAATTTAACTAAAACAAACGTATCATTACAATTGTAAATGCCGGCAAAAGTTGTCTGAAAAGTTTTCAGACGACCTTTAATTGGTTTTCTACCTTACCGCTTCAACTTCGCAAACGCATCTGCCATTGCCGAATTGGTTGGGGCGCGCTCGTTGCGTTGGGGTTTGCGGTCGCGGCGTTCTTGATGTCGGGTTTCAGACGGCCTGTTGCCTTTGGTTGCTCCGCCCGCCTCGTCATCCAGTCGCATGGTCAGCGCGATGCGTTTTCTGGCGGCATCGACTTCCAGCACTTTCACTTTCACCACGTCGCCGGCTTTCACCACTTCGCGCGGGTCTTGGACGAACTTGTTGGACAGGGCGGAGATGTGTACCAAGCCGTCCTGATGGACGCCGATGTCCACGAACGCGCCGAAGTTGGCGACGTTGGAAACCACGCCTTCGAGTATCATGCCGACTTGCAAGTCGCTGATTTCGTGGATGCCTTCGGCGAAAGAGGCTGTCTGAAACTCGCCGCGCGGGTCGCGGCCAGGTTTTTCCAGCTCGGACAGGATGTCCAGAATGGTCGGCAGGCCGAAGCGTTCGTCAGTGAAGTCGGACGCTTTGATTTGCTTCACGCGCTCGCGGTTACCGATGAGTTCGGCGGCGGTAATGCCTTGTTGCGCCAGCATTTTGGCGACGACGGGATAGGCTTCGGGGTGGACGGCGCTCGCGTCCAGCGGCTCTTTGCCGCCGTTAATCCTTAAAAAACCCGCCGCCTGCTCGAAGGTTTTTTCGCCCAAACGCGGCACTTTCAGCAATTTTTTGCGGCTGTCGAACGCGCCGTTTTCATCGCGGTAGGCGACGATGTTTTGGGCAAGGGTTTGATTCAAACCGGAAATCCGCGCCAAGAGCGGGGCGGAGGCGGTGTTCACGTCCACGCCGACGGCGTTCACGCAGTCTTCTACCACCGCGTCCAGTGATTTGGCGAGCTGGCTTTGGTTCACGTCGTGCTGATACTGGCCCACGCCGATGGATTTTGGGTCGATTTTGACCAACTCGGCGAGCGGGTCTTGCAGCCTGCGGGCGATGGACACCGCGCCGCGCAGGGAAACGTCCAAGTCGGGGAACTCGCTCGCCGCCAGTTCGGACGCGGAATAAATCGACGCGCCGGCTTCGGAAACGACGATTTTGTGCAGCCCCATTTCCGGCATTCCGCGCACCAGTTCGCCCGCGATTTTGTCGGTTTCGCGGCTGGCGGTGCCGTTGCCGATGGCGATAAGCTTCACGCCGTGTTGTTTAATCAGGCGCGACAGCGTTGCCAACATATTGTTTTCTTGGTGCAAATAGACGATGACGGTATCCAGCAGTTTGCCCGTGTCGTCCACCACGGCGCATTTCACGCCGTTGCGGTAGCCGGGGTCGAGACCCAAAGTGGTCAGCCGTCCGGCGGGCGCGGCGAGCAGCAAGTCTTTGAGATTGCGGGCGAACACGGTAATCGCGTCGGTGTCGGCGGCTTCTTTCAGACGGCCTAGGGCTTCGAGTTCCAGCGACAGAAAGATTTTCGCGCGCCAAGTCATACGCACGGTGTCGCGCAGCCATTTGTGGCCGTCTGAAACCTTGAAGCGGCGGGCGATGATTTGCTCGTATTCGCTTTGCTGCGTAATCGGCGTGTCGTCGGGCTGGTATTTGAGCGCGATGTTCAACACGCCTTCGTTGCGGCCACGCAAAACCGCCAGCGCGCGGTGGCTGGGCATGGTGCGGACGGGTTCGCGGTGGTCAAAATAATCACTGAATTTTTCGCCTTCGGTTTCTTTGCCTTCAACGACTTGCGCGTGGATTTCGGCTTCGTTCCACAGCTTGTCGCGCAGCGTGCCGATGAGTTCCGCGTCTTCGGCAAACTGCTCCATCAGAATCGCGCGCGCGCCGTCCAGCGCGGCTTTGGTGTCGGGGACGTTTTCGTTCAGGTAGCCTTGCGCGGCGGCTTCCACGTCCTGCGGCTGCTCGGCAAGCAACACGTCCGCCAGCGGCTGCAAACCGTGTTCGCGCGCAATTTGCGCCTTGGTGCGGCGTTTGGGCTTGTAGGGCAGATACAGGTCTTCCAGCGCGGTTTTGTTGTCGGCTGCTTCGATTTGCGCCCTGAGGTCGTCTGAAAGCTTGCCTTGCTCTTCAATGCTTTTTAAAACAACGGTTTTGCGCTCTTCCAATTCGCGCAGATATTGCAACCGCTCAGCAAGCTGGCGCAGCTGCGTATCATCTAGCCCGCCTGTAGCTTCTTTACGGTAACGCGCGATAAAAGGTACGGTTGCACCATCATCTAAAAGCTCAATCGCAGCATTGATTTGCGCGGCAGTGGCGGAGAGTTCTTGGGAAAGAATTTGAGTAATGTTCATCAATAGAATTCCAACGGACAGGCCGTCTGAAATTTCAGACGGCCTGATTTAAAAACAATCGCTTTAAGGCAGCGAATTATAATATTCGTAGGCTTTGTCCATGCCTTCAAACTGGTACATATGTCCTTTTTCCAGCACCATCGCATTATCGCAATACTGCTTCATGGCGCTGTGGCTGTGTGACACCAAAATGATGGAACGGTCTTTGCGCTTTTCAAACAACTCGTACTTACATTTATCGGCAAAGCGCGAGTCGCCAACCGCAATCACTTCGTCAATCAGATAGCAGTCAAACTCTACCGCCAACGACAAAGCAAATGCCAAACGCGCCTTCATACCTGAAGAATAACGCTTAACCGGCTCGTAAAGATACTGACCCAGCTCGGAAAACTCTTCGGTAAAGTTCTTCACATAATCGATGTCGACGTTGTAAATCCGGCAGATGAAACGCAAATTGTCCATACCGGTCAGACTGCCTTGAAACGCACCGGAGAATGCCAAAGGCCAAGAAATACTCATCGTCCGCTTGATTTCGCCCGTAGTCGGCGGCTCAACGCCACTGATCAAACGGATCAGCGTCGATTTACCTGCACCGTTGCGGCCGAGAATACCGATTTTCTCGCCCTTCTCCATTTTGAAGTTGATATCGTGCAAGACTGTCCGCCAACCTTGGCGGGTCAGATAGCGCTTGGAAACGTGTTCAACTGAAATCATTGCGGCTCAACCCCTTTGCTGAATCTCGCCACCATCGCCAAACCAAGCAGCAGCAAAACTAAATTACACAATAAAATATACCAAGGATTTTCGTAAGTCGTAACGCTGTTACCAAAATATCCGGCACGGAACATTTCTGTACCATGCACCATCGGAAGCATCAGCACATAGTGTTGCAACTGCTGAGGCAGGTTGTGTACGAAGAAAAACACGCCGGACAAAGGCATCATCACAAAACTGATGGTACTCCAAACTTTGCCAAACGGCTCAAAATGAAACGCCACCGAACAGATGACCAGCCCCAATCCAACGGCAAACATTGCCATCAAAAGCCAAGCCAACAACATATAGAAAATATCTGCCGGTACATCAATCCAACCGATGAGGACCAATGCGAACATAATCACGACCTGCGCAATGGTGGCGCCGGCAATCTCCAACAACATACGCGCAAAAATGGTATCTAAAACACGTACATTTCGGTGATACAGCAGGCTTGTGTTGGCCGCAATCGAACCGATGGCGCGATTAGAGGCATTACGCCACATCATCATCATCGGATAGCCTGTCAGCGTGAAAGCCACGATATTCAAAGCCGACACGTTGTGCATGCGGAAAAACTTCCACATCAACACCATAACCAAAGTCAGCAGCAAAGGTTCGACAAATAACCACAAAAAACCAATGTTATTACGACCGTAGCGAGTAATAATTTCACGCATTAAGAGTGCGCCGATTACCCTTTTTTGGATAAGCAACGACTCCAAAAACGATGTTTTATGTAGCTCTTTCATCAGTTTTTATGCTCACGGATACTTGCAGACAGCAACACAGCAATGCCATAGACAATCAAACCGATAACAAACGTTGCCACGATGTTGTACAGACGGTTTGGCTCATGCGCCAAGTCAGGTTTGTTCGGCTGGGAAATCACTTCCAAATACAATTGCTGACGATCTGCTTCCGCTTTTGCACTTTCCAAAGAAGTCATCGCCGCAGCCAATTGTTTCTCAGCCAATTCGTTTTCCAAATACACGCGCTGATATTCCGCCGCCTGATTGGACAACGAACCCTCGCCGCCGCCGGAAATCGCTTTCATTTGTTGCGAAATTTCTTTGCGCAAGCTTTTCTCACGCGCAATCAAACCTGGAATTTGCGGGTTTTCAGGCGTAACGGCTTTTACCTGGTCAAGCTGGGTTTGAATGACAATCAACTCGTCCTGCAATTTAGACACCAAACCCATTTGCACATCGGATTGCGCCTTCAAGTCGAAAATACCGTTGGACACACGAAATTTTGTCAATTGGGCAGAAGCTTCTTTAACTTGCTCTTCAGCCGAATTGACCACTTCCTGAGCATAACGAATCGTATCCTGACGCGCACGCTCGTTCAGCTGGTTAATTAATACCTCACCCTGTTTGAGCAAAGCATCATTAATCTTTTGAGATTCACCGGCATTGAACGATGTAACGCTCAAATTGGAAATGCCTGAGACAGAGTCAAAATGGATAGATACCTTATCGCGGTAGTATTGATAAAACGCCTCATCCTCGCCACGCAGGCCAAAACCATTAAAACGGCTGAAAATATCGCCTTCTTTTTCATAAAAATCACGAACGGGCATTTTCTTACGCAACGCGTCCAAAGCCGAACGCGACTGCATATATTCCTGCACGGTATAAATATCGTCTTGCGCACGAGAGAAACCAGACCCCTGCAAAATAGCGCCCAAGCCGTTCAAAGACGATTGGCTCTTAGGAGAGCGCACCACAAAGCTGGACTGGGATGTGAACTGATCAGAAGCAAATAGTCCGTAATACACACCGGAACACAAAGTCGGCACGATAACCGTTACCCAAAGCAACGGCTTAATCTTACGCAACCAAGACTTTTTGGTCTTTTTCTTTTCGGGAGCTGGTTGTTCCGGTTTCACATCCACATTTGCAGAAACTTGCTCAGACATTATTTTTCCCATTAGTTCACTAAATTATTAATACTGTTCGCACCGCTAACCACAGGCGAGAACACAAATGACAAGAACTTGCGTACTTCAGCCATTGGCGCATTCGATACGTACACCACGTCCTTATCCTTCACAGGGAAACGCTGCATCCAAAACATAGAATTCGCATCTGCCAGGTTCAAACGGTAGACCACAGGAATCTCCGCACGATCGCCATAGCCCTTTTCAACCCATTTAGATTGTTTTTCCGGAGGCAACTCGGACAAAGGCGCATAACGGAATACAAATACACCGCGCGCATCTGCACGATAATCCTGCAAACCGCCCATACGTCCCACAGCCTCAGCCAAAGACAAGCCCTTCACAGAGAAACCAATCTGCTGCGTATGACCAACCGCACCCATAGACGTAAACGTGCTTGGATTAGTAATCATTGTTACTACATCACCGCGGCGCAACAAAATATTTTGACGCGGATGCGCCACCAAGTCTTCCAAAGCAATCGTTCTGACAACATTGCCACGTGTCAGCTGTACGTTCGTATCCTGAACATTCGCAGTCGAACCGCCCACGGCAGCCACCGCATCCAACACACGCTCGCCTGCAGCCGTCAAAGGCATACGCACACTGTTACCCGCGCGGATAACCGATACATTCGCCGCATTGTTTTGCACCATGCGCACCATTACCTGCGGCTGGTTCGCCATTTTTTTCAGACGGCCTTTAATAATGTTTTGCACCTGAACCGGTGTTTTACCGAGGACAGACACATCGCCGATAAACGGCACAGAAATCGTACCTGCAGAGCTGACCATCTGTTCAGGAAGCTTCGTTTGCTGAGCATTACCCGAACCGGTAGACGACAAAGCCCCACCGAACAGCACAGCCGGAGGAGCTTCCCAAATCGTAATGTCCAGCACATCACCTATATTGATAGCCCCTATTGATGACGTACCATCGCCCAGCTGAGCAAATGACTGATTAACTTGCGCTTGATATAGCGACTGAGCTACCGCACCATTCACATCAATCAATTCCACCTCCGGCACTTCGGCTGTAGCCTGCTGTTGCCCCAAAGCAACAACATTTCGCGTACTCGGACCAGAATTAGGAAGAGAAGAGCATGCAGCCAACAGACTGACATACAACAATAACATGCCCCTGCGGGTAAGACATTCTGCTTTCAACATTGATTAAATCTCACTATACTTTTAATTACGCACAGCCATTATAACACCTGATGAAATATTAGGCCGTCTGAAAACCTGACATAAGTATCAAAAAACATCACATTACAGCGAATACCGTCATGAGAAAACTTAAAAAACTGATTCGACAACCAGGTGTATTCTTCCGCGACTATCTCAACAAAAGATACCCTGTCCGCAACGCCGAACAGCGTACAACAGAGTCTGACGAACCGGTCATTATCGACAACACCCTGTATTTAGCCGAACTTGAAAATAGTATCAACCTTCCTCCTATTAAAGTTGATGTCGTTTTCACATGGGTAAATAACCAAGATCCCAAATGGCAGCAGCGTCGCCGCCAATATAGCCCTACCGCCGAACAAAACGCACTCCACAATAATGACGAAGCCCGTTTCAGCAACCACAACGAACTTTACTATTCACTTCACAGCGTGCGTACCTTCCTGCCGTGGGTTAACCATATCTACATCATTACCGACAACCAACGCCCCGATTGGCTCAATCCTGCCGACTATCCCAACGTCAGCATAATAGATCACAGTCAAATCATTGCCCCGCAATACCTGCCCACCTTCAATTCGCATGTAATCGAAGCACACCTGCACAACATTCCCAATCTAAATGAACACTTCATCTATTTTAACGATGATGTATTTGTTGCCCGTCCATTACCGAAGGAACACTTCTTTCACGCCAACGGCATTGCCTCACTTTTTATTGCAGACAAAAGCCTAAAACAAATGTCCGAAAGAGGAACCGATACACCCACTCTTTCCGCCTCAAAAAACTGCATCGCACTATTACAACAGCACTACGACTGCCACATCGATCGTCCGTTAGTACACACCTATATCCCACTGCATAAAAGCAGCTTTCAATTTGCTTGGCAGCACTACCGAACTGAGATTGAAGCCTTTTTATCCAACCGTTTCCGTTCTAACTACGATCTCAACCTTGCCACCTTCCTCGTACCTTGGCTGATGTTTTTAAACAGGAAATCTACAGTAGGTAATGAAATATGTTATTATTTTAATATCCGCTCCAACAAAGCGCCTGCCCAATATATCAAGCTCTTGGAAAATAAAAAAAATGGGTGGCAGCCACACTCTTTTTGTGCCAACGATTTTCACAGCCAGCAACAGATTGAAAACTACCAGGACAAACTGATTCAAATGCTGGAAAATTACTTCAAAACCAAATAAAAATAAAAGGTCAAAAAAATGAATAATAAAAAATTTCGGAAGCTCTTACGAGACCCTAAACTCTTTTTCCGCGACATGTACGCCAAACGCGTAATGAAACTCAAAAAATACCTTCCCTTAAAATACGAAGGTAATAATCAATTTACAATCGTTTCAGCCGTTTATAACGTCGAAAAATACCTTGATGAATACTTTGACAGTATCGTCAAACAAAGCTTAAATTTCAAAAAACACATTCAAATCATTCTAGTAGATGATGGGTCAACCGACCATTCGGCAGAAATCATCAAACGATGGCAAGCCAAGTTTCCCCAAAATATCCATTATTTTTACAAAGAAAATGGCGGCCAGGCCTCGGCACGCAATCTGGGTTTGCAACATACACAAACTGAATGGGTAGTATTTACTGACCCTGACGATTATCTTCACCCTGACTACTTCAAATCAGTAGATACTCAAATTAGCCAACATCCGTCGGCAGTAACTGTAGCTACTAATATGAAATTTTTCTTTGAAAATCAAAATATCATTAAAGATAGTCATCCTCTAAGATTCCGTTTTAACAAAACCCACGTTATTGATGTTGCCAAGCTCGATAAATTTATCAATATGTCTGCAGCCTCAACCTTTTTCAGAGTCAGCCATATTAAAAAACAGAATTTGGTGTTTGACCACAATGTTAAGCCAAACTTTGAAGATGGCAAATTTATTGCAGACTATTTATTAGATTTGCAGGATGCAAAAGCTGTGTTTGACAGAGATGCCGTCTATTTCTATCGAAAACGTGAAAGTGGCACATCTACTTTAGATACTTCTTGGCAAAAAGTAGAAAAGTTTTCTAATGTTTTTGAGTACGGCTTCTTGCCTATGCTTAAAAACTATAAAAACCGCTTAGGGTATGTACCCTCCTCAATACAAAAAACTGCATTATATGATATGGCTTGGTATATTCAACAATTGCTTAATAGACCTGAACGTCTAGATTTGTTGGATACCAAACAAAAATCACATTTTTATGATCTAATGCAGCAGGTTTTTGATTATATTGATCAAAAAAATATTATGGAATTTGGCTTAGCAGGAGTATGGCTATTCCATAAAGTTGGTATGCTTGGAATGTTCAAACAGAGCGAGCCTCCATTCCAAATCGCCTATATTGAAAACATCGATCGTGAACGCAAACAGTTCCTTATCAGCTATTTTACCTATTTTGACCAGCCATATTCTGTGCAAGCCGATGGGCGTGATCTTATTCCTGTCTATGCAAAAAGCGTGGTCAATAAGCTAAATGAACAATTATTTGTTTACGAAAAACGTTTGTGGATTCCCTATGGTGACGTTGCAGACAACACTAAAATTAATATCCTACTCAACAAAAAAGCAATGCGAATTTCGATTAAAGGTAAAACCTTTATGCACGGCATCGCATTAAATGAACTTACCGGTTTATTTACGCCGTCTGAAAAATACCTTTCAGACGGCAGTTGGCTCTTGATGGACAGGGAAACCAAAGCCGATGACAACGCCGAGCATTTTTATCGTTATATGATGCAGAACCACCCTGAACAAACTTGCTATTTCGTACTTAACAAAACTGCCCCAGACTGGAACCGTCTCGAACAGGAAGGCTTCAAACTTGTAGAATTCGGCGGTAGTGAATATGAACGACATTTGTGTAAAGCTGAAAAAATCATTTCCAGTCATTTGGAAAAACACATCAACAATTATTTTGGGGATTTATACGAACACAGCAAAAAATTTGTCTTTCTTCAGCACGGAGTAACCAAAGACAATCTTTCTGCATGGACAAATAGCAAACAAAACCTACACTGTTTCATTACCACTACTGAGCCAGAAAGTCGCTCGATTAAGGCTGACTTCAATACCTACAAGCTGACCGAAAAAGAAGTAGCACTAACTGGATTTCCACGCTACGACTCCTTACTATCAAAAAATAAGCCCGACAGTCGCAAGATCCTGATTATGCCAACTTGGCGCAATAACATTGTCGGTCAAAATATCGGTACAGGTAGCAATACTCGTACGCTCAACAGTGCTTTTATGGAAACTGACTATGCCCGTTACTGGCAGGCTCTGCTTCACGACCAGCGCCTGAAGGAAATGGCAGAAACCTACGGCTACGAAGTAATTTTTGCACCACACCCAAATATCGAGCCCTATTTGGAAGTAATGAATGTCCCTACCTATATAAAAATCTGGAGTGGACTGCGTGAAACTGAAAGTATTCAAAATCTTTTCGGACGTTGCGCCGTATTGATTACCGACTACTCATCAGTAGCATTTGACATGGCCTATCTGAATAAGGCAATTATTTACTATCAATTTGATAAAGAAGCCTTCTTTTCAGGTACGCACACCTATCAAAAAGGCTATTTCTCTTACGAAACTGACGGATTTGGCCCTATTACCATCAATCAGCATGAAACGCTGACTGAATTAGAAAACATTTTAAAATCAGGACATGCTAAACCCGAATATCTTGCTCGCATCCGCGATACCTTCCCCTTCCAGGAAGGTGGCAACTGCGAACGTGTGTATCAAGCTATTACTGCTCTTGACCATGCCGAAACCGCTGACAATCTGCCGATTTTAATCAATATGATTGAGCAAGCAGAAAATCATCAGGTATGGGACTTGGCTGCAAGCCGTATCCAAACTCTACTTGATACAGGCCGTCTGAATGCGGAAGAAACAGCTGATTATCGCCATCGTTATCTGAACGCTTTATTTGAAAGCAAACAGTTTGACACTTTGCAAAAGCTGTTACCTGATTATCCCGATACCGCAGGTTACTGGCATGCGAAAATGGACTTATATATCGGTAATGCCGTTAAAGGGGCGGAATTTTTTGCTGAAAACGAGAATATAGGAACGCAAAATGATTTACTTGTCGCATTGCTTGCAGCCTCGTTTCATCAAGCAAAAAGGCCGTCTGAAAAACTGTTTGCCCGGATAGGTACAGACTTACCCGACTCATATCAACCTTTGTTAGCCGTAGCACAAAAGCTATCGGAGCAAAATTATTTTGTAGCATTGGCTTTACTGAAAACGTATATTGATAGCTTGGATGATCGTACAAAAGGCTATCTCAAACCCGAGCTATTGGCTTCTTACCTCTGCATGAAACTTGGTAACTTACAAGGCGCGCATCAGTTTTTGGTTGCTTTTGAAAACCATACTCAGAATGATCCAAGTTGCCGTATCGCGATTGCAAGACTGGCAAAATTACGCGGTGATTCTGAAAAACTATTTACCCAGCTTAACCGTGCCTTTGAAGAAAATCTGCTCTTCATTCCTGAAGATTTAACAATCGATTATCTGAAAAAAATGTACGCTACCGGCAACACTGACGGCGAAGGATATCTATTGGCCCAACTGCGCCAAAAATATCCTGAGAATCCGTCTTTGGCCTTGTATGAAGCTGAAAAACTTGCCCAAAACCAAGATTGGGAGTCTGTCACCAAAATATTGGCTGATTTTGCACAAACCTCACCGGAAACGATGTATCTTTATACAACTGCTTTATGCCGTCTGAAAAACCATCAAGCAGCACAACGTTATTTTGACAGTTTCTCTCTACAAGACACAGCAGCATATTGGAAACTGGCAGCTGAAATAGCCGAAGCTAAAGGTGACAAGATATTACAGGCTGAGTGTCTGAAAAAACAATTGGCTTGTTTAGAGTAATCTCTGTCTTATCTTAAAAAAGGCCGTCTGAAAACTTTTATGTTTTCAGACGGCCTTTACTAGTTAGATGCACTAATCAAGTTCTACTGTTGAATTGATATAGGTGACATGATTCATTTCTGCTAAATCCTTACCTTCATCTATATCTGTGTATAAAACATTATTGCGTTCCCAAAATACATCTTTGCGTATGACTTTAGCCGGCACACCTGCAATAACACAGTTATTAGGAAAATGTTTTTTCACTACCGAAAATGCACCAACAATACTACCGCTACCAATCTTTGTACCACCCCAAATTGTTGCGCCATAGGCTACCCACACTCTGTCTCCAATGGTAACGTCTTTAGAAACATTTAAACGTTTGCCAGTATGAACATCATAAATCGGGTGTGCATCATCAGTACGGATTTGATTATTAGTGGCAAACATACAATCTTCACCAATGGACAAGGTTGTATGTTCGGCAACAGTAATATAAACCGGATTGGTACTGGTAGTTTTACTGCCGATGTTAATCGTACAGTCTACTCCCAAACACCATTGGCCTTGCATAGAAACATTCTCGCCAATATAGACTTTGCTGTCTTTGCCTAAAAAAACACATTACGCAAGTTTGCATTAGGGTGGATAACAACTTCATTCCCACCTCCTCCTAGAAATTGGAAATGACAGTTTCGCAGATTATCAGGTGCAGTAATTTTATTTCCGGAAGTATCAATATAATTGCCTGACATCACTTCTTTTTTACGGCTGTTAACTACTGGCCGTTCAGAAAAATATTGTTCCGCACGCTCGGCCAATTTGATAAAGACCGCACAGGTTTGGGCAAAATCCAAAGTACTGACATCATAAATGTATACATTATCCCCATCCTGCTTAGATAAGCTGAAGTTTGGAAACATTTCTCCGATATTATCTATCTCACTTTTATTACGATAAAACAGGAAAATCTTCTGCCAATCTAAATTTAAGCTGACAGAAAATGGTGTTTCACGGTCAGATTTGAAATTGCAGTACACATTCTGCTGATAATAAATATCAACAGACGTATTTTTTAATTTGATATTTTTAAGAATTTCTTGCTGAAATTCTTCAGTCGTTTTATCTACCATCACATTCCCCAAACATGATAAATATGGTTCAAATATTAAAAAAATAGACAGTAAATTTTAAACTTACTGTCTATTTACTTCACATTTAGTTCAGATTAATGTCCGAATCAGTAATATGGATGTCCAACAGCAAATTATTGATAATGGTATTGGACAAGAATACTGTGTTGCCTGAAAAATCTATGTGCTTTTGAATTTTTTCAAAGTCAAACTCGCATAATACAACTGTAGGCAATGCTTCTTTCAGCTCTTTAATATCCGGATAAAACTCTGATACTTTAGCCGATGAAATGACCACTTGATTTTCAAGGTTATGATCAATTACATCTGGTAGCTTTTTGAAAGTCTCCAAAATCGGCGTACGGATAGAGTGCAGATACAATGGATCTTTGCCGCCATAGTATTTATGGTTGCCCAAAAATGGGTCGATTGCAAAGGTTTTGTACCCACCAATTAAGCCGTGATATACCGCTCCTGTACCGCCTGATGATGCACCGCAAATGACTACGTTTTTCTTATCTACGCCATAAATATTCATCAGGCTCTTAATGAAACGCTGGATATTGTCTTCGATATTTTCATCAAACTTTGTATTCAACCCGTGACTGCCAAACGCGTCTGATACATCAGCCATACGGATGATATAAGTATTTGGCATAATGCTGTTGCTGATAAATGGAAATGGGTGGCTATAATAACGGTCAACCATATTCTCATTGCTCTTATTGGTATAAGAGAACAACACCAATAGGTTTTTCTTGTTGGCACTCAATACTTTCGGTGCTTCAACAGTATAAATAACATTTTCCAACTCATGGAAAGAGTCTGGGAAATAAGCCAAAAGATCTTTATAACTGTGCTTGTTCACACGACGGAACACACTTACGCCCATTTTGTGTTCAACAGCTAAAAAGCCTCTATTATTTAGCTCATAAACATAATCACTTAGTCCATGATTCCGAGCATAGCTTAGGAAAAACTCATTACTGTCGCCTTTAACACCAATATATTCAACTTCCGGCTTATCCAAATACTCGGCTAAATTAATGCCTTTATTTTTTTCAACATTCAGGATGTAACACAGTTCGCTGCCAAGATAAATGGAAGTAACTTCTAAAATCTCACTAAATTTATCCTCGATTTTTGCCCAATCGGCTTCAGCAAATTTAAAAGACAATACTGTCTTTTCTTGATTAACCGATTGTGGGTAACTTCCATAAATTTCTGAAATATATTTCAGAAATTTATGGAAGCCGGAAATCTTAGAAATTTTGCTCTTATTACGCTCAATAAAGTTAAAGGTTTGTCCTACTGCCGTATAACTGACGCTGACAAAATAGTCGTTCAACAGAAAATCAAACACTATACTTTGATTGTTATAAATCCAAGCGTTAACCTTTTGAGGATCAATCTTGGCTTTTCGTAAGATGTTTTGCTGAATTTGATATAAATCCATTTTATAAACCCTGCTGATATTTTTCCAACAATGCTTTTTTGTCGGTTTTGTGGTTGGTGCTGACTGGAATTTCATCAATGTGAATAAATTCAGACGGCATCATGTAAGACGGTAAATTTTGTACTAATGCGTCTTTGATCGCCTGAGTATCTGCACTTTGCTTGGCTGTATAGAAACACACCAAACGCAATACTGCGCCTGTGTTGCGTTTCAAAGCCACTACTGCCACATTATCAAAGGCAAATTCCTTAAGGTTAAGGATTTTTTCTTCAATTTCTGAAAGTTCGATACGGTAGCCATTGAGCTTAATCTGCTCGTCTTTACGGCCTTGTACATAGAACAATCCATTTTTTTCAAAACCGTAGTCACCTGTTTTATAAGTACGGTTATCTGCACTGTGTACGACCAAGCGTTTGGCATTTTCAGTTTCGTTGTTCAGATAGCCACGCATTACATGATTACCGCTAATCCAAATCTCTTCGTCAACAATCTCTAATTTGGAATTAAGCACGGCAACGCCTACAGGCAACTCTTCTTCTGCCGCCAGCATATCAGGCGTAATATCAACGTAAGTTGTTGCTACAGTAGCTTCAGTCGGACCATAGGTATTGATAACACGGACACCGGGAAATTTTTGAAAAATCATATTTACTACTGGTTTGCCAAGTTTTTCGCCACAGAACAAAAATTCTTTCAAACTCGGTAAAGTAGCCTGACTACATTTAGGGTTAAGCAGCTGCTGCATGGCAAAAGAAGGCGTGGAAACCCAAGTAGTAATTTGTTGTTTGGCCAAAAAATCAATCCAGGTGGCAGGATTAGAAATAGCATCACGACTGTTCATGACAATGCAACCACCGTAAGCCAAGTTGCCAAAGATTTCGTACATTGACAAATCAAACGCAAACGGAGCCTGATTCATAAACACATTAGGTGCGGCTAAATTAAGCTGCTCTTTCATCCATTTCATCAGGTTGAATACAGCTTCACGACCGATTTGCACACCCTTAGGTGCGCCGGTTGTTCCTGAAGTAAACATGATGTAAGCCAAATCTTTTTCAGCCAGCTCTACTTCTTCGTCAGTCTGCTTTTCAAAAGTTTGCGTTGCCGAACGGTACACAAAGCGTGCTTTTGACAGTCGGCAGATATTGTTCAGACGGCTTTCAGGATAAATACTATCCACCGGAATAAAAGGGATTTTGTTTAATAAGCAGGCATAAATTGCCACTGCAAAATCAATTTCTTTATGGCCGTGCAACACCAAAGGAATGTTTTTGGTAATATCTGCTATGCTTTTGTAAGCCTCGATAAATGCGGCTATTTTTACGCGCAATTCTTCCCAAGAACATTCCTGAGTATCATTAACTAACGCTTTTCCCGAAGTTTGGCTGAAACGGTATTCCAAAAAATCATCAAGATTTTGGAATTCATTTAATTGTTTCATGATTTAGCCTTTGTAATTATTTTCAACATATTGAATGATATTGGCTGAGTTTGCCAAAATATCAACCAGTTGCTCAAACGGCAAATCAACATCAAATTTTTGTTTGATGGCCATAACCAAATCCATTGCGCTCACAGAATCAATAAGTCCTGTAGACAACAATTCTTCATTTGCTGACACTTGTTTTTGTGCAACTTGTGAAATCAACGCCAAAACTTCGTTAGATACTGACATGGTAAGATCCTTTTATTAAAATTGAAATGATAACGCTTTGCACCCTGTGCATAACACTGTGATTATCCCATATTTTTTTACTTTTCAGGTAACTAAATGTACAATATCCAAATAAAGCAATCCCTCTTTGACAACATTTACATCAGGTCATCTGAAAGCGTGTTTGTATTTTCAGCCAACCGATTTCACGACTTCCAAACACAATTTTAATTAAGGAAAACCAATGGCTATTCTTATCACCGGCGGTACCGGTTTTATCGGTTCTCATACCGTTGTTTCCCTGTTGAAATCAGGCTTTAATGCCGTGATTTTGGACAATTTGTGCAATTCGTCTGCCAACATCCTCCCGCGCTTGGAAAAGATTACCAGCAAGTCTGTGCCTTTTTACCAAGGGGATATCCGTGATCGTGAAGTGTTGCGTCAAATCTTTGCGGAACACGATATTGATGCTGTCATCCATTTTGCCGGCTTGAAGGCAGTCGGTGAAAGCGTGGCCGAACCAATGAAATACTATGACAATAATGTGTCGGGCAGCTTGGTTTTGGCTGAAGAAATGGCGCGTGCCGGCGTATTTAAGATTGTGTTCAGCTCATCTGCTACGGTTTACGGCGATCCGGGTAAAGTGCCTTATACGGAAGATATGCAACCGGGGGATACGACCAGCCCTTACGGTACGTCTAAGTCTATGGTGGAGCGCATTTTGACGGATATCCAAAAGGCCGATCTGCGCTGGAGCGTGATTTTGTTGCGCTATTTCAACCCCATCGGTGCGCATGAAAGCGGTTTGATCGGCGAGCAGCCAAACGGCATCCCAAACAATCTGCTGCCTTATATCTGCCAAGTGGCTTCAGGCAAGCTGCCGCAATTGTCGGTTTTCGGCAATGACTACCCTACTCCCGACGGTACGGGTATGCGCGACTATATCCATGTGATGGATTTGGCGGAAGGCCATGTGGCGGCAATGCAGGCGAAAAGCGATGTTTCGGGCGTACACCTGTTTAATTTGGGTTCTGGACGTGCTTATTCGGTATTAGAAATCATCCGTGCCTTTGAAGCGGCCTCCGGCTTGACCATTCCGTTCCAAATCAAACCGCGTCGTGATGGCGATTTGGCCTGTTTCTACGCCGACCCTGCCTACACCAAAGCGCAGACCGGTTGGGAAACCAAGCGCAATTTGGCGCAAATGATGGAAGACTCATGGCGTTGGGTCAGCAACAACCCAAATGGCTACGACGATTAAGTTGACCTGATACAGGCCGTCTGAAAGAGATGTTTTCAGACGGCCTCTTTATCTGAAAAACACACTTTCTGTCTGCTATAATCCATTTATATTTTTTGGCTATCCTCTGAAATTTATGAAAAAAATCCTTGTTACCGGTGGCGCGGGCTTTATCGGTTCTGCCGCTGTCCGTCATATTATCCAAAACACCCAAGACTCTGTCGTCAATGTCGATAAGCTGACTTATGCCGGCAATTTGGAATCTTTGACTGAGGTAGCCAATAATCCTCGCTATGCTTTTGAGCAAGTAGATATTTGCGACCGTGCAGAACTCGACCGCGTATTCGCACAACACCAGCCAGATGCCGTGATGCACTTGGCTGCGGAAAGCCATGTCGACCGCTCTATCGATTCGGCAGGCGAATTTATCCAAACCAACATCGTCGGTACATTCAATCTGCTTGAAGCGGCCCGAGCCTACTGGCAACAAATGCCGTCTGAAAAACGCGAAGCCTTCCGTTTCCACCATATTTCTACCGATGAAGTCTATGGCGATTTGCACGGCACAGACGATTTGTTTACCGAAACCACGCCATACGCGCCGTCCAGCCCTTACTCTGCCTCTAAAGCGTCCAGCGACCACCTCGTCCGCGCATGGTTGCGTACTTACGGTTTGCCAACCATCGTAACCAACTGTTCCAACAACTACGGCCCTTACCATTTCCCGGAAAAACTCATTCCTTTGATGATTCTGAACGCGCTCGACGGCAAACCGCTGCCTGTGTACGGCGACGGTATGCAAATCCGCGACTGGCTGTTTGTCGAAGACCACGCGCGCGCACTGTATCAGGTTGTTACCGAGGGTGTTGTCGGCGAAACCTACAATATCGGCGGCCACAATGAAAAAGCCAATATTGAAGTCGTCAAAACCATCTGCGCCCTGCTGGAAGAGCTTGTTCCTGAAAAACCGGCCGGTGTGGCACGTTATGAAGATTTGATTACTTTCGTACAAGACCGCCCCGGCCATGACGTGCGCTACGCCATTGACGCTGCCAAAATCGGTAGGGAACTGGGCTGGAAACCTCAGGAAACATTCGAAACCGGCATCCGCAAAACGGTGCAATGGTATTTGGACAACAAAACCTGGTGGCAAAACGTATTGAACGGCAGCTATCGTTTAGAGCGTTTAGGCACCGGAAAATAAGTTTTCAGACGGCCTGTTCCCATATTAGGCCGTCTGAAAATCACGCAAACACACACTACTCAGGAGAAAACCCATGAAAGGCATCATCCTTGCCGGCGGCAGCGGCACGCGCCTCTACCCCATCACGCGCGGCGTATCCAAACAACTGCTGCCCGTGTACGACAAGCCCATGATTTACTATCCCCTGTCCGTATTGATGCTGGCAGGAATCCGCGATATTTTGGTGATTACCACGCCCGAAGACAACGCCTCTTTCAAACGCCTACTTGGCGACGGCGGCGATTTCGGCATTTCCATCAGCTATGCCGTGCAACCCAGTCCGGACGGCTTGGCACAGGCATTTATCATCGGCGAAGAATTTATCGGCAACGACAATGTTTGCTTGGTTTTGGGCGACAATATTTTCTACGGCCAATCATTTACGCAAACATTGAAACAGGCCGCCGCCAAGACCCACGGCGCAACCGTATTCGGTTATCAGGTCAAAGACCCCGAGCGTTTCGGCGTGGTTGAATTTGACGAAAACTTCAACGCCCTGTCTATCGAAGAGAAACCGCAACAGCCCAAATCCGATTGGGCAGTAACCGGCTTGTACTTCTACGATCAACGCGTCGTCGAGTTCGCCAAACAAATCAAACCGTCCGCCCGCGGCGAATTGGAAATTTCCGACCTCAACCAAATGTATTTGGAAGACGGTTCATTGTCGGTACAACTTTTGGGACGCGGTTTCGCATGGCTGGACACCGGCACCCACGAGAGCCTGCACGAAGCCGCTTCATTCGTCCAAACCGTGCAAAACATCCAAGACCTGCAAATCGCCTGCCTGGAAGAAATCGCTTGGCGCAACGGTTGGCTTTCTGATGAAAAACTGGAAGAACTGGCGCGCCCGATGGCAAAAAACCAATATGGCCAATATTTGCTGCGCCTGTTGAAAAAATAATGTTTGAGGCCGTCTGAAACTTTTCAGACGGCCTTTAGATGAAAGATAAAACGATGAACATCATTGATACCGCCATTCCTGACGTAAAACTGCTTGAGCCCCAAGTCTTCGGCGACTCGCGCGGCTTTTTTATGGAAACTTTCCGCGACGAGTGGTTCAAAACCCAAGTCTGCAACCGCACCTTCGTGCAGGAAAACCACTCCAAATCCGGCAAAGGCGTATTGCGCGGCCTGCACTATCAAACCGAAAACACTCAAGGCAAACTCGTACGCGTGGTTGTCGGCGAAGTATTCGATGTAGCTGTCGACATGCGTAAAGACTCCCCCACTTTCGGCAAATGGGTAGGCGAGATCCTGTCCGCAGAAAACAAACGCCAACTGTGGGTACCCGAAGGTTTCGCACACGGTTTCTATGTACTGAGCGACGAAGCCGAGTTCGTCTATAAATGCACGGATTATTACAATCCCAAAGCCGAACACTCGCTGATTTGGAATGATCCGACCGTCGGCATTGACTGGCCGTTGCAAGGCGAGCCGAACCTGTCGCCTAAAGACTTGGCAGGCAAAGTATTGGCCGAAGCCGTCACGTTTTAAAAAATAATTCGGGCCGTCTGAAAGAATGTTCCTCTTTTCAGACGGCCTACAATCCATTAATAACAATAATCGACGAAAACGCATTGTGAAAAACGCCTACATCCCCTCTCGCGGCATCCGCAAAATCCCCCATCTCTCCATCCTATTGCCTGAATTTCATATCTGCAAAGACGGAAAAGGAGCAGAGGCTGTTGTCGGCTGGGGTTTGCGCCCGACGACACATAAAGCGCGTGCTTTCGCCGCTGAACACCAGCTTCCCTTTATTGCATTGGAAGACGGTTTTTTACGTTCGCTCGGCCTGGGCGTCGCCGGCTATCCGCCCTACTCCATCGTCTATGATGACATCGGCATCTACTACGACACCACACGTCCTTCGCGTTTGGAACAACTGATTCTCGCTGCTGATACCATGCCGTCTGCAACCTTGGCTCAGGCGCAACAGGCGATGGATTTCATCCTGCAACACCATCTGTCCAAATACAACCACGCGCCCGAACTTTCAGACGATCATCCTTTGCGCTCCCCATCTAAGTCTGAAACCGTCCTCATCATTGATCAAACCTTCGGCGATATGGCCATCCAGTATGGCGGCGCAGACGCCTCTACGTTTGAACTGATGTTTCAGACGGCCTTAAATGAAAACCCACAAGCCGATATCTGGGTCAAAACCCATCCCGATGTTTTGTGCGGCAAAAAACAAGGCTATCTGACCCAACTGGCGCAGCAACACCGCGTCCATCTTTTAGCAGAAGACATCAATCCGATTTCTTTGTTGCAAAACATCGATAAAGTTTATTGCGTTACCTCGCAAATGGGTTTTGAGGCGCTTTTATGCGGCAAACCGCTGACCACTTTCGGCCTGCCGTGGTATGCCGGATGGGGCGTAAGCGACGACCGCCACCCACAAATCGACAGCCTTGTTCAAACCCAACGCCGCGCCCCCCGCAACTTGCTGCAGCTCTTTGCCGCAGCCTATCTGCAATACAGCCGCTACCTCAATCCCAATACCGGCGAAGCAGGCAGCCTCTTTGATGTTATCGACTATCTGGCGACGGTCAAACGCAAAAACGACAAATTGCGTGGTGAGTTATATTGCGTCGGCATGTCTTTGTGGAAACGCGCGGTTGCCAAACCGTTCTTTAACGTACCCTCATGCCGTCTGAAATTTATCGCCTCCACACAAAAACTGGCAGGGGTCAAACTATCCAACGATGCACGCATCCTTGCTTGGGGCAACGGCAAAGAGGCCATCGTCCGTTTTGCCGAACAACACAACATCCCCCTGCTGCGCATGGAAGACGGCTTTATCCGCTCGGTCGGGCTTGGTTCTAATTTAGTCCCACCACTGTCGCTCGTTACCGACGATATGGGCATTTATTTCAACGCCGAAACCCCGTCCCGTCTTGAACACATCCTGCAAAACCAAAACTTCGACGATCAAGACTTTCAGACAGCCTTGAAACTGCAAAAAATGCTGACCGAAAACCACATCAGCAAATACAACGTCGGCAACTCAGACTTTACCGCCCCGTCAACCGACAAAACCGTGATTCTCGTTCCCGGCCAAGTTGAAGATGACGCGTCTATCCGCTACGGTTCGCCCCAAATCTATCGCAATCTGGATCTGCTCCGTACCGTACGCGAACGCAATCCCGATACCTATATCATCTACAAACCGCATCCTGATGTAGTCAGCGGTAACCGTATCGGCCATATTTCCCCTGAAGATGCTGCACGATATGCCGACCAAACCGCCGAACAAGCCGATATCCTGACCTGTCTCCGATACGCAGACGAAATACATACCATGACTTCGCTGACCGGTTTTGAAGCCTTGTTGCGCGGCAAAAAAGTCAGCTGCTACGGCCTGCCTTTCTATGCAGGCTGGGGGCTTACCCAAGATCTGCTCCCCATTCTGCGCCGCAGCCGCAGGCTTGAGCTTTGGCAGCTGATTGCAGGCACGCTCATCCACTATCCCGACTACATCCACCCCGAAACCCATCAGGCCATCAATGCGGAAACCGCTGCCCAAATCCTGATACGACAAAAAAATATGCAAAAAAACAACAACGGATTACATCGTGGGTACTTTGCTAAAAAATTGTGTAAAATCAAACAACTATATCTATCTTTCAAATAAACACCATCTAAATTAACAATACGTCATGAACTTGCCTCTGTTGCGGCATCGTTGCCTTTGCATCGTTAATTCTCTTGGCGTATGCTTGAAAGTTCAACCTAAAACTATTACATAAAAAACAAAACCACATTGCGACATGAAACAGACCGTCCTCCAAAACAACCTGCAAAACCTGCTCGAAAGCGCAGAAAATATCCTGCTGCTTCAAGGTCCTGTCGGCGATTTTTTTCTGCGCCTTGCCAATTGGCTGACTGAAAACGGCAAAACTGTACATAAATTCAACTTTAATGCAGGCGACGACTATTTTTATCCGCCCACTCAAGCTCATACCGTTGTTTTTAACGACAGCTACGATGCCTTTCCTGAATTTTTGCACGAATACATCGTTCAACATCACATCCAGGCCGTTGTCTGCTTTGGCGACACACGCCCTTATCACATCATCGCAAAACGCATTGCAAACGAAAACCAAGCCAGTTTCTGGGCGTTTGAAGAAGGCTATTTCCGCCCCTACTACATCACCTTAGAAAAAGACGGCGTCAACGCATTTTCCCCTCTGCCGCGCCGTGCCGACTTTTTTTTGGAACAATTCCCCAAGCTGGCCCAGCAAGAATACAAAGCGCCGACGCCGGTACGCGGCGGGTTTATGCCCATGGCCAAAAACGCCGTCCGTTACTATATCGAATTGTTCCGCAACCCGAACAAGTACCCGAACTACATCCACCACCGCGCATCCAATGCCGGCCATTACCTCAAACTGTGGTCGATCTCCATCCTCAAGCGTTTGAACTACTATATTGAAGACATCCAAATCGCTAAACGCGTGGAGGCGGGCAAATACGGCAAGTTTTTTATTGTTCCCTTGCAGGTATTCAACGACAGCCAAGTCCGCATCCATTGCGACTTTTCCAGCATCCGCAGCTTCCTGCTCCATGTTTTGGCCTCCTTTGCCGCGCACGCGCCTGCCGATACCAACCTCATCATCAAGCATCATCCGATGGACCGCGGCTTTATCGACTACTCGCGCGACATCAAACGCTTTATCAAAAAACACCCCAAACTCAAAGGCCGTGTGACTTACGTCCATGATGTCCCCCTGCCCGTTTTCCTGCGCCACGGCCTCGGCATGGTCACCATCAACAGCACCAGCGGCCTGTCCGGATTGATCCACAACATGCCTGTCAAAGTCCTCGGTCGTGCCCATTACGACATTCCCGGCATTACTGATCAAAATGCCTTAGCAAAATTTTGGAATCATCCGACACCACCTGACAGCGACTTGTTCCATGCCTACCGTATGTACCACCTCAACGTAACCCAAATTAACGGCAACTTCTACAGTCAGGTCTTTTTCCCCAACAAAAAAACCTACGACTCTTCTACACCAGCAACCTGATTTAGCGAAAGAAAAGTTCAGGCCGTCTGAAAACATTTCAGACGGCCTGAAGCAATCAATACCTTAGCTACTGCCATGTAAATAAAACACAAAAACCTACATTTATCATTAACAATAAATTACAAAAACAGTATAATGACCGAGCTGTCATAAGCGCATACCGACTCAACCTGAGCCCTTTGTAACGCACAAAATATGGATGTATCCCCAGGCAAAACAATATAACAAGCCAAACATCCTAAAGATAAGCCAGTAAGGCAATACACGCTACAAAGCTATGCCGAGCAAAATTTTTACAAAGCCCTCAACCGGTATCGCCGCCCATATGCCGCAGCATCCGTCTTCCACTTTATATCCGCCCGCAAACCATGACCGCCGCTCCTGATATCCTCTACCGGCAAGCCGCCGCCCTTTTGGAACAATCCAATACCGCCCAAGCCCTGCCCCTGTTGCAACAGGCCGCAGAGCAGGGATATACGGAAGCTGCTTTCGTATTGGGCGACCATCTGCTGCAAAACGGTCATCCGGAGCAGGCACTTCCATGGTTGGAAGCCGCCGCGGCCCAACGCCATCCCAAGGCACTCTTCACCCTGCTGCAACAACGCGAACACAACGGCACCCCGACCGGACAGCTCCTCAACGAATATGCCTGGCTGGGTGAGCAGGGACACCCTGAAGCCCAATTAATCCTCATGTGTTACCACGCGCAGCGCAACGATCCACAATCGCTCTACTGGGCGGAGCTTGCCGCTGCCCGATATGCCGCGCCTGCATATTACCATCTGGCACGCCATCATCAACGACAAGGCGACGTTGCAACAGCCATCGAACAATACGAAAAAGCGGCCGCGCTCGGCGTGACTGCCGCCTGCTGGCAACTCGGTCAAATCTATTTCTACGGTACAGGTGTCAGCCCAAACCACGTACAAGCCGAACAATACTTCGAACAAGCCGCGCAAGCCGGCCACATCGCCGCACAAACCCTGCTGGCCGACCTTCTTGCCGCCCAACGTAAACCCGAAGCCTTAGAATGGTATCGTCGTGCCGCCGATAAGGAGCAAGCGGAAGCACAGGCCAAGCTGGCCCAATATGCCCTAACCGGCGAACTTTCTGAACGAGACCCGTTCCAAGCGGCACGCTACGCCAAAGCCGCCGCCGAGAAAAACCATCCCGAAGCCCTGAAAATCATGGGCGACCTCTACCGCTACGGCCTTGGCATCAAAGCCGACAACCATATCGCGCACGATTACTACCACCGTGCCGCCGCGCTGGGTTCTGCCGCCGCGGCACAAAAACTCATCAGCGACGCCGCGCTGTACCATCCGCAACAATACGAACAAATCAAAACAGCCGCCCTGCAACAGCAACAAACCGAAACCATCTACCGTTTGGCGGAAACACAAGCCCACGCCATCGGCCGTCCCACCGACTACAATGCCGCGCGCAAGAATTACATGGAAGCTGCCGAATTCCACCATAAAAACGCGGCGGCGGCCTTAGGCCGCATCTACCATTACGGTCTCGGTACGGCGCAAGACCCTCGGGCGGCCGCCCACTGGTACGCCATCGCTGCCGAACAAAACCACCCTTCCGCCCAATACCACCTCGCCTGTTTTTACTATCACGGGCAAGGTGTCGGCTGTAATGTTCCGACTGCCTGCTATTGGCTGCAGGCCGCCATCAGCAACGGCCACACTTCGTCCGAATCATTAACATCCCTATTAGAACAATGGCGCCGCGAAGCGCACCATGCCATCGGGCAAAAGGCCGTCTGAAAAGATTTACACTCGCATTTTTTGACAATCTTTAACTATTCCCCTAATATTTGCCAGTTATTTTTCACGGACACGTCATCGTTTTCATTTCTTTCTGAAAACGCCTTGTCCGCGCATCAATACCATGACTCTTGGCAGATAACGCCAAGCGTTGAAACACACTACATCCGGAACAAAAACGGATGCTCGGAAAAACATTTCTAGGAGGTGAAACAACATGGAATGGGAATTCAACAGTTATTACACACTGATTGCCGCCACACTCGTGTTGCTGGTTGGTAAATTTCTGGTTCAAAAAATCAAATTCTTAAGAGACTTCAATATTCCCGAGCCGGTCGCCGGCGGTTTGATTGCCGCTATCGTCCTGTTCGTCCTGCACGAAGCCTACGGCGTCAGCTTCAAATTTGAAAAACCGCTGCAAGATGCGTTCATGCTTATCTTCTTTACATCCATCGGTTTGAGCGCCGACTTCTCCCGTTTGAAAGCGGGCGGTTTGCCTTTGGTTATCTTTACCGCCGTAGTGGGTGCATTCATCATCGTCCAAAACTTCATCGGTGTCGGCCTGGCGAGCGCATTGGGCTTGGATCCGCTGATTGGCCTGATTACCGGTTCGATTACCCTGACCGGTGGTCACGGTACCGCCGGTGCATGGGGTCCTGACTTTGAAAGCAAATTCGGCCTGACCGGCGCAACCGGCTTGGGTATGGCTTCCGCCACCTTCGGCCTGGTATTCGGCGGCCTGATCGGCGGTCCCGTTGCCCGTCGCCTGATCAACAAAATGGGTCGCAAACCTCTGGAAACAAATAAAAAACCAGTTGACAACGACCAAACCGACGACGTCTTCGAACAAGCACAGCGCACCCGCCTGATTACGGCTGACTCCGCTGTCGAAACGCTCGCGATGTTTGCCGCATGTTTGGCATTTGCCGAAATCGTGGACAGCTACGACAAAGCCTTCTTCGACTTGCCTAAATTCGTATGGTGTCTGTTTGCAGGCGTGGTCATCCGCAACGTCCTGACTGCAGCCTTCAAAGTCAATATGTTTGACCGTGCCATCGACGTATTCGGTAACGCCTCCCTGTCCCTCTTCCTGTCTATGGCCCTTCTGAACCTGAAACTGTGGGAATTGACCGGTCTCGCAGGCCCTGTGACCATCATCTTGGCTGTACAAACCGTTGTGATGATTCTGTACGCAACCTTCGTTACCTACGTCTTCATGGGTCGCGACTACGACTCTGCCGTATTGGCAGCCGGCCACTGCGGCTTCGGTTTGGGTGCCACCCCGACCGCCGTTGCCAACATGCAGTCCATTACCCAAACTTTCGGCCCATCTCACAAAGCCTTCTTGATTGTGCCTATGGTGGGTGCGTTCTTCGTTGACTTGCTCAACGCCGCCATCCTCTCCGGCTTCATCAGCGTCATCAAAGGCTGATACGTCTGACATAGAAAAGCACTTGCCGCATTTACTTGCTGCAAGTGCTTTTGTTATGATAAGCACGTCAGGCCGTCTGAAAGGCCGTCATCTTCAGGAGTACCCATGTACAAAAAAACCGCTTCCGTATTGATTTTAAGCACGATTCTTCTTGCCGCATGCAGCAAAGAAGAGCCCAAAGCCGCACTTGATTGCGCCCAACCGGCCACACTGCAAAACATCCGTACCACCATCGAAGACACCCTCAAACAACAAGCGCGCTCCTTTGCCCGCAATGACAACCGCCAATTCGTCGATGCCGACAAAATCATCGCCGCCGGCCTCGAATTAGAAACCCTGCTTGAAGACCCCAAAGAAACCGAAGACGACGGCAAAGCCATCTGCCGTGCCAACCTCAAAATCCGCATTCCTGACACCATCCTCAAGACGGCCATAGACAACAGCCCGCTGATTTACGGCAGCACCCCGTTGTCCGACATGCTCGAACAAAAACTGATGGGCAGCAACCTGACCTTTGAAAACAACACGTTTAGCACCACCCTGCTCTATACCCCCGACAAAGACGGCAAACCGGTTTTCGAAGACAATACCCTGAGTTCCACCGCCCAAACCCTTTCCGCCACCCTGCTGCCCTACGGCGTAAAAAGCATCGTCATGATAGATGGCAAACCAGTATCTAAAGAGCAGGCCATCAAGCTGCTGCAAAACCAAAACACGGAAGAACCGCCGACTGTCAATCCGCAAGACATCCTTGAAAACAACGCCGCCAGCCAAGCCGTCGGTTTGACCGATGATGACGACGATTCAGACTACGAAGTCCTGCACCCTGACCGTGAAACTCCGCGCAACGAGCCGCCCGGCCTCAGCCAAAGCGAACTCGACAACGCGCGTGCGCAAAACCGTCAGGCAGACGGCGAGATCAACGACCTCTGGGGCGGCTTAGACAGCGATGTCAAACAACAAATCCTCGGCGAACAACGCGCCTGGATTCAAAGCAAAAAACTCAACTGCCAACAAGCCGCCGCGTCCGCAGACAACGCCGCACAAGCAGAATACCTGCGCCTGCAGTGTGAAACCCGCATGACCCGCGAACGTACGCAATACCTGCGCGGCTATTCCATCAACTAAAACCGATAAGGCCGTCTGAACATTCAGATGGCCTACAAGAAAGCACATCACATCATGCAATACCGAATCCACCGTGAAGGCGATGCCCAAAACACACCCTCTTTAGCCTCCACACCCGTCGACAACTGGGAGCGCAACACCCTGCGCGAAGTCCTTCTCGCCGCCTACCAAGAACAACGCCGCGCCCGTATTTGGCGCAATATCTGGCGCGGCGTCGCCGTCCTTATCTTCCTCAGCCTGATCTTCGGCCTCGCGGAAGAAGATGGAAAAACCACGAGCATCCAAGCTCGCAGCGAACACACCGCCGTTATCGACCTGACCGGCGAAATCGGCAACGACATCGACGACCAAGTCCAAATCCTGCGCGACAGTATGGAAGCCGCCTACAACAACGGCAACGCCAAAGCCATCATCATTCGCGCCAACAGCCCTGGCGGTTCGCCTGTCGTGTCCAGCATAGCCTTTAACGAAGTCCGCCGCCTCAAAGCCGAACACAAAGACATCCCTGTTTACCTCGTTGCCGAAGACATGTGCGCTTCCGGCTGCTACTACATTGCCGCCGCAGCCGACAAAATTTACGCCGACCCTTCCAGCATTGTCGGCAGCATCGGCGTGATCGGCGGCGGTTTCGATTTTACCGGCCTGATGGACAAAGCCGGTGTCAAACGCCGTCTGAGAGCCGCCGGCAGCAACAAAGGCATGGGCGACCCTTTCACGCCTGAAACACCGGCACAAACCCAAATCTGGGAAACCATGTTGGGCGATATCCACCAAGAATTTATCAAAGCCGTCAAACTCGGCCGCGGCGCAAGGTTGAAAGACAAACAGTATCCCGATGTTTTCAGCGGACGCATCTACACCGGCAAAGAAGCCAAACAGGTCGGCCTGATTGACGACTTCGGCAGCATTTACAGCGTCGCCCGCGATGTCGTCAAAGCCCCCAATCTGGTCAACTACACGCCGCAAGACGATTTCAGCAAAATGCTCAGCCGCCGCTTTGGTACGGAAGTGAAGGCCAAAGTCAAAGAAACTTTGTCTGAAATTTGGTAAACCAAAAAACTGAAAGGCCGTCTGAAACCCTAAATATCGGGGTTTCAGACGGCCTTTTAATATGGTTTTTAAAATAAAACGCTGATTATTGTCCAAACACTCATCAACCTCATCAAATCAGCAGGCAAATATTTCCTGATGATGCTCTTACAGGAACACTTTACGCCGACAAACGATCAAACCTTCACGCTTCAGACGGCCTGTTTCTGCATATTGTGCGCCATATCAAGCGCGGCGCGGACGGCGGTAATCAGGCTGCCGGAATCGGCTTTGCCCGTACCGGCCAAGCTCAAGGCCGTGCCATGATCGACAGAGGTACGGATAAAGGGTAGGCCGAGGGTGATGTTCACGCCTTCGCCGAAACCGGCGTATTTGAGCACCGGCAGTCCTTGATCGTGATACATGGCAAGGACGGCATCGGCATCTTTGAGCAAGAAGGGTTGGAACACGGTATCGGCCGGATAAGGGCCGCGCGCGTCTATGCCTTCGGTCTTCAGGGCATGAAGTGCCGGAATAATGGTATCGATTTCTTCGTGTCCCAAATGGCCGCCTTCGCCGGCGTGGGGATTGAGGCCGGTAACGAGGATGACCGGTTTGGCTATGCCGAACTTATGGCGCAGGTCGTGTTCAAGAATGCGGACAACCGACTCGATTAAAGGCTTCGTGATAGCGGCGGAAATGTCTTTCAGCGGCAGATGGGTGGTCACCAATGCCACACGCAGGCCACCGCCGGTCAGCATCATGACGACTTGTTCGGTATGGCTTTTTTCGGCGAGGTATTCGGTATGGCCGCTGAAAAAGCCGTTGCCTGCGTGGGCATCGTTGATGATGCCTTTATGCAGCGGCGCGGTCACCATACCGGCAAACAGGCCGTCTGAAATGCCTTGATACGCTGTATCCAGCAGCCGGAGCACATACGCGGCATTGGCAGGATTGAGTTCGCCCGCCCGACACTCAGCATCTAAAGGAATATGCAGGACTTCAAGTTCGCCCTTGGGCAACGGATCGGCCGCTTGGGCTTGAAAGTCGCGCAGGACGACGGATTTGCCGAGCTGTTCGGCCCTTTGCGCCAACAGGTTTTTGTCGCACAAAACAACGGGGCGGCAAGGAAGGTCGGCGAAAGCCAAATCAAGGCAGATGTCGGGGCCGATGCCGGCCGGTTCGCCGGAGGTGATGGCGAGAATGGGAGCAGTCATGGTGTTTCTCGGTACGGTTTACAGTATTTGGACAACATCAGGCAAAATGCCTGACCTACTTTTGCAGATTAACACAAATACAAAAAGGCCGTCTGAAAACAGTTTTGCTTGGTCAAACTGTTTTCAGACGGCCTTGGCTGTTTACCGTTTTACACTTAAGAACGGCGGCCGATCATACGGTACAAAACGTCGTGGCCTTGAATGCGGTGGACGACAACCATGACAATGTGGCCGGCGACAAGCGCGAAGAGCAGCCAGCCGAGTTTGCCGTGCGCCATATTGCCGAGGTTGGACATCCATTCGATTTTTTCAGGCGAACCCTGCATCACTTCGACACCAAATACTTTCAACGGGCCGCGGCCGCCGCCGTATTGGCGGATCATGCCGATAACGGGAACGGCGAGCATGAGGACGTAAAGGGCAAGGTGGCCTGCTTTGGCGGCAAAGCTGTCGGCGGCAGGACGTTTGGACGCATTGAGCAAAGCCCAAACAATGCGCACGGCAATTACCAGCAGCGTGATGAAACCGATGGATTTATGCACGCCGAAGAGCGATTTGACCCATTCTTCGCCATCGTAGATGGTCCAAACGGTAATGGTGGAGAGGATGCCGATGAAACCGAGTACGGTCAGCCAGTGCAACGCGCGCGCGACGGCATCGTAGGTTTGTGGGCGTGTAGCAGTCATAATGTTTCCTTGTTTTTGATTTGTTTGGTTTTTTGAATCGGCGGCATTGTAACAAAAATGCCCAAACAATTATGTTGCCTTTTTGAAGAGATTTCGTAAATGTTTGGAAAATTTGAAGAAACGGCGGTTTTATCCGTCAGGCTGCCCGGGCCGTCTGAAAACAAGGGCAGGAATACCACCTTCTATGCCAAACTCGGGCTAAAATAGGCGTTTTTATTCTCGGGTACGCATCGATGCAGGTTTGGATTCGGCGGTTTGCGCTGTTGCTTCTGCCTTTGGGTTTCTTGGCAGTCATGGTGGCCGCGCCTTTGCTGTCGTTGGCGTTTTACGACGGCGAAGGCGCTTGGGCAGAAGTGGTGGCTGATGACTATATGCGCCTGCGCTTGGGCTGGACGGTGGCGCAGGCGGTTTTGACCTGCGTTTTGGTCACTGCTTTGGGCGTGCCTGCGGCGTGGGTGCTGGCGCGGATGGACTTTGCCGGACGGCGCACGGTTTTGCGCCTGCTGATGCTGCCTTTTGTGATGCCGACTTTAGTGGCGGGCATGGGCGTGCTGGCCTTATTTGGCGCACACGGCATGCTGGCGGCAGGTTGGCAGGACACGCCGTGGCTGCTGATTTACGGCAACGTGTTTTTCAACCTGCCGGTTTTGGTGCGCTCGGCGTATCAGGGATTTGTGCGTGTGCCGCAGGCGCGGTTGCTGTCGGCGCAATCTTTGGGCGCGGACGCGTGGAGGCGGTTTGTCTGGGTCGAATGGCCGGTGGTGCGTGCGTGGGTTGCCGGCGGCGCGTGCCTGGTGTTTTTATATTGTTTTTCAGGCTTCGGACTGGCCTTACTGCTCGGCGGCGAACGTTTTGCAACAGTGGAAGTGGAAATCTACCGGCTGGTGGCGTATGAGTTGGACATGGCGCGTGCGTCGGTGTTGGTGTGGCTGGTGCTGGCGGTTACGACGGCAGCAGGCGGTTTGTATGCGTATTGGAGCAAACGCGTGGCTGTGGATAAGTCGGTCTCGCCTTTGCCTCCGCGTGCGCCGATATGGGCTTGGGAAAAATGGCTGACGGCAACGGTATTGGCCATGTTGGCAGTATGCTGCCTGCTACCTTTGGCGGCGGTGTGGCTCAAGGCAGTATCGGCTGGCTCTTCGTGGGCGGTTTTGTTTGAAGCGCAGACTTGGGTGGCGGTGTGGAACACCATCCGTTTCTCTGCGGCAGCCGTGGCGGCGGCGACAGTATTGGGCGTACTGTATGCGGCGGCGGCACGGCAAATGGCGTGGTTGCGCGCGCTGATGTTTTTGCCGTTTATGGTGTCGCCCGTGTGCATTGCGTTCGGCGTATTGTTGCTCTATCCGCAGTGGACGGCTTCGCTGTGGCTGCTGACGGCAACTTACGCGCTGTTGGCGTATCCGTTTGTGGCCAAAGACGTACTGACTGCATGGGACGGTTTGCCCAAAGATTACGCGGCGGCGGCGCGCACCATGGGCGCAAACGGTTTTCAGACGGCCTGTTATGTAACCGCGCCTTTATTGAAACCGGCCTTGCGGCGCGGTCTGACTTTGGCTTCGGCAACGTGTATCGGCGAATTTGCGGCCACATTGTTCCTGTCGCGTCCCGAATGGCAGACGCTGACCACCTTGATTTACGATTATCTCGGACGCGCCGGTGCGGACAATTACGGACGGGCGATGGTGTTGACGGCGGTATTGACCGCTTTGGCTTTAACGGCATTTTTGCTGGTGGACGAAGCGGAAGGGCAAAAGGCCGTCTGAACGTAGTCTGCTCAAATTCCCTTCACTTTCACTACACTATTGCCGCGCCTTATATCGAAAATTGATTGAATCCGCTATATAATTTGTTTTTAACCGCACTCAACACGACCTATCATGACCGACTTAGAAACCAAACGCCTTGACACCCAAGCCATGCTGGACAATGCCGACTTGCTGTTTGGCCAAGAACAATGCCGCGCGGCCTTGCAAAAAGTTGCCGACGACATTACCCGCGACTTGGGCGACAAATACCCCCTGCTCCTGCCTGTAATGGGTGGCGCGGTGGTGTTTACAGGACAGTTATTGCCGCTGTTGCGCTTTCCTTTGGACTTTGACTACGTCCACGTTTCACGCTACGGTGACAAGCTCGCAGGCGGAGCGTTCAACTGGAAACGCATGCCCGACCCCGAGCAAATCAAAGGCCGCCATGTAGTCGTTTTGGACGACATCTTGGATGAAGGTCACACCATGGCCGCCATTCAGGAAAAACTGTTGGAAATGGGCGCAGCAAGCTGCCGTGCGGCCGTGTTTGCCAACAAACTGATCGACAAAGAAAAACCAACCAAAGCCGATTATGTCGGTTTGGACGTGCCCAACCGCTACGTCTTCGGCTACGGTATGGACGCCGCCGGCTGCTGGCGCAACCTCGGCGAAATCTACGCCTTAAACAATAAATAAAACAAAGGCCGTCTGAAAAATCTTCAGACGGCCTCAACCCCAATACTAGGAACACATCATGATAGGTTTGTTAATCATTACACATGAAACCATAGGTGAAGCCTATCGCGGTTTGGCTGACCATTTCTTTCCCAACGGCTTCCCCGAAAATCTCCACATCCTCGGCGTACAGCCCGACGAAGATCAAAACGACATCATCAACAACGCCATCGCCGCGTTGCAGGAATTTCCCGACAACCGCGGCGTGCTGATCATGACCGACATCTTCGGCGCAACCCCGTGCAACGCCGCACGCCGGCTGGTGCGCGAAAACAAATCCGCCATCCTGACCGGCCTCAACGCCCCGATGATGATTAAAGCCATCCAATACTCATCACAAGCCGAAAACCTCTCCGACTTCACCGAAACCGTCAAAGAAGCCGCCATCCGGGGCATTTTCGCCATTACATCCGCACCTGAAGACCTGGTGTGCAAAGAACACGGCTAAGGCCGTCTGAAAACATTCACTTTACGAACATTACATTTAGGGGACATTCATGCTCAAACAAGAAATCGAAATCATCAACAAACTCGGCCTGCACGCGCGCGCCTCCAGCAAATTCACCCAAACCGCCTCCCAATTCCAAAGCGAAGTCTGGGTCACCAAAAACGGCAACCGCGTCAACGGCAAAAGCATCATGGGTCTGATGATGCTGGCCGCCGCCAAAGGCACCGTGATTGAGCTGGAAACAGAAGGCGCAGACGAAGCCGCCGCCATGCAAGCGTTGACCGACCTCATCAACGACTACTTCGGCGAGGGCGAATAATGAGCATCGTCCTACACGGTGTAGCCGCGGGCAAAGGCATTGCCATCGGCCACGCCCACCTCATCACGCGCGGCACAACGGAAGTCCCCCAATACGACATTGATCCCGACAAACTCGATGCCGAAGCTGCACGTTTCGACAACGCCATCAAAGCCACGCGCAAAGAATTGGAACAACTGCGCGGCGCGATTCCCGAAAACGCCCCGACCGAATTGGGCGCATTCATCTCGCTGCACCTGATGCTGCTGACCGACGTTACCCTCTCGCGCGAACCCATCGACATTTTGCGCGAGCAAAAAATCAACGCCGAATGGGCATTGAAACAGCAAAGCGACAAGCTCGCCGCCCAGTTCGACAGCATCGACGACGACTACCTGCGCGAACGCAAACAGGACATGCTCCAAGTCGTCCGCCGCATCCACAACAACCTTGTCGGCCAAAGCAACGAAATCAACCTCGCCGGCAACCTGTTTGACGACACCGTCCTCATCGCGCACGACCTCTCGCCTGCCGATACCGTATTGTTCAAAGAGCAGCACATCACCGCCTTTGTAACCGATGCCGGCGGCCCGACCAGCCACACCGCTATCTTGGGCCGCAGCCTCGACATCCCTTCCGTCATCGGCCTGCACAACGCTCGCAAACTCATCACCGAAAACGAAATCGTCATCGTCGACGGCATCAACGGCGTCCTCATCATCGATCCCGACGAAGTCGTCCTCAACGAATACCGCCGCCTCGCCCGCGAATACCGCAGCCACAAGCGCGAACTCAACAAAATCAAAAAAACCGCCGCCACCACGGCCGACGGCATCAACATTGAGTTGCTCGCCAACATCGAATCCGCCGAAGACATCAAAGCCCTGCACAACTTCGGCGCAGACGGCGTCGGCCTGTTCCGCAGCGAATTCCTCTACCTCAACCGCGACAACATGCCGACCGAAGACGAACAATACGAAGTCTATGCCGGCATCGTCAAAAAACTCAAAGGCAAAAACATCACCATCCGCACCGTCGATTTGGGTGTCGATAAAAATCCGCGCTGGTTCGGCCAAAACAGCACTCCCAACGGCAGCCTCAACCCCGCGCTCGGCCTGACCGGCATCCGCCTGTGCCTCGCCGAGCCGGTCATGTTCCGCACCCAAATGCGCGCCATCCTCCGCGCCGCCGCCCACGGCCCCGTGCGTATGATGTGGCCGATGATTACATCCATTTCCGAAGTGCGCCAATGCCTTATCCATCTGGACACAGCCCAACGCCAGCTGACCGAACGCGGCGAAACCTTCGGCCCGGTCAGCATCGGCTGCATGATTGAAATCCCGTCCGCCGCCATGACCGTCGGCAGCATCCTCAAGCTCGTCGACTTCGTTTCCATCGGCACCAACGACCTGATTCAATACCTCCTGTCGGTCGATCGCGGCGACGACAGCGTCAGCCACCTCTACCAACCCGGCCACCCTGCCGTCCTCAAAACGCTGCAACACATTATCCGCACCGCAAACCGCATGGAAAAAGGCGTGTCCATCTGCGGCGAAATGGCCGGCGATACCGTCTTCACCCGACTGTTGCTCGGCATGGGACTGCGCCGCTTCTCCATGAACCCCAACAACCTGCTTTCGGTTAAAAACATCATCCTGCACAGCCACACCGGCCATCTTGAAAACGACGCCGCCAAAATCCTGCGCTGCGAAGACCCGGAAAAAGCCGAAAAACTGATTAAAATCCTCAACCAAAGCGAACAGGCGGAATCACAGGCCGTCTGAATCTCTAAAAAGGGCGTATTTCGATACACGCCCTTTTTATTCGTCCCCATTTTTAGTTTATGCCCGATTCTCCCTCAAGCCCTCTTCTTCCCTATTTCGCCATTTCAAAAACCAACCTTTTCCACTTTTCCCAAACACTGCTTACAGGCCGTCTGAAAAATATAGGGCGCAAGTGAAATAAAACTTTTATGCCTCCACCAAAGGCCGTCTGAACCCTGATTGCAAGGTTTCAGACGGCCTTGTTTTCAACCGAATACCTTTTATTTTTTTGCAATAAAAAACCCTTTACCGATCCATTCCAGCTACTGCCCACTATGGCTTTAGGTACCCCATATCATTCCTTTTTGCTAGGTCTTCAGTACACCCAAGCCCTATATAAACACTATCCCTTCGTTTTAATGATGAAACTTTTTATTTCAAAATATGTCTATCCCTACATTCACTTGAAAAAATATTCAATACCTTGTAAATTTATAAAAAGATAGTAATTATCATCATATTTTAAAGGAATGATTCATGAGATTTACGCAACTTTCTGCTTTGATTGCCGCCGCCGCTTTATCAGTCGGCTCCGTATCCGCTTTTGCCAAACCCGTTCAGCTGACCGATATCCTCGGCCGTAAGGTAACTGTCGACCTGCCTGCCAAGCGCGTGGTGTTGGGCTTCTACTACCAAGACTACATGGCCATCGGCGGTAAAACCGCGCTGGACAACGTCGTCGGTTTCTCCAAAGCAGTTTGGGCCGACTGGGCGCCGCCAAGCTGGGCGGCATTCAGCAAAGCCGTGCCTAAACTGAATCAGCTGACCGACGTGGGCGAAGTGGAAGTCGGCACTTTCTCGATTGAGAAAGTATTGGCGCTGAAACCCGATTTGCTGGTTTTGGCCGAATGGCAATACAAGGCTTTGGGTTCCGATCTCGACCGCATCAACAAAGCCGGCATCCCCATCGTCGTGTTGGACTACAACGCGCAAACAGTGGCCAAACACGTTCAATCGACCAAGCTCATCGGCACGCTGACCGGCCAGCAGCAAAAAGCCGACAAACTGGCGGCAGACTACAAACGCGTTGCCGACACCATCCAAGCGCGCGTGAAAAAAGCCAACCTGCCCAAGCCTAAAGTCTATATCGAGTTCGGCAACAAAGGCCCTGCCGAACACAGCGTTACCTTCGGCAAGAGCATGTGGGGTTCGATGGCGACACTGGTCGGCGGCAACAATATCGCCGCTTCTTCGGTCGAATTCTACGGCCCGATCAATCCTGAAAAAGTCCTCGCCGCCAAACCCGACGTGATCGTGATTACCGGCCGCGAAACCGAATTGAAGAAAAACCCTGCCGCCATGGTGATGGGCTGGGGCATTCCAAAAGCCGAAGCGGAAAAACGCTTGGCAGGCTTTGCCAAACGCGCCGGCTGGGCAAACCTGCCTGCGATTAAAAATAACCGCCTCTACGCCGCCTACCACGCTAACTCGCGCACGCTGTCCGACAGCGCATCGATTCAGTTTATGGCCAAAGCGATTTATCCGCAGTTGTTTAAGGATTTCAACCCTGAGAAGACCTATCTGGACTTCTACCGCCAAAACCTGCCTGTTGTACCAAATGGTACGTTCTACCTCTATCCGAAAGGACAATAAGGTAGTTTAGATTTTCAGACGGCCTTTTAAATAGGAAGGCCGTCTGAAATTTTTGCGGAAGAAAAAGGCAAACCTGTTTCTCCCCTTTCACAACACTCTTTTTTAAAGGTTTGAAACATGAATGATTCGGTTGTCGCCGAGATTGTGAAAAACCAGCGCAAGTTGGAAGGCAAGCGTTGGTTGATTGTGTTGATGTTTTTAGTCATCGCGGCGGTCAGTTTCCTATTCGACATCGCCACCGGCCCTGCGATGACGGACACGCTGCCCGTCGGCGAAGTGGTCAATGTTTTGCTGGGCAAACCCGAAGTCGATGAAATGAACCGCCTGATTGTGATGGATTTGCGCCTGCCGATTGCGGTGATGGCCTTGGTGGTCGGCGCGGCTTTAGGTGTCGGCGGTGCGGAAATTCAAACGCTCCTGAACAACCCGATGGCCAGCCCTTATACGCTGGGCTTGGCGGCGGCGGCGGGTTTGGGCGCGTCGGCGGTGATTGCGTTCGGTGGTTTCGGGCTGCCTGAAACGGTCGCCGTTCCCATCGGTGCGTTTGTGATGACCATGCTGGCTTCGGGCATCTTGTTTCTGTTTGCCTCGGCACGCCGCTTCAACTCGGCGATGTTGGTGCTGGTGGGGATTGCGCTGTTGTTCCTGTTTCAGTCGATTTTATCGCTGATTCAATTTATCGCCGCGCCTGAGATTTCGCAGCAGATTCTGTTTTGGCTGTTCGGCAGCCTGACCAAGGCGACTTGGGAAACAGTCATCGTTACGGCGGCGGTTACGGCGGTATGCGTGTTTCTGCTTTCGCGCGATGTGTGGAAGCTGACTGCGCTGCGCTTGGGCGAAGAACGCGCCGTCGGGCTGGGCATCAATCTGCAATTTTTTCGCCTGAAAACGCTGGTGTTGGTGGCGGTAATGACGGCGACGGCCATCAGTTTTGTCGGCGTCATCGGCTTTATCGGCCTGGTTGCCCCACATGTGGCGCGGATTCTTTTGGGCGAAGACCAGCGTTTCTTCCTACCCGGCGCGATGCTGGCGGGGGCGGCGTTTTTGTCGGTGGCGAGCGTGTTGTCCAAGGTGATTATCCCGGGCGCGCTGTTTCCGGTGGGGATTGTTACGTCGTTTGTCGGCGTGCCGTTCTTCTTCTGGATTGTATTAACGAAACGATAGGCCGTCTGAAATGTTGAAACTTGAAAACGTATACATCCGGCGCGGCGATTATGTGGTCGCCGACAATATCGATTTGACGCTGGAACAAGGCAAAGTCTATTCCGTGCTCGGCCCCAACGGTACGGGCAAATCCTCGCTGATGAAAACGATTTTCGGCGAAGTCGCGCACAAAGGCACCATCCGCTACGGCGACGAAGTGTTGAGCAAAATCCACCTGCAAAGCTGGCGCAAACGCATAGGCTATATGCCACAGGACACCGCCGCCGAAGCCTCGCTGACCGCGCTGGAAGTCGTGTTGCTCGGCCGCATGGACGCGCTGCACATGCACGTCGGCGACGAGCTACTGCACGAAGCCGCAAGTATCATGGCGGAGCTGGGCATCGGCCATCTGGCCCACCGCGACGTCATGCGGCTTTCCGGCGGACAGCGGCAGCTTGTGATGTTTGCCCAAGTCATGCTGCGCCGTCCCGAAATCCTGATGCTGGACGAACCGGTCAGCGCGCTGGATATGCACCACCAGTTGAACCTCTTGGAGCGCGTGGTGCAATACACGCACGAACACAATCTGGTTACGCTGATGGTCTTGCACGATTTGAGCCTCGCCGCGCAGTTTTCAGACGGCGTGATTCTGCTCGGCGAAGGCAAAGTACAGGCGCAGGGCGCGCCGCAGGACGTGTTACAGGCGGACATGATCGGCAGATTGTACAAAGTGGACATCGAGCTTTTGTACGACAGCAAAGGCCTGCCCGTTATCCGCCCGATGCGGAAGAGTGCGTAACTTAACCGCTCCTGCAAATGTCGGATTTGAGCATCCGGCCTGCAAACTCCCTAACCCTCTCCTGCGGGAGAGGGTTAGGGAGAGGGCGGTAAGCCCAAGGCTTGCCTCTCCGACTCATCAGCCCGCCCCATATTTTTTATCCTTAGAAAGGACTTTCTCCATGAAAAAATCCCTCTTCCTCCTGATGCTGACCGCTTCCCTTAGCGCATACGCCGCCAACCACGAAGTCAAAATGCTCGACAACGGCAAAGACGGCAGCATGGTGTTCGAACCCGGCTACGTCAACGCCAAAGTCGGCGATACTGTTACCTTCAAAGCCGCCAACAGCGGCCACTGGGTACAAAGCAAAGCCCTGCCCGACGGCGTTGCCGACTTCCTCTCCGAAGACGGTAAAGACTTCACCCTCAAACTCGACAAAGAAGGCGTGTATGTCTATACCTGCCCGCCACACCGCATGATGAACATGAGCGGCGTGATTCAGGTCGGCAAACCGGTGAACAAAGCCAAAGCGCAAGCCGTTGTCGATGAAATGGAAAACCGCGCCATGCAGAGCAAAGGCCGTCTGAAAAAATACATGGCGCAAGTGAAGTAAACGCGTTTATGCCTGCATCAAAGGCCGTCTGAAACCTTTCAGACGGCCTGTTTCCTTTGCGTAAAACACGCATCAAAGCTATATCTTCCGTTTCAGTTTCCGATAAAATAGGCCTATTCCGACACAAGACCCGTAAGCATGATACGCCGCCTTTACGCCACGCTGTGGCACCTCGCCCCCTTCCTGATCCGCCGCCACCTGCGCCGCCGCGCCCTCAAATCCCCAGCCTATCTCGAGCATTGGGGCGAGCGTTTCGGGCAGGCGTATCCCAATCCCGTACAACGCCCGATTTGGATACACGCCGTATCCGTCGGTGAAACGCGTGCGGCCGAACCTTTAGTCCAGGCATTGCGCCGCCATTTTCCCGACTCGCCGTTTTTGATTACCCAAATGACGCCGACCGGACGCGCCACCGCGCAATCCCTGTTCCCCGATGCGCAATGCCGTTACCTGCCCTACGACAAATCCGAATGGGTCGCTCGATTTTTAGCCGAACACCGCCCCATCTGCGGCATTTTGATGGAAACCGAAATCTGGCCTAACCTGATGCACGGCTGCCAAGAAGCAGGCATTCCCCTCTTTTTGGCCAACGCGCGCCTCTCCGAAAAATCCCAACGCGGCTACCTCAAAATCCGCAAGCTGGTCGAGCCTGCCATGCAGACCCTCTCCGGCTGCTTTGCCCAAACCGCCGCCGATGCCGAACGCCTGCACCTCATCGGCGCATCCAACGTCCACGTCTGCGGCAACACCAAATACGACATCGCGCCCCCCGACGACCTGCGTCCACTTGCCGCCGCCTTTAAAGAACGCATCGGCGCACGAGCCGTCGTCGTCTGCGCCAGCACGCGCGTGTACAAAGGCACAGACGAAGCCGAGCTGCTCCTCAAAGCATGGCAGGGCTACCGCGGCAATGCCTTGCTGGTCATCGTCCCGCGCCACCCTGAAAATTTTCAGACGGCCTACGATACCGCCAAATCGCTTGGTTATACCGTGCAAAAACGCAGCGACGGACAACCCGTTTCCCCCGATACACAGGTTTGGATAGGCGACAGCATGGGCGAACTTGCCGCCTACTACCTCAGCGCAGACATTGCCTTCGTCGGCGGCAGCCTCGTTGATGCCGGCTGCCAAAACATCATCGAACCCATCTCCTGCCGCGTCCCCACCCTCTTCGGCTACTCCAACTACAACTTTGCCCAAGCCTGCAAAGGTGCAGTCGAAGCCAAAGCCGCCGTCCGCGTCGAAACCGCCGAAGCCTGGTACAGAACCACGTGCCAATATCTCGACGACGAAACGCTGCGCCAACAGCTGATCAGCCACACCGAACAATTCATTTCGCAACACCAAGGCGCCAGTGCCAAAATTGCCAAAGCGATTGCAGATTGTTTGAATCAGCGTTAAACAATAAAAAACCGCCCGTTCATGACAAACAGGCGGAAACTGAAAAACAGTTTTTTGTTTTCAGCCGTTTAATTGACTAAGAGCAGGAACAGGGTTAAGATAATCCTAACGACTGTCCGCAGTCTCAGCCATGAACGACCCGTGCGAGTGGTATGTTTCATGATTGAAACCATCCTTTCTAGGGCGGTTTCAGCACAAAGCCCCACTGCCATGGGGCTTTTTTGCTACCAGCCCCGCAATAATTATACCCAACCTTCCTAAAATCATTCCAAACAAATTTCCACTAAAAAGGCCGTCTTAAACCCCAATTTTTTGGGTTTCAGACGGCCTTTTCTCAACCTACAAACTTAACGTCCTGCTTTCAATACGCGGCGTGCAAACACGAACATACCGAAAACAAAAAACGCCAAGCCCAGCAATTTGGCGGCCGTATCCCAGTTTTCCAAGTTCAGGGCCAAAGGCGCATCCGAACCGCCGTTGGTTACGGAGAAGGCAATGATAAACGCCATAATCACACCGATCAGACTCTCGCCGACAATCAAACCGGCGGAGAACAGCGTACCGATACGTTCCGCATTTTTCAGACGGCCTTCACGGTTTTCTTGACGGCTGGCGATGACGGATTTCAACACCGCCGCCAATACCGCACCAATCACAATCGGCATATTCACAGACGGCGGCAAGTAAATGCCCATGCCCACGGCCAATACCGGCAAAGCACGCTTGCCGCCGGAGGATTTGCGCAATGTGAAATCGACCGCAATCAACGCCACGCCGATGGCCACGCCGGTGAAAATATAATCCCATTGCAGATTGTGCGAGAAAATACCTTGGGCGATGGTGGTCATCAAAGTTGCCTGAGGCGCAGCAAGGGCTTGGGCAGCATCCATGCCTTCACGCGGCATCGCGCCGGTAAAGCCGTAGGCTTCATACAAAAGCTCCAACACAGGCGAAATCACCAATGCACCGACAACGCAGCCGACAATCAACGCAACCTGCTGTTTCCAAGGCGTCGCTTTGACCAGATAACCCGTTTTCAAATCCTGCAGGTTGTCATTGGAAATCGAAGCCACACAAATCACAGACGCGCCGCAAAACAGCGTCAACGCCAGCAGGAATTTGCGGTTTGCCTCATCAGCCATCAAGCCGCCGGATTCGCCGACCAGCAGCAACACCAGCGAAATAATGACGATAGAGACGATGCCCACACCCGAAATCGGGCTGGAAGACGAACCGACCAAACCGGCCATATAACCGCAAGCCGCGGCCACCAAAAAGCCGATAATCGAAGCCAGCAGCGTACATACAACCACCAACAGCCAAGCCAAACCGCCGGAGATATGCGAGTCGCCGATAAAGTGGAAGAAAGACACGCCCAACACCAGCATCATCGCCAACACCCAGGCAATCATCGCCTTAGGCGACAAATCCTGTTCCGTGCGCTCGGTCATCTGCGCACCGCCGAAATTGCGGAAAGACAGGCGCATACCCTCGACCATCGGTTTCATCAAAGTCAACAGCGTCCAAATAGCCGCGATACCAATCGTACCCGCGCCGATAAAACGGACTTTTTCCTTCCACAAAGACATCGCAAAAGGAATCATCTCCATATCGGCAGGTTGCGGAATATGCGCCGACAAATAAGGCACGGCCACGCCCCAGGCGATCGAAATACCCAGCAAAATCGCGATACCGCCGGTCAGGCCGACCAAATAGCCCGCGCCCAGCAAAGCCAAAGAAAAGCCCATCGGCACTTGGAACACCGAAGCACCGCCTTTAAACCAAAAGCTCGCGCTGTCCGCCACCACGCGCAAACCGCTTGCGCAAAAGCTCATCAAACCGGCCAATGCGCCGCCCGACACCAATTCCTTGATACCGCTGCCGCCTTCCTGTTGGTCCGCATCATGGTCGCCGACCTTCAAAATCTCAGCCGCCGCCACGCCTTCCGGATAAGGCAAATCGCTCTTCACCACCATCGCATAACGCAAAGGCACAGTGAAAATCACGCCCAAAATACCGCCGGACATACACAGCAGCGTAGTCTGCCAAAACGGAAAGCCCGCCCAATAACCGGCCATCAGCAAACCCGGCAAAATAAAAATAATACTGGAGAGCGTACCCGCGGCCGAAGCCTGGGTCTGCACCATATTATTTTCCAGAATATTGCTGCCTTTAAAAAACTTCAAAACCGCCATCGAAATCACCGCAGCCGGAATCGAAGACGCAAAAGTCAAGCCCACCTTCAAGCCCAAATACACATTGGATGCCGTAAAAATCACCGTAATCAACGCGCCGAGTATCATCCCCCGCAGCGTCAGTTCACGGAAACTCGCATAAGGATCAACCGCCTGTTTCATAAAAATCTTCCTGTATCAGGTAAACAATCAAATCAAAACTTTTCAGACGGCCTTTTGATACATCCATCAGGCCGTCTGAAAAGCCTCTCTCTTACCATTTTAATGAACTATCCGATTACACGCAAAAGCCCTATTTATTTTCATTTGACGCCAAACAATAAAATCATATCGATACAGACGTTTGGGGCAGTTTGACGGTTTCAGGTAAAATAACGCCAAATTCATCAACCGTTCAGAAAGCCGCCGCCATGTATTCACTCGTCCGCCCCATCCTGTTCCGTTTCGATGCAGAAAAGGCCCATCATTTCACGCTCAACAGTTTGCGTTCTATCGAAAAACTCGGCCTGCTGCCCAAAGTGGACAGCCACACTCGGCCAACCGAGCTGATGGGTTTGCAGCTGCCCAATCCGGTCGGCTTGGCGGCAGGTTTGGACAAAAACGGCGAGTGTATCGATGCGTTTGCCGCTTTGGGTTTCGGCTTTGTCGAAATCGGCACGGTAACGCCCAAGCCGCAGCCGGGCAATCCGCAGCCGCGCCTTTTCCGCGTTCCCGAACACCAAGGCATCATCAACCGCATGGGTTTCAACAACCACGGCATCGACGCGATGATCCGCAACATTGAAAACAGCCGCTTTAAAGGCATTTTAGGCATCAACATCGGTAAAAATGCCGTTACGCCGATTGAAAACGCGGCCGACGATTATCTGATTTGCTTGGAAAAAGCCTACGCCCACGCAAGCTACATCACGGTCAATATTTCCTCCCCCAATACGAAAAACCTGCGCGCCTTGCAGGGCGGCGACGAGTTGAGCGCATTGTTGGAGGCCTTAAAAAACAAACAGGCGCAACTGGCGGCCGCGCATGGCAAATATGTGCCGCTGGCGGTCAAAATCGCGCCGGATTTGGACGAAGCGCAAATCGACGACATCGCCCATGTGGTCAAATCCGTAGAAATGGACGGCATCATCGCCACCAACACGACCATCGACAAATCAAGCTTGGGCAGCCATCCGCTCGCAGGCGAACAAGGCGGCTTGAGCGGCTTGCCCGTACGCGAGAAAAGCAATCAGGTGTTGAAACTTTTGGCGGAACGCATTGACGGCAAGCTGCCAATTATCGGCGTCGGCGGCATCATGAACGGCGCGGACGCGGCAGAAAAAATCCGCTTGGGTGCCAGTGCGGTTCAGGTGTACAGCGGTTTGATTTATCGCGGCCCTGAATTGATTAAAGAGTGTTTGGCTACGTTGAAATAATACTTTTCCAAAAACAAAGCCGTCTGAAATCTTTCAGACGGCCTTTTGCTATGCTTTCATTCTTCAAACAGATTGCCTTGTGCCAATAAGGTTTTGACCGGTGCGAAATCGCGGCGGTGTTCCGGCAATACGCCGTATTGTTTCAATGCGGCCAAATGTTGCGCCGTGCCATAACCTTTGTGGCGGTCAAACCCGTATTGTGGGTAGCGTTTCGCCAATTCATACATTTCCGCATCACGCGCGGTTTTGGCCAAAACCGAAGCGGCGGAAATCTCGATGATTTTGCTGTCGCCTTTGACCACGGCTTCGGCAGGGACATTCAAATCTTTCGGCACGCGGTTGCCGTCTATCCACACTTTGTCGGGAGTGACCGACAGCCCCTCGACTGCTCGCTTCATCGCTGCCATGGTTGCGTGCAGGATGTTCAGTTGCAGGATTTCGTCGGGGTCGGCAAAGGCAATATTCCACGCAACCGCCTGTTCCTTAATCATCTGCGCCAACATATCGCGCTTTTTTTCGCTCAGTTTTTTTGAATCGGTCAAACCCGGCAAATCAAAATGTTCCGGCAAAATCACTGCCGCCGCAAATACGCTGCCGACCAAAGGGCCGCGTCCCGCTTCGTCCACGCCTGCGCTTAAAATCGTTGCCATTTCTTCACCGCCTATCTGATTCAAAGCCGCCATTATATCCGCTTGCGGCAGAGAAATTCTGCAATAGGACAAACCGTTTGGGAGCAGTTCAAATTTCATCTGCTTTACCAATCAGTTATAATTTACATCCCCACATACCCATACGTTTCACAACATGCCTGCCCAATCCGAACGCCTCCATTTTTCCGAACGTTGGCTCAACGCCTACGAGCGCTACCGCTATCGCCGCCATATCCACGCCTTCCGCCTCGGCTTGGCAATCGTGTTTTCCACCCTGTTGGCCAAAGTCTTCCACCTGCAACACGGCGAGTGGATCGGCATGACCGTCTTTGTAGTCCTCGGCATGCTGCAATTCCAAGGCGCGATTTACTCCAAAGCAGTCGAACGCATGCTCGGCACGGCCATCGGTTTGGGCGTCGGTTTGGCCGTTTTATGGTTGAACCAGCATTATTTGCAAGACGGCGTTTTCTTCTATCTAATTATCGGTGCCGCCAGCGCAGTGGCCGGTTGGTCTGCAGTCGGCAAAAACGGCTATGTCGCCATGCTTGCCGGTTTGACCATGTGTATGCTCATCGGCGACAGCAGCCACCATTGGCTCGACAGCGGCCTGATGCGCGCCATGAACGTTTTGATTGGTGCCGCCATCGCCATTGCCGCCGCCAAACTCCTGCCCCTGCGCTCCACACTCATGTGGCGCTTCATGCTTGCCGACAACCTCACCGACTGCGCCAAAATGATTGCCGAAATCAGCAACGGCAAGCGCATGACCCGTGAGCGTTTGGAGCAAAACATGATTAAAATGCGCAAAATCAACGCTCGCATGGTCAAAAGCCGCAGCCATCTGGCCGCAACATCCGGCGAAAGCCACATCAGCAACAATATGATGGAAGCCATGCAACATGCCCACCGCAAAATCGTCACCACCACCGAGCTGCTCCTGACCACCGCCGCCAAACTGCGCGCGCCCACGCTCAACGAAAGCGAAATCCGCCTGCTCGACCGCCACTTCAACCAACTCCAACGCGAACTGCGCCTGACCGTCCGCCTCATCAAAGGCCATTACGCCCGCCGCATCCGCATCGATACTTCGCTCAATACCGAACTAAGCAAACCGGCTGCCCGCCTGCATTACGACTGGCAAGGCTTCCTCTGGCTCAGTACCAATATGCGTAACGAAATCGCCGCATTGGTGATCCTGTTGCAACGTTCGCGCAATAAATGGTTGGACAAAAAAGAGTTGCAACGCTTGAAAGAATACCTGCGCAACGATACCGATCCGGAGCAACAATAGGCCGTCTGAAAAACACAAACTCAAAATAAAAGACAAAAGTAAATTAACCGCCGATGACATCGGCCAATAAAAAAGGCCGTCTGAAACACAATAGTTCAGACGGCCTTTCAATCAATCCAATCAACAATAAATGCTACATAAAGTAAAATCCCCTGCGATTGCAGGGGATTTTTATATTTGGTTGCGGGAGCAGGATTCGAACCTACGACCTTCGGGTTATGAGCCCGACGAGCTACCATGCTGCTCCATCCCGCGTCAGAAGTTGTAACTATACGGAAAGACGGAATCGCTGTCAAGCGTTTTTGACAGAAAATGCGAAAACGCCGCTTTACAAAAAACCGTCTGCATGGTTTAATTTTTCGTTAATAAAGAAACAGGGGTGCTGCTTTCAAACCGAGCGGCTGAGAAATACCCTTTACACCCGAACAGGATAATACCTGCGTGGGGAGTTTCGGCAAATGTGATTTTAAACGGTTGATTGAAGATATCCACAAGTCCGTCTGAAAAAAAGCAATGCTCCTGTTTCCATTTCATAACCGAGAAACAGGAGCAATTTTTTATGACTACCGCTAAAAAAACCGGCGATGAGGCACGCCGTCTTTCCGACTTGAGCGAAGACATCGGCATCCGCTTCCAATATCCCAATTCCGACCGCGTCTATATCCCAGGCAGCCGCGCCGACATCCGCGTGCCTTTGCGCGAAATCCGTCAGGACGACACCTACACGGCGCAAGGTACGGAAGCCAATCCACCAATTCCAGTGTACGACACCAGCGGCGCATACGGCGATCCGGCAGCACACATCGACCTGAAACAGGGTTTGCCGCACGTCCGCACTGCATGGCTGGACGAACGCGGCGATACCGAAATCCTGCCCAAACTCTCCAGCGAATACGGCACTGAACGCGCGCACGATCCGAAAACCGCCCATCTGCGTTTCAACCAAATTACCCGCCCGCGCCGCGCCAAAGCAGGCCGTAACGTAACCCAGCTCCACTACGCCCGCCAAGGCATCATTACGCCCGAAATGGAGTTTGTCGCCATACGCGAACGCATGAAGCTGGACGAGCTTTTCAGACAGCCTGAATACGCCAAGCTCTTGAAACAACACGCAGGGCAAAGTTTCGGCGCGAATATCCCGACCCATCCCGACCAAATCACGCCTGAATTCGTGCGCCAAGAAATCGCCGCCGGACGCGCGATTATCCCTGCCAACATCAACCACCCCGAACTCGAACCGATGATTATCGGCCGCAACTTCCGCGTCAAAATCAACGGCAACTTAGGCAACTCCGCCGTCACTTCCAGCCTGACCGAAGAAGTCGAAAAAATGGTGTGGTCGCTGCGTTGGGGCGCGGACACGATTATGGACTTATCCACAGGCGCACACATCCACGAAACACGCGAATGGATTATCCGCAACGCGCCCGTCCCCATCGGCACCGTGCCGATTTACCAAGCATTGGAAAAAACCGGCGGCATCGCCGAAGACCTGACTTGGGATTTGGTACGCGACACCTTAATCGAGCAGGCAGAACAAGGCGTGGACTATTTCACCATGCACGCAGGCGTATTGCTGCGCTATGTGCCAATGACGGCCGACCGCCTCACCGGCATCGTATCGCGCGGCGGTTCCATCATGGCGAAATGGTGCCTTGCCCATCATCAGGAAAACTTCCTCTACACACATTTCGACGAAATCTGCGAAATCATGAAAGCCTACGACGTATCGTTCAGCCTCGGCGACGGCCTGCGCCCCGGCTGCATTGCCGATGCCAACGACGAATCCCAATTTGCCGAGCTGCACACCTTGGGCGAATTGACCGCCAAAGCGTGGGAACACGACGTCCAAGTCATGATCGAAGGCCCGGGCCATGTACCGTTACAACGCGTCAAAGAAAATATGACCGAAGAGCTGCAACACTGCTTTGAAGCGCCTTTCTACACCCTCGGCCCGCTCGTTACCGACATCGCCCCCGGCTACGACCACATCACCTCGGGCATAGGCGCAACCAATATCGGCTGGTACGGCACAGCCATGCTCTGCTACGTTACCCCGAAAGAGCATCTCGGCCTGCCCGATAAAGAAGACGTGCGCACCGGCATCATCACCTACAAACTCGCCGCCCATGCCGCCGACCTCGCCAAAGGCTGGCCGGGTGCACAATTACGCGACAACGCCCTGAGCAAAGCGCGTTTCGAGTTCCGCTGGCGCGACCAATTCCGCCTCAGCCTCGACCCCGAACGCGCCGAAAGCTTCCACGACGAAACCCTGCCAGCCGAGGGCGCGAAAATCGCCCACTTCTGCTCGATGTGCGGCCCCAAATTCTGCTCGATGAAAATCACGCAGGAAGTGCGCGACTATGCCGACAAGCAAAAAGCCCAACGGCAGGGCATGGAAGAAAAAGCGATTGAGTTCGTCAAAAAAGGAGCGAAGCTTTACAGTTAAAACATAAAGCAAGAAAAGGCCGTCTGAAAATGTTTCAGACGGCCTTTTTAATGATTAGTCTTTAAACCAAGCAACATACGCCCTGCTGCTTATTTTTCTACCCTGCGGAAATGGTGCGGACGGAAGCCGAGCGCGGCTAGGGAAACGAAGTAGAGACCGCCGCCCAAGGCAATCAGGACGCAGAGTTGTCCTGCTTTTTTAAAGCCGCCGACGTGTACCCATTCAAACGGCAGATAATATTGCGCCAGCCACAAACCGCCGCCCATGACGACCAAAGAGATGACCATTTTAACCAAAAACGCTGCCCAACCTTTACCGGGGCGATAGATGCCGTGTTTGCGCAAAAGGAAAAACAGCAAACCTGCATTCAGACACGCGCCCAAACCGATAGCAAGGGACAGACCGACGTGTTTGAGCGGCGAAATGAAGGCAAGGTTCATCAACTGCGTGCAAATCAGCGTGAAAATAGCGACTTTAACGGGGGTTTTGATGTTTTGGCGCGCATAGAAACCGGGAGCCAACACTTTAATCATAATCAGACCGATCAAGCCGAAGGAATAGGCAATCAGCGCGTGTTGGGTCATTTGCGCATCGTGCAGCGTAAATTCACGGTACATGAACAAGGTCGTAACCAAAGGGAAAGACAACACAGCAAGGCCGACGGCGGCAGGCAGGGTCAGCAGCATACACAGGCGCAAACCCCAGTCGAGCAGGCCGGAAAACTGCTCGGTATCCTGACTGGCGGCGTGTTTGGACAAGGTAGGCAGCAAGATTGTACCGAGTGCCACGCCCAAAACGCCGGTCGGCAATTCCATCAACCGGTCGGCGTAATACATCCATGACACGCTGCCGGACTGCAAAAATGAGGCAAAAATGGTGTTGATAACCAAGGAAATCTGCGCCACGCTCACGCCCAAAATAGCCGGCGCCATCTGTTTCATTACGCGGTTGACCGCTGCGTCTTTAAAGCTGAATTTGGGCATTTTCAAGAAGCCCAGTTTCGCCAACCAAGGCAGTTGGAACACCAACTGCAACACGCCGCCGACAAATACCGCCCACGCCAAAGCCATAACAGGCGGATCAAAATACGGTACAAAAAACAGGGAAAAGACGATAAAGGAAATGTTCAAAAATGTCGGCGTAAAGGCGGGAATACCGAATTTATGATAGGAATTGAGTATCGAACCGACAAAAGACGACAAGGAAATCAAAAAGATATAAGGAAACGTCACCCGCAGCAAGTCGATGGAGAGCTGAAATTTATCGGCTTCTTTGGCAAAACCGGGTGCAGAAACATAAATCACCCACGGCGCGGCAAGTATGCCCAGCGCAGTAACGATGACCAACACAAACGACAACATACCGGCCACATGACGCACAAACGCCTGCGTGGCTTCGGGCGAGCGGGTTTCTTTGTATTCAGCCAAAATCGGCACGAAGGCTTGGGCAAATGCGCCCTCTGCAAACACGCGCCGCAGCAGGTTGGGCAGTTTAAACGCGACAAAAAACGCATCTGTCGCCATGCCTGCACCAAACGCACGAGCAATAATCGTATCGCGCACAAAACCCAAAATGCGCGACACCATCGTCAGGCTGCCAACCTTGGCCAAGGCTCCCAATAAATTCATGTATTTTCCTTACTTGTCTTTCAGGCCGTCTGAAAATCCGGCTTCTTCCAATACTGCGGCCGCCGCCAATGCCGCCGTATCTTTTTTCAACAGCAGATGCAAGGCGTGGAAATCCTGTTCCAACGCGGCCACGGCCTCAGGGCGGTCATACCAGTCTGCAACGGCCTGCGCCAGTTTTTCAGGGACGGCATCGTGTTGCAGCAGCTCGGGAACGGCGGCTTTACCCAATAGAATATTAGGCAAACCGACATGCGGCACTTTGATTTTGTTTTTCACATACGCATAAGTCAGCGGCGAAATTTTGTAGCTGATGACCATAGGCCGCTTGCACAAGGCCACTTCCAAAGTCGCCGTACCGCTAGTGACCAATACCACGTCGGCAGCGGTGCAAACCGTATCCGACTGCTTGTCGGTCAGCGTGATGGGAAGGGCTGCGAACTCAGGCTGCGCCAAAATTTCGCTAATGCGTTTGCGCGTTGCGGCCGTTGCCACAGGCAGCAAAAACTGTGCCTGCGGATAACGTTTCAGCAGCAATAAGGCCGTCTGAAAAAACACCGCCGCCATGTAATCGATTTCGCTCACGCGGCTGCCGGGCAATATGGCAAACACGGGTACGTCCACAGGAACGCCCAGCTTCTGCCGCGCCGCCGCTCTATCCGCTTCCACGGGCATGGTCTGTGCCATCGGATGGCCGACAAACTCAGCCTTGCCGCCGACGTCGATATAAAGCTGAGGCTCCATCGGAAACAGGCACAACACGCGGTTGACCTGATGTACGATTTTATTGACCCGTTCGCGCCGCCACGCCCAAACCGACGGGCTGACGTAATGAATGGTATGAATGCCTGCCTGCTTGAGTTTTTCCGCCACGCCGAGATTAAAGTCCGGCGCATCGATGCCGATAAACACATCCGGCTTGAGGCGGAGCAAATCGTTCACCAGCCCTTTGCGGATTTTCAAAATCTGCGGTAGGCGTTTGATGACCTCAACAAAACCGCGTACCGCCAGCTTTTCCTGATCGTACAAACTCTCGAAACCCTCCGCCTTCATGCGCTCGCCGCCGATGCCGGTAAACCGCGCATTCGGGCAACGCGCCTTAATGGCACGGATTAAGTGTGCGCCGAGCAAGTCGCCGGAAGCTTCGCCGACGCTGATGGCGATAAGGGGGGAGGGATTGGAGTTCATGTGTTATTTAGGTTCGGAAGCTAAAAGATTTTGAGGCAAACATTTGCCCGCCCGTTTTCAGACGGCATCGGCAGCAAACGGACAGGAAACCTGTCCCGCTGATCGGATTTTTGCAATCCAAAGGCCGTCTGAAAAAGTTTCAGACGGCCTTCAATCCATCCATCAACGGATAATGCCGCGTGTGGATTGTGCAAAAAAGTCTTTAAATACCGCCAATTCGCTTTGGGTTTCGGCACGTTTCAGAATGTCTGCCTTGGCCTCTTCAAACGGAATGCCGCGATGGTAAATGGTTTTATACACATCTTTGACAGAGGCAATCTGTTCGGCGGTGAAACCGTTGCGGCGCATACCTTCGCTGTTGAGGCCGGCCGGTTCGGCGCGGTAGCCTGCAGCCATAAAGTATGGCGGTACGTCTTTGTGTACGCCGGCGGCAAACGCGGTCATGGCGTAGTCGCCGATTTGGCAGAACTGGAACACCAGCGTGTAGCCGCCCAAGACGACGTAGTCGCCGATGGTAACGTGACCTGCGAGTGAGGCGTTGTTGGCGAAGATAGTATGGTTGCCGACCACGCAGTCATGGGCGAGGTGGCAGTAGGCCATAATCCAGTTGTCGTCGCCGATACGGGTTTCGCCGATGCCGGTGACCGTGCCGAGGTTGAACGTCGTAAATTCGCGGATGGTGTTGCCGTTGCCGATAATCAGCTTGGTCGGTTCGTCGCGGTATTTTTTGTCCTGCGGAATTTCACCGAGGCTGGCAAATTGGAAAATGCGGTTGTTTTCACCGATGGTCGTATGGCCGTTGATGACGACGTGCGGGCCGATTTCGGTATTCGCACCGATTTGGACATTGGGGCCGATGATGCTGTATGGGCCGACTTTGACGCTGGAGTCGAGTTCGGCTTTAGGGTCGATGACGGCGGTCGGATGGATAAGGGTCATGCTGTCTCCTTGCTGTCTGATACAGGTATTGCCTGCAAGATGCCGTTTGAACTTTCAGACGGCCTGTCCCATTCTTACACCACGCGTTTGGCGCACATAATCACGGCTTCAACGGCAACTTGGCCGTCGACTTTGGCAACGGCGTTGAATTTGCCGATACCGCGTTTGTTGGTCAACAGCTCGACTTCAAAAACCAGTTGGTCGCCGGGGATGACTTGGCGTTTGAAACGGGCGTCATCGATACCGGCGAAGAAGAAGAATTCGTTTTCTTTGCGGCCGCCTTCACTGAGGATGGCGAGTGTACCGCACGCTTGCGCCATGGCTTCGATAATCAACACGCCGGGCATCACGGGCAGGTCGGGAAAGTGGCCTTGGAACTGCGGCTCGTTCATGGTGACGTTTTTAATCGCAGTCAGGGTTTTCATCGGTTCGAACGCAGTAATGCGGTCGAGTTGCAAAAACGGATAACGGTGTGGGATAAGTTTTTGGATGTCTTTGGCTTCGATCGGGAGTTGTACGTCCATGATGTTCGTCTTTCCTTGTTTGTATTGGGTTTAAACGTATTCGGATGCGGGGCGCAGACTGTTTGCACCGCCTTTAGGCTTCGTCGCTGTCGGCAAGCTGTTTTTCCAGCATTTTGAGGCGTTTGTTCATTTCGCTCAAACGGTGGATATAAACGGCATTGCGCGCCCAGTCTTTGTAGCCCGACATCGGGAAAATACCGGCCAAATGCTGGCCGCTTTCGGTAATGCTGTGGGTAACGGATGTACCGCCGCCGATGGTGGTTTTATCGGCGATTTCGATGTGTCCGACCGTGCCGACGCCGCCGCCGATAATACAATAATTGCCGATGGTGACGCTGCCGGAAATACCGGTTTTGGCGGCGATAACGGTGTGCGAACCGATTTTGCAGTTGTGGCCGATTTGGACTTGGTTGTCGATTTTGGTGCCGTTGCCGACGGTCGTGTCGCTCATTGCGCCGCGGTCGATATTGGTGTTCGAACCGATTTCCACATCATCGCCCAGCGTGACTGCGCCGGTTTGCGGAATTTTAAACCATGAATCGCCGGCAAAGGCCAAGCCGAAACCGTCCGCGCCGATGACTGCGCCGCTGTGGATTTCGACACGGTTGCCCAGAGTGCAGCCGTAATAGATGACAGAGTTGGGATGCAGCACGACTTCATCGCCCAACGTGCAATCGTGTTGGACAACGGCATTGGCCAAAATACGGCAGCCTTCGCCCAATACGGCATTCGCGCCGATATAGGCATTCGCGCCGATTTCGCAGCTTGCCGGTACTTTGGCGCTTGCCTCGACAACGGCGGTCGGATGTACGCTGCCCTGTGCTTTGACAATTGGTGAGAACAATCGTGCCACTTTGGCAAAATAAAGATAAGGGTCGGCAGCCACAATCAGGTTGCGGCCTGCAAATTCGTCTGCGGCTTTCGGCGACACAATCACTGCGCCTGCTTGGCTGTCGTGTACTTCGGCTTTGTATTTCGGGTTGGCCAAAAAGCTGATGTGTTCCGCCTGCGCCTGATCCAACGGACGGACGGCGGTAATGGCGATGTCTTCGCCTTTCCATTCGCCGCCGAGTTGGGAAACGATTTGGGACAGGGTGTATGCTTGTGAAGTCATGATAATCTGCCGTCAAGATGTCAGGCCGTCTGAAAGATACCGGTTTGGGTTTCAGACGGCCTTAGGTTTGTCTGTATATCACATTCGCTGCCGAGCAGGGTCAGTGTGCATTTAGGGCTTTGATAACGCTGTCGGTAATGTCGTAGCGGCCGTTGACGTAAATCACGTCCTGCAAGATGAAGTCGTAACCTTCGCGTTTGGCCAAATCGACGATGACGCGGTTGGCATTTTGCTGGAGCGCAGCGAATTCTTCATTGCGGCGCAGGTTGTAGTCTTCTGCCAACTCAGCCTGCTGCTTGCGGAATTTCTGTACCAGATTGCGCCACTTTTGGGTTTCCGCTTCCCTTTGGCTGTCGCTGAGCTTGTCGCTACTCAGTTTTTGCTCCAAAGCCTCGCCTTCCTGCTGCAGCTTTTGCAAGGCGGTTTGACGGCTTTTGAACTCTTTTTCCAAAGTCGTCTGAATGCTTTGCGCCTGCTTGGATTCCTGATAAACGCGCTCGGTATTGATAAAACCGATTTTCTGCACGCCATCCGCCGCCGCTTGCGGCAACAGCACGAAACCCGGCAGGGCTACGGCGAGGACACGGAGGGTGTCGGCTATTTTACTCATGATAAAAATCCTTGCTTGAAAACAAACGGGCGGTTTGCAATAAACTTGCCGCCAATCTGCCATGAGGCCGTCTGAAACGGACAAACCCGGTTTCAGACGGCCTAAACATCATCAGAATGTCGTACCGAGTTGGAATTGGAAGCGTTGGATTTCGTCGCCTTCTTTTTTCTTAATCGGATAAGCATAACTGAACTTCATCGGACCCAGCGGAGAGAGCCAGGTCACGGCAGCACCGGCAGAGTAACGCAATTCGTTTTTGAATGTCGATTTGTGCGTTGTGCCTACGCCATACACGTTTTGGAGCGCACCATTGGTGTAATAAGAATTGCTGCTGCTGTCGTTGTAGGTTTTGCCGTCCCACACGCTGCCTGCATCGGCAAACAGGCTCAGACGGACAGTACGCGAGTCTTTAATACCCGGCATCGGGAAGAGCAACTCTGCGGAAACGTTGGCTTTTTTGTTACCGCCGTAGCTGATTTTTTCTCCGTATTCGTCATAGACTTTCGGGCCCAGCGTACCGCTTTCAAAGCCGCGGACAGAACCTAAGCCGCCGCCGTAGAAGTTTTCAAAGAACGGCATGGTTTTGGTTTTACCGTAGCCGTTGCCATAACCGACTTCGCCACCCAGCATCAATGTGAAATCTTTGCTCAACGGGAAGAACCAAGTTTGGTTGTGGGTCAGGGTGTAGTATTGCAGGTCGCTGCCCGGCAAAGCGATTTCGCCGTTTACGCCGGTCAGGTAACCGCGGGTCGGCCACAAGGCATTGTCAGTTTTGTTGCGGCCCCAGCCGATGGTACCTTTGTACAACCAGCCTTTGAAGTTACCCACACCGCTACCGTCGCCTTTACCGTATTGGTTGATAAAGTCGGCATAGCGTTTAGGCGCACCTTTGTAGGTGTTCACGGTCAGACGCTCTGCGGCCAAACCGAAGTTCACACGGTCATATTCGGTAACCGGAATACCGATACGCAAACCGCCGCCGAAAGTTGTGGTTTTATATTGTTTCGCGCTGGAAGAAGCTTTACGCGGGTCGTAAGTCTTACCATAAAGGTCGTAGCCCAAGCTTACGCCGTCAGGTGTGAAGTATGGGTCGGTAAACGACAATGAGCCGTTTACTGTGGTTTTACTGCGGGAAGCGCGCAGGGCAACGGATTTACCCGTACCGAACAGGTTGTCTTGAGCCACACCGGCAGACATTACCAAACCGGTATCCTGAACCCAACCCGCGCTCAAGTCGAGCGAGCCGGTAGAACGTTCGGTCAGGCTCATGTTCAGGTCAACTTGGTCAGGCGTATTGGCCACAGGAACCGCATCAAATTGAACGTTGTCGAAATAGCCCAACAACTCAACGCGCTCTTTAGAACGTTGCAGTTTGGCAGAGTCGTAAGGCGCCGATTCCATTTGGCGCAACTCACGGCGGATGACTTCGTCACGGGTTTTGTTGTTGCCGGTAATGTTGATTTCGTTTACATAGATTTTGCGGCCCGGTTGAACGGTCAACACAAAATCAACGGTATGCGTTTCAGCATTGGGAATCGGTTGGACATTGATTTCGCTGAATGCGTAACCTGCCTGACCCATGCGGTTTTGGATGGCTTCGAGCGAATTGGACATTTGCGCGCGCTCGTACCATTTGCCCGGCTTCATGGTCAGCAGTTTTTCCAAATCTTCTTTCGGCACTTCCAGCGTATCGCCTTCGATGCGTACATTGCCCCAGCGGAAGCGGTCGCCTTCGCTGACGGTTACTTTAATGGTCTGCTTGGTTTTGTCTTCGTTGGTTTGGATATCGGTATCCAAAATGCGGAAGTTGAAGTAGCCGTTGTTTTGGTAGAAATTGGTGACTTTTTCCATGTCCTGAGCAAATTTTTGCTCATTGAACTGGTTGCTCTTGGTAATCCAAGTCCACATGCCGCCTTCGCTCAGGGACATTTGTTTCATCAGACGGCGGTCGGAATAAACTTCGTTGCCTTCAAATGAAATATCGGTAATCTTGGTAGATTTGCCCTCTTCGATGGCAATATCGATAGATACTCGGTTGCGGGCGAGTTTGGTTACGGTCGGAGTGATTTGGACAGACTGTTTGCCACGGCTCAAATACTCTTCTTTCAAACCGGCAACGGCTTGGTTCAGCGTTGCTTGGTTGAAGTATTGGGATTGCGCCAAACCGAAAGCTTCAAGGTTTTTCTTGATGGCATCGTTTTGCAGCATTTTCGCGCCGGTAATATTGAGCGAGCTGATGGTCGGACGCTCAATCACGGTCAGCAGGACTTGATTGTCCATGGTTTCGACGCGTACGTCGTCAAAGAAACCGGTTGCGTAGAGTTTTTTGATGATTTCTTCACTGCGCGCATCATTGAAATTATCACCGACTTTAACGGGCAGGTAGTTGAAGACGGTACTCGGCTCGGTGCGTTGCAGGCCTTCGACGCGGATGTCCTGAATGGTAAAGTCAGCCAATGCCATTGGCGACAGGCTCAATACCATTAAAGCGGAAGCAATCTGGTTCAGTTTCATAAATTATCCAAACAAACGGTTGATGTCATTAAAGAAAGCCACAGCCATCATCAAAAGCATGGCTGCCAGTCCGAAGCGCAGGCCGACTGCCTGTATGCGCTCGCTCAAAGGCTTTCCGCGTATCCATTCGGCGGTATAGAAAACCAAATGTCCGCCGTCTAAAACGGGTATGGGCAAAAGGTTCAACACGCCTAAGCTGATGCTGACCAAGGCCAGAAATTCAAGATAGCTCTGCAATCCGAGTTTGGCGGATTGTCCGGCGACATCGGCAATGGTCAGGGGGCCGGAAATATGGTTCAAAGAGGCATTGCCTGTAACCAGTTTTCCGAAAAATTTGAGGGTCGTCCACGAATAGTTGACAGTTTTGTTCCAACCCAATTCAAAGGCTTGGGCAACGGAAGGCGTATAACGGTAGCGGATGGTTTTATCCCACTCTTTATCCGCTTGGGCGGCAAGCCCTGCTCTACCCACCAACACGCCTGCCGACTGCTCGACGCTGTCCGGCCGGATAGCGGTCGCCCGTATTTTACCGTCGCGCTCGTAAGTCAGCTCGATTCGTTTGCCGGGGCTGGCGCGGAAGAGTTCCGTCCATGCCTGCCAGCTTTCGATGGGCTTCCCATCGGCGGTCAGCAGTTTGTCGTTTTCCTTCAAGCCTGCTTTTTCGGCCGGACTATCAGCCAAGACTTTACCGATGCGGTTAGTAATTCTAAAAGGCAAAAGGCCGATGTTGCCTTGGTTTTTCGCAACTTTACCTGCTTCAGGCGTGCCGGCGGCATCAATTATGCGGATGGCTTGGGTATTTGAGGCCGTCTGAACAGCAACTTTTACAGGGCCGGCTTCAAGGTTCAACACCATCTCGGTTTGCGCATCGCTCCAGTCTTTAACGGCGATTCCGTTGACCGATACAATTTTATCGCCTGCCTGAAAACCTGCTTTGGCGGCAATACTGCTAGGCTCAACCATGCCGACATAGGGGCGCAACTCGGTCACGCCGAAGGAAAAGCTCAAACCGTAAAGCAAAACGGCCAAAATCAAATTGGTCAAAGGGCCGGCGGCGACAATGGCGATGCGCTTGGCCGGATGCTGCTTGTCAAAGGCGTACGGCAAATCTACTTCTGCTACCTCGCCTTCGCGCGTATCGACCATTTTAACGTAACCGCCCAGCGGAATCGGGGCAAGACACCACTCGGTATCGCCGCGTTTTCGAGTGAAAAAGGGCTTACCGAAGCCGACGGAAAAGCGCACGACTTTAACGCCGCACCAGCGGGCAACAATATAGTGTCCGAACTCATGCAGGCTGACCAAAATCAGAATGGCGACGATAAAGGCTAAAAAGGTTTGCAAAAAAATCCCCTGAGTGGAATGTAATAATCAACGGATAAGGCCGTCTGAAAACCGATTATAAAGGCAGTTGCTCCATTTTGTCTGCCTAAATGCCAAGCGGTTGGCGTTTCAGACGGCCTGTCATTGAAGCTTTATTGTTTGCCGATAAAGGCTTCTGCCTGCCTGCGTGTTTGCGCGTCTTGAGCCAGCAGGCCTTCGATATCGTGACGACTGTCTGAAAAATCTTGGGCAAGGCAGTGGGCAACGACTTTGGCAATATCGGTAAACTTAATACGTTTATCTAAAAAAGCGGCCACGGCAACTTCGTTGGCGGCGTTCAACACGCAAGGCGCGGCACCGCCTGCATTCATGGCTTGATAGGCAAGTTTCAGACATGGGAAACGGTCAAAGTCAGGTTTTTGGAAGGTCAATGCGGACAATGCGCCGAAATCCAGTTCGCCCACACCGGAATCGATACGTTCGGGCAGGCCTAAACAATAAGCAATCGGCGTACGCATATCGGGATTACCCAACTGCGCCAATACCGAACCATCGCGATAACGCACCATGCTGTGTATTACGGATTGCGGATGGATGACGACTTCCAGTTTTTCCGGCGGACAGTTAAACAGCCAATGCGCCTCAATCAACTCCAAGCCCTTATTCATCATTGACGCGGAATCAACGGAAATTTTACGCCCCATGCTCCAATTTGGATGTTTGACCGCCTGCTCGGGCGTAATGCTGTCAAATGTACTTAAATCGGTGTTAAGGAAGGGTCCGCCCGATGCGGTCAGGATAATCGAATTGATACCGTGCTCATTCAGACGGCCTGTATAATCCCTTGGCAATACTTGGAAGATGGCGTTGTGTTCGCTGTCAATCGGCAAGACGATGGCGCCGTTTTGGCGGGCGGTTTCCATGAACAATGCGCCGGAAACCACCAGCGTTTCTTTGTTGGCCAGATAAATGGTTTTGCCCTTTTGAGCAGCGGCCAAAGCCGACGGCAAACCGGCCGCGCCGACAATGGCACACATCACGCCGCTGACTTCATCGGCAGAGGCGACATCAATCAGGGCTTGAGAACCATATAAAACCTGCGTACTGATGCCTTCTTGTTTGAGTTTCTTTTCCAGCTCGGCGGCATGGCCGGCATCGCCGACAACGGCATATTCCGGGCGGAACTGTTTGCATTGCGCCGCCAACTTGTCCACCTGCCTATGCCCTGCCAGCGCGAACACGCGGAATTTCTCGGGATGGCGGGAGACAACGTCTAAAGTGCTTTCGCCTATGCTGCCGGTACTGCCTAATATGGTCAGAACTTGTTGTGTCATGGTGTGTTCTTTATGTGCTGTGCAAACGGTATTCATTGTGTTTGAAATAGATTTCTTTGCCGTTTCCAATTTTCAGACGGCCTTTTGCCTCCCAGCTGAAAAGGCCGTCTGAAAGAATTACTCAATGCCGTATTCGATGGTAACAACCAATCGGACTTGTTTGCCGACGGTACTTTTATCGTAAGAACCGCCGTACTCGTCGTCCTCGCTGCTACCGGTGTCGGCATAGATATTGAACGAGCCTTGCGAAGCAGAACGCATGGCTCCCACTTTGCCGCCGCCGGTTTTGGCAAATTCGGCCGCGCGTTTCTGCGCGTCCTCAGTCGCCTGCGTGATCAAATCACGTTTGATGGTTTCTAAATTGCCCAGCAAATATTGCGGATTGTCGAAGCGGATAAATTCGTTTTGCGCACGGAAATTCAAAATGGCACGCTGGGCGGCTTGGATTTTGTCCAGTTTTTTGGTGTTGACCACAATATTGAGGTCGCCATCGTAGCCATTGGGCGTACGGGTTACGTTGCCCAGTTCGTCGCGAGTTTCATTGAAAACGCGCGACACTTCAGGCAGGCTCACTTTCATTTCAGCCGCCGTAAAGCCTTGCTCGCCCAAAAATTTAGACAGCTTCTTGCGTCTTGCCGTCAGCAAATCCAAAACTTCCTGATAGCTCTCGCCGTGCGCGTTCACGCCTGTATTCCACGTCGCGCTGTCGGATTGGAAGTTCTTCTCCGCCAAACCTTTTACGGTAATCGTCCCGGGTTGACGCAGATTCTTAAACTGCACGCCCAAAATAAACGCCGCAGCCATCAATCCCAGTGCCAACAATACGCCCAAGATCGATAAAGATGAAATCTGTTTTTGTTCGGACATAATCAGCTCCCTCAACGATATGAGACAGGCGGTTTAAAACAAATATACAAAGGCGGCATAAATGCTGATAACGGCAATCAGGCTGTCCACACGGTCGAACACACCGCCGTGTCCCGGCAACAGATTGCTGCTGTCTTTAATACCGGCCGCACGTTTGAGCCAGCTTTCCAGCAAATCGCCGCACACGCTGACAACGGTCAGAATCAAGCCGATCAAAATCGTTTTGAACCACCCGGCTTCAAAAGCCAGCCAACCGGCTTTCCATACGATGGTCATGTACACGGCAACGCACAATGCGCCGCCGATCGCACCTTCCCAGCTTTTACCCGGGCTGATGGTCGGCGCAATTTTGCGCTTGCCAAACGACTTGCCGCAGAAATACGCGCCAATATCGGCAACCCACACCAAGCCCATAATCGCCAATAAAGACAGCGCGTCCTCAGGCTGAGGGCGCAGGTAAACCAGTGCAAACCAAAACGGCATCACCAACAACCAACCGACCGTGTAAGCCTGCCAGCCGCCGTTCAACTTCCATTTCGCCTTCAGCCACCAAGGCATGACAATCAGCCAAAACGCCAATACAACATACCAAACCAAATCAGGCAACTGCCAACCGCCGGCATAGGCAATCACGCCAAACACCAGCGTTGAAGCCAAATAATGATTGATTTTCAGCTTGTCCAAGCCACTCATGCGGGCATATTCCCACAAAGTCAGCATGGCAATCAGGCCGCAAAACGCAGCCCACAGCCACATAGGTGCATAAAACAGCATACCCAGCATCAGCGGCAAAAGCCACAGCGCCGTCAAAATCCGTTGTTTCAACATAGTTCTCAACCCCGTTGCTGCTCAACCGGCAGCTGTTCGGAAGTCCGCCCGAAGCGGCGTTCCCGTTTTTGGAACGAAGTAATCGCCTCGTTCAACGATTTCTCATTAAAATCAGGCCACAGCGTATCCGTAAAATACAATTCCGCATACGCCATCTGCCACAGCAGGAAATTACTGATGCGCGTCTCGCCGCCGGTTCGGATAAACAAATCCGGCTCGGGTGCATCGCCCAACATCAAATAGCGCGACAACGCCTCTTCCGTAATCTCAGTGACACCCTCGGCAATCAACTGATTTACCGCCTGCAAAATATCCCAGCGGCCGCCATAATCGGCAGCAATGCTCAAAGTCAAACCGGTATTGTTTGCCGTCAACGCCTCTGCCGCCTCAATCCCCTTCAGAATTTCAGCGTTAAACCGCTCACGGCTGCCGATGACTCTCAAGCGCATATTGTTGTCGTGCAAACGGCGTACCTGCTTTTGCAAAGCCTGCAAAAACAGCCCCATCAGAAAAGAAACCTCTTCCTCGGGGCGTCGCCAGTTTTCAGTCGAAAAAGCAAACACGGTCAAATACTGCACACCCAGTTCAGCACAATGCTTCACCATGTTCTCCAGCGCATCCAAGCCGCGCTTATGCCCCATCACACGGGGAAGAAAACGCTTCTTTGCCCAACGTCCGTTGCCGTCCATAATCACAGCAATATGTCGAGGGATGGCAGAGTGTTCCAAAATCGTCTGCGTACTGCTTTTCATGTCTGCCTTTCAGGGAGCAAACCGTCCAAAGGCCGTCTGAACGGTTTGCACACAGGATTAAATCGCCATCAAATCTTCTTCTTTGGCAGCCAAGAGCTTGTCTGCCTCAGCAATATATTTGTCGGTCAACTTCTGAACTGCTTCCTCGCCACGGCGGGCTTCATCTTCAGAAATCTCTTTGTCTTTCAACAATTTCTTGATGTGGTCATTTGCATCACGGCGCACATTGCGGATAGACACACGACCTTCTTCCGCCTCACCGCGTACCACTTTAATCAAATCTTTACGGCGTTCCTCAGTCAACATAGGCATAGGGACACGGATCAAATCGCCGACAGAAGCAGGGTTCAGGCCCAAGTTGGAATCACGGATCGCTTTCTCGACTTTTGCAGCCATATTGCTCTCGAAAGGTTTCACCCCAATCGTACGCGCATCCAAAAGCGTCACGTTTGCCACTTGGCTCACAGGCACCATGCTGCCCCAGTATTCCACTTCCACTTGGTCGAGCAGGCCGGTATGCGCACGGCCGGTACGCACTTTAGCCAAATTGTCTTTCAATACTTCCAGAGAACGCTGCATTTTGCCTTCAGCTGTCTTTTGAATATCATTAATCATCTTATACTTTCAATTTCATAGGAATAAAACAGGATTAACCGAGAATAGTACCGTTAAACCGCCCCCACGACAAGGCTTTACGCCCCAACAGCCTTGTTTTCTAACCGATATTTAACATCAAACAAAATAAAGGCCGTCTGAAAATCTTTCAGACGGCCTTTATTGTTTCAAGCAACTACATCAACTCGGCCTTTTCCTGAATTTATTTGGAAACTAAGCTTCTATCTTGAGACCATTGTTTCCATCCACACAAAGAACGAATTTTATTGCTAATAGATATAAACAACTCTACTCTTTTCAATCGAAATGAATTTCCTCGGGAAATATACCGATAATCGGTTATAATGACCGATTATCTAAATTGATTAAACATATCAAATAACTGTAGCATTGAATTTACTATGTTACAATGTTTGCAAATGTTACACATAACTACGTAAAGAAATCTCGATATGAGATTTCTTTTTAATCACTTTTAAAGACTTATATTTCATTCAACCATTGAGAGATAAAAAATGAAAAAAGCCTTTTCTATCTTTTCCATCAGTCTTCTGACTCTAAATACGGGGTATTAATTATGCGAAAACTTATTTTTACAGTTCTATTCATCCTCCCCTCTTTTTCTTTGGCTGGAAACTTACATTGTAAAAAGCCCGTAGAAGAAATGATTGGGGAAAGCCAAAGATGCTTTTACCAAGGGGGACTAAGCGATGCCATTACTGCTTTTAGCAAATATTCTGCTCAATGGAATAAAAAGAAAGGTGAGTCCATCCCTTTTCTTTGGTTTCCCATTTTAAAAAACGGCATACCCAAAACAACCGTAACAATGGCACAATTACCAAAATCTCGTTCTGTAACGCCTTTCTCAGAAACTAAAGACTATCCTTTGGAGACCATTGTTGCCGGTATTGAATGGAAAAACAAAAATAAAGTCAAAATTATGGGATGTGTTTATGAGACAGATTATTGTCTCTCCGCTACTTTTATCCAAAAAGAAGATAAAGTCTTTATTGAATCCATATCTACCTAACTCAAAGATGTAGTCATTGCCACCTACATTCTCAAATACAAGGCCGTCTGAAAATCTTTCAGACGGCCTTTTCCTTATTCAAATCCTACTCTCTATTCCGCTCATTCCAAAAGTAACGCCATACGAAGCATGGGAAGGCAAAAATCAGGTAGAGGCAGACAACGGTCGCATAAAACTCCCAATCTTGGGCATGTACGGCTCCGGCGCGCGATTCGAGGATATAGGCGAGAATCGCGGTAAGAAGGAAGCCTGCCAACAATTCGATCAAGTGATGGCCGATGTGTTTGCGTTTCAGGGCGATGATGCCGAAGAATTTGGTGGTAATAAATGGTGCGTTGGCAAAGATAAGTGCCAACAGCAAAAGAATGTACATGGATGCGGTCATGATGGTCTTTCTGTTTTCAGACGGCCTGCGTGTGATTTTAACATGTTAAATGGGCATTCTTGCCCATCATTATCCGTGGGATATTCAATATCTTGATGATACCTGCTTGATGATTGTTCAAAGGCTTGAGGCCGTCTGAACTTTGGGTATATTTCATCCGAATGCGAATCCTAACAAAAACGGCGACTTTGGAACAGCCGCCGTTGGTTTTGTTTGAAGCTTACAAGGTATTTTCCAATGCTTTGGCGCACCAGTCGATAACGGTTTGCGGCATGATACCCCAGAGGAGCAGCAGGAAGGCATTGACCGTCAGGACAAATTTGGCGGCATAGTTACTGCCGACTGGCTGGTCATGATCAGGCGCATCGAAGTAGATGACTTTGACCACGCGCAGGTAGTAGAACGCGCCAATCAGCGACATGATGACGGCAAATACGGACAACCAAACATAACCTTGTTTCAAGAGTGCCATAATCACGCCGAATTTGGCGTAAAAACCCATCAGCGGCGGAATACCCGCCATGGAGAACATAGACAGCAACATCAGGAAGGCGAACCATGCATGGCGTTGGTTAAGGCCTGCGAGGTCTTTGATGTCTTCACACTCAATGTCTTTGGTGGACAATACCATCAAAACGCCGAAGCTGACTGCCGCCATCAAAGCATAGGTAATGGCGTAATACAGGCCTGCGGTAAAGCCGACTGCGCCTGCCATAAACGCCAACAAGATAAAGCCCATGTGCGATACGGTGGAGTAGGCGAGCATACGTTTGATATTGGTTTGCATGATGGCGGCAAGGTTACCGACCACCAAAGAAGCAACGGCAAGGATAGCCAACATCGGCGCCCAGTCTGAATGTATGGTACCCATACCGGTAACAAGGATACGGAATGCAAAGACAACAGCGGCAATTTTCGGAGCTGTACCCACAAAGGCGGTAACAGAGGTCGGCGCGCCATCGTACACGTCGGGCACCCACATATGGAATGGAACCGCACCCAATTTAAATGCAATGGCGACCACAATAAACACCATACCCAATTTCAACAACCATTCATTGGCCTGCTCATTGAAAGCGGAAGCCAAGACGGAAGCAAAATCAAGGGAACCGGTGGCGCCGTAAACCATGGAAATACCATAGAGCAGCAAACCGGAGGCCAACGCGCCCAATACGAAGTATTTCAGCGCAGCCTCGGCAGAACGACCGGAATCACGGCGCAGGGCAATCATGGCGTACAGCGATAAAGACAACAATTCCAAACCGATATACGCAGTCAAGAAATGTGCCGAGCTGACCATGACGCTCATACCCAACAGAGCAAACAGTGACAAGGTATAAAACTCGCCTTTAAAAATTTGGCGGTCTTGGTTGTACGGTTTACTGTAAATAAACAGACCAAACGTCAGCGCATACAACACTAGCTTCGCCAAACGGGACATGCCGTCTGCAATATACATACCGTGAAAGGCATCGACACTGCCCTGCTCCCATACCGCCAATTGGGTGACGGCTACGATGATGACCGTTCCCAAACTCATCAGATGGGTCAGATAGCGGTTTTTATCGCAAATCCACAAGTCTGCCAGCAATACGACACCCAATAGCGCAAGCAGCACGATTTCGGGCATGGCGGGCATTAAATTCAAATCAGACCAGTTCATTTACACACCTCAAATCTTGCTTTGTGCCACATGGGCAATCAAATCGTTTGCCGCTTGATGCACCACTTCGATAAACGCTTGCGGATACAGACCCATGCCCAAAACAGCAATCGCCAAAATCGCCAAAATCGCAAATTCGCGGCAATTGATGTCTTTCATTTCGGCAACGTGCGGATTGTGGATCGCACCAAAAATAACGCGTTTGTACATCCACAGGGTATAAGACGCACCGTAAATCAGGGTCATAGCGGCCAACGCGCCTACCCAGAAATTCACTTTAACCGCACCCATAATCACCATAAACTCGCCCACGAAGCCGGAAGTCGCAGGCAAACCGGCATTGGCCATACCGAACAACATCATAAACGCCGCAAACTTAGGCATCACATTGACCACGCCGCCATAATCGGCAATATTGCGGGTATGCAGGCGGTCGTACATCACGCCGATACACATAAACATCGCGGCAGACACAAAACCGTGGGAAATCATTTGAATGATTGCGCCTTTCAATGCCCAATCATTCAGTTGGCCGTTCACAAACAGGAACATACCCAAAGTGACAAAACCCATATGGCTGATGGAAGAGTATGCCACCAGTTTTTTCATATCGGTTTGCACCAAAGCCACCATACCGATGTAAATCACGGCAATCAGGCTCAATACGATGATCACAGGGGCAAAATAGCGTGCCGCATCCGGCATAATCGGCAGGATAAAGCGCAAGAAGCCATACGCACCCAGTTTCAGCGTAATTGCCGCCAACACCATCGAACCGCCGGTCGGCGCTTCAACGTGAGCATCCGGCAACCAAGTGTGCACAGGGAACATCGGCACTTTTACGGCAAATGACAGGAAGAACGCTACAAACAAAAGCTGTTGTACGCCCAACGGAATCTGTTTGATGTTTTGGAAATCGACAATAGAGAAGCTGCCTGTTTGATAGTACAGGTAAACCATGGCAACCAGCATCAAGAGCGAACCCATCAGCGTATAGAGGAACAGCTTGACCGACGCATAGACGCGGCGCGGACCGCCCCATACACCGATAATCAGGTACAGCGGAATCAGCATACCTTCGAAGAACACATAAAACAGAATCGCATCCTGCGCGGCAAACGCACCGTTAATCAAACCCGACATCATCAGGAAAGCGGCCATATACTGCGCCGGACGTTTCTGAATGACTTCCCAACCGGCCAATACCACCAGCAGCGTAATAAACGCATTCAAGATGATAAAGAGCACTGAAATACCGTCCACGCCCAATGCATAGTTGATTTTCAGAAGCGGAATCCACTCGTGGAACTCGGTAAACTGATAGCCGCCGCTCAAACGGTCGAAACCGGTAAACAGGGGCAGCGTTACCAAGAAACCGGCAAGCGCACCCATGAAGGCAAGCACACGCGCCAGCGGCGCACGGCTGTCTTTACCGGTCGCCAAAACCAGCACACCTGCGGCGATGGGTATCCATATTGCCAAGCTGAGTAGGTAGTTGGAAAACATAGTGGTTAACCTGTGGTTAAAATAAAAATGTGTTTATGTGGATATTTCTTCGTTTCAGACGGCCTTAAGGTTTAAGGCCGTCTGAAACCTTATTCTTATCGGAACAATCCCCAGAAGGTCATGCCGAGCAGTACCAATACGCCGAATACCATAGCGGCGGCGTAGGTGTAGATAAAGCCGGTTTGGGCTTTACGCACTTGCGCGGCAATCGCGCCGACCAGTTTGGCGGAGCCGTTGACAATGCCGTTGTCGATAATGGCGGTATCGCCGACTTTCCAGAAGAAAGTACCCAATGCGCGCGTGCCTTTAGCGAAGACGTTGAAATACAGGGCGTCGAGGTAGTATTTGTTTTCAAACAAAACGTAAACCGGACGGAACGCCTGTGCAATTTTCGCAGGCAGGTGCGGCAGTTTGACGTACAAAAGCCATGCGCTCAAGACACCTGCGATAGCGAGGTAGAGTACAGGCGAATGCAGGCTGTGCGACACCATTGCCAATGCGCCGTGGAACTCTTCCTTCATGATGTGCATAGTCGGATGCGCGTCGGCGTTGACGAAAATCACGTCTTTGAAGAAATCGCCGTAAAGCATAGGCTCGATGGCAACATAGCCGATGATGACGGACGGAATAGCAAGCAAAATCAAAGGCAGGGTAACAACCAACGGGCTTTCGTGCGGATTGTCATTTTTGCCCAAGCCGTGATGTTCTTCGCCATGATGATCGTCATGATGTTCAGGCAAGCTGCGCCATTTCTCTTCGCCGTGGAACACCATAAAGTATTGGCGGAACGCGTAAAACGCGGTAACGAACACGCTGGTGAGGACGGCAAAATAGGCAAAGCCGCTGCCCGGCAGGGTGCTGTATTTCGCCGCTTCGATAATCGAATCTTTGGAATAGAAGCCGGAGAAGAACGGCGTACCGATCAGCGACAAGTTACCGATCAGCATGGTCAGCCAAGTAATCGGCATGTATTTTTTCAGGTTGCCCATGTGGCGCATATCTTGGTCGTGGTGCATACCGATAATTGCGCTACCTGCGGCCAAGAACAACAAGGCTTTAAAGAAAGCGTGGGTCATGACGTGGAACATCGCCACGGAATAGGCGGACGCACCCAGAGCCACGGTCATATAGCCCAGTTGCGACAGGGTGGAATACGCAACCACGCGCTTGATGTCATTTTGAATCACGCCCAAGAAGCCCATAAACAGGGCAGTAATCGCGCCGATAACCATAATGACCGACAGCGCAGTGCTGCTCATCTCATAAATCGGCGACATACGCGATACCATGAACAGACCGGCGGTAACCATAGTTGCGGCGTGAATCAATGCAGAAATCGGGGTCGGGCCTTCCATCGAATCAGGCAGCCAGACATGCAGCGGGAATTGTGCAGATTTACCCATCGCACCGACAAACAGGAGTAAACAGGTTACAGTAATCAAAGACCATTCCACACCGGGGAACAGTTGGATAGTGGCCGTCTGAACATTAGGCAGATAAGCGAATACATCCTGATAGCGCAGGCTGCCGCCGAAATAGGCAAGTACCAAGCCGATACCGAGCAAAAAGCCGAAGTCGCCGACACGGTTGATCAAAAAGGCTTTCAGGTTGGCAAATGTTGCGCTTGGACGTTTGAAATAGAAACCGATCAAGAGATACGACACCAAGCCCACAGCCTCCCAGCCGAAGAAGAGCTGGATGAAGTTGTTGCTCATAATCAGCATCAACATGCTGAAAGTAAACAAAGAAATATAGCTGAAGAAGCGTTGGTAGCCGACTTTTTCATCATGCATATAGCCGATGGTATAGATATGCACCATCAACGACACGCCCGTTACCACGACCATCATCATCGCCGTCATCGTATCGATCAAGAAGCCGACGGAGAAATCCAAACCGCCCATTGTCAGCCAGGTATAGACGTTCTCGTCAAACTTGGCACGGCTGCCATTGAGGAATCCCCACAGCACATAAGCCGACAGCACGGCAGACACCGCCACACCGAGTATTGTTACGGTATGCGCACCGGCACGTCCGATTTTGTTGCCGAACAAACCCACAATCAGCGAGCCTGCCAACGGAACAAGGGCAATTATCAAATATAAAGTCATATCGTTCATGATTACCCTTTCAACTCGTCCAAATCAGCAACATTAATCGTTTGTCGGTTGCGGTACACCAGCACCATAATCGCCAGACCAATGGCGGATTCAGCAGCGGCGACGGTCAGTACGAAAAATACGAAAATCTGTCCGGCAGTATCGCCCAAATATTGGGAGAAGGCGATAAAGTTGAAGTTCACCGCCAAGAGCATCAGCTCGATGGACATCAGCAATACCAGCACGTTTTTGCGGTTCATGAAGATACCCATCGCGCTGATACCGAACAGGAGCGCGCCCAATACCAAATAATGCGTCAAGGTAATCATGCTTTGCCCTCCCCTTCCGGCTTGAGGCCGTCTGAAATTTCGCTTTCTTCGGCAGATTCAACTTGCGGTTTGACCGCTTCCATTTTCACCAGACGCATACGGCCTTGATCGGCGCGTACTTTAACTTGGTCGGCAGGATCCATGCGTTTCGGATTGGTGGTTTTACGGTGAACCAGCGCAATCGCGGCCACCATACCCAACAGCAGCAATACCGCCGCCAATTCAAACGGCAACAGGTAGTCGGTATAAATACGGCTACCCAAATCGCGGATATTGTTGTAATCGGCCGGAATGTCTTTCATCAGACCAAATGCGGCCAGGTCGGTTTTCGGGTTGACCAAAATCAGAATCAGGGCAACCGCCAACAATGTGCCAACCACGCCAGCAACCGGCGCATGACGCCAGAAACCGGCGCGCATTTCTTCAATGTCGATGTTCAACATCATCACGACGAACAGGAACAACACCATCACGGCGCCGACGTAAACCACCACCAGCGTAACGCCCAAAAACTCAGCCTGCATCAGCATCCAAATCATCGCGCTCACGCAGAAGGTCAGCACCAGATGCAAAGCGGCGTGCACGGGGTTTTTAGCGGTAACGGTACGAACCGCACCGTACAAAACGATGGCGGCAAGAATATAGAACAGAATCGCGGAAAAAGTCATTCGTCTGCTCCTTAACGATACGGCGCGTCAGCGGCTTTGCGTTTGGCGATTTCAGCTTCGTATTTATCGCCAATGGCCAAAAGAATCGGCTTGGTCATGTGCAAGTCGCCTTTTTTCTCGCCGTGGTATTCAAAAATATGGGTTTCCACAATCGCATCGGTCGGGCAGGCCTCTTCGCAGAAACCGCAGAAGATGCACTTGGTCAGGTCGATGTCGTAACGCTTGGTGCGGCGGGTGCCGTCTTCGCGTTCTTCCGATTCGATGTTAATCGCCATTGCCGGACAAACTGCCTCACACAATTTACACGCAATACAGCGCTCTTCGCCGTTCGGATAACGGCGTTGCGCGTGCAAGCCACGGAAACGCACGGATTGCGGCGTTTTCTCTTCGGGGAAATAAATTGTGTCTTTGCGGGCAAAAAAGTTTTTGAGCGTTACGCCCAAGCCTTTTACCAATTCGCCAAGCAGAAAGGTTTTTACTAAGTTAGCCATATTATGTTCCCTCAAAACAGGGATTTCGTTAGGTATTCAAAATCGCTTTGTTCAGACGGCCTCAAGATGCCGTCTGAAACTTATTTCCACAAATTCAGCGGTGAAATCATCCACACGCCCAAAATCACGATGTAGGCGAAGCCGATCGGAATCAGCACTTTCCAGCCCAAACGCATGATTTGGTCGTAACGGTAGCGTGGGAAGGTTGCACGGATCCACAGATACCAGTACAGAACCGCCGCCATTTTCACGAACATCCAGAATGCGGAAGGCGTACCGATAAAGCCCCAGCTTTGTGGGAACGGAGACAGCCAGCCGCCGAGGAACATCAGCGATGTCAGCGCGGCAATCAGAATCATGAAAATGTATTCAGCAAGGAAGAACAGTGCGAATGCGAAGCCGGAATATTCGACGTGGTGACCGGCAACGATTTCAGACTCACCCTCTGCCACGTCAAACGGCGCGCGGTTGGTTTCGGCAACGGCGGAAATCAGATAAACGATGAAGATGGGGAACAGTGGCAGCCAGTTCCAAGAGAATACCGAACCGCCGGCAATACCTTTGGCTTGCGCGGCAACGATGTCGGAGAAGTTCATGCTGCCCGACACCATCACGACGCACACCAGAGCGGCGCTCATGGCAATCTCGTAGGAAATGCTTTGCGCGGAAGCACGCATTGCGCCCAAGAACGAATATTTGGAGTTAGAAGCCCAGCCCGCGATGATCACGCCGTAAACCGACAGCGAGGTAATCATCAGGATGTACAAAAGACCGATATTGATGTTGGTCAGCACCCATTCTTCGTTGAACGGAATCACCGCCCACGCCGCAAAAGACGGAGCAAGCGACATGATCGGGCCGATATAGAATAGGGCTTTGTTTGACAGCTTCGGACGGGTTACCTCTTTAAACAAGAGTTTGAACACGTCGGCAAACGGCTGAATCAGACCCCACGGGCCGGTTACGTTCGGGCCGACACGAAGCTGCATAAAGCCGATGACTTTACGTTCGAAATACGTCAGGTAGGCAACGGTCAGAATCAGCGGAATCAGGATAATCACGATTTTGACGATGACGGATACCACCAAGCCTACGGTGATACCCAAATCGCCCAGACCGAGCGTTGCGGCAAAGAGGTTTTGGAACCATTCTTGCATGATCAAGCTCCCGCCAGTTCAATAGTGTCCATCAACGCACCCAGCGCGGCATTTTCGGTATGCAGCGGCAGATACACCACGTTTTCAGGCAAACCGGCATCGGCTTTGACAGAAACCGATACGCTTGCGCCGTTTTGTTTGGCGACAGCGGTTTGTCCGTCTTGCAGGCCCAAGCGTGCCAATGTGTTCGGATTCACACGCGCGGCAGGCACGGCGGCATGGCTGGTTTCTTGCAACGGTGCGGAACGGCGCACGATAGAATCAGTGTGATAAATACCGACGCCGCCGACACGGACGAGGCGGTCTGAGGCCGTCTGAACGCTCTCTCCTGCCCATGTGCTGCGGTTGTTCAGTTTGGATGGCAGGCTTTCCACGTCCAACGCGTCTTTCAAAATCGCGGCGGTATCGTGGTATTCAAAGCCTTGCAGGTCAAACAGGTTGCCCAATACGCGCAACACTTTCCACATCGGACGCGAATCGCCGAAGCCTTGTACCACGCCGTGGAAAGATTGCAGACGGCCTTCCATATTGATGAAGCTGCCTGATGTTTCGGTAAACGGCGCAATCGGCAACAATACGTCGCACACGTCCAGCAGCGTTTCGCTGACAAACGGCGTAAACGCCATCACGCTTTTTGCCTGTTTCAACGCGGCTACGGCTTTTGCACCGTCAACCGTATCGATTTCAGGCTCGACATTGAGTAGCAAGACTGCCTGTTTCGGCGCATTTGCCATTTCGGCAACGCTCTCGCCGGAGTTTACATTCAAGACATCCGCACCAACGCTGTTGGCGGCTTGCGGCAAAATGCCCAGCACTGCGCCGGTCGCATCTGCCAGCTCTTGCGCGGCGGCATAAATGGCGGCGTAATCAGGATGGTTTTGTACTTCCGCACCCAAAATCACTGCTGCTTTTTCAGCGTTTTTCAGGCTGGCGGTAACGGCGTGTTCCGCATTGGCAGACAGGTTTTTCAGACGGCCTGCCCACTCGTCGGGATGTGCGGCTTCTTGAGACAGAAGCGGCATAAACAATTCTTCTTTACTGCTGGCCAATACGCTCAAGGCCATACGGTCTTTGGCGGCGCGGCGCAGGCGGGCGGTCAGGAGCGGCTGTTCTTTGCGCAAGTTCGCGCCGACTACCAATACGGCATCGTTGTCAGCCAAAGATTCAATGCTTTGTCCCAACCATTGCGCACCTTTAAGGCCGTCTGAAAGACGTTTGTCTTGTTGGCTCAAACGGGTTGCAAAGTTTTTAACACCCAAACCATTGGCAAGCTTTTTGGCCAAATACAGCTCTTCAACCGTATTCATCGGATTGGCCCAAACACCGACTTGGTTTTGGTTGCCGTCTTTGGCGATACATTCAATTGCGCTGTGGACATATTCCAACGCAGTTTTCCAATCCACGTCCATCCACTCGCCGCCCTGTTTGATTTTCGGGTTTTTCAGACGGCTTTCGTGATACAGACCTTCGTAGGCGAAACGGTCGCGGTCAGACAGCCAGCATTCGTTGATGGCTTCGTTTTCCAGCGGCAACACGCGGCGGACGGTATGGTCTTTGGTCTGCACAATCAGATTACTGCCCAGAGCGTCATGGGCGGAAACGGATTTGCGGCGGTTCAGCTCCCAAGTACGCGCGTTGAAGCGGAACGGTTTGCTGGTCAATGCGCCGACAGGACACAAATCGATGACGTTGCCTGACAATTCGGTTTCCACTGCTTTACCGATAAAAGGCATTATCTCGGAGTGTTCGCCGCGGTTGGCCATGGCGATTTCTTGCACGCCGGCGATTTCTTCAGTGAAACGGACGCAACGGGTACAGTGGATGCAGCGGCTCATTTCCTCGGCGGAAATCAAAGGACCCATGTCTTTGCCGATGACAGAACGTTTTTCTTCGGTATAACGGCTGGTATTTTTGCCGTAGCCCATCGCCAAATCCTGCAACTGGCATTCGCCGCCTTGGTCGCAGGTCGGACAATCAAGCGGATGGTTGATGAGCAGGAACTCCATCACGCCTTCTTGCGCCTCTCGGGCTTTTGCCGAATGCGTACGCACAATCATGCCGTCTGTAACCGGCGTGGCACAGGCGGGCAGGGGTTTGGGGGCTTTTTCCACGTCCACCAAACACATACGGCAGTTGGCGGCGATGGAAAGTTTTTTGTGGTAACAGAAATGCGGGATATAAGTACCGAGCTTGTGCGCGGCTTCAATCACCGTCGCGCCCTGCTCCACAGATACCTGTTTGCCGTCGATTTCGATTTGTAACATGGTTCGTTCCTAGTTACGGGTATTTAATAAATAATTCTTTTAGAGGCCGTCTGAAAACTTAGCACCACTTATTCGGTTTCATCGGTCCGCCGTGTTCGATGTAATGCACAAACTCATCACGGAAATGCTTGGTAAAGCTGCGGACAGGGAAGACGGCGGCATCGGCAAGGGCGCAGATAGTGCGGCCTGCCATTTGGTTGCCGACGGAATCCAGCAAATCCAAGTCTTCCATGCGGCCTTTGCCTTCTACGATGCGGTGGACGATGCGGTAGAGCCAGCCAGTACCTTCACGACAAGGCGTACATTGGCCGCAAGACTCGTCGTAGTAGAAGTAGCTCAGGCGCTCAAGGGCTTTCACCATGCACACGTCTTCGTCCATGACGATAATCGCGCCGGAACCCAGCATCGAGCCGGCTTTGGAAATCGAGTCATAGTCCATATTGGTCTGCATCATGATATCGGCAGGCAAAACTGGCGCGGACGAACCGCCGGGGATAACGGCTTTGAGTTTTTTGCCGCCGCGCATACCGCCCGCCATTTTCAAGACTTCGGCAAACGGCGTGCCCAATGGCACTTCATAGTTGCCCGGACGCTCGACATGACCGGAAATACAGAACAATTTGGTACCGCCTGCATTCGGAATACCTTTATCGGCAAATGCCTGTCCGCCGTCACGGATAATGAAGGGGACGGAGGAGAACGTTTCGGTATTATTGATGGTAGTCGGTTTGCCGTAGAGGCCGAACGAAGCAGGGAATGGCGGCTTAAAGCGCGGCTGGCCTTTTTTGCCTTCCAACGATTCGAGCAATGCGGTTTCTTCGCCGCAAATATATGCGCCGTAGCCGTGGTGGGCAAAGAGTTCAAATTCAAAATCCGAACCCAAAATATTTTTACCCAAAAAGCCTGCGGCACGCGCCTGCTCCAAAGCGGCTTCAAAACGTTGGTAGCCTTCGAAAATTTCGCCGTGGATGTAGTTGTAGCCGGCTTTCGCGCCCATCGCGTAACCGGCAATAATCATGCCTTCAATCAGGGCATGAGGATTGAACATGATGATGTCACGGTCTTTAAATGTACCCGGCTCGCCTTCGTCGGTGTTACAAACCACATATTTTTCGCCCGGGAAGGAACGGGGCATAAAGCTCCATTTCAAACCGGTCGGAAAGCCCGCACCGCCACGACCGCGCAAGCCGGAGGTTTTGACTTCGTCAATCACATCGGTTTGCGAGATGTTTTCGGACAGGATTTTACGCAGGGCGGTATAGCCGCCACGTTTGACGTATTCGTCCAATGTCCAGCAATCGGGATTGGCGGTATCCACTTGGTCAAAAATCACGCCTGATTGGTAAATAGCCATTTTTGGTTGCCTGTTTGTTTTCGTATAGGTTGCAGCCGTTGTTTTCAGACGGCCTAATATACCTTTGTATATCGACTCTATGCCGTCTAAAATAAAATATGTTGATTCACTAAAGTTGATATTTCAGACGACCTTGTATTTCGTTTTCATGGTTATAGACCTAGTCTACTTTGCTGAAGTTATCACCATCCACCGCATTTATCTTCACATGGAATCCCATCGCCATCACCATCCATTTTGGTATCAGAACAATTCTGTAAAAACCATTTGGCCTCTTCGCATGACACCATCTGAGAACAATATTGCCTGCCATCACAACGATATTTATTACTATTGCTTTTTTTAGCTTGTATCGTAGCTGGATCATTAAGCTCTACTGGTGCATTAGTTTGTTTAGGGACTAATTTTGCTGCGGCGAATTGATATATCTGATAACCAATTAACCCGAAAAGTGCCAACCCTACCAATTTCGTCAATATGGAAGACGACGAATCTAAGGCAAAAAATGATTTTTTCTTTGCACTCGAACGATGGTTATGATTCCGCTTAAAATCTCTTGCCTCACGATTCAAGTAACGAATCTGTTTAGCAACATTTTTTCCTTTTCCGTTAGCAGATACTTCAAAGCCAACCGCCTCATTAAGTTCAGGACGAGGGCTTCTTTGGGAAAAGTCAGAAATATGGCAGAAAATTTCTTGTTTACTACCATCTATCCGTATAAAACCATAACCTTTTTCATCATCCCACTTAACAATTATCCCTTTCATTAACCGCTTCCCTTTTTATTGTTACTTTTAAATCACAATTTAAAATTTTGGAATAACTAATAAGTTTGATTACAAACCGAATATGTTCAGACGATCTATTCTAATTCTGCTAATTTTTTCTCAATCGCTTCTTCGGTCATAAAGCTGCACATGCTGTGGTTGTTGACCAGCATGACCGGTGCGTCGCCGCATGCGCCCATGCATTCGCCTTCGACAAGGGTAAATTTGCCGTCGGGTGTGGTTTCGCCGTAGCCGATACCGAGTTTTTGTTTGAGGTATTCTCCGGTTGCCATACCGCCGCGCAGGGCGCAGGGCAGGTTGGTACAAACGGTCAGTTTGTATTTGCCGACAGGCTCAAGGTCGTACATATTGTAGAAAGTAGCGACTTCGTAGGCTTGTGCAGGCGAGATGCCGATATAGTCTGCGACAAAGGCAATGGTCTCGGGAGCAAGCCAGCCTTTTTCGGTTTGGGCGATACGCAATGCGCCCATAATCGCGGAGCGGCGTTGGTCGGCAGGATATTTTGCCAACTCGATGTCAATTTGTTTTAAGGATTCTGCGGATAACATTATCGGTCAACCTCCCCGAATACGATGTCCTGCGTACCAATGATGGCAACGACGTCGGCCAGCATGTGGCCTTTTGCCATTTCATCCATACCTTGCAGGTGGGCAAAGCCGGGTGCGCGGATTTTCAGGCGGTAGGGTTTGTTTGCGCCGTCTGAAATGATGTAAACGCCGAACTCGCCTTTCGGATGTTCGACAGCGGTGTAGGTCTCGCCCTCAGGAACGTGCATACCTTCGGTAAAGAGTTTGAAATGGTGAATCAGGTCTTCCATACCTGTTTTCATTTCGGTACGTTTGGGCGGAGCAAATTTGTGGTTTGTGGTAATGACCGGACCCGGATTGACACGCAACCACTCGGAACATTGTTTGATGATGCGCACGGATTGACGCATTTCTTCCATACGGCAGAGGTAACGGTCGTAGCAGTCGCCGTTGACGCCGACTGGGATGTCGAAATCCATTTTGTCGTACACTTCGTAAGGCTGTGTCTTACGCACGTCCCATTCCACGCCGGAACCGCGCAACATCACGCCGGTAAAACCTTTTTGCATGGCGCGCTCAGGAGTGACAACGCCGATGCCGACGGTACGCTGTTTCCAAATACGGTTGTCGGTCAGGAGGGTTTCGAGTGTATCGATGTTTTTCGGGAAACGTTCGCAGAAGGCGTCGATAAAGTCGAGCATGGTGCCTTCACGGGATTCGTTGAGCTGCTTCAATACTTTGGCGTTGCGGAATTTGCTGCTCTCGTATTTAGGCATGAAGTCGGGCAGGTCGCGGTAAACGCCGCCGGGACGGAAGTAGGCTGCGTGCATACGCGCGCCGGAAACGGCTTCGTACAAGTCCATCAGCTCTTCGCGGTCGCGGAAGGCGTAAAGGATGGCGGTCATCGCGCCGATGTCGAAGGCGTGCGAACCGATGCCCATCAAGTGATTGAGGATGCGCGTTACTTCGGCAAACATCACGCGAATATACTGGGCGCGGATAGGCACATCGATACCGGCAAGTTTTTCTACTGCCAAACAATACGCCTGCTCATTGACCATCATGGAAACGTAGTCCAAGCGGTCCATATAGGGCAAGGCTTGCAGATAGGTTTTGGTTTCAGCCAGTTTTTCAGTACCGCGGTGCAGGAGGCCGATGTGCGGATCGGCACGGACGATGGTTTCGCCCTCCAACTCCAAAATCATACGCAATACGCCGTGCGCCGCAGGGTGTTGCGGGCCGAAGTTGATGGTGTAGTTTCTTAATTTATTGGCCACCGTAGTTCTCCTCACGGACGATACGCGGCGTGATCTCGCGCGGCTCAATGGTAACAGGTTGGTAAATCACGCGTTTTTGCTCTTCGTCGTAACGCATTTCCACATAGCCGGAAATCGGGAAGTCTTTGCGGAACGGATGTCCGACAAAGCCGTAATCGGTCAGAATGCGGCGCAAGTCCGGGTGGTTGTTGAACATGATGCCGTACATATCAAAGGCTTCGCGCTCGTACCAATCCGCGCTGTTGTAAATATCGACTACGGATTCGACCACGGGGAAGTCGTCGTCTGAAACCCAGACGCGTACGCGGATGCGTTGATTGTTTTTAACGGAAAGCAGCTGACTGACGACGGCAAAGCGTTTGCCCTGCCATACTTCGTTTTTGTAAGTGCTGTAATCGACACCGCACAAGTCAACCAGAAGCTCGAAATGCAACTCTTCATGGTCGCGCAATGCGGTCATGACTGAAATATAGTGTTCGGGCAGACACTCGACGGTAATCTCGCCCAAAGCTGAAATGACTTTGCTTGCCTGATCGCCAAGCACGCCGACGACGGTCTCGTATAAGTTTTGAATGCTTGCCATATCGTCCTCTCCTTACTCGTCACGCGCGATGGTGGAAGTGCGCTTGATTTTTTGTTGGAGCTGAATCAGGCCGTAAATCAGGGCTTCCGCAGTCGGCGGACAACCCGGCACATAAACGTCTACCGGCACGACACGGTCGGCACCGCGCACAACGGAATAAGAATAGTGATAATAGCCGCCGCCGTTGGCACACGAGCCCATAGACAATACCCAGCGCGGCTCGGCGAGCTGGTCGTATACGCGGCGCAGGGCGGGCGCCATTTTGTTGGTCAACGTACCTGCCACAATCATCAGGTCGGCCTGACGTGGGGACGGACGGAAAATGATACCGAAACGGTCAAGGTCATAACGCGCCATACCCGCATGCATCATTTCCACGGCGCAGCAGGCCAAGCCGAAAGTAACCGGCCACAATGAACCGGTACGCATATAGTTCAACACCGTATCCGCGCTGGTGGTGATGAAACCTTTTTTCAAAACGCCTTCTATTCCCATTCCAGCGCACCTTTTTTCCATTCGTAAATAAAGCCTACCGTCAGAACGACGATAAACACCAGCATAGACCAGAAGCCGTACGCGCCCAAATCTTTGAACACGACTGCCCACGGCAACATGAACGCGACCTCCAAATCAAACAGGATGAAGAGGATGGCGACGAGGTAATAGCGCACGTCGAACTTCATCCTTGCGTTTTCAAAGGCTTCAAACCCGCATTCGTAAGCCGCGTCTTTTTCGGCATAGTGGTGTTTCGGGCCTAAAATTGTGCCGAGTAGAATAAACAGCACACCGGCCGCAAGGCCGACGAGGATGAATACGAGGACGGGAAAGTAACTGGCCAACATGGTCGTACCTAACTGGTTGACAGACAAATCTTAAAAATAGATTACCATTTTATCGAATTTCAAAAGCCATTTAAAGGTAAATATCAGCAAATCAGTAAAAAAACACTAATAAATTCAATAAAGTTATGAGAACAATTCTTATTCTTATTTAATATTTCACAATTTTAATTTCAATTTAATCATGTATCATTTAATTCGGTTTTTCTACCTGTCCGATTTACTTCAAAAATCTGGAGCCCCCCTTTTTCCAAATCTCAATAAAAACATCAGGCCGTCTGAAAACTGATTCTTTTCAGACGGCCTGTGTACATCACATTATTTAAATAGAAAAATCAATCGATACCTTTGAGCATGCGGTTCAATACCGGGGCAAGTACCAACAGGATACCGCAGGTTATCGCACCGATAGTGGCCAGCATCCAGTAGAAATCCAATGGCGACTGAGCATTGTAGTAGTCTTTAAACAACACTCCGCCCAAGGTAAAGCCGATAGACAGTGCCAAGAAGTTCAACGCAACCATTTGTGTTTTAAACATGCTTGGTGCGATTTTGGTGGAAAACGACAGCGAAATCGGCGACAGCATCAACTCGCCTATCGTAATCGCCAGCAACACCAGCATAAACACGATAATCGGCATCGGGGTTCCGGATGAAATATACGGGATGAAACACAAATAAGAGACGCCGGTTACCAACATGGCCAGCGCAAATTTCAACGGCGTTTTAGGTTGGCGTTTGCCCATTTTCGTCCACACCGCCGCCATCACGCCGGAGAAGAGAACCACCCACATGGCCTGTATCGAGTCTTTCCATGAAACAGGCACGGTAAAGCTGAAGAAAGTACGGTCAACCGTTTCGTCGAAATAAACCGTTGCAACGGTGTACACCTGAAACCAAACCGCCCAGAACATACAAATAGTCAAAAACAGCGGAATATAGGCCATGATGTAACGTTTATTGGCTGCCTCAACCTGGCTGCTGCCCAGCAGGCGTGCAAAATAAGCGATAACGGTAATAATGACCACGCCTAAAAGCCAGCGTGAAAAGTTCTCAAGATTGAGCGCGCCGGAAGCAATCACGCTGCTCAACACCAAAACCAGCAACACACCGACAGCTATTGCAGTCTGTACCTTTTCAGGGCGCAACGGATTGGGAGCCAGCGTATGCGGCAGGTTTTTACGGCCGCGCGAATACCACAGCAGGCCAAATGCCATACCGACGGCCGCCGCGGCGAAACCGTAATGGAATCCCATTCTGTCTTGCAAAATACCGGTCAACAAAGGGCCTAAGAAACCGCCGATATTGATGGAAATATAGAAAATGGAGAAACCGGCATCGCGCAATTCTCGCAGGTCGTCCCGTTCATACAAAGAACCGACCATCGAACCGGCAGACGATTTCACGCCGCCGCTGCCCAGCGCAATAAACACCAAGCCCAGCAGCAATCCCATCAAACCCGGCACGATCGCCAATAAAATATGGCCGGTCATCACGACGATGCCAGCGATAAACAGGGTACGTTCCGCACCCCAAATGCGGTCGGCCAACCATGCGCCGAGAATCGTGGACAGGTAAACGCTGCCGCCGTACGCGCCGACAATGCCGCCGGCCAAGGCTTTATCCATACCCAAACCACCTTGATTCGCGGTGTAATACAGATAAATCAGCAGGATGCCCTGCATACCGTAGAAGGAAAAACGTTCCCACAGCTCAATGTGGAATAAGGTAGATAATTGCAAAGGATGGCCGAAGAAAGTTTTCTCGGCAGACGACAACTTTTGACCGGACATTATGAGTTCTCCTATATATTAGACAGGCTCAGGCTTCAGACGGCCTGTTATACCTACTAATCATTTTTATGGAAGCCATATATTACTGTCAATCTTTGCATTTGCAAAACATTAAAATGCATATTTTTATAAAAAGATTAATATTCGCATTTAAAAAGAACTCGATAGCTACATAACAAGCATATCGCGGTCATCTCCGTCATGCCCTACATATTCAAAACCCTATTAATTTTTAGATTTTCTATATTGTGTTTTTCATGTAGCCAAAAACGGATATATTTACTGCGTTCAGTATTCCATTTAGGCTGATAAGACTTTGCCTATTCAAATAGATAGAACCTTTTACCCGCTGGAAATATAAATCATCGAAGTGGGTATAGTTACCGCCATATTCAACAACAAACAGGCCGTCTGAAATCTTTCAGACGGCCTGTTTATCTCTTACGGTTTACACACCTTGTTTCAGGCTGGCTTCGATGAAGCCGTCCAAGTCGCCGTCCAATACGGCTTTGGTGTTGCCGACTTCGTAGCCTGTACGCAAGTCTTTGATGCGTGAGGAGTCCAAGACGTACGAACGGATTTGGCTGCCCCAACCCACATCGGACTTGCCTTCTTCCAATGCCTGTTTCTCTTCGTTGCGTTTGCGCATTTCCAATTCGTACAGTTTGGATTTCAACATTTCCATCGCGGCGGCTTTGTTGGCGTGTTGCGAACGGTCGTTTTGACATTGCACCACAATCCCAGTCGGCTCATGGGTAATACGCACGGCGGAGTCGGTTTTGTTGATGTGCTGACCGCCCGCGCCCGATGCGCGGTAAGTGTCGATACGCAAATCGGCCGGGTTGATTTCGATTTCGATGGAATCGTCGATTTCGGGGTAAACAAACACGGATGAAAAAGACGTATGGCGTTTGTTGTTCGAGTCAAACGGCGAGTATCGCACCAAGCGGTGAACGCCGGTTTCGGTACGCAGCAAGCCGTAGGCGTATTCGCCTTCCACGCGGATGGTGGCGCGGTTGATGCCTGCGATTTCGCCGTCGTCTTCTTCAAGGATTTCGATTTTGAAGCCTTTGCGCTCGGCGTAGCGGCTGTACATACGGAACAACATGCCTGCCCAGTCTTCGGCTTCAGTACCGCCCGCGCCTGCGGTAATGTCGATAAAGCAGTTGTTCGGGTCGGCAGGCTGGTTGAACATCCGTTTGAATTCGAGGTCGGCCATTTGTTTTTCCAAACCGGCCACGTCTTCCTGCACGGCGGCGAAACCTTCTTCGTCGTTTTCTTCGACGGCCATTTCGATCAGCATGCGGTTGTCTTCGATGCCTGTGGCGATGTTGTCGAGGGTCACCACGATGCCTTCGAGGATTTTGCGCTCTTTGCCGATTTCTTGGGCGCGTTTGGGGTCGTTCCAGAGTTCCGGGTCTTCGGAGAGGCCGACGACTTCTTCAAGGCGGTCTTTTTTGCCTTGGTAGTCCATATAGACGCGGATGTCTTCGCTGCGCTTCTCCAAGTCGTTTAGGGTGTTGTTAAGCTGGTTGATTACTTCGGCTTCCATGATTCTTGTGTTCTTTCAAAATTTTAGGGGCGTATTGTAAGGGATTTGCCTATTTTTTTCCATGACTGGGCCGTCTGAAAATGTGCGGTTTGGATTTTCAGACGGCCTCGGTTTTGAATTTTTCCATCCAAAGCCACCAGTCGTTGTCTGTCGGCGCTTGTACGGTCATCCGGCTGCCGTCTTCTATGCTTTGAAAACTGAGGCTTCGCGCGTGCAACATCAGGCGTTGCGTGCCGATATGTTCGGCAACGGCATGGTTTTGGCGCAAATCGCCGTAGTTGGTGTCGCCGACGATGGGGTGGAAAATGTGTTTCATATGGCGGCGGAGTTGGTGTTTGCGGCCGGTGTGCGGCGTGAGTTCGGCCCACGAATAACGCGAGGTCGGATAACGCAAGGCGGACTGGAACGGCAACTCGGTTTGCACCAGACAGCGGTAGGCGGTTTGCGCCTCCTGCAATGTGGCTTCGGTCTGCGCTTCGGCGATTTTGTCGGGCATATATTTGAGGGCGTAATCAATCAGGCCGTCTGAAGGCAGATGACCGCGAACAATCGCCCAATAAGTTTTTTCGATGGTTTTGTTTTCAAACTGCTGCGTCAATAACCGTGCGGCTTCCGTATCGAGGGCAAACAGCAAGACGCCGGAAGTCGGGCGGTCGAGGCGGTGGACGGGATAGACGTGCTGCCCGATTTGGTCGCGCAGGGTTTGCACGGCAAAACGGGTTTCATGTGTGTCTAACCAGCTTCGGTGCACCAGCATTCCGGCAGGTTTGTTGACGGCAATGGTGCGGCTGTCGCGGTGGATAATATCGAGCATGGCGGAGCAGTTGAATAAAAGCAGATATTGTAACGGGCTTTTGAAAATGTGGCAGGTACACTTGCCGCCGAGACCCAACTTTCAGACGGCCCGCCCCTTTCGGGTTACAATACTGCACATAAAAACTCGAAGGAAAAGCCGTGAGCCTGCTCAAAAAATTGCCCAAACCCATGCTGCCCGACGAAACCCGCCGCGATATTCAGGCGCGCGAGTCGTATCATGTATTGAAGATTATTTCCGAATTTGTCGAAGCCGGCGAAGAATTGCGCGCCATTCAGCCAGCCGTCAGCATTTACGGCAGCGCGCGCACGCCTGAAAACCATCCCGATTACGCGTTCACATTACGCTTGGCACGCAAACTGTCGGATGCCGGATTTTCCGTGATTTCCGGCGGCGGACCGGGCATTATGGAAGCGGCCAACAAAGGCGCGTTTGCAGGCGCAAGTCCGGCGGTGGGGCTGAATATCGTGTTGCCGCACGAGCAAAAAGCCAATCCGTATCAAGATTTGTCGATTAAATTCCAACACTTCTTCCCGCGCAAAGTCATGTTCGTCAAACACGCCGTGGCGTATGTCGTCATGCCCGGCGGTTTCGGCACATTGGATGAATTGTTTGAAAGCCTGACTTTGGTGCAAACCGGCAAAACGCCCGACCGCCCGATTATCTTAGTGGGCAAAGCATTTTGGGCGGGACTGTTGGACTGGATACGCGAGCAGTTGCTGGGCAGAAACCTGATTTTGGAAGAGGATTTGAACTTGATCCGCGTCATCGACGACGAAGACGAAATCATCGAAGAAATCTTCGCCCATTACGAAAACCGCTTGGAAGACTTGTCCGAACACCAAAATGCTTGGTCGCTGGGACTGTAAAACTAAGGTTTCAACTGAAAAAGCGGTTATCCCAGCTGCCCTTTGCTTCATTAATAAAGGCCGTCTGAAAATGTTTTCAGACGGCCTTTTATCTTTTTTCAAAACGTTTAATTGTTTTCCCACTCGACATGCTCACTCAAGAAGCCGCCGCTTTGGTGCGCCCAAAGTTTGGCGTACAGGCCTTGTTTCTCGAGCAACTCGGTGTGGCTGCCTTCTTCGATGATGCGGCCTTTGTCCAAGACGATGAGGCGGTCCATCGCGGCGATGGTGGAGAGGCGGTGGGCGATGGCAATCACGGTTTTGCCTTCCATCATTTTGTCGAGGCTTTCTTGGATGGCGGCTTCGACTTCGGAGTCAAGCGCGCTGGTGGCTTCGTCAAGCAACAGAATCGGCGCGTCTTTGAGCATAACGCGGGCGATGGCGATGCGTTGGCGTTGGCCGCCGGAAAGTTTCACGCCGCGTTCGCCAACGTGCGCATCATAGCCGCGTCGGCCTTTGGCATCGCTTAAGTTAGGAATAAAACCGGCGGCCTCGGCGCGTTCCGCGGCGGAAATCATCTCGGCTTCGGTTGCATCGGGACGGCCGTAGATAATGTTGTCACGGACGGAGCGGTGCAGCAGGGAAGTATCTTGCGTTACCAAACCGATTTGGGCGCGCAGACTTTCTTGGGTAACGCTGTCCACGTTTTGGCCGTCGATCGAAATCGTGCCGCTTTGCGGTTCGTAAAAGCGCAGGAGCAGGTTGACGATGGTGGATTTGCCCGCGCCGCTGCGGCCGATCAAGCCGACTTTTTCGCCGGGTTTGATGTTCAGATTAAAGCCGTTAAGAAGCGGTTTGCCTGCTTCGTAAGAGAAATCGACGTGATCAAACTTGATTTCGCCCCGGGTGACTTTAAGCGGCAGGGCTTGCGGTTTGTCGAGGATGGTGTGGGGTTTGGACAGGGTGGCCATGCCGTCGTTGACGGTACCGATGTTTTCAAACAATCGGGCGGATTCCCACATGATGTATTGCGACAAACCGTTCACACGCAATGCCATGGCAGTGGCCGTGGCTACCGCGCCTACGCCGACTTGGCCGTGATACCAAAGCCAAATGCCCAAGGCGGTCGTGCCTACGGTCAGCGAGCTATTGACGATAAAACTGCAAGTATGCAGCAGCGTTGCCAAACGCATTTGGGCATGGACGGTTACCATAAACTCTTCCATTGACTGCTTGGCATAAGCGGCCTCGCGCGCGCCGTGGGAGAAAAGTTTGACGGTGGCGATATTGGAGTAGGCGTCGGTAATGCGGCCGGTCATCAGCGAGCGCGCATCAGCTTGACGTGCAGCAGTTTTGCCGAGTTTGGGAATCAGGAAGCGCATAATCATCGCGAATCCAATCATCCAGCAGATAAACGGCACGATAAGCCAGGCATCGAATGAGGACAGAATCACGCCGGAAGTGATGAAGTACACCAGCACATACACAACCATATCGGCGACGGTCATCACGACATCGCGCAGCGCCAGCGCGGTCTGCATGACTTTGGCGGACACACGTCCTGCAAATTCATCCTGATAAAAGCCTAGGCTTTGTCCCAACATCAGGCGGTGGAAATTCCAGCGCAGGCGCATGGGGAACACGCCTTGCAGGGTTTGCAGGCGCACACTGGACGCGAAAAAGGTCCAAACGGCAAAAAATGCCACCATGGCCATCATGCCGATTAATGCATGGCCTTTTTCAGCAAAAAGCGTTTGCGGCGTATAAGTGCCGAGCCAGTCGACCACCTTGCCCATAAATTGGAACATCAAGGCTTCCATGATGCCGACGCCGACCGTAAACACGGCCAACACGGCGATCCATTTGCGCACGCCTTCAATATTGCTCCAAATAAACCGCCACAACCCTTTTTCTGGCGTTTTCGGAGCAGCTTCTGGATAAGGGTCGATGCGTGACTCGAACCATGAGAATATTTTTTTAATCATTGTTTTTACAAATGTGATAAGACGGTCAGACCGTCTGAAAAGAGGTGTTCAAATACATTCAAGACTGTATTTTACGGGAAAAATCCGACTGATGACAGCGGATACCGTCAGGCCGACCAAACCAATCTATCGGCTTGACCATCTAAAAATCCCTTTCCCTTTACATAAAACAAAGGCCGTCTGAAACTTTTCAGACGGCCTTTGCTGGATTTAGGTTGCCCTTAAAAATCACTCTTTACGTTGACGGCCCAAATCGGCAGCGGCAGTAAACAAAACGTCGGTGGAAGAGTTCAACGCAGTTTCTGCAGAGTCTTGAATCACGCCGATGATGAAGCCGACGGCAACTACCTGCATGGCCACATCGTTATCGATACCGAACAGGCTGCACGCCAAAGGAATCAGCAGCAACGAACCACCGGCCACACCGGACGCGCCACACGCGCTGACGGTAGCCACCAGGCTCAGCAGCAGGGCTGTGGCGAAGTCAACCGTAATGCCTTGCGTGTGCGCCGCAGCCATCGCCAAAACGGTAATGGTGATTGCCGCACCGGCCATATTGATGGTTGCACCCAATGGAATGGAGATAGAGTAAGTGTCTTCGTGCAGGCCCAGTTTTTTCGCCAATGCCATGTTCACAGGGATATTGGCGGCGGAAGAACGGGTAAAGAAGGCATACACGCCGCTTTCGCGCAGGCAGGTAAACACCAGCGGGAAAGGGTTGCTGCGGATTTGCGTCCACACAATAATCGGATTGACCACCAAAGCGATAAACAGCATACAGCCGAGCAATACGGCCAACAGCTGCATATAACCGGCAAGCGCTTCAAAACCGGTTTCCGCAATAGTAGAAGATACCAAGCCGAAAATACCCAGCGGCGCAAAACGGATAATCCATTTCACAACGGTCGAAACGGTATCGGCCAAGTCGGCCGCCACTTGGCGGGTCGTATCCGAACCGTGATGACGCAAAGCCGCGCCCAATACCAAAGCCCAAGCCAAAATGCCGATATAGTTGGCATTGGCCAGCGCGTTAATCGGGTTGGCCACCAAATTCATCAGCAGTGTTTTCAATACTTCGACAATGCCGGAAGGCGGCGCAACGGATACATCGCCGGCTGTACGCAAAATCAGCGTGGTCGGGAATGCCATGCTGGCGACAACCGCCACCACAGCCGCTGCAAACGTACCGAAAATATACAAAATCAAAATCGGTTTGATGTGGGCCTGATTGCCTTTTTGGTGTTGCGCAATGGCGGCAGTCACCAAAACGAATACCAAAATCGGTGCGATAGCCTTAAGCGCACCGACAAACAGGCTGCCCAGCAGTCCTGCGCTGATACCGACTTGCGGCGAAACTGCACCCACAATAATACCTAAAACCAAGCCGATGGCGATTTGCGCCACCAGGCTGACGCGATTGAGCGCGTTCAAAATCGGATTGCCACTTGCCATATCCGTTCCTTCACAATTTAAAGATATGTTAAAAAAGTCTTACATTCTAAAATAAAAAATCATTTGTCGGCGATGTTTTCATGCACACCTCACAAAAACAGCATTAAAGTTTAGTATTTATGACACAGTTGGCACTTTATGCCAAAAATACAGTCAAACCCTCTCAAATCCTACTTTCAAGCATACCCATACCGTTGCCTTATCCTTCCATATCTTGATTTCAGACGGCCTGAAATCTGCGCCATAAGGCCGAATACAAAGGCAACTTCATCAGTCAAAATACAAAAGCATAAATATTACAATCAGATAGAAACAAACCAAAATCCGCCCTTACGTCGCATTTTGCAACGTTATCGCGCTAAATTTCCGTTTATAACCATAGCCTGAAAGCTTGCAGAAATAATGTTAAAATCTCCACACTGAAGAATTGTCGCTGTCGAACACACATCATGACCAAACTGACCTACCCTGTTTTATTTGCATCATTGGCGCTCGCCTACGGACACGCGTTGGCAGTAGATACTTCCGTTCCCAAAGCGGAAGACTACGAGGCCGTTCCCGAATCCGAAATGCCCAAGCAGCCCAAAGACGACCAAACAGGCAAACTCAAGCCCAAATTCCCCGTCAAAATCGACACCCAAGATAGCGAAGTAAAAGAAATGCTTGAGAAATACCTGCCGCTGATTACCCAGCAGCAGGACGAAGAGTTGGACAAAGAGCAGGTCGGCTTTCTCGCCGAAGAGGCACCCGACAACGTCAAAACCATGCTCCAGACCAAAGGCTATTTCAATAGCAACGTCAATATTCAAGACCACGGCGAAAGCTACACCGTCAACGTCACCCCCGGCCCGCGCACCAAAGTCGACAACGTCAGCGTGGCCATCCTCGGCGACGTATTGAATGACGACAACTTGGCCGAATACTACCAAAATGCGATGGAAAACTGGCAGCAGCCCGTCGGCGAAAACTTCGACCAAGACGGCTGGAGTGCAAGTAAAACCTCCGTACTCAGCGCGGTAACACGCAAAAAATATCCATTGGCAAAACTCACCACCACCCAAGCCACCATCAATCCCAATACCCAAAAAGCCGACTTGAACGTCATCGTGGAGAGCAACCGCCCCATTTACTTCGGCGACTTCCAAATCACCGGCGCACGCCGCTACCCTGAGAGCGTGGTTTCCGGCATGGCGCGCTTCCAACCCGGTTCGCCTTACGACTTAGACAAAATCCTCGACCTGCAACAGGCGCTCGAACAAAACGGCCACTATTCCGGCGCGTCCGTACAGGCCGATTTCGATCAACTGCAAGGCGACCGCGTTCCCGTCAAAATCAACGTGACCGAAGTCAAACGCCACAAACTGGAAACCGGTATCCGCTACGACTCCGAATACGGAATCGGCGGCCGCATCGCCTACGACTATTACAACCTCTTTAACAAAGGTTATATCGGTTCCATCGTTTGGGACATGGACAAATACGAAACCACGCTGGCCGCCGGTATCAGCCAACCGCGCAACAACCGCGGCAACTACTGGACAAGCAACGTTTCCTACAACCGCTCGACCACGCAAAACCTTGAAAAACGCGCCCTGTCCAGCGGCATTTGGTATGTCCGCGACCGCAACAATATCGATGCCCGCTTCGGCCTCGAATTTATTACCGAAGACCGCAAGGTCCCCGACACCAGCTACGATTTAGGCCGAAGCCATGCCACCATGCTGACCGCCTCATGGAAACGGCAAAGCATCGAAACCGAGCTGCACCCTCAAAACGGCTATTACCTCGACGGCAAAATCGGTACAACTTTGGGCAAACTCCTCTCCTCCACTCAAATAGCACGCGCCACGGCACGGGCAGGCTATTTCTTCACGCCTGAAAACAAAAAAATCGGTACGTTCATCGTACGCGGACAGGCAGGCTACGTTTATGCCCGCGAAGGCGAAGAAGTACCGTCCAGCCTGATGTTCCGCACCGGCGGCGCAACTTCCGTACGCGGTTACGAACTCGACAGCATCGGCTTGGCCGGCCCCAACGGCTCCGTCCTGCCGCAACGCGCCTTGGTGGTCGGCAGCCTCGAATATCAATTCCCGGTTACCAAAAGCTTCTCCGGCGCCATCTTCCACGATGTCGGCGATGCGGCAAGCAACTTCAAACACATGACCTTAAAACACGGTACCGGCTTGGGCGTGCGCTGGTTCAGCCCGGTTGCGCCGTTCTCCTTCGACATTGCCTACGGCCACCACGACAAAAAAATCCGCTGGCACATCAGCTTAGGCACAAGGTTTTAAAAAAATATACTCACCATCCATTCTTTCAGACGGCCTCAGCCATTCCCGGCCGTCTGAACAACAGACAAACAGAAAAATATCATGACCGATACTGCAAACACTTCCACGCCGTCTGAACAACAGCCCGCCCCGCCAAAGCGCAAAAAACGCCTGTTGCGCGGCTTTGTCCTGTCCGCCTTGGGCGTATTGACCGTTTCCGCCGGCGCAATCGGCTGGCTGGTCGGTACGGAATCGGGTTTGCGTTTCGGTTTGTACAAAATCCCGTCATGGTTCGGTGTCAAAATCTCCTCGGATACGCTGAAAGGCACGCTGATTGAAGGTTTTGAAGGCGACAAATGGTTGATTGAAACAGAAGGTGCGGACATCAAAATCAGCAGCTTCCGTTTTGATTGGAAACCGTCCGAGCTGTTCCGTCCGTCCTTGCACATTACCGAAGTCGTGGCCGGCGACATCGCCATCGTGACCAAACGCACGCCGCCCAAAGAAGAAGAGCCTTCAAAAGGTCTGCCCGACAGCATAGACCTGCCCGTTACCGCCTATCTCGACCGTTTGGAAACTGGCAAAATCAGCGTGGGCAAGCGTTTTGAGAAGCAGACCGTCTATCTTGACCATCTGCACGCGGCCTACCATTACGACAAAAAAGAACACCGCCTCCACATCAAAACCGCCGATACGCCATGGAGCAGCTCGACAGGTGCGGTGGTGCTCGGTTTGAACAAACCCTACGTCCTCAATACCGCCATCTACACCAAAGGCCAGCTTGAGGGCGAAACCATACACGGTACGGTGCGCCTGTGGGGCAGCCTGCAAGACGTATCCACCGACCTGCTGCTCGACGGCGACAACGTTCATTTGTCTGCCAAATCCACCATCCACCCATTCGCCGACAGCCTCAACGAAACCGTCGGCGAAATCCTGGTTAAAGGTTCCAACATCAATCCGCAGGCCTTCCTGCCCACCCTGCCCAAAGCACGTCTGAATTTCGATGCCACCACTATTCCGTCCTTTACAGACGGCGTTGCGCTGGAAGGCTCGATAGACTTGGAAAACGACCAAGCCGGTTTTGCCGATGAAAACCATATCCCCGTCAAACGCATCCTCGGTGAATTCATCGTCGACGACAAAGGCACGGTCATGATTGAAGACATCGGCGTCGACCTGCTCAAAGACGGCAGCATCGATGTATCCGGCTCAATCGATACCGCCCAAGACCAGCTCAAACTCGCACTGGGCATCAACAATACCGGCGCAGACGACTTTGTGCGTCAAAACATTGAAGGCCGTCTGAACGGCAGTATCGACGTCAAAGGCGAAACCTCCTCCCCCGTCATCAACTGGAATCTCGACAGCGGATTTGCGCGTACAGACGGCATGCTGTTTTTCCAAACCGACAAACAGCTCGGTCAGCGCACGCTTAAGCTCGACAAAGTCCGCCTGGTTCCGCAAAACGGCGGCGAACTCAACGCCAAAGGCTCGCTCGAACTTTTCAAAGACCGCAAACTGCAACTGGACATCGTCAGCAAAGCCTTCAACCCTGCGCGCATCGATCCGCAGCTTCCGCAAGGCAGCGTCAACGGCAACATCAACTTGACCGGCATACTGGCGCAAGAGAAATTCGCCGGCAAAATGCAGTTCGCACCGAGTACGCTCAACGGCGTTCCGCTCAGCGGCAAAGCCGACGTCGCCTATGAAAACAAACACCTCTCGCGCGCCCTGACCGACCTGACCCTCGGCAGCAACATCGTCAAAACCAACGGCAGCTTCGGCAAAAAAGGCGACCGCCTCAACCTCAACATTACCGCCCCCGATTTGTCGCGTTTCGGCTTCGGCTTGGGCGGCCTGCTCAACGCGCGCGGCTACATCTCCGGCAGCTTTTCAGACGGCCTCAAAACCCTTGAAGCCGATTTGAACGGCGAAGCACGCAACTTCAAAGTCGCCGATACCGTCAACATCCGCACCCTCGACTTCAAGCTTAAAGGTTCGCCCGATACCAACCGTCCGTTGAGTGCCGATATTAAAGGCGAACACATCGCCGTCTCCGGCGGCGCGGCCATGATTGACAACGTCAACCTGCTCATCAGCGGCACAGGCTCGCACCACCACATCCGCGGCAACAGCAGCATGGCGGTGGACAACAAACGCTATAAGCTCGACCTCGACGCCGCCGGCGGCCTCAACAAAGACCAAACCCAATGGAAAGGCACGGTCGACACGCTCGACATCAACGGCGCGTTCAACCTCAAACTGCAAAACCGCCTCAACCTCGAAGCCGGCAGCGAACGCGTTTCCCTCAGCAGCGCACGCTGGGCGGCCATGGGCGGCAGCCTCAACCTGCAAAATTTCGTTTGGGACAAAAAAGCCGGCATTACCAGTAAAGGCAGCGCGCAAAATCTGCACATTACCGAGTTGCACAACTTCTACACCCCGCCCATCGAACACAACCTCGTCTTGGGCGGCGACTGGGATTTGGCGTACAGTCAAAACGCGCGCGGCTTCCTCAACATCAGCCGACAAAGCGGCGACATCATCCTGCCGAGCAAAGATCCGAAAAACAAACAGCCTTTGGGACTTTCCGCGCTCGCCCTGCGCACCCGTTTCCAAAACGGTCGCATCGACAGCACGCTGGAAGGCAACACCCGCTTCGGCAAAGTTAACGGCACGCTCGGCATCGCCCAACAGTTCGGCAACAACATCAACAACGCCCCCGTCAACGGCAAGGTCAATATCAACGTTCCCGATTTGGGCTCGCTCAAATCCTTTATGCCGGCGACAGCCCAAGGCATTGCAGGCCGTCTGAACGCGACCGCCACCATCGGCGGCCGACTCGGTTCGCCCACAGTCAACAGCAACCTCGACCTCCAAACCAATTACGGCCGAGCAGACGGCATTGTCAACATCGGTCAGGGCACCAGCTTCGATACCGCCCCTCTGAGCGGCAAGCTTAACCTGAACGTTGCCAACCTCGAAGTCTTCCGCAACTTCCTGCCCGTCGGCCAAACCCTCAAAGGCCGTTTGAACGCTGCCGTCAACTTGGCAGGCCGTCTGAACGATCCACAACTGAGCGGCCTGATTAACGGCGACAACCTCTACTACCGCCATCAAACCCAAGGCCTGATTCTCGACAACGGCGTATTGCGTTCGCGCCTGCAAGGTCAAAAATGGGTCATCGACAGCCTCAAATTCCACCGTGGCGGCACGATTGAGCTCAAAGGCGCGGTCAACCTTGCCAACGCCAACCCCGATGTCGACGTGGACATCGTCTTCGACAAATACCGCACCCTCTCGCGTCCAAACCGCCAACTGCAGCTCTCCGGCGCGGCCAAAGTCCTCTACAATCCGGAAAAAGGCGTATCGCTCAACGGCACGCTCAACACCGACTACGGCAGGTTTGGTTCGCAAAAATCCTCCATGCCGACCCTCGACGACGACGTGGTCGTACTGGGCGAAACCCCAAAAGAAGCAACGGCCACCACGCCGATTAATATGAACCTTGTCTTGAATATCAACGACAATGTCCGTTTTGTCGGCTACGGCGCAGACGTTACCATCGGCGGCAAACTGGCCATCACGTCCCGTCCGGGCGAAGCCGTCCAAGGCGTTGGTACCGTGCGCGTTGTCAAAGGCCGCTACAAAGCCTACGGCCAAGACCTCGACATCACCAAAGGATCGGTTTCCTTTGTCGGCCCGCTGACCAATCCAAACCTCAACATCCGTGCCGAACGCCGCCTCTCCCCGGTCGGCGCTGGCGTCGAAGTCCTCGGCAGCCTCAACAATCCGCGCGTGACCTTGGTTGCCAAAGAAGCCATGAGTGAAAAAGACAAACTCTCCTGGCTCATCCTCAACCGTGCCAGCAGCGGCAGCGACGGCGACAACGCCACGCTCTCCGCGGCCGCCAGCGCATTGCTTGCCGGCCAAGTCAACGACCGCATCGGCCTTGTCGATGATTTGGGCTTCACCAGCAAACGCAGCCGCAACGCCCAAACCGGCGAGCTCAACCCTGCCGAACAAGTTCTGACCGTCGGCAAACAGCTTACCAACAACCTCTACGCAGGTTACGAATACGGCATCTCCAGCGCCGAACAATCCGTCAAACTCGTGTACCAACTGACCCGCGCCATCCAAGCCGTTGCCCGCATCGGCACGCGCTCCTCCGGCGGCGAGTTGAAATACACCATCCGCTTTGACAACTGGTTCGGCAAAGACGAACCCGAGCCGGAAGAACAACACTAAAAGCTGTGAAAAAGGCCGTCTGAAATTCATCTTTCAGACGGCCTTTATCTTGTTCTACCGTATCAAAATCCGCAGCCATGCCTCAAAAAACAAAGGCCAACGGCGCAAGTTTGAAAATAAATGCAGCTAAAAAAGTGAGTGGCAAACCATGACTTATTCCAAGTTAGCAATAAATAAAGCAGATACAAAAAGGCCGTCTGAAACTGACAGGGGCAGGTTTCAGACGGCCTTTTTTGAATCATCGAAACATCTTGTGCATGGCGTTGCTGATTAATTCGAGCTGTTTCTTATATTCGCGGCAACGGGGGCAGAGCGACAGGTGCACGGCAAGGGCAATGCGGTTAAAAAGACTGAGACGCACTTGGTCTTGCTGTTTGGAAATCAGATCGGTTATTTTGCGGCATTTTTTCATGGCATTTTCCTGTCAGGCATGGGAGAACCATTTGATTTGCAGGCACTGGCGCAAGGTTTCGCGCGCGCGGTGCATGATGGTGTGGTAGTTGGCATGGCTGATGCCGCATTGTTCGCGGATTTCATCGCTTGAAAAACCGAGAATTTCTTTCATGGTAAACACGCGGGCGGTGTTTTCCGGCAGATGGTAGAGGCAGGTCTGTAAAACTTGGTAGAACTCTTTATTGTTCAAACTGGCTTCGGGCGAGTCCCAACCCTGAGGCTGTCCTTCGTCCGTCCAATGCCCGTCGGCGGCAAAATGTCCTTCAAAGGCTTCATCCAAGGCTTCCTCGTCGCGCGTGACGAAAACTTGGCGTTGCCGCCCGATTTGGCGCAGGCAGTCGGTAATTTTGTTTTTTAAGATTGCAAACAACCAGCTGCTCACTTGGGCGCCGCCTTTGAAACCCTCGGCCGCACGGTAGGCGGAAAGCATGGTTTCCTGTACGAGGTCCTCCGCCAAATCGGGGCGGTCGGGCAGCTGGATATGGGCAAAGCGCAGCAGCAGTTTACGGGATTCGGCAAGCTCGGCATCGGTCAGTTCGGGTAGGGCCATAATGTATCAGTATGAAAGGAATGATCAATATACTTTTGATTTTACGCTGATACGGCAAGAGCATGCGATTGAATCTATAAACGATTTCAGTAGTATTTTTGTTTCGCCGAAACCGACTGCGTCCGTTTCAGACGGTCTTGGTTTATGCCACAACCAAAATGCCCTGTTCCAGCCATTCCGTCCATTTCTGCCTTAAGGCGTCCTGCCAAGCGTTTTCAGACGGCATAAACTCTGCCAGCATGGTTTGCAGGTCGTTTAGGGAAGCGGGCGTTTCTGCCAGCGTTTCCAGCAATAATGCGCCGAATCCATCAAGCGTTTGATACATCACGTCGTCTTCCTTATCGCGCCACACCAAAACGGCAGTTTCCGCCTCCTGCAATTCATCGGTCACGTCATACTGATAACGGCGCACAAAGGCGGCGGGAGAAAGGGTGTAAGCCAAATCGTCTGAATCGGCAGGCGAGGCTTCGCTGTCGGTTTGAGCGGTTTCGGCGAGCAGCTGGGTGTGTTCAAAGTCCATCAATGCCAAGAGGTCGTCTGAAAGCGGCAGGCTTTGGCAATATCGGAGAAACTCGCCGGGGATTTCTTGAAAATAGGGGGTTTGGGCGCGCGCGTCGCGGACGAAACCTTCTTTCAGACGGCCCCATTCTTCGCTGTCAAAGTATTGCAGCGTTTCGGTATAGCAGCGGTCGATAAAGCTGTGAATATTGTTGCGTATCAGGCGGATATAGACGTTCAGGCGCTCTTGCGGCAATCCGTCTGCGGCTTTGCCTTCGCGTATGGCTTGGGCAAAGCGGTGTTGGTATTGGACGGAGGTTTCAGGCTGCACGGCGGTATTCCTTTCCGGCACGCATTTGATAGTCGGCGATTTTGGCGACTTCGGCTTCGAGTTCGGCAAAAGGCGGAAAATTGAAATCGCGTTCCAACAGGGTGGGCGGAATCGTCGGCAGTTTGGCATAGGCGAGTTCGAGTAAATCCCAAACGGTCGGCAAAACCGCCGCGCCATGCGTATCAATCAAAAGCTCGGGCGTTTCCACATCATGTCCGGCAATATGGATATAGCACACGCGCTCTGCATCCACATTTTCTAAAAAGGCTTCAGGCGACAACAGTCCGTGGTTGACGGCGTTGACGTAAATATTGTTCACGTCCAAATGAATACCGCAGTCAGCTTCACGGGCAACCGCGTTGAGGAACTCGACCTCGTTCATCTCGGCAAGCGGGGAATGCAGGTAGTAGGACGTGTTTTCTACGGCAATACGGCAGCCCAACCGGTCTTGCACTTCGCGGATACGGCGCGCAGTATGTTGCACCATTTCTTCAGTGAAAGGCAGCGGCAACAAATCGTAAAGATGACCGCCGTCGTGGCAGTAGCTCAAATGGTCGGAGAAAAACGTGCAATCGTAACGGCGCATCATTTCTTTGATTCCGTCTATCAAATCGGTATCCAGCGGTGCTTGTCCGCCCAGCGACATGGATAATCCGTGTAACGCCAGCGGCAGCCGCTCTGCCACGCGGTCAAACTGTTTGCGCGCCCTACCGCCCATTTTCAGCCAGTTTTCGGGGGCGGCTTCGATAAAGCGTATCGGGCTGTCGTCTGAAAGCGAGAGGAAGTCTTCCGCCAAGTCGCGGCGGTAGCCCAAGCCTGCGTGTTGAATCATGGTGATGTCCTGTTATGGTGCCGTATGAACGACAAAGTCGCATTTTCGTTTGTAAAATGCGACTTTGTTAAAGGTATGTTGCAGGATTATTTAGAACCGCATTTACCTTCGCCGCATTTGCCTTCTACTACTTTGGCAGCTTTGGCTTTAGATGCTTTGCCTTTTTTAGCGTGAGTTTTTTCCACGGTTGAACCGCATTTGCCTTCGCCACATTTGCCTTCGCTTGCTTTAGAAACAGCGCTTGCACCGCATGAACCTTCACCGGCTTTAACTGCACCGCAAGAGCCTTGAGCAGATTTCTGAACACCTGCTTTGCTGCTTAACGGTTTATCAGCGGCAACAACGCCGGCAGCCAGAGACAGGGACAGCGCACCGGCCAAAGCAGCAGCTACATTTTTTTTCATTTTAACTTCCTTTTTAAAATATGGGTTTAAATAAATCAAGGGATAATATCGGGCATTTAAAGTCGGCCCGCGACCGTGAATCATTAAAGAAAATGCTTGATACGGCAACAGCGTTTCTTCAGCAGGGCATCCAAAGACAGACCGCCTGCGCCCTGCAATAGGACAGGAAATAAAACCACCAAATAAATCAGTGCCATTTTATAACCGTTGTCGCACACATTGTACCCTAAGCCGGTATGTACCGCAGACCATGCGACAGCCGTTACAACCATCAATCCCAGCGCGGACAGCCGCGTTGCCAAGCCGACGATGAGCAGCGCAGGCAAAACCAGTTCCGCCCACATGGCCAAATTCCAGTTGACCGTATCCGACAACAAATTGAACGGAAAGGGAAATTGGCTGTTGATATCTGCAAACCAGTTTTCCCCGTTCCATTTTTCCAAGCCGGATTCAAGAAATTCATACGCGGCAAAAAGCCTGAGCGTCAACAAACCGAAAGCAGCCTGCCAAGAGAGGTTGGATGAGGTGTTCATTTATTTTCCTAATCGATGTGTGTCGAATGGGATGGGACGAAAAATCCATCGGCACCATTCCATCTTTCATGCCTGTTTAGACGCGGCAGCTTTAAAAAACTGACGAAATAAATAAAGTTATTTTCTTATTCATTGTTTTATAAAGATTAAAAATTCAAAAAGGCCGTCTGAAACGCCATGCTTGATTGGGTTTCAGACGGCCTTTAATGATGAACGCGGTCAATCAATCCGCTTGTTTGCACAATTCGACAATTTCCGCGCCGTATTTGTCGGTTTTCTCCTCATTCATGCCGTGGATTTCCGCCAACTCCGCCAAATCTTGCGGCCGTCGGGCGGCAATCGCGCGCAGGGTAACTTTGCTGCATATCTGATAAGCTTCGAGGCCTTCATGGCGGGCAGTATCGATGTTCCACTGAAGCAGACGGCGCATTAAGCAGCGTTTGCGTTTGTCCTCTTCGCTCAGGCCGTCTGAAAACGGGCGGCAGATGTTTAAAATGCCCTCGCCGTATTGCTCGATACGTTTTTCGCCGAGTTTATACACGCCTAAAAGGTCGATGGGTTCGGCAGGCGTATTGGTCAGTAAGTCGTCCATGCTTTCGTTGGAGAATACCGTACCCAGCGTTACTTGATCGGCACTTGCCTGCTGCTCGCGCCAAGTTTCCAAAGCCCGTTTTAAGGCCTGTTCGCGCTCGCCCAAGCTGTGGATAACTTGTGCGCTGTCTGTGGAAACCGTACCGGCTTCAGCTGTTTCGCAAACGTCGAGTATCTCCAAACCAAATTTATTGATTTTCGCCTCGCCCAAGCCGTAGATTTGGTGTAAATCTTCCAAACTTCGGGGCATTTTTTCGACAATATCGCGCAGGGTTTTGTCGCCGCAAACCACATAGGCCGGCACTTCCTCTGCCCGGGCGCGTTGTTGCCGCCATTGGCGCAATGCCTGCCACAAACGCTCTTCGCGCTCGGTACGCAACCAATCGTCTTTTGGCTTTTGGGTGGCCGTTTTTTCGCGGCGCAGGGGGCGCAGCATGACTTCGGTTTCACCCTTGAGGACTTGTTTGGCCGCTTCGGTCAGCTGCAGGGCTTGATGCTGCTCGACGTTGACGGTGAGATAGCCCAAGCTGATGCACTGGCGGATGACACTGCGCCATTCCTTGTCGGTTTGCCCGTTGCCGATGCCGAATGTGGATAACTTGTCATGGCCGTTGCGCTGTATCCAATCGTCGCTTTTACCGCGCAAAAGGTTGGTGATGTAACCGGCGGCAAAACGTTGTCCGGCGCGGTACACGCAGCTGAGTAATTTTTGCACCAACACCGTACCGTCAAACCGTACGGGTGGATGCAGGCAGTTGTCGCAATGGCCGCAGGGTTCGGATTCTTCGCCGAAATGTTTGAGCAGCAGTACGCGGCGGCAGGCGGCAGTTTCGCAGACGGAAAGCATGGCATCAAGTTTTTGCATTTCGATTTGCTTTTGCACCTCGTCGCTGTTGCCTTCGGCAATCCGTTCGCGCAGCAACACCCAATCGTTCAAGCCGTAACACAGCCAGCTCACGGCAGGCAGCCCGTCCCGGCCGGCGCGCCCCGATTCCTGATAGAAATGTTCGACACTTTGGGGCATATCGAGATGGGCGACAAAGCGCACGTCGGGTTTGTCTATGCCCATGCCAAACGCCACCGTCGCCACCACGATAATATTGTCTTCATGCGTAAAGCGGCGTTGGTTTTCCTCGCGCACGTCCATGCTCAAACCGGCATGATACGGAATCGCCTCCAAGCCGTTTTCACACAAAAACTGCGCCACATCCTCGACTTTTTTACGGCTCAAACAATACACAATGCCGCTTTGCCCATGCATCTGCTTGCGGATGAAATCCAGCAATTGTTTTTTGCCATTATTTTTTTCGATAACCTGATAATAAATATTCGGGCGGTCAAAGCTGGAAATAAATTCGGGCGCATTATCCAAGTACAGATAATGCTTGATGTCGGCGCGCGTGGCCGCATCGGCGGTAGCGGTCAGGGCGATGCGCGGGACGTTCGGATAGCGTTCGGCAAGCATGCCGAGCTGTTGATACTCAGGGCGGAAATCGTGTCCCCATTGGCTGACGCAATGCGCCTCATCAATGGCAAACAGGCTGACGGTTTGTTGGTCGAGAAAACGTAAAAAGCGGTCGGTAACCAAGCGTTCCGGCGCGACATAAAGCAGTTTCAGACGGCCTTGGGCAAGCTTGTCGGCAATCTCGCGCGCCTCATCTGCCGATGTGCTGCTGTTGACTGCCGCCGCTTCAATCCCGGCCACATGCAGGCTGGCTACTTGGTCGTTCATCAGCGCAATCAGCGGCGATACGACAACCGCCACGCCTTCGCGCATCAGCGCCGGAATCTGGTAACACAAAGACTTACCCCCGCCTGTCGGCATCAGCACCATCAAACTCTCGCCGCCAGCCAAAGCATTAACGATAGCCTCCTGCTTGCCACGAAATTCGGGATAACCGAATACTTCGTGCAAAATCTGTTTGGCGGTCGGCTGAGGCATAATGGTTCCGTAGAATAGGGGAAAGCGTTATTTTAACGGTTTTACACTCGCGTATGTGCGGAACATTTTGCCACCGCTTTTTCAGACGGCCTGAAATTCAAATCTATTTAATTTATTTAATTTTAAATAAATATTTATTTTATTTTGAATGAAATGTATAAAGGCCGTCTGAATCCTAATCTTCGGATTTCAGACGGCCTTTCAAAAATAAAATCTTTAGGCTTTTTTGACGAACTCAGATTTCAAGTTCATCGCGCTGCCATCGATTTTGCAACCGATATTGTGGTCGCCCTCTTGCAGGCGGATGCCTTTGACTTTGGTGCCTTGCTTGATGACCATAGAGCTGCCTTTGACTTTCAGATCTTTAATCAAGACAACCGTATCGCCATCTTGCAATACCGCGCCGTTGGCATCTTTGACTTCCAAGGCATCATCGCCGGCAGCCGCAGCATCGGCCTCGTTCCACTCATGGGCGCACTCAGGGCAAACGTATTGAGCGCCGTCTTCGTAAGTGTATTCGGAGTGGCATTTCGGGCAGGGAGGTAGGGACATGAGGTTTCCTTATAAATATGATGAAAGAAGCGTAAAACGCAAATAATACAATGTCTAAATTATTGCTTCGCCTTGCTGCCGCCTGCGCCGTAAACGGCATTCCAAGCCGCGTCCAACATCTGGCCGGCTTGTTGCAGCTTGGCATTTTGCTGCTCTTTCTGAGCCAAGGCCGTCTGAATTTCTCCTTTCAAACGGTCAATATCGGATTGCGCTGCCTGCAAACGGCGCTGCGCGCTTTCCAAATCACTTTGCAGGGAAATGATTTTGCTGTCGTTGCTGTTTTGCTCATGCAAAGCGGCACGGTAAACCGATTGGACGGACAGCAAACGGTCTTCCGCCTCACCGGCATACGCGGCGGCGGCAGATAGCATCATCAGGGTAAGTAAGGTTTTTTTCATGGGTTTTCCTTTAAAGTTGTTTGATTTGTAAAGTAAAGCGCAGAGCCGATTTTTCAGCCGCCAAGTTTACAAAATATGCTTGTTGGTCTTTGTTCTTGATGGTTTATTTTATCCAATCCGGACATTCAGGCTGCCGATAAAAGTTAATTCAATCAACTGTTGTGGCAGGCAGGCGGCTATTATTTTCTCATATTCTCCGCCTTATTCCATTATTTTCTGGTTTTATTATAAAAGGCCGTCTGAAAAATTTTCAGACGGCCTTTTTGAATTTCACAACGATTGCTCTACCTCTCGTCAAAAAGCTTTCCTGTATTTTTAAATTACAGTCATATTTAAATATGTAAATATGATTTATTTATTGTAAAATTTACCCTTTAGTCATGCCGGAGCATATGGTGTTGCGGCTGTCTGCATCTTTTTTAATTCTTCTTCCATGAGAACCCTATGATGAAAAGCAACCATCTCGCCTATGCCGTTTTGGCAGCCCTACTATCTATCCAAACCCTGCCGGCTTCTGCAGCCAAAGCTGATACCGCTTCTGCCGTCGAGGCATCCGGGCAAGAAGCGCAACAAGCCTCAGATTCTATCGCGAACTACGTTGACGACCAAATCGTTCAAGGCCCGGCAACCGTTGATTTGGGCAATCAGGCCAAACTGAAACTGCCTGCAAAAATGGTCTTTGTGAAAAAAAATCGCGCCAACGCCATGATGAGGGAAACAGGCAACGCCACAGATCCCAACCGCTACGGCCTGATTCTCCCCGAGTCGGAAAACGAGGACAGTGACACCAATTGGATAGTAGACCTGACCTTTACCGATTCCGGCTATATCAAAGACGATGATGC